>DASSHZ010000001.1:0-2583 GCA_035692425.1 Nocardioidaceae bacterium
GAAGCAGGCGGTGCAGAACGTGGCCGCGACGGGGTGCGACCGGAGCAGCTTCCGCGGTCACGGCTGGCGGCACGCGGCCACCCGCTCGTTCCTCGTCCCCGGCGGGCACCTGGCGGCGTCGTTCGGCATCACCGAGACCACCGGCCGGCTTCCCGAGGCCCGGGCGAAGTCCTTCGTCGAGAAGGTCCGCGGCCGACTCGCCTCCTGCTCGCACCGCGAGCTCGGCACCAAGGTGTTCCGGCTCGCCCGCGGCCCCGCCTGGGCGGCGTGGCGGGTGCGTACCCAGGTGAGCGACAAGGAGACGGTCACGTTCTTCATGGGCATTGTCCGCTCCGGGGGTGCGGTCGCGCAGGTCGGCTTCGTGCCGGACGGGGTGCACACCATGACGACCCGCCAGTTCGTGGCGCTGGTCCGCCGGGCCGGCGAACGGCTCCTGGCCATGCCCCAGTAATGATCTGGCAGCTCAGCCCGACCTCCCCTGCGTACGCCGACGCCGGGTCGCTGCGGGTGGCGACGAGCCCGCTCAGCGTGCGCTGGATCTCCTCCCCGCTGGGCACGGGAATCAGATCAGGCGCGGGTCGGTGGCGTAGTACGTGTCCTGGGTGAAGCGCTTGCGGAGCCGGTCGAGCTCGGTGACGAGCTGGGTGAGGGCCAGCTCCGCATTCACATCGACGCCGTCCTTGGACACGACCTTGTGCGCCTTGCGAGCCCGGGCGAGGGTGTGCTCGAGGTTGAGCAGCACGTCCGAGACCTCGGTGCCCGCGCGCTCTCGCACGATCTGGTCTTCACTCCGCTGGTAGCCGGGCTGGCTCATCGGCGCCCTCTCACTCGTCGTACGTCGTCACCGTAGGTGAGCCTTGCACTCCGCGCCGACACGTGCTGCGCATGGGAGGCGGACAAGCGGGTAAGGGGGAAGGGTCGTCTTGGGCTCCGAGAAGGAGAGGCCTCATGTCCCACGCCCGTCGCCGCCGTACCGCTCTTCTCGCCGGGGGTGTCTCCGTCGCCCTAGGCGCCGCGCTCGCCGTGGCGCCGCCGGCCGCCGCACATCCCACTGCCACTCGGCACCGCGACCAGCATGCCGTGGCGACGGGCCGAGGTGGTGCGGTCTCCTCGGTCGACCTCAACGCGTCACGGGCCGGCATCCGGGTCCTGCGGCGCGGCGGCAACGCCATCGACGCGGCGGTCGCCGTGGCCTCCACGCTCGGCGTGACCGAGCCGTTCGTGGCCGGGCCGGGTGGGGGTGGCTTCCTGGTGGTCTACCTCGCCAAGCAGCACCGTGTCGTGACGATCGACGGTCGCGAGACCTGCCCCTCGCTGTGCACGAAGAACCTGTTCATGGAGAACGGCCAGCCGCTGCCGTTCGAGGAGGCGCGCCACTCCGGCCTCGCGGTCGGCGTACCCGGCATGGTGGACACCTGGGGCCGGGCGGTGCACCGCTACGGACGGCACAGCTTCGCCGCCGACCTTCAGCCGGCGATCCGGCAGGCCCGGCGAGGCTTCCGGATCGACCGCACCTTCCGCGAGGAGACCAAGGAGTCGCTGCCGGACCTCCAGGCCTTCACCGCCAGCCGCCACCTGTTCCTCCGCCACGGGAAGCCGCTCCCCCTCGGCTCACGCCTGCGCAACCCGGACCTGGCCCGGACCTACCGCCTCCTCGCCACGCACGGGCCGCGCGCCCTCTACTCCGGCCGCTTGGCGCGCGCGATCGTGCACACCGTGCGGCACCCGCGGGTGTGGAAGGGCTCGCCGCTCGACGTCCGGCCCGGCATCATGCGCCGCCGCGACCTGACGTCGTACCACGTCGACCAGCCGGCACCGACCCACGTCCGCTACCGCGGCCGCGACGTCTACGGGATGCCACCGCCGTCGTCCGGCGGCTCCACCACCGGTGAGGCGCTCAACATCCTGTCCGGGTACCACATGTCAGGCGACCGCGCGCTGGCCCTGCACCACTACCTGGAGTCACTGCGTTACTCCTTCGCCGACCGCAACCGCTACGTCGGCGACCCGAAGTACGTCGACGTGCCCCTGCACGGCCTGCTCGACCCGGCGTACGCCGCCACCCGGCGCTGTCTGATCACCGACCATGCGGCCGCCAGCCCGGTCGCCCCGGGGAACCCCTATCCGCCGTACGGCGCCTGCCCGACGAGCACGGCCCAGGGGACCACCACGCCCGACCACGAGCAGTCGACGAACAACATCGTCACCGCCGACCGCTGGGGCAACGTGGTCGCCTACACCAACACCATCGAGCACTTCGCGGGCACGGGGATGACCGTGCCGGGGTACGGGTTCCTGCTCAACAACGAGATGACCGACTTCGACTTCGCGCCGAGCAGCCCCGACGTGCCGGACGTCAACCTCCCGGCCGGCGGCAAGATCCCGCGCTCGAGCATGAACCCGACGATCGTGCTGCGGCACGGGCGCCCCGACTTCGCGGTCGGCAGTCCGGGTGGCGCGACGATCATCACCACGGTGCTGCAGATCCTGATCAACCACATCGACTTCGGGATGCCGCTGGAGAAGGCGATCGCAGCTCCGCGCGTCGGGAACTTCAACACCCCGACGAGCTTCGCCGAGCAG
>DASSHZ010000002.1:0-16182 GCA_035692425.1 Nocardioidaceae bacterium
CGCCTCCCGGTAGGGACCGTCGCCACAGGCATACGGCTCCGCGGCGGCGACCGGGTTTGGTACGGCGGTGAACCACTGCTCGTCGCAGCCGTTGCCTTTCAGCGTGACCTCAAGGTCGGCCTGGGTGAGGTTGCGGGGCAGCACCGGCAGCTGGAGCGACGCGCTTGGGGATCCCGGGTTCAGGTCGGGCACCCGGACCCCGATGACCTCGTTCGGCTCCGGCGGGGCCGGGTAGGCGGCGTCTGGTTCGTAGAAGGTGAGGGTCGCGGTCTGGTCGAACACCCCCGTATAGACCGAGCTGGTGTAGTTCCCGATGCCGCCGGAGTACTGCTGGGGCTGCTGGAACAGCGACTCGAAGCGGGTCACATCGGTACTGACCGTCGCCACCTTCGGTGTCGAACCGAACGGCTCCTGAGTAGTACCGAAATAGATGGTCGCGCCGCCGAGCTCGATACTGGCGTCCCTGTCGAACTGCCGTCCGGTCACGCTGGAGCTGAACGTGAGCACCACCTTTGCCCACGGCCGCGGGCAGTCCGCCGGCGGGGTGAAGGTCCCGGAGAAGCTCTGCGGAGATCCGTCGGCGGCGTTGGACGGGAAGTGGTCGGCCAGCGTCACCGTGCAGCTCTTCGTCGGTGGGGTCGTCACCGCCGGCTGCGCCGACACCGGATTCGCCTGGCTGGTCTCGATGTAGGCGCTCGAGGTGTCCGCGGAAGCCGACGACAGCTCCAGCCCCACCCCCACCGAGAGCGCGGCGGTGACAACCACTGTCGAGATCTTGAATGGGTGCGAAGACATGGGACCACCCTCTCGCGCAACCGTTGGCAGCGCACGTCAGGGGGCTGGCCGGATCAGCCGCCGGGCCCGCTCGCCGGTTCGGGCAGCGATGCAGCGTGGCGCGCCAGCGGGACCCACCCCTAGGTCGCTGGTGGAACGCGAGTTCACGAGATTCGCCGTCTGGCGACGTCGTATCCGTCCGTCGCAGTTCGTGGAATAGGTTGAGGCGGGCACCGGGTCCGCGACTCAGACGGGAGCAGACATGACCGAGTACCTCATCTACTTCAACCAGCAGTGGGTCGGCGACCACACCGAGGAGTGGTTCCGTGGACGCGGGCCGCTCGCCATGGCTGTCGTGCACGAGATGGAGGCTGCCGGCGTATGCGTGTTCGCAGGTGGCCTGGAGGAGGACGTCGACGAGGCCTTCAGCGCTGACGCGACCAGCGGCAAGTTGATGTTCACCGACGGGCCCTTCGCCGAGACCAAGGAGTTCCTGGGCGGTCTCACGATCGTGAACGTTGCCGACGAAGCTGCCGCCCGGGTGTGGGCAGGCAAGATCGCCGAGGCGTGCGGCTGGCCCCAGGAGGTCCGTCGATTCAAGCCGCGGCCCGACGCCAAGCCGTAGTCCCTAGGGGCCGGTCGGGGACGGCGGCAGGGCGATATCGTGGCGCCACACTGCGTCCAGCTCGCGGCGATGCGCCCGAGCAGCGTCGTGGACAGCCTCCCCGATCCCGCAGTTTCAAACGGCCGACGCAGGTGCCCTGTACGACGCTCTGCGGGAGCGCGGCGTCACCGACTTCACCCAGGAGCCCACAGAGCACTTCTACGGCACCGACATGGGCGTGCGTGACCCCTTCGGCAACCACATCCGGATCCTGCAGCAGGGCACGGCCTGACGGGGGGATCTCCGGGCTGGGTGACTGTATCGGTGCCGGGTGGCTCAAAGCGGCACCGTGCCTCCCCGCCTGACCATCCGTTGACAGGCCGAGGCGCCGGGTTTAGCGTTCGACTTGAGCGCGGCTGAATGCCTTCCTGCGCAGTTTGCACGTCGGTCACCCAGCCGCGTTCATCGGTGAAGGTCGCTGAGGCAACCGAAACTGCCCTCGTATGACTACGGGGATAGTTCTGGCTGCGGCTTTTCATCTGCGGCCCGGTTACCCTCACCGCCTATGTGTGTGGCGAAATGTGTGGCGGCTAAGCCTTCACCGGCTGGGGACGCTCGGACCGGCTGCGTGAAGGGAGTTCCGATGGTCGTCGTTCGAACTCGGGTTATCTACGGATTGGTCGCCGCAGCTACCGTAGCGGCGCTCTGCACGGGGGCGACCACCACCGCGGCGGCAGGCGAGCCTGTCCACGACGCTTCCCCATCGATGTCGTGCACGCTTGGCCCGACCGGGGCAATTCATCACGTCATCTATATCCAGTTCGATAACACGCACCTCGCTCGGACAAACCCGAACCTCCCCTCTGACATACAGCAGATGCCGGCGCTGCTGTCGTTCATGCGCCGGAATGGAACTGTGCTGAACAACGACCACACGCCACTAATCGCGCACACCGCGAATGACCTAGTGACGTCGGAGACGGGCTTGTACCCCAACCAGCAGGGCATTCCCGAGGCCAACAGCTACCGCTACTACCTGCCTGACGGTACGACGGACACAGCCGGGTCGTTCTCCTACTGGACCGACCCGGTGGACAGCTATACGACGGCGGACGGGCTCGGGCCCGATCACAACTACAACCTGCTGACGGCCGCCGGTAAGAACACCCCGGCCCCTTGGGTTCCGCTCACCCGCGCCGGGTGCAACGTGGGTGAGGTCGCGCTGGCGAACCTCGACCTCGAGAACGCGGCTCCGGACGTGGGAATCGTGTTCGGGGCGAACTCTCCCGAGGCGCAGGATGCCGCGAACCCCGACTTCCCCACTCAGACGGAGTATGAGGGACTCTCCGTGCACTGTGCCCTGCACAGCGCCTTCTGCGCCGACAACCCGCGCCCGGTGGCTGACCGACTGCCCGACGAGCCGGGCGGATACCACGGGTACCAGGCGGTGTTCGGGGCGAAGTACCTGGACGGCGAGCTGTCCCCGAACGGACCGTTGACCAACCTCGACGGGGCCGTGATCACCGACAGCAACGGGCTGCCCGGCTTCCCCGGCTACGACAGCATGCAGCCGGTCAACGCCCTCGCCTACACGCTGGACATGCAGACGCATGGCGTGCCGGTGACCTACACGTACCTCACCGACGTACACGACAACGCCGTCACGGGCGACGGGATGGGCCCTGGCGAGGCCACGTATGAGTCCCAGCTCCAGGCCTACAACCAGGGCTTGGCCACCTTCTTCAAGGACCTGGCGGCCGCCGGCATCACGCCCCGGAACACCCTGTTCGTGTTCGGCGAGGAGGAGAACGACCACTACGTGGGCTCGGCGCCGTCGCCGACCAACTGCGACGGAGTCACGGTCCCCTGCACCTACGGCCAGCTCGGTGAGGTCGGGCTGAATGTGCAGGGCTTGCTGGCCACCCAGCAGCACGTCACCACCCAGTTCGCGGTGCACTCGGACTCCGCCCCGTTCGTGTATCTGGACGGCCAGCCGGGACGCACCGCGCCAGCAGTGCGGACGTTCGGCCGGGCATTGGCCCGCCTGCGTGCCGTCGATCCCTATCGGCAACAGACGGTGCGGCTGACGCACTACCTCGCCGATCCGGTCGAGCTGCGCGTGCTGCACATGATCACCGCTGACCCGGCCCGCACGCCCACCTTCACGTTGTTCGCCAACCCCGACTTCTACCTGTACGCCGATGGGACCTCCTGCACGACGGCCAACTGCGAGAGCTACCAGACCGACGTGTGGAACCACGGTGACGTCTCCCCCGACATCAACCGGTCCTGGATGGCGTTCGACGGGCCGGGCGTACGCCGGCTCGGGGCAAGCTCGGTATGGGCCAGCGAGACAGACACCCGCCCGACGCTGATGAGCCTGCTAGGCCTGCGGGACGACTACGCCCACGAGGGCCGGGTGCTGACCGGGATCATCCAGCCGGGCAGCCTGCCTGCTTCGCTGGCCGGCGGTGCCTACGGGCAGTTGGCCGCCGCGTACACGTCCATCGAGTCCCCGGTCGCACCGTTCAGCCTGGCCACCCTGCGATTGTCGACCCGGGCCATTGCAAGTGGCCGGCCCGGACATGACCAGACATACCGGCGCGATGAGCAGGCCATCAGGGCACTCGGCACGGCCCGCGATCGACTTGGCAGCCAGATGATCACTCTGCTGGAGGACGCCGCCTTCCACGGACAGCGCATCCCGCCTTGGCAGGCAACCAGCCTGGCCCGACGGGCTCATGCGCTAACCGCGACGGCCGAGCGCCTCGCCGGCTGAGCTGACCGCCGCGGCGGAACGCCTGGCAGGCTGAGTTGACCGAGGCGGCACTAGACCCCGCGCCCCCGTGGGCGGGCTCAACTGGCTGCGGGACAGGCAAAAATCTGGCCGACATCGTCGGCCAGCGGTCAACCTAGCCGGTCGGGGCCGGCCCGGTCGGCGGTGATCCGGATGGCGATGCGGCGCTCCTCCCGCATCGCCGCCCGGTAGTCGGTCCAGTTCTCGTGCTCCCCGCTGATGGCCCGGTAGTAGTCCACCAGTACCTCCATCGCGTCTGGGAGGGAGACGATCTCGGCATGCCCCTCGACGACGTACCAGTCACCGAAGAACTGCTGGGAGAGCAAGCAGAGCTGTGCCCATGAGTCCCGGCGGAGATTCTTCGTCTTGTACGCCGTCTCGCGGCTGCTCACCACGAACCGGCCGGCATCGTCGACCGACACCAACACGGGGCTCTGCTGGATCCCGCCTCGAGTCCGAGTCGCGAGCACCGCCCGGTGCTTGCGCCTGGCGAAGTCCCGGGCCCGCTCGATGTCCATGGCTCCAGTGTCCCCTAGCGCCCCGCCCGGGAAAGGGCCGCCCAGGCCTCCGGACTGAGCGCCTGACCTCTTAGTCGGTCACGTTTCGCCGCCTCAGATGCTGAAGCGGATAGTCATCCGCACCATCACCTCGTCGCCGGGGGAGAGGCAGTTCGGCCTGCGGACGGCATCCTTCAGCGGCAGCAGATAGCCGCCGTCTCTGGGGAAGAGCGAAGTCGAGAAGTCGGTCTGCCCTATGCGTACGTCGACCGGGATCACGCCCCAGCCGTAGGTTGCCATCGCGGCCACCTCGTGGATGTCAGCCGCCTCCTGGTCCGGCACTGCCACGAAGTAGTAGGGCGAGGGGCCGCGCCACTCGATGACCGGCCCGGAGAACGCAAGCTCCACCGGGTCAGTATGGCCGTGACCAGCGGCTGGCGAGCGAGGACCGCGCAGGACAGCGGCGCGTTTCCAGAGCTCGGCCGACGAGCCCGAGCCGCACCCTGCTGGCCGCGACAGTCTCGTCGTTACACTCGACCGGTGCCGGTCGCGTTTCCGAGCCCTACCGAGCCGTCGAGCTCGCGCCCCGAGGTGCTGCTGCGGTATCTCGACTACTTCCGCGACCAGGTCGTCGTACGCCTCGGCTCGCTGCCCGAGCGGGAGCTGCGAGCAGGCCGCGTCCCATCCGGCTGGACGCCGCTGGAGCTGGTCAAGCACCTCACGTACGTCGAGCGGCGCTGGCTCGAGTGGGGCTTTGCCGGCCTGGACGTGGGCGACCCGTGGGGTGACCACCGCGACGGGCGCTGGTTCGTCGACCCCGGCGAGAGCCCGGCGGACGTGCTCGGCGGCCTGCACGCACAGGCTCGCCGCAGCCGAAGCGTCGTGGAGTCGCACTCGCTCGATGAGGTCGGCGCACCGGGCGAGCGGTGGGACGGCGCCGAGCCGGCGACTCTCGAGCGCGTGCTGCTTCACCTGATCCAGGAGTACGCCCGACACGCCGGCCACCTCGACATCGTCACCGAGCTGGCCGGCGGCGCGACCGGCGAATAGGGCAGGCGCGCCGCCCGGCCGATTCATCCGCACCGGCTGTGCCGCCGTTGCGGCAGTGTCAGCGGGTGCGGAGCGTCAGCGGGCGACCTGGTCCGCGTCCGGTGCCGCGAGCAAGCCGTGCTCGGTCGCGAACAGCCCGGCGGCGGCTCGGCTTGAGACGCCGATCTTCGTGTAGATGTGCTCGACGTGGTTGCCCACCGTCTTCGGCGCGATTCCCAGCCGACGGGCGATCTGCTTGTTCGGCAGCCCCCGGGCGACCAGCGCGAGGATCTCTCCCTCGCGGCTGGTGAGACCGACCGCACGACCCGGTCGACGCACGATCCGGTGGCCGGCAGCGGCCAGCACCGCATCCACCACATCGCCGTCCAGCCGCCCGGCTTCCGCCTCGGCGCGCAGCCGCTTCGCCGCGGTGGCCTCGCCGTACGCGTCCCGGTGCGGTCGCGGCTCAAGCATCCCTTGGTAGGCGTCGGCGGCGGCGAGGATCCGGGCGGACGGCGAGAGCAGGCTGGCCCTGAGCCCACGCGGGTAACCCGTGCCGTCGAGCCGCTCGTGATGCTGGCCGGCCAGCGCTCCGAGCAGTGCCAGGGTCGGTGACGCCGACAGGATCCGCTCGGTCAGGTACGGGTGCATCCGCACTCGCTCCAGCTCGGCTGCGTTGAGCGGACCGCGCTTGTCCCAGATCGAGTTCGGTACGCCGAGCCGCCCGAGGTCGTGCACGAGACCGGCCCGCCGCAGGATGAGGAGCGCAGCGCCGTCCAGCCCGCAGCAGCGGCCTGCCTCCGCCGCCAGGTCCGCGACCGCCCGCGAGTGGCCCATCGTGTACGGCGACTTGAGGTCCGCGAAGTCGGAGATCGCCTCCAGCGCGGCATCGAGCTCGGCGTCCGAGAGCGTACGGCGAAGACCCGGCTGGGCGTCGATCACGGCGGCCCACGTGGTGGCGCCGTCGAGCGGTCCGAGCAGCTCGGCCGCGTTGTCGCAGAGGCATCTGACGATGCTCGGGTCGAACTGGGTGCCACTGCGCGACCGGGCCACCGCGACAGCCGCCGCGACGCCGCCCTGGCGATGGAACACCTCGATCACGTCGGCGAGCTGCACCAGCCGCACCGGCAAGCTGATCTCGCCGCCGGAAAGCAGGCCGGGGCTCCCCTTGCCGTCCCAACGCTCGAAGACCTGCTGGAGCGCGTCGCGCACCACCTCACCCAGCCCGAGCCGACGAGCGAGCTCGCCCGCGATCAGGCAGTGAGTCCCGTGCATCGCCCCCATCGCCGCCCGGCCCGACAGCACGAACTCCAGACCCGTCCGGACCCGACCGGCGGCCGTCTCGCCGGCCCCAACGTGACCCAGCGCGAAGCGGGCCTTGCCCAGACCCACCAGGTCGACGGCGTACAGACCCGCCTTGGCGGTGATCTCGTCCCCGAACCAGCCGGCCTGCTCGTACGCATCTGCATGGCAGCCCACCCAGGCGAGCAGCGCCACCCAGTACGCGACCGCCTGGTCGGACTCGTCGAGCTCCATCCGTCGACCCAGGCCCTGAGCCAGCACACACTCCCGCAGGACGTGCTCCATCGGCTGTCCCAGGCCGAGATCGGTCCCCAGGGAAAGCGCCCCGATCAACTCGGCGAGGCAGACCCCCCGTCCAGGGTCGCTTGCCTCCACGCTCAGAGTCTAAATGTCGCGTGCAAGAGGTGCTCTCGACGCTGTCAACAAAGGACGTCTGCGCCCGACACCGGGGGGCCCGGCCGGGCGGGAAGTCCTCATCGAGAGCTGTCGAGGCGAACCGCCCGCCCGCCGGCTGGCGGCGGCACCCCATAGTCACCCCGGCCGCCGCGCTCATTGGCCCGGTAGCAGGTCACCGCCGCCGGGGGCCGGGTTGTCACCTCACGGGCGCGCCTCGTAGACGATGTTGAACGGGGTCTCGGCCACCCGCCGGAAGTTCGAGAAGCCGGCGCTCTGTACGACGTCGCGGATGCGGGCCTCGCCCGCCTGCGCCCCGAGCGCGAGCCCGACCTCCTGCGACAGAGACGCCGGCGTGCACAACAGGGTCGAGAACGCATAGTAGGCACGGCCGACCGGGTTGAGGTTGTCCTCGGTCCGGTCGCCGGCGTTCGGCTCGACGATCATCCAGGTGCCGTCGGCAGCCAGCGTGGAGCGGACGTGCCGGGCGGCGCCGACCGGGTCGCCCATGTCGTGCAGGCAGTCGAACATCGTCACCAGGTCGTAGCCGGAGCCGCCGTACTTGGCCGCCGGGGTGGCCTGGAAGCTGACCCGGTCATCGACGCCAGCCGCCTGCGCGCGCTGCCGGGCCGTCTCGATCGAGGCGTCGTGGTAGTCGTAGCCGGTGAAGGTCGAACCTGGGAAGGCCTGGGCCATCCGAATCGTCGAGGCGCCATGGCCGCAGCCCACGTCGGCCACCCGCGCGCCGCGCTCAAGCTTCTCGACCACGCCGTCGAGAGCCGGCAGCCACTCCTGGGTCAGGTGGGCGTTGTAACCGGGGCGGAAGAAGCGCTCGCAGCCCTCGAGCACGTCCACGCCGTGCTCGCCCCAACCGAACCCTTCACCGCTCAGCATCTTGTCCGCGATCCGGTGCGAGTCGACCACGGAGCCGAGGGCGATCTGGAAGAACCCCGGCAGGTACGCCGGCGAGTCCTCGTCGGTCAGCGCCGCCGCCTGCTCGGGTGGCAGCGTGTAGGTACCACTGGCCGGGTCGTACGTCACGAAGCCCCCGGCCGCCTGTGCGCCCAGCCACTCCCGCACATAGCGCTCCGCCGTGCCGGTGCGCTGGGCGAGCTCCCCCGGGGACAGCGCGCCGGCGCCGGCCATTGCGCGGTAGAGGCCGAGCTTGTCGCCCATCACAACCAGCGCGGTGTTCAACGTCGCTCCCACCTCGTCGACGGCGCGGAACACGAACGCCATCAGCTTGTCGCCGTCGATCCCGACGGGCTCCTCGGTTACGGTCATGGTCGCCTCCTAAGGCCGGGCCCGCACCCTGCGGAACCGGGTTGGATCCCGCGAAACTACGTCGAGGGCGGTGGGCGCTGCCATGAGGCGTTCGCCCCATACGGTGGGGCTTGTCAGAAGCGATTAGCGAGATAGGTCCCCATCCTTGCGATACGTCATTGGAAGTGGGCGCGGCGGGGTAGCACCACGGCCATGACGACGTAGAGCGCGGCGAGCAGCAGCGGCCACGGACCCGGGAAAGGCAGGGCGCTGCCGAGGATCCACGCAACGGGCCACGCCACCAGTAGCCACCGAGGCAGCAGGCCCGCCCGCCACGAGCCGACGGCGAACACGATGACTCCGACGACCGTCGCCAGCGCCGCGAGGACGTACGTCGGCCCGAGGGAACTCGAGGTCGCAGCGATCAGCCCGTACCCGAAGATGCCGGTCAGAACGACAGCTCCGACGCTCGCGATGGCCGAACCGATGTAGCCGGTCCGCCCGTCTCGCCTTCCCTGGAGAGTGCGCAGCGAGGTCAGCAGGACCAGCAGCGCCAGCATGTACGGGATGCCGCTGGCGGTCAGCAGGTAGTCGCCGAGGTAGTGGAAGTGCCCCTCGTCGGGCGTGGTGGTGGCGAATAACTCGACGGCGGCCAGGGCGACCGCCGCTAGGGCGCCCACGACGAGCGCGCCCTCCGCGCGGCGCAGCGCCGACCTCGACTCGAACGCGATCGGTACGACGGCGGGTCCAGTGATGGATGTGGTCATGTCGCTCCTCCTTGGTTGGAACACCCAGCTCCCGGTCTGCCGGCCGGAACAAAGCGAAGGTAGCGGCCGAGTTGTGTCGCCGACGTCCCCCGGAACGGCGGTTGAGGTCAGCCTGGTGGGCGAACCTGCCCCTCGGGAGTCCGCCTTCAGAGGGATGGTCGAACCACCGGGCGGGCGGTAACTTCTAGCGATGAGCAGAGTGGTGAACGCCCCGCCCCGGCTGGACCTGGCGCTCGCGCTCGCCCTGTTCGTGGCGAAGCTGCTGACGTCTGCCCTTGGGGTGCAGCCCGGCGGGGGCATGGTCAGCTACTTCGCAGCACCCCTGTGGACTCTGCCGCTCGCCTGGCGGCGCCGCTACCCGCTGGCGACGGCCTGCCTGGTCACGACCGCCGCCGTGGTCGAGGTCGCGATCGGCGGATACCACGAGTCGGTCGTAGCGCTCCTGGCCCTGCTGCTGGTCCAGTACTCGCTCGGGGCACACGAGGCGAGCCGCCCAAGGATGCTGGCCGGGGTGGCCGTCGTACTCGGGATGAGCTACTGGCAGTGGCTGGGTCCGCAGGACGTCCGCTCCTGGGGGCTCCTGGGTTCCACGGCGATTGCCCTCGCGCCCCTGGTCGGCGGGCTTTGGGTACGTCAGCAGCGGCTCGGCGCGGCTGCGCTCAGTGCGCTGGCGGAGCAGCTGCGGCGGGAGCGGGACGAGCGCGCCAGGCTGGCGGTGACGGAGGAGCGCACCAGGATCGCTCGGGAGCTGCACGACGAGGTGGCGCATGCGATGAGCGTCATTGCGATCCAGGCCGACGCGGCGGAGGGCGCCCTGTCGCATGATCCGGCACTCGTCCAGCGTCCACTGGTCGTGATCAGGGACACCGCCAGGCAGGCGCTCACCGACATGCGGCGGGTACTGGGCGCCCTGCGCGGGGATGAGCCGGCCGGTCGATACCCCGGTCCAGGCCTTGCCCGCGTCGGTGCGCTCATCGAACGGTCGAAGGCGAGCGGCGTCGAGGTGGTGCTTCGAGTCGAGGGGGAGGCCACCCCCTTGACTCCAGCGCTCGACGTGGCGGCGTACCGAGTCATCCAGGAGGGCCTCACTAACGTCCTTAAGCACGCCGCCGCGCGCAGAGCGGAGGTCATCCTGCGCTACGGCGCGGACTCGGTCGGGGTGGAAGTGACCGACGATGGCGACGGCTCGGGTGCCGGTGGCGGCAGCGGGCGCGGTCTGGCCGGAGTTCGCGAGCGGGTCGCCGTCCTCGGCGGAGAGTTCGTCGCCGGACCCCGAGACGTGGGCTTCGCACTACGGGTAAGCCTGCCACTGCCATGAGTACGCCGCGTACGACAGTGCGCGTCCTGCTGGCGGACGACCAGGAGCTGGTCCGTTCGGGGTTTCGCCTCATCCTCGAGATGGCCGACGGCATCGAGGTGGTCGGCGAGGCCGCCGACGGCAGCGAGGCGGTCCGGCTCGCCAAGGATCTAGAGCCCGACGTCGTGCTCATGGACGTGCGCATGCCTGAGCTCGACGGGATCGAGGCCACCCGCCGCCTGGGCCGGGCCGGCGTCGAGGCACGGGTGCTCGTGCTCACGACCTTCGACCTCGACGAGTACGTCTACGCCGCGGTGCGCGCCGGAGCCAGCGGCTTCCTGCTGAAGGATGCCCCGCGCGAGCAGCTGTTGACGGCCGTTCGGACCGTGGCCCGCGGCGAGGCGCTGCTCGCGCCAAGCGTCACGAGACGCCTGATCGAGCGCTTTGTCACCCGGCACCGGCCCGCGGATGCGGCACCGGAACTGGGCCGGCTAAGCGGCCGCGAGCTCGACGTACTGAAGCTGCTGGCCCGGGGGTGGTCGAATGCCGAGATAGCCGCCGAACTCTTCATCGGCGACGCGACCGTCAAGACGCATGTCGCCCACATCCTCGCCAAGCTCGACCTGCGCGACCGCGTGCAGGCCGTGGTGCTCGCCTACGAGTGCGGCCTCGTCGAGCCGGGCGCGACCGCCCGAGGCTGACGCGCTGGACCTCACCTCAGCCTGGATGCAGGCTCAGGCGCGAGGTCCAGCAAAGGGCCGGGCTGGCGGGCAAGCACGTCGAAGAGCCGAAGCGCCACACTGCAGGCTCTAGTCGGCGCCGATGTCCTCGTTCCACAGCGCCGGGTTGGCGGCGATGAATTCGGTCATCAGTTGCACGCACTCGGAGTCGTCGAGCACGACGACCTCGATGCCGTTCTCGGCGAGCCACTCGTGGCCGCCGAAGAACGTCCTGGCCTCGCCGACCACTACCCGGGAGATGCCGAACTGCCGGATGAGCCCGCTGCAGAACCAGCAGGGCGACAGGGTGGTGGCCATCGTGGTGCCGCGATAGCTCCGCTGCCGGCCGGCGGCCCGGAAGGCCGCCGTCTCGCCGTGCATCGTCGGGTCGTCGTCCTGGACCCGCCGGTTGTGACCCCGGCCGAGCAGCTCGCCATCGGCTCCGAAGAGAGCGCCGCCAATCGGGATGCCCCCTTCGGCCAGCCCGGCCTTGGCCTCCTCGACCGCAGCCGCGAGCATGTCGGCGTCGGAGGTCACGCGGCGGCCTCCGTGCGCAGCTCGGTGGCCGGATCGGTGGGCCCGACTGGCCTCGCCGACGACCGCGCCGGGATCACGAGCCGCAGTACGGCGTACAGCACCGCTGCGATGACGAACCCGGCCAGGAACGTGATGTCGCCCAGGCCGGGATGCGAGTACGGCAGCAGCCCGACGTACTTGGTCTGGTTGGAGAAGAGCCAGATCGAGATCGCGACGCCGACCGCCATGGCGATCGGGCCGGCCCAGTTCTGGTAGCGGGTGTCGACCGCGAGCCTCGTCGCGTCCCTGCCGCGCCGCAGGAACCGGTCGGTGAGCACCACCCCGAGCCACGGACCGATCCAGTAGGCGATGATCAGTAGGAAGTTCTCGTAGTTGACCTCCGGGTTCGCGATCGCGACGAGCGCCAGGATGAACCCGCACACGCCGAAGACCACGGTCACGATCGAGCGGGCGCGATAGAGGCGGATCCGTACGCCGAGCGCCAGAAACGACATGGCACCCGAGTAGATGTTGAGCACGTTCGCGGCCACCGCACCGATCGCGATGCAGAGCAGGGTCAGGTCGCCGAGAACCGTGGGCATCAACCCGGTGTAGACGCCGGGGTCGACCGCGGACTTGGTGCCGAGGGCGGTGACCATCGCGGCGCCGCCGCTCTCCAGGAGCACGCAGGCGATGAACAGGCCGAAGGCCGCCGAGAGGCCCACGGCCGCCCGGCTGGTGCGGGCCGGTAGGTAGCGGGTGTAGTCGGAGGCGTAGGGGTTCCAGCCGCAGGCGTAGCCGAACGCGGCCGCGGTCTCGATCAGGAAGCCGCCCGACAGCGGCAGCGGGAATCCCGGCGAGATCCGGGCCGCCCCCGGGTGGGCCTTGGTGAAGACGTAGATCAGCCCGATCGCGAAGATCACCGCCAGCGCCGGCCCGGCGTACCGCTCGAAGGCCTGCACCAGGTTGTGGCCGAAGAACGCGATGCCCAGCTGCGCCGCCACGATGATCAGCACGCAGAGCCAGTCGGGGAGGGGGTGGACGAGGGCGTGCAGGGCGAGGGCACCGCTGATGGTGTTCACGGCAAACCAACCGATGCCGGCGATCACGGCGTTGATGCCGGAGGGGAAGATGTTGCCCCGGTAGCCGAAGCCGATCCGGCTCAGCACCATCTGGCACAGCCCGGACGGCGGGCCCCAGGTGGACAGGATGCCGTGGGTCAGCGAGCCGAGAGCCGTGCCGAGCACGATCGCGCCGATCGACTGCCACATGGTCAGGCCGAAGGCCAGCGGCCCGAGGATGCCCACGGCGACCGTGGCGAACTCCAGGTTCGGCGAGCTCCAGGTCCACAGCAGGTGTCGGGGGTGGCCGTGCCGCTCGCTGTCGGGGATTACTTCGACGCCGCCCGGTTCGACGGCCACCGTCTTGCTCCCGTAGTGCTCGGCTGCGATCGGGTTGGGCGCGTCCTGGATGCTGGTCACGAGCGCATTGTGCTCCCGTTGCGGCCGGGCCGCATGACGGGCGCGCCCGACCGGCCGGCAGCGGCCGCGGCCCTCCAGCCGGGGCGCGTCGGCCGCTGGGTCGGCCGTCGGTCGCGCGATGATCGGATGGACGGCGAACGCCCCGCCCGGCAGGCAACCTCCGGGCGGCGTACGGCGTCTCTCCACGGGAAGGTGACCATGAGGCGTGCTCGAAACTC
This sequence comes from Nocardioidaceae bacterium, assembly GCA_035692425.1. Classification (GTDB taxonomy): domain Bacteria; phylum Actinomycetota; class Actinomycetes; order Propionibacteriales; family Nocardioidaceae; genus DASSHZ01. The sequence continues at coordinate 13,658 of DASSHZ010000002.1, forward strand.
GGCGGCCGTGCTCGTCGTGGCGGTGTCCGCGATGTTGGCACTCGCTGGCTGCACCGCGGGCCAGCCGGGCGCCGCTGCTGCGCGCCGTACGGGCGACGGGCCGGCGGCCAAGCGCGTCGCGGGTTCGACGGGCGCCGCCTCATCGACCCGGGCCGCCGACTCGACTACTACGAGCGGCAGCTCGAGCACAGCCCGGAAGCGCCCAGGGCCGCCGCCGCTCCGGATCACATCCATCACTCCGGCCCGGCCCGGCACCGGTCCGGGCGAGACCAGGGTGGTGGTGCGCTTCTCCGCCCGGCTCGACCCGGCGTCACCTCACCCGACGCTGTCGCCCGCAACCGCCGGGACGTGGTCCATGTCCGGCCACGCCGCCGTCTTCGAGGTCGCTGGCGCCTTCCTGCCGGACTCGACGGTCAAGCTGACCGTGCCCGGCGGGCGCCGCGGGGTCAGGTCCACGGCCGGGGCCCGGCTCGCCAGCTCACACACGGCGGCGTTCCGGACCGGCGCCGGCTCGATCCTCCGAGCTCAGCAGCTCCTGGCCTTGCTCGGCTACTCCCCCCTGAACTGGACTCCCACCGGGGCAGCGATCCCCGCCACCGACCTGGCCGCGCAGCAGCGCGCGGCCTACGCGCCGCCGCCCGGGCAGTTCTCCTGGCGCTCGACCGGCTGGCCGGCTAGCCTCACCCGGCTCTGGCAGCCCGGGGTCGACACGACGCTCACCAGAGGCGTGGTGATGGCCTTCGAGGCCGATCACGGCCTCGCCGTCGACGGCGTGATCGGCCCGCAGGTGTGGGGGGCACTCCTAGCGGCGGTCGCCAACCACCAGACGAACACATCGGGCTACACCTACGCGGTGGCCTACAAGGGCAGTCCCGAGACGCTGACGCTCTGGCACGACGGCAGGGTGGTCCTCCGCACGCTCGCCAACACCGGGATCGCCGCGGCCCCCACCGCCGACGGCACGTTCCCGGTCTACGAGCGGTTGCGCAACCAGGTGATGAAGGGAACCGAGCCGGACGGCAGGCACTACGCCGACCCGGTCCAGTACGTGGCCTACTTCGACGGCGGCGAGGCGGTGCACTATCTCTGGCGGGCGTCGTACGGCTGGCCGCAGTCACTCGGCTGCGTAGAGCTGCCGCTGCGGCAGGCGGCAACCGCCTGGAGCTACCTCGGCATCGGGACGCTCGTCACCGTCAGCAGCTGAGCCGCAGGGAGGCGCCGAGCGTCCCGGGTGCCGCACTGTCCCTCGTTGCCCGCAACCCGTAACCTTGGGTACGGCGATGGAACTCGCCCGGGTGAGCCCACCCGCACCGCCTCGGCCGAGGCTGATGGTTCCTTCCTCGACTGACAAGGAACATCGACGCAGGTGGAAACGGTGCGCGAGTCGCCCTCGGCGGCAGCCCGCTCGGATCTGGGCGGGATCCTGGCGGAGCTTGAGGCGCTGCTGCCCGAGGCAGCCCCAGTTATCCGTCCGATGCGCACGCAGTGGCGCGAGCAGCTCGTCCGGGTGGTCGTCCTGGGCGAAGCCAAGCGCGGCAAGAGCTCGCTGGTAAACGCGCTGCTGGGGCGCCCGATCCTGCCGACTGGCGTGGTGCCGGTCACCTCGGTGAGCACCGAGGTGACCGCCGGAGACGTGGACGAGGTCACCGTTCGGTTCACAGCCGGAGGGACGTCAGCTGTCCCACTGGAGAGCCTGGGCGACTACGTGGCGGAGGACCGTAACCGCGGCAACCACAAGGGGGTCGCGAGCGTGACGGTGCGGGTCGCTGGCACGCCGTGGCCGCCGTCGGTGGTGTTTGTCGACACCCCGGGCACCGGTGCCGTCGAGACCGGGCACGAGGAGACGGCCCGTACGTCGCTGCGCACGATGGACGTCTCCCTGCTCGTGCTCACCTCGGACCCGCCCATCTCCGCGCGCGAACGCGCACTGCTGGCTGAGGCCAACGAGCGTTCCGCGGCCACTCTGGTCGTGCTCGCGAAGGCCGACCTGCTCGCACCGCCCGACCTTGACACAGTGGTCGGCTACACCGCCGAAGTCGTCGCCGACGCGCTGGGCGGCGCACTGGAGGTCGTCGCGGTGTCCACGCTGGGCGACTCACCGACTACCCATCCCGGTATCCGCCGCGTCGCCGACGCCGTGCTCGAGGTGGCCGCTCGCTCGGCGGAGCGGACTCTGCACCGCTCGCTGAGCCGGCGGATCCGCGAGCTGGTTGACGGCGAGCTGGCCGAGATCGACCTCGGCCTCGCCCTACTGGGCGCCAGCACCGCCGAGGCGGACCGGAGGGCGGTTGCGCTGATGCGGGCGCTGGCCGAGATCCGCGACCGCGCCCGGGTGTCCGCGGACCTCGTCGAGGCAGGGATCCGGCGGCTGGACGCAGAGCTCGACGCCGGTGCGAAGGCGGAGGTCCGGCGGCTCGCCGGCGTACTCGTCGCGCAGGCCATGCACTCGCCATCGAGCGAGGACGAGGCGGTCGCGGTAGCGGGTCTCGTGCGCACTGCGACCGAGTACGCCGAGTCGTGGCGCC
>DASSHZ010000003.1:0-7304 GCA_035692425.1 Nocardioidaceae bacterium
ATCGAGGAGCTGCAGAAGCGCAAGATCCTCGTCGACCGCGACGAGGACGGCTACCTGCTGCAGATCTTCACCAAGCCGCTGGGTGACCGCCCGACGGTGTTCTTCGAGCTGATCGAGCGGCACGGCTCGCTCGGCTTCGGCAAGGGGAACTTCAAGGCGCTGTTCGAGGCGATCGAGCGCGAGCAGGAGCTGCGCGGCAACCTGTGATCAGCAGCCCTTCAGCGGCTTCTTCATCGCCTGGTAGTCGGTGACGCTCCACCGGTCCACGCCAGGGCCTCGGGCCAGCAGCACACCGACGGAGCCCCTCTTCCGGTAGGTCTTCCGGGCCGTGCCCCCGGTCGTGACCACGCTGCCGTGACCGACGCCGGCAGGTGCCCGGTGCGCAGGGCCCTCGCCGCCCCGACCTGGAACCCGATGAACTTCGCGAGCACGTCGGGGCTGGACCTCTCCCCGGGTGAAGAAGCGCCGGCTGCGGACCCGGGCGTCGACGGCGGGATCGGTGCTCGGGGTCACGGTCAACTGGGCGCCTCCTGTGCGGTGCGTCGGACGACGGTCAGGGTCAGGAACAGCGTGAGCGCGGCGGTCAGGCAGAGCAGCCACAGGCCCAGCGAGTAGGAGTCGGTGCGGCCGTAGACGTAGCCCATCACGAGGGGTGGGACGAAGCCGCCCAGCCCGCCGGCCGCGCCGACCACGCCCGTCACCCCGCCGACCTGCGCCGGGTCGGTCACCCGGGCGACGAGCGCGAAGGTGCCGCCGCTCCCCGCTCCGAGCGCGGCCGCCATCGCGAGGAAGACGATCGTCTGCCAGACGTCGAGCGGGGGCGTGCCGGAGACGATCGCGGCGCAGACCGCGACCATGCCGAAGCAGGCCGCGAGCACCGGGACGGAGCCGATCCTGTCGGCGAGCCAGCCGCCGACCGGGCGCGCCAGCACCGCGATGACGACGAAGCCCGCCATCCGGTTCGCGGCGTCGGCGGGCTCGAGCTGGTGGGCGGTCTTGAGATAGGCGGGGAGGTAGACGGAGAAGGCGACGTAGCCGCCGAAGGCCACCGCGTACAGCACGCAGGCCTGCCAGGTGATCGGCATGGCCAGGGTCGCCCGCAGCCGGGCCGGCAGTGAGGTGCTGGGCACGACCCGCCCCGGTGCGTCGCGCAGCATCAGCCAGCTGACGACCGCATAGAGGGCCAGGACGCCGGCCGTGATCAGGAACGGGGACCGCGAGCCCAGCCCCTGGTAGAGCTTCACGGTGGTGAGCGCGCTGATCGCGGTGCCGCCCATGCCGGCCCCGAAGATGCCGACCGCGAGTCCCCGACGCTCAGGAGGGAACCACGCGTTGACGAACGGGACACCCACGGCGAACGCCGTGCCCGCGATGCCGAGGAAGAAACCACCGATCAGCATCAGCGTGTGGGAGCTCAGCGCGGCGAACGCGATGAAGAGGACCGGGAGGATCGACACCGCGGACACCAGCGGGAACATCACCCGGCCCCCGTAGCGGTCGGTGAGGGCCCCCACCACGATGCGGCCGAGGGAGCCGACGATCACGGGCACGGCGACCATCAGCGCGACGTCGGACTCGCTCAGCGAGCCCAGCGCGCCGTTGTCGCGGAACATCGGGCCGAGGGGGCTGACCAGGGCCCAGGCCCAGAAGTTCACCGCGAACCCGGCCGTGGCGAGGGCCAGCATCTGCCCGGGGCGCGGCTGCCCACGGTCGGTGGGGGCCGTGGCCGCCGAGGGACGGGACATCTGCGCTGACCTCCTGCGGGCCAACCGAAGCGGGTTTCCTCGTGGCGAACAAGTTATTACGATGAAACCGTGAAAAATACTCGCCGGATCGTGGGCCTGACCGAGCCCCGTGCCACCCTGCTCGAGCTGCTGTCCCGGCAGCCGGACCCGGTGAGCATCGACGCGATCGTGCAGAAGACCGGGCGTCATGCCAACACGGTCCGGGAGCAGCTGAACTGGCTGGTCAAGTCCGGGCTGGTGGACCGCTCGAAGGCCTTCAGCGAGGGTCGGGGCCGCCCTGCCTGGCTCTACTTCGTCCCCGGTGACCGGCCCGAGCAGGACGAGTACGCCGAGCTGGCCGCCGCGCTCGCGTGGCAGGTCTCGGAGGGCTCCGCCGACCCGGCGGCCGAGGGACGGGTCGCCGGCCGCCGCTGGGGCCGACAGATCTGCGAGCAGCGGGGCATCGAGCGGGCGGCCACGGCGCGCGAGGGCCGTGCCGTCACCGTCGACGTGATGGACGAGCTCGGCTACGCGCCCCAGTCGGACGCGCGCCACGACAAGGTGCTGCTGCGGCGCTGCCCGCTCCTCGAGGCCGCCCACCAGCATCCCGACGTCGTCTGCAGCACCCACCTGGGGCTGGTGCAGGCGGTCGCCGAGGGAGCCGGCGCGGACCCGACCAGAGTCGAGCTCATCCCCTTCGCCGAGCCCGGCGGCTGCCGGCTGCGGCTGCTGAAGCCGCAGTCCTGACAGCTCGAGCTCTCAGTCCAGGTCGCCGACCAGGACCGACTCGGCCTCGTCCTGCGAGTGCGCCGCGGGCGCGGCATCGCCCTGGATGGCCCGCGTGACGGTGCGCCGGCTGGCGGCGACGACCACGACCGCGATCGCGACGGCGGCCGCACCGAACCAGAACGGCGCGTGCGGGTCGACGGTCTCGCCGAGCTTCAGGGCGGCGTAGGGGCCGAACGCCCCGCCGATGAACCGGACGAAGGAGTACGCCGCCGACGCGACCGGGCGCTCCACCGGGGCGGACTTCATCACTGCCTCGGTGATCAGGGTGTTGTTGATGCCGATGAACGCGCCGGCGAGGATGATCCCGGCGATCACCGCGACGGTGTGCTCGGTGAACAACGCCATCATCGCCAGGTCGACCGTGAACAGTCCGAGCGCCGCGACCATGCTGCGCATGGTGCCGAACCGGCGCTGCAGGATCGGGGCGACGGCGACCGACGTGATCGCCAGCAGCACGCCCCAGCCGAAGAAGATCCAGCCGATCTGGAGAATCCCGGCGGTCGGCAGCGCGAACGGCCCGGCGGCCAGGATGGTGAAGAAGCCGATGTTGTAGAAGATCGCGGTCACCGCGAGGAGCAGCAGCGGCCTGTGCTTCAGCGCCCGGAACGGGTCGGCGAGCGACGTCCGCCGGCCTGTGGGGGGAGTTGGGGGCAGGAAGAAGATGGTGGCCACCAGCGCGATCGTCATCAGCGTGGAGACGCCGAAGAAGGGCGCGCGCCAGGAGTGCTCGCCGAGCAGGCCGCCGACCAGCGGGCCGGAGGCGATCCCGATCCCCAGGGCGGCCTCGAACAGGATGATGGCTCGGGCTACCGAGCCCGTGGCCGAGCTCACGATCGTGGAGAGGGCGGTGGCGACGAACAGGGCGTTGCCCAGGCCCCAGCCGGCGCGGAAGCCGATCACCGCACCGACGGAGTCAGAGGCGCCGGCCAGCGCGGCGAACGCGATGATCAGGACGAGCCCGGACAGCAGCGTCTTCTTCGCCCCGATGCGGCTCGACACCACCCCGGTGACCAGCATGGCCACGCCCATCACCGCCATGTAGCTGGTGAACAGCAGCGACACCTGGCTCGGCGTGGCCTGCAGCTTCTCGGCGATCGACTTCAGGATCGGGTCGACGAGGCCGATGCCCATGAACGCGATCACGCACGCGAACGCGACCGCCCAGACCGCGCGCGGCTGGCGGAGGAACGAGCTCTTCGGCTCGGCGAGTTGGGTGGCGCTCACTGGCTGTCCTTCATCTTCTCTGGGTGGTCTGGCTGGGTCCCGGCAGGGGGGTCGAGGATCTCGCGCAAGAGGGCTACGGCCGTGCCGAGCTCCTCGGTGCCGAACCGGTTGGTGCGGGCCAGCCGCTCGGCGACGGTGGCGCCGTGGCCGCGCCGGGTGCTGGCCAGCAGGCGTCGGCCCTCGTCGGTCAGCTCGACCAGCGAGCTGCGGGCGTCGGCGGGGTGGGGGGTACGGCGCACCCACCCGTGCCCGACCAGCACGTTCACGGTGCCGGTCATCGTGGGCTGGGAGCACCGGTCGGCCTGGGCCAGCTGGGTGACCGTCGACGGGCCGTGCTCGTCCAGCAGGGAGAGCGTCCGGACACCGGTCGGCTGCTCGAGGGCCCGGCGCACCGCGCGCACCAGCCGTGCGGACAGCACGACCAGCTCGCTGCCGAGGCGCTCCAGATCCGGTTGACTCACGCAAGCAAGTTTACATCGGAAACCTATGTATGTCACCCGAGGCGGCGGGTGACTCGGCTCACTGCTCAGAACGGTGGCCGGCCGGTACCGGCGATCCGGAAGCGGCCCCAGGGGTCGACGTCGGAGAGCCGGCCGTCGGCGGCTCCGTGCGGCGTCTCCAGGCCGACCGTCGCCCCGGAGCGGACCAGGCCGTCGAGGTCGTCGGAGCGGTCGAGCCGGCCCCACCAGTGGAACAGCCCGTCGATCGGCTCGAAGCGGCCGCGCAGCCGCACCGCGACACCGAGCCGGTGGCCGTCGACCCGGACGTGCGCGGGGCCGTCGTACCTCTCCTCCGGCTCGTGGCTCGTGGCCGCGGCGTCGCTCACCGGGCCGGCCCGCCTGTCTTCGGGAGGACGCTCACGCTGGCGCGGACCCGGTCGTCGTCCTCGATCTGGACACCGTGCTCGGCCGCGATCCCGGCCAGGGCGTGCCAGACGAACGAGCCGAGGTGGTCGGCGACCGCCGCCCGGCTCATCGTGTTGCGGCGCAGCCACCACTCGCCGGTCGCCAGCCCCAGGCCGACCAGGCCCTGGGCCCACGGCTCGGCCCCGGACGCGTCGATGCCGAGGTTGCGCAGCGTGTCGCCCAGGAGCCGCGCGAAGCCCGCGGCGACCAGCTGCTTGCCGTCGGCGAGGGGGTCGCCGGCGGCCCGGTGCTCGACCAGGAGCAGGAAGACGTGCGGGTGCTCGGCGATCAGTCCGAGGTACTCGTCGCAGCCGCGGTAGACCTTCTCGCGCAACGGCAGGTCGGAGAGCAGCACCGGCATCAGCCGGTCGACGACCTGCGTCGCGCCCCAGTGCCCCACGGCGGCGTGCAGGTCCGACTTGTCGGTGAAGTAGCGGTAGAGAACCGGCTTGGACACCCCGGCCGAGCGCGCGATGTCGGCGACACCCGCGCCCGGTCCGAGCTCGTCGATCGCGGCCACCGCGGCCTCGACCAGCACGGCGCGGCGGGCCTCGCGGTGGTCGTCCCAGCGGGCCGCGCGGCCGTCCGCGTCCTTTCCCGGGTCCCTGGCTGGGTCCTTGACTGGGTCCTTGACTGGGCCTCCCATGTGAGCAACCCTAACAGGTAGGTGTTACTACAAGTAACGGCTAGTTCGTCCGAACCGCCCTGGAGGTGCAGCCCGATGACCGCCACGCAGACCGCCACCCCGGCCGCCACCCCGGCCGCCACCCCGGCCGCAACCCGGTCCGCAACCCGGTCCGCAACCCGGTCCGCAACCCTGGGCACCCGCGAGGCCGTCCACGACGCCCTCGCCGAACGCCTGCTGAAGTCCTCGGCGAGGCAGTCCTACGACCCCGAGGTCGACATCGACTGGGACGCCCCGCTGGTGGAGGGCGCGTGGGGGATGCCGCCGGAGCGGCTCTCGCTCTACGGCACCTCGCTGTGGGACCGGATGCCGCTGGACCAGCGGCTCACCTACTCCGTGCACGAGACGGCCAGCGTGGCCAGTGTGGGCCTGTGGTTCGAGCTGCTGCTGATGCAGATGATGGTGCGGGACGCGTACGACGACGACCCCACCAGCGCGCACATGCACTACGCCCTCACCGAGATCGCCGACGAGTGCCGGCACTCCACGATGTTCGGCAAGGCGATCGCCCGGATGGGCGTGCCGGCCTACGGACCGCAGAAGGCGATCCACCGGCTGGGCCGGCTGTTCAACATGACGGTGCGGGGCCCCTCGTCGTACGCCTCGATCCTGGTCGCGGAGGAGACCCTCGACACCTGGCAGCGCGAGCTGCTCAAGGACGACCGGGTGCAGCCGCTGGTGCGGATGGTCTCGCGCATCCACGTGCTCGAGGAGGCGCGGCACATGACCTTCGCCCGCGACGAGGTGCAGCGGAAGATGGCTGCCCTCACGCCGTGGCAGGTCCGTCTCCAGCAGGTGCTCACGGCGCAGACCTGCTTCCTGGTGGCCCGGGCGCTGGTCAACCCCGAGGTCTACGCCAGCGTGGGCATCGACCCGCGCGAGGGGCGGCGCGAGGCGCTGGGCAACCCGCACTACCGCGAGACGATGCGATGGATGGGTGAGAAGCCGGTGGCCTTCCTGCGCGAGCAGGGGCTCGTCCCGCCCTCGCAGGAGCGCGTCTGGAGGGCTTCGCTGCTGACCCGCTGACGGGGTCCGTCAGCCGGCGTTCAGCAGGACGAGGAGCAGGCCGAAGCCGATGCCGGCGCAGGCGAAGACCCGGTCGGGGGTCACGCGCTCGTGGCGGGCTCGATGCGGCCGGTGACCTCGCCGAGCGCGATCCTCCCGCCGAGGGCTCCCGGGGCCGTGGCGCGCAGCGTGACCTCGTCACCGTCCTCCAGGAAGGTGCGCCCGTCCCCGAACGGCTCCTTGCCGCCCCAGGACAGTTCCAGGAACGACCCGCGCTGGTCGGGCTCGTCCCCGCTCACCGTGCCGGAGGCGAAGAGGTCACCGGTGCGCAGCGAGGCGCCGTTGACCGTCAGGTGGGCGAGCATCTGGGCGGCCGACCAGTACATCGCGGAGTAGGGCGGCCGTGACACCACGTCGCCGTTGAGCACGACCTCGATGTCGATGTCGTAGCCGGCGGGCTCCTCGACCTTGAGGTAGTCCAGCGGCTCGGGGTCCTGGCCGGGCAGCTCCACGCGCGCCGCCTCGAGGGCGTCCAGCGGAGTCACCCAGCCGGAGACCGTGGTGGCGAACGACTTGCCCAGGAACGGACCGAGCGGGACGTACTCCCAGGACTGGATGTCGCGCGCGGACCAGTCGTTCACGCCCAGCACCCCGAACACGTGGTCGGCGAATCCCTCGACGGGCACCCGCTCACCGAGCGGGCTGGGAACGCCGACCACGAAGCCGAGCTCGGTCTCGATGTCCAGCCGCCGCGACTCGCCGTACTCCGGGGTCGTCGAGCCCGTCGAGACCCGCTGGCCGCAGGGCCTGCGCACCTCGGTGCCGGAGACCACGACGGTGCCCGCCCGGCCGTGGTAGCCGACCGGCAGGTGCCGCCAGTTCGGCTTCAGCGGCTCCTGGTCAGGGCGGAACATCCTGCCGACGTTGCTGGCGTGCTCCAGCGAGCAGTAGAAGTCCACGTAGTCGGCGACC
>DASSHZ010000004.1:0-72532 GCA_035692425.1 Nocardioidaceae bacterium
GCACGCGAGGCAGGCGCATACGCAGTCGCCTTCGCCCTCGTCACAGCCTTGCGCTCACTTACGTCAACCCCATACGTCCGCGCGTACGCGCGCCCCGCTCCGGCTGCCGCGCGGACAACACCGTTACGTGGAGATTTTCAGGGGTCTGTCAGATCAACGGTGTAAATGGCGTTCATCTTGTTTAGTGGTTCTCGGCGGCCGGCATGCGGTCGGCGAAGGTAACGGCGAAGGCGTTGAGGGCGGGCTTCCACCGCACCGCCCATCGTGTCTGCCCGGTTCCCTTGGGGTCCAGGGACCGGGTGACCAGGTAGAGACACTTCATCGCGGCCTGCTCGGTCGGGAAGTGCCCTCTGGCCTTGACCGCCCGGCGGTAGCGGGCGTTGAGCGATTCGATGGCGTTGGTCGAGCAGATCACCCGTCGGATCTCCAGGTCGTAGTCCAGGAACGGGATGAACTCGTTCCAGGCGTTGCGCCACAGCCTGATCATCGCCGGGTACCTCGCACCCCACTTGTCCTCGAGCTCGTCGAGCGCCTGGGCTGCAGCCTGGGCGTTGACAGCCTGGTAGATCGGCTTGAGGTCCTTGGCCAGCTCCTCCCAGTAGCGGCGGGAGGCGTACCGGAAGGACCCGCGGACCAGGTGGATGATGCAGGTCTGGACCAGCGCCTGCGGGAACACCGCGTTCACGCTGTCCGGGAGCCCTTTGAGGCCGTCGCAGACCACGAAGAACACGTCGTGGACGCCGCGGTTCTTCAGCTCGGTGAGCACCGCGAGCCAGAACTTCGCGCTCTCGCCGTCACCGTCGCCGGCCCACATCCCGAGGATGTCCTTGTGACCGTCCAGGTCGACCCCGATCGCGGCGTAGATCGGGCGGTTGCGGACCTGCCCGTCGCGGATCTTGACCATGATCGCGTCGATGAACACCGCCGCGTACACCGACTCCAGGGGTCGGGCCCACCAGGCCTGCATCTCCTCGATCACCCGGTCGGTGATCCGGGTGACGGTGTCCTTGGACACCGACGCCCCGTAGACCTCGGCGAAGTGCGCCGAGACCTCCCCGGTGGTCAGCCCCCTGGCGTACAACGACAGCACCACCGCGTCCACATCCGACAGCCGACGCTGCCGCTTCCTGACGATCACCGGCTCGAAGCTCCCGTCCCGGTCGCGGGGCACCTCGATGTCGACCTCGCCGGCCGCGTCGGTCAGCACCGTCTTCGAGCGCTTGCCGTTGCGGGAGTTGCCGCGGTTCCGGCCCACCGGCTGGTGCTTGTCGTAGCCCAGGTGGTCCGACATCTCCTCCTCGAGCGCAGTCTCGATCACGGTCTTGGTCAGCGCCTTGAGCAGCCCTTCCGGGCCAGTCAGGGACACGCCCTTGTCCCGAGCCGCGCGGACCAGCTCCCGCGCCGCCTCGAGCTCCTCAGCCGACGGGCCAGTCCCCGGCGGTTCCTTCGCTTCCTTCGGTGAAGGTGGACTCACACCCACCAGTGTCTCGGTCATGTCGACCCTCTCTGCCCGGCAGCCGGGCGATAGGGCCACTTACACCGTTAGAGCGACAGTCCCGATTCGCGTCGCCGGCTTCGGTGGCCTCCGCGTGAAGGGGTGAGATGGGGAAGGGATTGGGGAGCCATTGGTGGTTGGGTGATGGAAGTGGAAGGGGAAGGGGGAGGGGGGTGGTGGGGGATGGAACGGATGAAGGAATGGAAGGGGCCGGAAAGGGCCCAGAGTTGGAGCGGGGAGTTCGGCATGTCGAGCGTCGCCGGACGATCGTGTGGCCGGCGGCCGCGTGCGTCTTGCGCCGAGAGTGCAGCGGGAGGACCGGCGTGCCCTGAGCGAAAACTGGTCGACGTCGTCCCGCGTCGGTTCTACCGTGCAGAGGTGGCCTCACGTCTGGAAGCGGTGACCTTCGAGGTGGCCGACGCGCCGACGGTTGCGGCGTTCTGGGCTGGCCTGCTCGAACGCGAGATCCTCACGGAGTCAGGCGGCGCGCTGGTGGCGGGTGACGACAGGCAGGTCGGCCTGCGGTTTGTCACGTCCGACACCCATCAGGTCGGCCCGCGACCCCTGCACCTACACCTGACGAGCAGCAGACTGGCGGACCAGCGGCGGACCGTCGAGACGGCACTGAGCCTTGGTGGTCGCCACATCGACGTGGGCCAAGCTCCCGACGACGCCTTCGTCGTGCTCGCTGACCCGGGTGACAACGAGTTGTGCGTGATTGAGCCCCACAACAACTTCATGGCCGGCACGGGCTACCTCGGCGAGGTCACCTGCGCCGGAACCCGGGACGTCGGCCTGTTCTGGCGCGACGCGCTGGACTGGCCGCTGGTGTGGGATGAGAACCAAGAGACCGCGATCCAGTCACGACTCGGCGGCACCGAGGTTTCGTGGGGAGGCCCACCGGTCGAACCCAAGCACGGACGGAACCGGCAGCGCCTCGATCTGTTGACGGCCGACCCGAGTAGCGAGGCCGAACGGCTGGTCTCGCTCGGTGCGACGTTCCTTGCCGATCTGCGTGACGGTGTCGAGCTGGCCGATCCAGACGGCAACGAGTTCGGCCTGCGCGCAGGCTGAGCACCAAGCCAGTTGCTCCGGCACTATTGCCGAGTCGGCGACCCACCCTGCGCTGCGGCGCCGACGTGCGTCGCTCCGCCGCGACAAGGGAGGTCTACACCCAGGCGCGGGCGGGACCTCCGCGCCGCACAGATCGCCGACCGTCTTGGCGAAGTCGCGTTGCGGGAGCGAGCCGGATCCGATGAAGCGGACGTCACCTCGACGCGGTTCGGGGTCACCGCTGAAGCCGGCATCGCTCACCAGCGACATCGTTCCTCATGCCAGTTCGCGGGCCTGCTCCCGAAGGAAGTCACTGGCTGATCGGGGGGTGATCCCTCGCTCGCGCAGCGGCGCGTCGTCCCAGGTCGCTTCCACGGTGTCCTGGTGCAGGCCGGCCCCGAAGGCGGTCGCGAGTGCGTCGTAACGCTTGGCCAAGACCCGGATCGCGAGGCGAGCGACCGGGCGCGGCATGCGCTGGACCTTCATCTGCCGATGCGTGAGCTGTTCGGCAAGTGCGATGGCTTCATTCTTGGTCATTCGCTCGGGACCACCGACGGTGAGCGTCGCCGGCGGGTCAGGCTCGAGCGCTACCGCGGCCATGAGCGCCGCAACGTCGTCGGTGGCAATCCAGCGTCGCGGGGTGTTCCCGTGGCCGATCAGCGAGACCTTGCCGGCCGCCGTGTCAAAGCGACCCGCGGGTGCCAGATGGATCTCCTGAAAGGCGTCGGACCGCACGATCACGGTCCGCATCGAGGACGTGCCCAGACGCTTCTCGACCGCCATCTTGGCGCGATCCATCGGCGAGAGGATCGCGTCGTCGGCGGGGAAGGAGATGTAGACGAACCGCTGCACGCCCACCGACTCGGCCGCGTCGACCAGCGCGAGCATGCCGATCTCGTCGGTGTCCTTGATCGTGGGAGTGCGTGCCCCGGCCAGGATGCGGGCGATGGCGGCCGCCGTCGCGATGACCGTGTGCACTCCTTCGCAGGCGACACGCAGGCTGGGCGGATCGGAGAGGTCGCCGCGTACGACGGTCGCTCCGAGCTGACGCAGTTCGACGTCGTCGCTGCGGGGCCGAACAAGGCACCGAACGTCGAGTCCGTCAGCGCGCAGCAGGCGGACGATGCGTCCACCCAACTCACCCGTAGCACCCACGACGAGAAACATCTCGACCACTCCTCACGTGAAGCTGCAGGAGATCCGGCCTGCTCGGAATCAGCCTAACTGGAATTCATCACCCGGGCCGGTGGGACTTCGGTGCGCTCAGTCGGGCCGTATGGCCGAGCACCTGGCGCTTTCGGGGCGCTGGCGGATGCTGGCCCGAAGGCGCGCTCATGCCGCGCTCCGCGCCGGATACCGACCTGAGTCATTACGCCGCGACACGGCTGTCAAGGATCAGTGAACCGTCGACCGGATTTGGCAGCCGAATTGCGGGCGCCGCTTCCGCATGTCGCCGAGAAGAACTCGAGTGCAGGAGGTCTGACCGCGTCCAGTACGGTCCCGGTCATGACCGCGGATGAGTTCGTGCCGGTCGGCTTCGATCCGCCGACCTCACCGACCACCGACCAGTTCCACGAACCGCTGGGGCCGAAACATAATCGGGCCGATCATGCCGCCTGGATGTCGAGCATCGAGCACATCCGCTCTACGCCCGGTTATCCCGGCGGCAACTGGCCACCACCCAGCGGCACGACGCTCGAGGAGAACCTCGCCGACCTTCGCCGCCACGCCAATGACTTCACGCAGGGCGCCGGTTTCACGTTCACTGTCCTCGACCCAGGCGACGACGACGTCATCGGTTGCGTCTGCCTGTATCCGTCGGCCTACGAGGTGTGGGACGTCGCGGTGCAGTCCTGGGTGCGGGCCGACAGATCTGGCCTCGACATGCCACTCGCCGCCGCCGTCGCAGGTTCCGACGGTTCGCCGCCCGGGCCGCACACGGACTGCCGCAACGAGCGCGCGCTGCTAGCACTAGCGAGGACCACTCTCCAGAACCGACTTGAGAGTCGCGAGTTCGGTCTCAACCGACCGCAGCAGTTCGTCGAAGAAAGCGTCGCTCACCTCGAGCGGTTGTGTGACGGTCATGAGGAAGTCCGCCCCGCGCCCGTTGGGAACTACCCGCGCTGGCACCCTCGCGGCCTCCATGGACTCGTCGCGGAACTCATGGTCGACGATGCCCGTGCCGGCATCGGCGAGGATGCGGAATTCGGCAGGTCCGTCGGGCGTCCCCAACTTCCACCACCCCGGCTCATCACCAGGTTCGACGGACAACATGTTGACGACGGCCCAACGCGGCCAATTCATGGGGTCGGCCAGAAACGCATGCACTTCGGCGGCTGGTCGGTCAATGGTCACTGACTTCGTGACAGATCTAGCCGGAGGGGTCCCGTTCACCCTTCTGACCCTACAAGGTGTCTCCTGAAAGAGATCGTGGTCGATCCGGGAGGAGGAGCGTGGCGTGCCGCCCACCACTTCCACGAACGGCCTCTCGCCGATCCGACACATCTGACCAGATTCCCTCGACGATGCCACACTCGGACGAGTGACCCTTTGCGGACGCTGCGTTATGACGCGCCCCCGAGGTGGCGCCTTATCCAGGTTGCGAGGGCTTGGGCGTCCAGGTTGCCGGCGGCGGCTGCGAGGATGAGTGCCTCGGCTTGGTCGACGGAGTAGGCGAGGTCGCGTCCGTTGAGGAGGCAGAAGACTCTGGTGGCGGCCCAGGCGAGGCGCTTGTTCCCGTCGACGAGGGCGTGGTTCCTGACCAGCGAGTGCAGCAGCGCGGCCGCCTTGTCCTCAAACGTCGGGTAGGCGTCAGCTCCGAGGAACGTGGCCTGGGGACGGCCGGCCGCGGCAGCAAGCAGGCCTGCGTCTCGGACGACCAGCTCGTCGAGCACCCCGCCGGCGATGCCGAGCAGGTCCTCGACGGTGAGGTAGTCGAGGTGCTCGTCGGTCACCTCGCGAGGCGGTCGAGGAGCTCGCGGTCCTCGTCGCGCACGCGCTCAATCGCGCTGCGGAGGCGCTGCGGGCGCTCGGACACGTACTGGGCGATCGCGGTTCGAGCCACCTCCTGCATGGATCGGCCCTCCTCGTCCGCCTTGGCGCGTAGGGCGTCGCTCTCGGCGTCGCTCAGACGCAGGTTCATCGCCATGGCAACGATGGTACCAGCATGGTACCAGCGGCGCTCGGTGGGCGTCGCCATACGCCGGCGACGTAGGCGGTGAGGAAGTGGACACCGTGGCGGTCAGGGGTCGGTGGGGATCGGGGCGGCCCTTCCGGGCGGCGTCTGAGAGTGCGTAGCCGACCTCTCGATCGCCTCGCCTGTGATGTCGCTGAGCGCCTCGATCGAGCCGGCCTCAACTGACAGGCTCGTCAGTCGGTCGCGTTCCGGATCTCGTCCAGGAAGCGGCCACGGCCCTCGGCGTAGCGCCCGCCGGTCCGATACTCGGCGGCGACCAGGTTGAGCAGCTCCTCGACCGACGTGTCGGCGGCCCGCTTGTCGAAAGTGATCTCGCCGTGCTGCAGCAGGTTCACCCGGTCGCACACCTCGAGCACCTGCGTGTAGTTGTGGGCGATGAGGATGATCGACAGGTCCCCGCGATCGCGCAGCTTGGTAACCAGATCCAAGATGATGCCGCCCTCCTTGGCCCCCATCGCCGCGAGGGGCTCGTCGAGCAGCAGGATCTTCGCGCGCGAGTAGACGGACCGGGCCACGGCGACCGCCTGCCGCTGGCCGCCGGAGAGGTTGGCGACCTCGTCGTTCACCGAGGGGATGTTGATGCCGATGTCGTCGAGGTACTTGCGGGCGTCGCGCCGCATGTGGGACCGCCGCAGGAACGGACCCCGGCGGGGCTCCCGGTTCAGGTGGAGGTTCATGTAGACGGGCAGCGTGTTGATCAGGGCCAGGTCCTGGAAGACGGTCTCGATGCCCAGCGACCGCGCATGCTGAACGCTGGTGAGCTTGACCGGCTCCGCGTCGACGTACAACTGCCCGCTGGACGGCTGGTGGAACCCGGTGAGGATCTTGATCAGGGTGGACTTCCCGGCGCCGTTGTCGCCGAGCAGTCCTAGCACCTCTCCCCGGTCGACGTGCATGTTGATGTCCCGCAGCGCCGTGATGTGCCCGAACGTCTTCGAGACGTGCTCGGCCCGGATCGCGGCCGAGTCTGTGTTCGTCGTTGCCGCCGCGGAGGGCGCCTGCTGCTCGGTCATCGGGTCACCCCGCCTTCGCTGCTCGTCGGAACCGTTGCAACTGCGTGTTGAAGAACATGGCCACCAGGATCGCGAAGCCCTCGATGATGATGAACGTCGTCGCGGAGATCCCCTCGATGTTGAAGCCGTCCTGCAGTAGGCCGAGCAGGAGCGCACCGAAGAAGGCGCCGATCACGGTCCCCGAGCCGCCGAGCAGCGCCGTACCGCCGATGACACACGATGCGACCGCGGCGAACATTAGGTCGTTGCCGCCGGCGTTCGGGTCGAAGGACTGGCTGATGTGGATGCCGTCGAGGACGCCGCCGAATCCCGAGAACACCGCCGTCAGGATGAACGCCCGGACCTTGATCTCCCGGGTGCGGATGCCGGCCTCGGACGCCCCGATGGAGTTGGCCCCGGTCGCGATCGTGTAGGTGCCCATCTTGGTCTGGGTCAAGACGATCTGCATGATGATGCAGATGGCGATTGCCCAGATGATCTCCGACCAACCCCCGCCGCCGAAGATGTAGACGACGGTCCCCGACGTCGGTGCGGGACGCGGAAAGCTGCTCGACACCTTCAGCGTGATGCCGTGCAGTAGATACAGCGTGCCCAGCGTCGTGATGAAGGACGGCAGTTTGAGGAACTGGGTGATGAGGCCGTTGAAGAGCCCGATCAGGGCGCAGAAGGCCAGCGCGATAACCAACGAGATGAACAGCGGGATGCCGACGTCGTTGAACGCCATCATGATGAACGGCGCCAGCGCGAAGGTCATGCCGGCCGACAGGTCGATCTCGCCGCAGACGAGCAGGAACACCTCGCCGGCCGCCATGATCGCGGTCGCCGACGTCAGGTCCGCGATGTTGCCGATGTTGTTGGTGGAGAAGAACGCGCTATTCGCGATGGCGAAGTAGATGAACAGCGCGATCACGACCACGACGACGCTGAGCTCGCGGAGCCGCAGGATGGCGGTCAGTGGGGCGAAGCCGGGCCCCGCCGGCCCGTTTCGCTGGTCGGGTGAGGGCGCAACTGGGCCGGTCGCCGACTGGGTCTGTTCCGTGGTCATGACACCATCCCGTCCGTCCCATGTCGTGCCGGTCCACCCGCCGCCTCCCGCCCCGCTCGGCAGCGGGAGGCGGCGGACAGATCACTGCATCACTTGATGTACTTCTGCGTCGACGAGCTGCCCTCGAAGCGGTTAGTCGTCGTCAGGTAGGGGGCGACGTTCGACTTGGTCACGAACTTCAGCCCGGTGTTGGTCATCGCGGGGTTAACCAGCGTGCCGGACAGCTTGTACATGTAAAGGTAGATGATCGGCAGGAAGCCCTGCAGGTACGCCGACTGGTCGATCGTGAAGTCGATGATCCCGGCCTTGATCGAGTTCTCGGTCGGTACCAGCAGGTCGAATCCACCGCCATGCACGCCCTGCTTCTGCAGGCCGTACTTCTTCATCACATTGGCCACGCCCTGGGTACTGCCGGCATCGACGGCGTATAGGCCCTTGTAATCCTTGTTGCCCTGCCAGAACGCGTCGATCTTCGCCTGTTCTGGGTTGACGTCCGCCCCGGTCGCGATCTGCTTCACCTGGAAGCCCTTGTTCGCGGCCTTGAGCGCAGCCATTGCCCCGTCGGCCCGCGGCTGGATGTTCAGCGCGCCGGGGGTCGCGATGAAGATCGCCACCTTCGAGCCCGCCGGGAGCGTCTGGGCGATTCGCTGCCCCATCGCCTGGCCGGCGGCGTACAGGTCCTGACCGATGTAGGCGAGCCTGGCGTTCGACGGGGAGTCGGCGTTGTAGGACACCACCGGTATGCCCGCGGCGAGCGCGTTCTTGGTCGGCACGTTGAAGGCTGTGAGGTCGATCAGCGCCACCGCGATGCCGTCCGCCTTCGCGGTGATCGCCGTGTTCATCGCGGTCACCATCTGGGAGACGATCGAGTTCTCCGAGCCGGTCCACTGGTAGGTGCACTTGAGGAGCGCACACGCGTCCTGGATGCCGTACTGGGTGGCCTGGAAGAACGGGTTGGTCGTCACGTGGTTGACGAACACGAACTTCCACTTCGGAGTGACGGGGAACTGCCCGGCACCGCCGGAGGCTCCCGCATTTGTGTTCGACCCACAGGCGGCGAGCACCGCCGCCGCGAGCGTCGAAAGACCGGCGCCCTTCAGAATCGTGCGCCGGGTGGCTCCGCCTTCTGTCACCACCACGGGTTCTTCGTCGAACTGCTCTAGATGCTCTGGCATGGTGTCAATCCCTTCGGAGGGTTAGGACAGGGGCGCATGCGGCACACCGGACACGATGCTGACACCGCAGGTCGCTGTCAAGGGTTCGCGGTTGGTCATCCGGGCAGGTTCTCGGACTCGCTCCTCTCTCCGGCGGCCGCGGCGGCGGCCGGCTCAAACGGCGGCATACTCGACTCCGGAAAGACGACAGAAGACCCGCCAGTCATCGCCGTGGTGGCCGAGCGTCATGGTCATGTGGTGCGTCCCGCCGAGCGACAGCCACTCGTCCATGCAGGCGCGCAGGCCGGCCCCCGGGCGGAACTGCCCGTAGGGCATCTCCAGAGCGGGCAGCAGCTGGCTGTCCAGCACGTCGCCCTCGGCCACGACCAGCCGGAACCGCTCCCCGCCCAGCGAGACCAGCGAGGCGAGCGTCGCGGGCCCGGGTCGGATGCGGAACAAGAACGTGGGCGGGTCGTCGAGCCGACCGATTCCGAGGGACCGCTTGACGAGCTGCACCGGCTCGTCGGTGCGGGCGACCCGCCAGTTCCCCTCTCCCATGTGGCTCATCAGTATCGAGTCGGTGGGGAAGTCCATGGCGTACATCTCGGTGAAGTGCGCGGTGCCCTCCAGGCGCTGGCCGGCGAAGACCAGCACCGCGGCGAGCGCGTCCCCCTCGGCGCCGTACCCGTAGCCCTTGGCCATCAGGCTGGAGGCGGCCGCCAGCGGCAGCCGCCGGAAGCGCCCGTCCTCGCCGATCGCGTCGAAGTGGGTGGAGTAGGCACCCAGCCCGCGGTCGTCCAGGATGGCCTGGATCGCGATCTGCATGCGGGCGTGGTCGTGTCGCTCCTCGACGGAGAGTCGGTCGTCGACGGCGAAGTTGTCGTTCTCCCAGGCGACGAGGGCGTCGACGTCGTCCGCGGCGACCGCCTGCATGCCGCGGTAGAGGTCGCCTGGAGCGACGTAGGTGATCTGCGGACCGAGGACCCGGAGCAGCGCGTGCTCGTCGACCCGGATGTCTCCCATCTCGTTCATCGCGTAGCCGAAGACGCCTACCCGCAGCGACCGCAGCGCGGTCACGGTCGCGGCGGCGCGCGCCCAGCTGTCGATGCGGGCGCGGAAAGCCTCGGAGCGCCAGTCCTCGGTCACCACGTCGAACGGCCGGCCGGCTCGCACCATCGCGTTCGCGGTGTCCTGGGCGCCGTGGATGCCCTGGTTGTAGGTCATGTCGGCCATGTCCCAGCGGGGCGACACCGCGGGCTCGGGCTGGATGTTGGCCAGGCACACCGGCAGCCGGTTGTCGTTGAAGAGGCGGGCCACACGCATGGCCGGGCCGTACGTGAGCATGACGACAAGTACGCCGTCGAGGTCCGCGTTCTCGAAGCCGCGCATCACCCGCTCCGCGTCCTCGCGGCCCTTGACCGGCGGGCCGACGACGAAGTCGGCAACGTCGCCGAGTTGACGGGCCACCTCCTCGGCGTAGCTGCCCTGGCGCTCCGTGATGCCCGGGATCATGTGGTCGTAGAGCGCCTGCATGACCCCGAGCACGCCGATCCGCGGCCGAGCCGCCGTCATGTCAGTCCTCCTCGCTCCGCGGCTGCCCGTAGCCGCTCTGGTACCTGGCATAGAGCCGGTCGATGGCCGCCGGGTCGATCCGCCGGGGCTCCCCCAGCTGGCGCGCCAGGTGCACGGTCCGCGCCACGTCCTCGCACATGACGGCGGCCTTCACCGCGGCCCGCGCGTCCGGCCCGATGGTGAAGACCCCGTGGTTGGCCATCAGCACGGCCGGCGACCGGTGGTGACGCAGCGTTTCGACGATGCCCCGGCCGATGTCGTCGTTGCCGATCAGGGCGAACGGCCCCACCGGGATGTCCCCGCCGAACTCGTCGGCCATCGCGGTGAGCACACACGGGATCGCCGCGCCGAGGGCGGCCCACGCAGTCGCGTACGGCGAGTGGGTGTGCACCACGCCACCGACCTCCGGCATCTCCCGGTAGACGTAAGCATGCGCCGCGGTGTCGCTGGACGGTGCCAAGTCGCCGTCGACGACTGTCGCGTCGAGGTCGCAGACGACCAGATCGTCCGGCCGGAGGTCGTCGTACCCGACACCGCTGGGCTTGATGACCATCAGGTCGGCACCGGGCACCCGCGCCGACACGTTCCCGGCGGTCCAGGCGACCAGCCCGTATCGCGGCAGTAGCGAGTGCAGGTCGGCCACCGCACGCCGCGCGGCGGCCACCGCCGGTGAGAGCCTCGCGTCCACGACGCTCATGCGGATCGCGCCGCCTTCCGGAGTGCGCGCAGCCGGTGGAGCACGTCGTTGCCGCCCCGGCCGAAGTAGTCGTGCAGCTGCCGGTACTCGGCGAACAGGCCGTCGTAGGCCGCGGCCCGGTGCGCGTCGGGCAGGTAGGCGCCGCGGTGGGTGGCCCCCATCGCCGCCGACGCCGAGGGGACGTCCGGATGGATGGCGGCGGCTACGGCCGCGTGGATGGCGGAGCCGAGGGCCGGGCCCTGCGCTGACCCGATCACCCCGAGCGGGCGGTTCAGCACGTCGGCGTAGATCTGCATCAGCAGCCGGTTCTTCAGCAGCCCGCCGGCGACGATCACCTCGCGGACGGGCACCCCGGCCGCGTCGAAGGCGTCCACGATCGTGCGCGTCCCGAAGGCCGTCGCCTCGATCAGCGCCCGGTAGACATCCTCCGGCCGGGTCGCCAGCGTGGCGCCGACAAGCACGCCCGAGAGCTCGTGGTCGACGAGCACCGACCGGTTCCCGTTGTGCCAGTCGAGCGCGACCAGCCCGTGCTCGCTCACGCGTTGCCGCCCGGCCAGCTCGCTCAGGTACTGGTGAATGTCGAGGCCGCGCCGCTCCGCCTCGGCGCGGTAGCCGGGAGGCACCGACGAGTCGGCGTACCAGGCGAAGATGTCGCCCACCCCGGACTGGCCCGCCTCGTAGCCCCAGAGGCCGGCGACGATCCCGCCGTCGACCACGCCGCACATGCCCGGGACCTCCCGGAGCACGTCGCTGTTCATGACATGGCAGGTCGAGGTGCCCATGATGGCCACCAGCTGCCCCGCGCCGACCGCCCCGGCGGCCGGCGCGGTCACGTGGGCATCCACGTTGCCGACTGCAACCGCGATCCCCGCCGGCAGCCCCGTCCAGTCGGCCGCCCGCGCGCTGAGCCGGCCGGCCGTCCCCCCCAGCGCGCCGATCGGCGCGGCCAGCTTGGCGACCACATCCGAGAAGCCCTGGTTCAGCGCCCCGAAGTAGTCCGCCGACGGGTAGCTGCCGTCCTGGAACATCGCCTTGTAGCCGGCGGTGCAGGGGTTACGCACATAGGTGTCGCAGAGCTGCCAGACGATCCAGTCGGCCGCCTCGACCCAGTGGTCCATCCGCCGGTAGACCTCGGGGTCCTCCTCGAGCACCTGCAGCGCCTTGGCGAGCTCCCACTCGGCGGAGACGCGGCCGCCGTACCGCCCGAGCCACGACTCGCCCCGGTCCCGAGCGAGCTCGGTGATGCGGTCCGCCTGCGGCTGGGCGGCGTGGTGCTTCCACAGCTTGACGTAGGCGTGCGGACGGCGTTCAAAACCGGCGACCTCGCACAGCGGCGTCCCGTCGGAGGCGACCGGCAGCACTGTGCAGGCAGTGAAGTCGGTACCGATGGCGACCACGTCCTCGGCGCTGGCACCACTCGCCGCCAGCGCCTTCGGCACCGCCTGCTGCAGCACCTCCACGTAGTCGGCCGGGACCTGCAGCGCCCAGTCGGGAGGCAGCGGCTCGCCGGTGGCCGCCAGATGCGTGTCGAGCACGCCGTGGCGGTAGTCGTGGACCGCGGAGCCGAGCTCTAGGCCGTCGGACGCTCGGACCACCACGGCCCGGCCGGACAGGGTGCCGAAGTCCACGCCCACCACGAGCGCCGCGCTCCGTGCGCTCCGGTCGAGGTACGCCGAGGGGGGCGCCACGACACCCTCCGTCCCACCGGTCGGCCCGGTACGTGTTAGCGCTCACATCTGTTGCTTGCGGACAGTTTCCTCACTTCCGCATCAGCGGTCAAGGGGTTGGCTGGACCAGCCGGCCAGCCCGCGGTGTCCTACCGCAGCGAGCTCCGGCGTACGACGAGCTCGGGCTGCACGACGACGGCCGGCGGCTCCGAGGGGCGGTCTCCGATGTGGTGCAGCAGCAGCTCGATGCTGCGCTGCCCGACGGTCGCGAAGTCCTGGCGGACCGTGGTCAGCGGCGGTACGTAGTAGGCCGCCTCCGGCACGTCGTCGAACCCGACGACCAAGACGTCCGCGGGGACGCGCACGCCGGCCTCGTGCAGCGCCCAGAGCACGCCGAGGGCCATCTGGTCGTTGGCCACGAAGACCGCCTCGACCGAGGGGTCGGCCGCGGCCAGCCGCCGGCCGGCCGCATAGCCGGAGGCCGGACTCCAGTCGCCGCGCAGCGGGGTGGGCGCCGCGCACCCGGCGAGGGCCAGCTCCCGGCGCCAACCGGACATCCGGGCCTCGGCCTCGGGCCAGTCCCGCGGGCCAGCCACGTGTACGACGCTCGAGACGCCCTGGTCCAGAAGGTGCCGGGTCGCGAGCCGGGCGCCGGCTACCTGATCCACACTCACCGACGACAGGCCGCGGACCGCCCCGCCCTCGACGACGACCATCGGGACCCGCTCGGTCACCGTTGCCAGCGCCCGCAGGGCCTCGTGCACGGGCGCAATGACCACCAGGCCCTCGACACCCTGCTCGGCGAGCCGGTCGAAGGCGTCCGAGATCGTCGCCCGGTCGAGTGCCTTGAGGCTGGCCACGCTGACGAAGTAGCCGGCTCGGCGGGCCGCGCGCTGGATTCCGTGCAACGTGCTGGCCGGACCGTAGAGCGTCGTGTCGTAGCTGATCACCCCCAGCAGCCGGGACCGCCGGGTGACGAGTGCCCGGGCCGCCAGGTTGCGGCGGTAGTCGAGCTCCTTGACCGCGGCCAGCACCCGCTCGCGAGTAGCCGCACTCACCGAGGGATGCCCGTTCAGCACGCGCGAGACCGTCTGGTGCGACACCCCGGCCAGTAGGGCGACGTCGGCCATCGTTGGGAGCGTGTTCGGGCGGAGCGGCCGACCCGAGCGAGCGCCGCCGTCCTCGGCCATCCGCGGCCTCTTTCTCTGATGGGTCGACCACGGGGCTCGCCCGATCGGGGAGCACGCTCGCGTGGCAGCATCGTACCCATGCGCGCGAAACCCGAGGACAAGTTCTCGTTCGGCCTCTGGACGGTCGGCTGGCAGGCCCGCGATCCCTTCGGGGACGCCACCCGCGCGCCGCTCGACCCAGTCGAGGCGGTGCACCGGCTGGCGGAGGTCGGCGCCTACGGAATCTCCTTCCACGACGACGATCTGGTGCCCTTCGGCAGCGACGAGGCGGAGCGCGAGCGAATCGTCAAGCGGTTCGTGGCAGCGCTCGACGAGACCGGCCTCGTCGTACCGATGGCCACCACGAACCTGTTCTTCCATCCGGTCTTCAAGGACGGGGCCTTCACGAACAACGACCGGGACATCCGTCGCTACGCCATCCGCAAGGTGCTGCGCAACCTCGACCTGGCGGCCGAGCTCGGTGCCGCGACCTACGTGTTCTGGGGCGGCCGGGAGGGTGCCGAGTCCGACCTCGGCAAGGACGTGCGGGCGGCGCTGGACCGCTACCGCGAGGCCATCGACGTCCTGTGCGACTACGTGATCGGCCAGCAGTACCCGATCCGCTTCGCGATCGAGCCGAAGCCCAACGAGCCGCGCGGCGACATCCTGTTGCCGACGGTGGGCAGCGCCCTGGCGTTCATCTCCACGCTGTCGCACCCCGAGATGGTCGGCGTCAACCCGGAGGTGGGCCACGAGCAGATGGCCGGGCTGAACTTCGCACACAGCATCGCCGAGGCGCTCTGGCACGGCAAGCTGTTCCACCTCGACCTCAACGGCCAGCACGGGCCGCGCTTCGACCAGGACCTGATCTTCGGCCATGGCGACCTGCTCAACGCGTTCGCGCTTGTCGACCTGCTCGAGCAAGGTGGGCCCGACGGCACCCCGGCGTACGACGGGCCAAGGCACTTCGACTACAAGCCGCTCCGTACCGAGGACATGGCCGGCGTCTGGGCGTCCGCGGCCGCCAACATCAGCACCTACCTGTTGCTCCGGGAGCGGGCAAAGTCGTTCCGTGCCGATCCAGAGGTCGCGGCCGCGCTCGAGGCGACCCGGACCGCCGGCCTGGCTGCCGCGACGCTTGGCCCCGGGGAGTCGGCGCGCGACCTGCTCGCCGACGGCGCCAGCTTCGAGGAGTTCGATGTCGCCGCTGCCGGCGGGCGGGGCTACGGCTATGCCCGGCTCAACCAGCTGGCACTCGAGCACCTCCTGGGCGCGCGCTAGCCGGCACGGCCCGGACATGACGCTCGTCGCGGGCATCGACTCATCGACCCAGGCCTGCAAGGTGATGGTCGTCGACGCGGCGACCGGAGCCGTCGTCCGCCGCGGGCGGGCTCCCCATCCCGACGGCACCGAGGTGCAGCCCGAGGCGTGGCTGGACGCAGCCCGTGCGGCGCTGGCCGACGCCGGTGGACTGGGCGGCGTGGCGGCCCTCTCGGTCGCCGGGCAGCAGCACGGCATGGTCTGCCTGGATGAGGCCGGGGCCGTGGTCCGACCGGCACTGCTGTGGAACGATGTGCGGTCCGCGTCCGCCGCCAGCCAGCTGGTGGCGGAGCTCGCCAACACCGAAGCCGGTGGCAGCGGCGAAGCGGCGTGGGCGGCCGCGGTCGGCAGCGTTCCACTGGCGGCGTTCACGGTCGCGAAGCTCCGCTGGCTTCGCGACCACGAGCCCGGCTGCGCGGACCGGACTGCCGCTGTGTGCCTGCCGCACGACTGGCTCACCTGGCGGCTGAGCGGCGGGGCGGACCCGACTGCGGTTACCACCGACCGCAGCGACGCGAGCGGTACCGGCTACTGGTCTCCGCGGGAGGGTCGCTACCGGGGCGACCTGCTCAGCCTCGCCCTGGGATCCAAGCCGGCGGTGCCGGCAGTGCTCGGACCGTCGGAGCCGGCGGGCACGCTCACGGTGCCGGGCGCGCTGGGCGGCAAACTGCTCGGGCCCGGGGCCGGCGACAACGCGGCGGCAGCACTGGGCCTGGACGCGCAGCCGGGCGACGTCGTGGTGTCGGTCGGTACGTCGGGCGTGGTGTCCGCGGTGTGCGAGCACCCGACCGGCGACCCCAGCGGACAGGTCGCGGGCTTCGCGGACGCGACCGGGAGATACCTGCCGCTGGCGTGCACGCTGAACGCCGCCCGGGTGCTCCAGGCGGCAGCCCGCCTCCTCGGGGTCGGCCTGGCCGAGCTCTCTCGGCTCGCCCTGCGGGCGCCGACTGGCGCGGACGGCCTGGTGATGGTCCCCTATCTGGACGGCGAGCGCACGCCGAACCGGCCCGACGCGACCGGAGCGGTGCACGGTCTGCGCCGGGAAACCGCGACGCCGGAGCACCTCGCCCGCGCAGCCTTCGAGGGTGTCCTCTGCGGGCTGGCGGACGCCCTCGACGCAGTCCGTGCCTGTGGAGCGCCGCTGCGGCGCGTCGTGCTCGTCGGTGGCGGCGCCGGCTCGGAGGCACTTCGCGCACTGGCCCCGGCTGTCCTCGGCTGCCCGGTCGACGTCCCGGCGGCCGGCGAGTACGTGGCTCGCGGCGCCGCGCGACAGGCCGCGTGGGCGCTGGCCGGCGGGCCCGAGCCGCCCGCGTGGCAGCCGTTGGTGACGGCGCGCTACGAGGCCGACCCGCAGCCCGCCGTACGGCGGCGCTATCGAGCGGCAGCCGGCCTCTTCGTCCCCCGGCCGGGTGTCTGAGGGCATACCTCGACGCCGCCGCCAGCCTCCTGGCTGCCGCCCACCCGCCCCGCCCTGCGTCCTGCAGAGTGCGTCCGATTGGTCTCCCGATACTTGGTCTCCCGCTGCCGGACGCTGCGGTCAGCGGAGGCAAGGACACGGCAGCCGTTGACGAACTGCACGCCGGTCTTCGTCACATCTGCGGCGGTTTCGACGGGCTCTGGACCTTTACGGCCGAACCGCGCCGGGTGTTGGCTGCCCAAGTAAGGGGGTTTGCGGCGGGTTGAGTTCCTCGCCGTGGCTCCCACTCGGCCCCCATTAGGAGGAGCGCAAATGAGAGTCACGAGAAAGGTAGGCGTACTGGTCGGGACCATGGCCCTGGTCGGTGCCGCCGTCGGGTCCAACGCGCTGGCCGCGCCGAGCCGGTCGGGTGCGGGCGTGCACGGCCAGACCCTGAGCCACGTGTTCATCATCATGGAGGAGAACCACGCCCTGGATCACACCATCGGGGACATCAACCCGGCGACTGGTCAGCTCTCGATGCCGTTCCTGACCCGGATGGCCCACAAGTACGGCCAGGCGACCCAGTACTACGGCGTGACTCACACCAGCGAGCCGAACTACATCGCCGCGACCAGCGGCAGCAACTGGGGGGTGAACAACGACGACGGGTGGTACCCGACGTCGACGAACCCGAACGTCAACCACTACGACCACACCGACATCGTCGACGAGTTGGATGCAGCGCACATCCCCTGGGCTGCCTACATGCAGGCGATGCCGTCCGCCGGCTACCTGCCCGACAGCGGCAACGGCGGGCTGTACCTGAGCAAGCACAACCCGTTCGTCCTCTACAACGACATCCACAACAACCCGTCGGTCGCCAAGAACATCAAGCCGTACTCGGACATGGCGCGGGAGCTGAACAGCGCACACAGCCCGCGCTATGTGTGGATCAGCCCCGACATCTGCACCGACATGCACCTAGGCGTCTACAGCTCCGTGCCGGGCTTCGAGAACGAGACCCCGTGCCCGTACCCGAACGCGATTGGTGACCCGGTCGATGAGGCATCCAAGACCGTCGCGGACAACTTCATCAGAAGGGCGGTCTCGACGATCATGAACAGCAAGGCGTGGACCGGGAACAGCGTCATCTTCATCACCGCCGACGAGACGGACTACGACGCTTCCATGCCCGCGATCGGCGACTACTTCTCCGCCGCCGGCTGCTGCGACTCGCCGGTTCTCCCGGCCGGTGACCCCGACATCAGCCCGGACTGGCCAGGCGGTGTTTACGGCGGCGGGCTGGTCCCGATGGTCGTCATCAGCCGCCAGGGGCCGATGCACGCGACCGACGGTACGGCGTACAACCACTACTCGATGTTGTTGACGATCGAGGAGGGCCTCGGCCTAGGCAAGCTCGGCTACACGAGCGACTCGGCCCAGGTCAAGCCCATGTGGAGCCTGATCAACCGGCCCTGACCGAGCAGGGCTCGGGACGAGGAGAGCGGGTCCACCGAGAGCCGGGGCGCCCCCGCACCGACGTACGGGGCGTGGCCGGCGAGAGGGATCAGCCGGAGGCGTTTGGACGGTCGTCGCGATCTGCCGGGGGGGCGGCCGCAGCCGGGTCGGCGGTCGCGTCGTCGGTAGCGTCGGCACCGCCGCCGGCTTCGCCGTCGGGCTTCGTCCCGTCCCGATATGGGACCTTGATCTTCTTCAGCTGACGGTTCATGTTGCGCCAGAGCAAGAAGCTGGCAATGCAGAGCGCGAGCACGATTATCAGCGCCAGCCACCCCGGCTTGACCTTGCTCGGGCTCACCTCGGCGAGGATGAGCACGACAGAGCTCATGCCTCAATGCTCTCGCGCAGGCCGTCGTACGTGTCCACCAGGCCGCGCACCCCGGCGAAGAGGTCGTCCTCGGGCAGGGTGACCGACACCAGCGACCTGGCCAGCTCGAAGTCCTCGGTCGGCCACGCCTCCTGCGCCAGGTCGAGCGGGATGGCGAACCAGTGCCCGTCGGGGTCGATCTGCGTGGCATGGGCCAGCAGCGCCTGGTCGCGGACCGGGAAGAAGTCCGCGCAGGGCACCCGCGTGGTCACCCGACGCTCGTGCTCGGGGTCCGGGGTCCAGCGCTCCAGCCGCTCGGTGTACGGCGACTCGAGCCCACGCGCCAGCATCGCCTCGTGCAGCGCCACTATCCGGTCGCGGTGGAAGGTGTGCTGGTAGTAGAGCTTCAACGGCTGCCAGGGGGTGCCCGCCTCGGGGTAGGCGTCGGCGTCCCCGGCCGTCTCCCAGGCCCGCATGCTCACCCGATGGCACATCACGTGGTCGGGATGGGGATAGCCGCCCTTCTCGTCGTAGGTCGTCACCACGTGCGGACGGAACGAGCGCATCAGCGCCACGAGTGGTGCGGCCGCCTCGTCGAGGGGAACGGCGGCGAAGCTGCCGGCGGGCAGCGGCGGAGGAGGGTCGGCGTCCGGCCAGCCGGAGTCGACGAACCCGAGCCAGTCCTGGCTGACCCCGAGGATGTCCCGGGCCGCCGCCATCTCCTGCCGACGGATCTCCACGAGGTGGGCACGCACCTCTGGCCGGTCCATCCTTGGGTTCAGCACCGACCCCCGCTCGCCACCGGTGCAGGTGACGACGTGGACGTCGACGCCCTCGGCGACGTACTTGGCGGTGCTTGCCGCGCCCTTGCTCGACTCGTCGTCGGGGTGCGCATGGACGTGCATCAGTCGAAGCTGCGACACCGGCCCACCTCGTCATCCGCCTGCGGGGGATCCTGGACGGACGTACTCGATGCGGCCACCCGCCGGAGGTCGCCCGCGACCGGGCGCCCGCATCGAGCACGAACTCCCGATCATAGTCTGCGTACGCCCGAGCCCGGGGCCACCCATGGCGGGCCGACGGCCGGGCGCCTGCCGCCTGAGTGACAATGGATGCCGGCGGGTCACCGGAGCGGGACCGTGGGCATACGCAGGAAGGAGGACGGTGGACGCAGCCTCTGATGCGACCGCGGCCAGGCAGCAGCTGGCCAGCCGCTACGGCACGGGCCCCCGCGGTGGGCACCGGCTCGGGTATGTGGTCGTGGCGATCCTGGCTGTCCTGCTCGCCGCCTGGGCAGTCTGGGCTGCCGTCGGCGAGGGCAACCAGGCGAGCGGCCAGCTGCGGTCCTACGACGTCGTGTCGGCCCACCGGGTGAAGGTGAGCGTCGACGTACAGCGGCCCACCGGATCCACCCTGCGATGCACGGTACGGGCACTCGCGACCGACCACTCCGTGGTAGGTCAGATCGTGCTGGTGTGGGGGAGCGGCCAGCCGGGCGCCGCCAACCTCTCGGGGGTGGTGCGCACCGACCGAGAGGCCACCGCGGCCGAGCTGGTCGGCTGTCGCTGACCGCAGGCGGGCAGTAGCCCCCAGGTCGCCGGGGGCGCCACCCGAAGTGGCCGTCGGACCGCCCGCCTGCCCGTCGCCGCCTATATTGGAGTGCAGCGGGCGACCGAGTTGGTAGCCTCATGGTTTCGCCGACCGCACCCGCTCAGTCAATGTGCCCGCACACGAGGAGTTCTCGCTTTGACGACACAACCGACGACCGAGGTCATCTGGCTCACCCAGGAGGCCCACGATCGGCTCGTTGCCGAGCTGGACAACCTCCGCGGACCGGTGCGCGCCGAGATCTCGCAACGGATCGCGGATGCTCGCGAGGAGGGCGACCTGCGGGAGAACGGCGGCTACCACGCGGCCCGGGAGGAGCAGAGCAAGACCGAGTCGCGCATCCTGCAGCTCGAGGACATGCTCAGCCGGGCCCGGGTCGGGGAGACACCTCCCGACGACGGGATCGTGGAGGCTGGGATGGTGGTGACAGTCCGCTTTGCCGGCGACTCGGAGACCGAGACGTTCCTGCTGGCGGCGCGGGAGGCCCGCGACCCGGGGGTCACGGTCTACTCACCGCAGTCCCCGCTCGGGGGCGCGATCGTGGGCAAGCGGGTCGGTGACACGGCGACGTACAACGCGCCGAGCGGCCGGCCGATCACCGTCGAGGTCGTCGCCGCCAAGCCCTTCGCCGGCTGAACAGAGCTGGCGCGGAGAACTCGGCCGAGTTGCCCAACGAGGCTCTCAGGCCGCCAGCACCTCGTAGCCGCACTCCGCTAGCAGGCGCAGGACCTGGGCCCGGTGCTCGGCGCTGCGCGTCTCCATCTGCAAGATCACGTCGACCTGGTCGAGCGGCAGCGAGTCGCCGGTGCGCGCGTGCACGACGTCGAGGACGTTGGCCTCGGCCTCACTGAGCAGCGTGAGCAGGCGGGCGAGGCCGCCCGGGCGGTCCGCGATCCGGCACCTGACGGCGAGGTAGCGGCCCTGGGCAGCCATCCCGTGGCGGATCACGCGCATCAGCAGCACCGGGTCGATGTTGCCGCCGGACAGGACGGCGACGACCGGGCCGGCGAAGTCGTGCGGGTTGTCCATCATCGCCGCGACCGCGGCCGCGCCGGCCGGCTCGACGACCAGCTTGGCCCGCTCCAGCAGCGCGAGCACCGCCCGGCTGAGGGACTCCTCCGACACGGTGCGGACCTCGTCGACATGCGCTTGCACGGCGGTGAAGGGGATCTCGCCGGGGCAGCCGACCGCTATCCCGTCGGCCATCGTGGCCATGCTCTCGAGCGGCACCGGATGCCCCGCCGCCAGGGACGCCGGGTACGCCGCCGCGCCCTCCGCCTGTACGCCGACGACGCGCAGGTCCGGCTTGCGGCCCTTCAGCGCCGTCGCGACACCGGCAAGGAAGCCCCCGCCGCCGGTTGGTACCACGACCGTGCGGGCGTCGGGGCGCTGGTCGAGGATCTCCAGGCCGCAGGTCCCCTGTCCGGTGACGATGTCCTCATGGTCGAACGGGTGGATCAGGACCGCCCCAGTGCGGGCCGAGAACTGCTGTGCCGCCTCCAGGGCATCCTCGATCGTGTGTCCGGCGAAGGCGACGTCGGCGCCGTACGCGCGAGTCGCCCGCTCCTTGGGGATCGGTGCCCCGTTGGGCATGAAGACCGTCGCCCGGATGCCGAGCAGCGAGGCGGCGAGGGCGACCCCTTGGGCGTGGTTGCCCGCGCTGGCCGCGACCACCCCGCGGCGCCGTTCCTCCGCAGTCAGCCGGCTGATCCGCAGATAGGCGCCTCGGATCTTGAAGGAGCCGGTGCGCTGCAGGTTCTCGCACTTGAGCGAAACGTCCTGGTCGCAGAGGGCGCTGAGCCACCGGGAGCCCTCCATCGGGGTGACCAGCGCAGTTCCGGCCAGGGCCTCGCGGGCAGCCTCGATCCGCTCGACCGTGACGCCTGGCCCGGCGTCACCGGCCAGCATCGTCACCGGCCTGCATGGCAGCAGCGTACTGGCCGGCTCGGGGCGTTGTCCTTGGCGTCCGATCAGGGCATTTGCTTGCGGCACACATCTACATGTATGGTTGCGCCATGCAACTGCATGAGGAGGCGTATGTCGACGAGGCGCCGGCTACCCCCGAGGCTGCCCTGGTCGCACTGCTGATGCAGGCGGGTCGCCGACTCCGCACTCGCCATCCCGAGGACCAGGTCGAGCCATCTTGCTTCCCCCTCGCCAAGCACCTCCTCCATTCGCCGGTCCGGATCTCCGACCTGGCCGCTCGCGTCCAGCTCGACACCTCAACCGTCAGCCGGCAGGTGAAGATGCTCGAGGACCGGGGGATCGTCCAGCGGACGCCAGACCCCGAGGACGGGCGCGCCAGCCTGGTCCAGTTCACCGCGGAGGGCCGCACGGTGATGCTCGCGGCGTTCCATCGCCGGTTGGCGCGCATCAAGGCCGTCCTGGAGCCGTGGAGCGAGCGCGACCGGACCCGGCTGCAGGAGCTGCTGACGAGACTGGCGGCCGACCTGCGAGCCGCCAACGACTTCGACGAGACACGGAGTGCCAAGTGAGCCAGACGTTGCCGCAGACCAGCGCCGCCGATGACGAGAGCTACCTGTCTCACCGCCAGATCCTGGTGGTGATGGGCGGCCTGATGGCCGGGATGTTCCTTGGCGCCCTCGACCAATCCATCGTCGCGACCGCGCTGCCTACGATCACCAGCCAGCTCGGCGGGCTGGACAAGCTCTCGTGGGTCGTCACGGCGTACCTGTTGACGGCGACCGCCGTCACTCCGCTATGGGGCAAGATCTCCGACCTGTACGGCCGCAAGCGGATCTTCCAGCTGGCCATCGTGGTGTTCCTGGTCGGCTCCCTGTTGTCGGGAATGAGCCAGAACATCGAGGAGCTCATCGCGTTCCGCGCCTTCCAGGGGATCGGCGGTGGCGGGCTGTTCGCGCTCGCGATGGCGACGATGGGCGACATCGTGCCGCCCCGGGAGCGCGGCAAGTACGGCGGCTACTTCGGCGCGGTGTTCGGCACCTCCAGCGTGCTCGGCCCGGTCCTGGGCGGCTTCTTCGCCGACCTGCACAGCACGCCGCTGATCGGCTCGGGTTGGCGGTGGATCTTCTACGTCAACCTGCCCATCGGGATCGCCGCCCTGGTGGTGACCTCGGTCGCCCTGAGGATCCACCACGTGCGGCGTAACCACAAGGTCGACTACCTCGGGGCCACGACCATCGTGGCCGCGGTCAGCTCGCTGCTGCTCTACACCAGCTGGGCCGGGCCCGACCAGGGCTGGTTCTCCGGTCTGGGGCTCGTACTGGTCGTGGTCGGCGTACTGCTCGGCGCGCTGTTCGTGTGGGTTGAGCACCGGGCGCCCGAGCCGATCATCCCCATGGAGCTCTTCCGCAACCAGATCTTCACGACTAGCAATATCTTCGGCTGCATCATCGGCTTCGCGATGTTCGGCACGCTCGTGTTCATGCCGGTCTACCTGCAGGTCGTGGACGACATGAGCCCCACGAGG
The DNA here is from genome assembly GCA_035692425.1 of Nocardioidaceae bacterium. GTDB lineage: Bacteria > Actinomycetota > Actinomycetes > Propionibacteriales > Nocardioidaceae > DASSHZ01. Next base: position 23,665 of record DASSHZ010000004.1, read on the forward strand.
TCCGGTCTGGCGCTGCTGCCGATGGTGATCGGGATCTTCAGCACCTCGATCTCCTCCGGCCTCGCCATGACGCGGACCGGCCGCTACAAGATCTTCCCGGTCATGGGCGCGACCGGCGTCATCGTGGCGCTGTTCCTGCTCTCCCGGCTGACCCCGGCGAGCCCGTACTGGCAGGTGGCGGTGTTCATCTACATCTTCGGCGCCGGGCTCGGCCTGACGATGCAGACCATCGTGACCGCCGTACAGAACTCCATCGACCGCAAGCACATGGGCTCGGCCACCAGCTCGGTGATGTTCTTCCGGCAGCTGGGTGGGACGTTCGGGGCAGCCGTGTTCGGCGCGATCCTCACCACCCGGCTGGCCGCGCACATGGCCCAGGAGTTCGGCCCAGCCGCGGCGGCGAAGCTCGGAGGGGGCTCGGTCACCGGCAACGTCGACAAGGTCAAGGCCCTCAAGGAGGTCGCGCCGGTGATCTACCACAAGGTGCTGGACGCCTTCTCGATGTCGCTGGACAACGTCTTCCTGTGGGCGATCCCGGCGGTGCTGCTCGCCCTCGTGGTCTCGCTGTTCATCCGCGAGATCCCGCTCAAGTCGCGTAGCAACGGTGACGGCGGGCCGGCCGGGGGTGCCGGCCACGACCAGGAGTTGCCAGTCCCCGTCGGCTGATCGGGGCCAGTCGGCTCCTCAGCGGTCAGGTTCCAGTGCCTGCCGCAGATCCTCGACCAGATCGTCGACGCTCTCGATACCGACGGACAGGCGGACCAGGTCGGCCGGCACCTCGAGTACCGAGCCGGCTGCCGATAGATGGGTCATGGCCGCCGGCAGCTCGATCAGCGACTCGACGCCGCCGAGCGACTCCGCCAGCGTGAACAGCCTGGCCCGGCCACACACCTCCCGGGCAGCCGCCTCGCCTCCGGCGACCCGGAACGAGACCATGCCACCGAAGCGGCGCATCTGCTTGCTCGCGACCGCATGTCCGGCGTGGTCGGGCAGTCCGGGGTACCACACCTCGCGGACACCGGGGTGCCCGCGCAGGAAGTCGGCCACTCGCTCCGCGTTGTCGCAGTGACGCTCCATCCGGACCGCGAGCGTCTTGAGCCCTCGCAGCGTCAGGTAGGCGTCGAACGGGCCGGGGACCGCCCCGGTCGAGTTCTGGAACGTCGCCATCGCCGCTCCCAGCTCCGCGGAGGCGGTCACCACCGCGCCGCCAACGACGTCGCTGTGCCCTGCGCAGTACTTCGTCGTCGAGTGCACGACCACGTCGGCGCCGAGGCTCAACGGCTGCTGCAGGTACGGCGTGGCGAAGGTGTTGTCGACCACAAGCAGTGCGCCGGCGTCGTGCGCCACGGTGGCGATCGCGGCAATGTCAGCCAGGCCGAGCAGGGGGTTGCTGGGCGTCTCCACCCAGATGGCCCGGGTGCTGCCCGACTGGACAGCAGACGCGACGGCTGCGGTGTCGTGGATCGGCGCCGCGGTGTGGCGCACCCCCCAGGGCTCCAGCACGGTCTTGAAGAGTCGGTAGGTGCCGCCGTACGCGTCGTCGGGAATCACGACGTGGTCGCCCGGGCGGCAGAGGACCCGGAGCAAGGCGTCCTCGGCGGCCATGCCCGAGGCGAAGGCGATCCCGCGCGCGCCGCCCTCAAGTGCCGCGAGGCACTCCTCCAGCGCCCGCCTGGTCGGGTTCGCCGTCCGCGAGTACTCGTAACCGCCGCGCAAGCCGCCAACCCCGTCTTGCAGATACGTGCTGGACGCGTAGATCGGGGTCATGACCGCGCCCGTCGTCGCGTCGGCGGCCTGGCCGGCGTGGATCGCCCTGGTCTCGAATCCCTGCTCGCCGTCGGTCACCCGGCGAGCCTATCCAGTGCGATCGCCGACGCCCCGCGCCCGGGTCCGAACCCAAACGGCCCTGCGAGGATGGACTGGTGGAGATGCGCGACGGTCTGCGCCGGATGCCAGCGCCGGGCGTCGGCGACAAAGCGCTCACGTCCGACATCCTGAGCCCTATAGCGCTCCGGGTGCAGGACGCCGGGGGAGGGCGGGGTGCGGTCGCGTAGCGAGGGACAATGGAGCCATGATCTTCTCCCGAGCCAAGACCGAACTCCCCTCGGCGGAGCGGGCGCTGCCAGGTCGCGCCGCTCCCCCATCGACGTTGCCGGCCGCGCATGCCGTGCTCGGTACGCCGCTCGACGGCCCGGTGCCGAGCGGGCACCAGGTCGCCGTCTTCGGGCTGGGCTGCTTCTGGGGCGAGGAGAAGATGTTCTGGGAGCTGCCCGGCGTCTGGTCGACCGCGGTCGGCTACGCCGGCGGGTACACGCCCCACCCGACGTACGAGGAGGTGTGCACCGGCCGGACCGGGCACGCCGAGGTGGTGCGGGTGGTCTTCGATCCGGCCGTGCTCAGCTACCCCGACCTGCTGAAGACGTTCTGGCAGGCGCACGACCCGACCCAAGGCATGCGCCAGGGCAACGACATCGGCAGCAACTACCGCTCGGTGGTGCTGACGACGTCCCCCGAGCAGCAGCAGGCCGCCGAGGCGTCGCGGGCGGCGTACCAGCACCAGCTCACTGCGGCAGGGTACGGCGAGATCACGACCACCATCGAGCCGCTGCGGGACTTCTACTACGCAGAGGACTACCACCAGCAGTACCTGCACGAGAACCCCAACGGCTACTGCCCCGTCCACGCGACCGGGGTGGGGTACGGCGGGTAGCCGGGCCACGCCCAGCGGCGCCGCTGCTCAGGCTCAGCAGACGGCCCGCAGCGACTGCCCCGTTCCGCCGCTGTGGCCCGAACCAGCTGGCCCGCCGGACCGCGGGTGCGGGCGCTCGCTCGCGGCGATCGCCAGGTGCGCGAGCCGCCGGATCTCCGCGAAGTCGGGGTGACCGGGGTCGATCACCTCGTCGGTGAACGCCAGGCTGCTCATCCGGGCCCCGCGCATGCGCCGGGCCAGGTCCACGAACGCCGGCAGATCACCTTGCGGTATGTCGGTGGTGACTGTGGACCCGACCGCGTGGTCGATGGCCGGCAGTCTCAGCAGCAGGTTCATCGGGCTGGCCTGGTTGACCAGGGCGCCGAGCAGGCAGCGCTGGCGGAGCATGCGGTCGTAGTCGCTGTATCCCTGCCGGACCCGGACGTACCACAGGGCCTGCCACGCGTCGAGATGCTGCCGGCCCGGGTGCAGCACGAGGTCGGGGTGCGCCGGGTCGCCGACGACCAGGGTGTGCGGTACGTCGACGGTGACGCCCCCGAGCGCGTCGATCACGTCGAGGAAGGCGCGCATGTTGACCACCACGGAGTAGTCGACCCGCAGGCCTAAGGTCGCCTCGACCGCCTGCCTGGTGGCGACCAGACCAGGGTCGCCCACGCCGGGGAGAAGGTTGCTATGGGTCACCCCGACCAGCTCCCAGACCGCGTTGAGCAGGCAGGTGTCGCCGCAGTCGAAGCCGTGCGGGTAGAGCCGATGGAAGGGGGAGCCGGTCGGGAACGGCACGTTCTCCAGGTTGCGGGGCAGGCTCAGCAGCACCGTGTTGCCGGTGGTGGTGTCGATGCTGGCCACGATGACCGTGTCAGTGCGGGTTCCCCACCGGTCCGGCCCCGCGTCGCTGCCGAGCAACAGGACGTTGACCCGCGGCGCGAGCGCGTCCACCGGGTTGTCCAGCGGGGGCCCAGACACCCGTACGTGCTGGTTCGCGGCCGGACCGCCGGCCGTCGTCCCCGGCCGGCTTGATCCTCCCGGCGACGCGGTCGGTCCCCCGAGCGCGGACGACTGCCCGCCGGTAGCGGGGAATACCGCTTCGAGGAGCCCGTGCTGAGCGGAGGCGTAGCGCGCGCCCTGCACCCCCAGCCACGCGACTGGTACGCAAAGCGCCAGCACGACGGAAGTGGCCAGCGCTTGCTGGAACCGGTTCAGCGGCCAGCCACGAAGGGCCACGTGACTGGCCGCGATCACCAGGCACCAAAGCCCGGCGAACAAGGGAGCGGCCAGCTCCAGCGCGGTGAGGGCGCGCGGCCGGACGGCCGCCTCGACCAGCAGCTTGGTCAAGCTCCCGGTCGCGACCACCGCGGCAACACCGCCCACGACCGCCAAGAACGCGGCCAGGATCGTCCCACCCGCAGCCCGCCGGCCGGCCGCAACCAAGCCCGCCCCGGGCAGGACTGCACCGAGCAGGGTCAGTCCGAGCAGCCGACGCATCTCCCTCGGCCGATGAGGCTCTCCGGTGCCGACCGTGCCGTCCCACTGCCCCATGTCGAAGCCTTCCTGTGCGCCTCACACCCCGTTGTGACGGGCGCCGACGACAAGGGGACGCAGCAGGCGGGTCGCGCGTTGCCCGGCCGCCGACACTCGCTTCGACCTGCTGGTCTCCGGGCCCACCTGGCGCAAAGCGCGTCAAAGGCGCACCGGGCGCGACGGTGCCGCCACTGATGCACGGCTCGACCTCGCCCTGGAAGAACGGCTCTCCGCCATGGCCGGGTCAGCGTCCAACAGCCACCTGGTGACGTCGGTCATCGCACTTCTCCGCTGGGTTCCTAGCCTCGACCGGCGGACCCACCGCCTCTTCCGCGGAAATACTTCACGCCGCCTGGTGGGTGCCCTACTGTTCTCTCAACGGGCTCGTGGGGAGCCTTGCGTACTGTTTGTACCAAACCACCGTTACGAAGCGGTCGGCCGCTTCGCCGTATTTGGGGGGATGCTGTGTTGGGTGCCATCTCGCGTTCGCTGGTCTCGCGGCTGCTGCTGCTGTTCGGGGCCCCACTGTGCCTGGTGCTCGCCGCGCTCGCGCCGGCGCAGGCTGCCCTGACGCCCGTCGCCACGTCGCCGATGACCTTCTGGCAGACCAACGGCCGGGTCCAGGCGATCCTGGCCACCCCGGGTGCGCTCTACATCGGGGGCACCTTCACCCAGCTGATCGGCCCCAGCGGGCAAACGGTTTCGGTGCAGAACATCGCGGCTCTCAGCCCGACCACCGGCGCACCGCTGTCGGGGTTCAGCGCGGCGGTCAACAAGCAAGTCTGGGACTTCGCGCTGTGCGGGACGACGCTCTACGCGGTGGGCGACTTCGGCTACGCCGGCTCGGTACGGCGGCAGAAGGCGGCCGCCTTCAACGCCTCGACGGGCGCCCTGCTCAGCTGGAACCCGAAGGCCAACGGTCGGATCTACTCCGCCGTGTGCACCTCATCCTCGGTCTACCTCGGCGGCAACTTCACCGCCCTGCACGGGACCAGCCGGCCGTACCTGGCGGCAGTCGACCCGACGAGCGGCGCCATCCAGTCGGGCTGGAACCCCACCCCCAACAACACGATCAAGGCGATCGCACCCAGCCCAGACGGCACCCAGCTGGTCGTCGGCGGGCTCTTCACGAACATCTCCGGCACCTCGAAGCAGCACATCGCGTCCGTGAGCCCATCGACCGGAGGGCTCCAGTCCTGGCCCGCAACGACCACCGACCCGCTCGACGACGTGATCGTCGTGGGCAGCCAGGTCTTCGCCGCCGGCGAGCACAACATGACCGAGGCGTTCTCGCTCAGCACCGGAGCGCGCCAGTGGGTGAGCACAGGCAACGGCAACGTGCAGACCCTGACCGAGCTCAACGGCGTGCTGTACGTCGGCGGGCACTTCTCCATCTGGAACAACCTGACGGCGAAGCACATCGTGGCGCTCGACCCGGCGACTGGTAGGACCGTCACCTGGTCGATCAACGAGAACTCGGCGCTGGGCACCTGGGCACTGGCCAACCAGAACGGGATGCTGTACGTCGGCGGCGACTTCACCAAGATCAACCGCGAGCTGGTGCAGCACCTCGCGGTCTTCGAGTAGCGGACCTGGTCCGGCGGTCCGGAACGGCACCGGGCCGCCGGTTGAGCCGCAGCCCGCCGGCTGAGCTTTGTCGAAACGAAGGGGCCTGAGCGCCGACGGGCGCTCAGCAGGCCTTGGCAGCGATCTGCAGTGAGTTGGCCGACATCTTGGTCGCAGACTGCGACAGCTTCGCGGCCTTGGCCACGGTGGCTGAGATCACCGATCGCAGGTCGGACTCCTGAGTGGCTAGGGACTTCAGTGCGCTGCGCACCTGCCCGCTGGCCACCGACTGGGGGGCCCCGGCGACCCCCCGGCGCGCCGTCTCCAGTGCCTTGGCGTCGCTACGGACGTGAGACGCCCGTTGGCCCACGATCCGGAGGTCGTGGTCCAGTACCGAGACCCGCGTCTTGAGGTGCTTGTGGGCAACCGTCGCCGCCCCCACCGCCTTGACGACCTTGTCGTGGTCGGCCCAGACATCACTGCACACCCGGACCGGAGCCTTGTAGGCGGCATGCCGCTCGGCGGCCAGCGCGGAGCGGGCGTTGCGCACGGCCACGCTCATCGCCCGCCGGGCACCCGGCAGGTCATCGTCGGTCTGGAGCTTCTTCGCGGCAGCGACGAGCCGGAAGAGCGAGCCGGTGAGCGCCTTGTTGGCGGCAACTATCTCCTTGTCGGCAGTGGGGTCGGTGGTGGTTGGGTCACTCGACTGGCTGGTGGTGGACGGTGCGGTCGAGGCTGGGGTGGTCGCGGACGTCGGTGCCGCGTGCGGGCCGGCCCCATGCATGCACCCCGTCGACGAAAGCGCTACGGCGGCGACCGCCGCGACCATGGCCGCCCGGCGGCGAAGGCTGGGCCTCATGCCCGGCTCCTGGCAGTGGCCCACCGCCGGGCGCCGGAGCGGCGCCGGGCCAACTCGACGTACACCTGCTCGACCTCGTCGGTCACCCGATCCCAGTCGTACCGAGCAACCATGGCTTCGCCCAGGTCAGCAGCCGCGGCCCGATCCTGGTCCGAGCCCCGCAGAGCGCTGGCCAGCGCCCGCTGCAGCGAAGACACGTCCCCCGACCCGAACAACCATCGACCCGGAGCGGGCGCCGAGCCGAGCACCTCGACGTGCGGCCCGATGTCGCTGGCCACGATCGGCAGGCCAAAGCTCAGCGCCTCGAGCAGAGTCAGCGGCAGCCCCTCCAGCAGCGAGGGCTGGACGAACGCCTTGGCATGCGCGTACAGCGACGCGAGATCCGGCCCCAGCACGGCGCCGGTGAAGAGCACTCGGGGGTCCGCCACCGCCAACTCCTGCAGCACGCGCACGTGGGCGTCGGTGAACGAGGAGTCGCCGACGATGACGAGCCGGCGCCCGCCGGGCACGCCGCGGTAGGCCCGCAACAGCAGGTCTACACCCTTCTCCGGGACCAGCCGGCCGACGAACAACAGGTACTCCCCCGGAGCGAGGCCGCGGTCGCGAACCGGCCCATCGGCTGCCGGCCCCGGGCGCGAGATGCCGTTGGGAATGTAGTCGCACTCGCGGCCGAAAACCTCCCGGTAGTGCTGTTGCAGCGACTGCGAGACCACAATCGTGCGATCGGGCACGTGTCCGCTCATCCAGTGGGCGACCCCCAGCACCGCTCGAGCCCCGCCGCCCCACTTCGCGCGCTGGTGATCCAGCCCGTGCACGGTCAGCACGACGCCCGCGGACGACAGCAGTCGCGGCACTGGGGCGACCAGTCCCGGGCCAAGTGCGTGGTAATGGAAGATGTCGTAGCCAGAGGAGAGTGCCAGAGCTGTCGAGCTGGCGCTGTGCACGATGGCGTCCAGGCGCTTGGAGCCGACCGTCGGAGCCGGCCTAAGGTGGATCCCGGCGTACGTCGACCCGCTCGACCGTCCGTAAGACGCCCGCGTGAACGCAGTGACCTCGTGTCCGCGGGCGGCCAGCCGGCGGCCGATCTCCTCCACGTGGTGCTCGATGCCGCCGACGGCAGCGGGCAGCCCCTTCTGGCCGATCATCGCGATGCGAAGACCGCCGCGACGGCCCGGCGCGACGCCGGAAACCTTGAGCATGCTGGACCCCCCCAGACGAACTCAGTTACCCCCGACCCCACCGGCCTCTACGATGCCGGTTCGCATCCCATCGTGCCATGAGAATCGTTAAAGTTATCCCAGAGGGGGGAAACTGAGGCACCATTGGACATGTTGCCTGGCGTCCCGGGGGGGCTTCCGCGTTTCCCGCAACCGCCAGGGTGGAGGTCGCCGGTGGGGACTGCGTGGGGACACCAATCGAGGAGGGGAACGACTGGTGGAGCTGAGGAGGTTGGGGGGCAGTCTCGCCGCGCCGTTGCGAGCTGCACTGCTCGGCGGACAACGCATGACACCCGGGTTCCTGATCGTGGGCACCAAGCGCGGCGGCTCCACGGCTGTCTACCACTGGATCACCATGCACCCGCAGGTGGCGCCCGCCCGGACCCGCAAGGGCACCCACTACTTCGACGTGAACTACCACCGGGGCGACGCCTGGTTCCGTAGCGGCTTCCAGCACCCGCACCCGAGGTGGTTGGTCACCGGCGAGGCGAGCCCCTACTACATGTTCCACCCGCTTGCCCCGGCGCGGATCCGGCAGACGCTGCCCGATGTCCGGCTGATCGTCCTGCTCCGAGACCCGGTACGTCGAGCGTGGTCGCACCACCAATACGAGACCGCCCAGGGCTACGAGGAGCTGGCGTTCGAGCAGGCCCTCGACGCCGAGGGTGAACGGTTGGCCGGCGAGGAGGAGCGGCTCGTCTCCGACCCCACCTACGAGAGCTTCGCCCACCGCCATCACGCCTACCGCGCCCGGGGCCGGTACGCCGACCAGCTCGAACGGCTGTACCAGCTGTTCCCACTCGAGCAGGTGCTGGTGCTGCAGAGCGAGCGCCTCTTCGCGGACCCGGCACCTGAGCTGAGCCGGGTGTGGGCCTTCCTCGGGCTGGAGCCGGTCGAGCTCGGCGGCCTGCGGCCGATGAAGGAGGGCCCCAAGGGCGGCGGCCCCATGCCCGAGGCGGCCCGCCAGGAGCTGGCCGGCTACTACGAGCCGCTAAACCAACGGCTATACGCCCTGCCGGGCGTTGACTTCCGGTGGGACGGGGCCATCACGCCGGAGGCCGGGGTGGTCGCCGGATGAGCATGTCGATCCGGGTGCTCCGTCGACGCCGGTTCGCCGGCGAGGCGCTGACCGTGCTCGGTGCCGTCCTCGCCACCGCGGCTGCCGCGGCGACCGGGTTGTCGGCTACCTCGGGCAGCAAGACGCTGCTGTTCCTGCCGATCGTGGTCGTCATCGCCCTCGGCCTTGGGGTGCTCGCGCTCACCCGGTTCAGCGCCTTCGTCTACCTGGTGCTCGGGGTCCGCTCCGCGGTCGACCTGTTCCGGCTCAGCGGTTCCGCCGCGGGCAACACGGCAACAAACTCGGTGGCAGCCAAGGGCGCCGACCCATCGACGATCCTCGCCGTCCTGTTCCTGCTGGCCGCTTTCGTGTGGCTGAGCGCGCAGTACTTCAAGAACGGCCGGGTCAACGGGTCCTGGCTGCGTACGACGCTGGTGCTCTTCGTCACGGCGAGCATGCTCAGCGCGGCCGGCTCGGCCGAGCCGAAGGTCAGCCTCATCGAGGGCCTACGGATCCTCGCCATCGTGATGATGTACCTGGTCCTCGAGCAGCTGATCGTCGACCGGGCCACCCTCCGGCGTACGCTCGTCGCCTGCTACGTCTCGCTGCTCTTCCCGCTCGGCTACACGGTCTACGGCTTCCTGTCCGGCCACCCGGCCGCCGACTACAAGGGCGGCTTCACGCGCATCGCCGGTCCGTTCGCGCAGTCGACCATCTACGCGCGCTACCTCGGCTTCATGATCATCTTCGGCGTCGCGCTGATCCCGGTGCTCAACAAGCGCGCCCGGCTCGCGATGATCTCGCTGGTCGGACTCTCCTCGGTCTTCCTGCTGCTGACGCTCACCCGGGGCGCCATCATCACGACGGCCCTCGGAGTGCTGATCGTCGCCGTGGCCCAGCGCCGCCAGAAGCTGGTGGTCGGTTTCGTCGTCGCGGCCATCGTCGCGTTGCTCGTGATGCCCGGGCTGAGCGCCCGCCTGTCGGAGGTCGATGCCCAGCGGGCCGCCGGCGGTGGCCCGACCGGGAACACGCTGGCTTGGCGTATCAGCTACTGGACCGAGGTGCTCCCGCTGGCCAACAAGAACCCGGTGACCGGTATCGGGCTCGACATGACGCAATACAACACCAACGCGGCGAAGCAGCCGCACAACGACTTCATCCGGGCGTACGTCGAGACCGGCCTCATCGGGCTCGCCACTTATGTGCTCTTCCTGTGCGCTCTGGTGAACACGGCGATCCGCGCCGTACGCCGGGCCCCGCCGCGAAGTTCCGACGCTGCGATCGCGATCGGGTTCCTGGCCTGCTCGGTCGCGTTCGTGGTCGAGAGTGCCGCGGCGAACGTCATCTCCAGCGTCGTCTGCCTCTGGTACCTGATGGCGTTCGCGGCCGCCGGCAACGCGGTGACCCGGCTCAACCCGACTCCCGACCCGGTGGCGCCGTCCGGCGCGACGACGGCGCCGCTTGCCCTCCCAACGAAAGGTTAGGCACCAAGTGGAACTCATCGACTACCTGAGAATCGCGAAGCGCCGGCTCTGGGTGCTGATCCTGGTGCCCGTCCTGGCCGGCGTTGGGGTGGCGGCCGCGGTCATACTCGCGCCAACGCACTACCGGGCCACCGTGACGGTTACGCCGTCCGCGCTGGTCGGCGGCAACCCGGGCAACCAGTACTCCGGCTCCCAGGCGGTCAGCCAGTACGTGTCCATGTTCCAGTCGACCGCGATGGGCCCCAAGGTCGCCGCCGCGGTGAGCAACAAGACGGGGATCAAGCGCGGCCAGCTCAGCGCGGGGCTCACGGTGGCGCAGGTGGGCGCGAGCAGCGTCATGACGGTCAGCTACACCGGTCGGGACAAACGCCTCGTCGAGCCCGCGGCCGCCGCGGTCAGCGAGGCCACGCTGAACACGATGTTCGCGTCCCAGGTCAAGCTTGCCGAGGCGGGGGTGGCCAGCGCCAAGAGCCACCTCGTCGCGACCAACGACGCCATCGCGGCCTGGGGCCGGAAGAACCACGTCGTCGACCCCGACGCCGCCTACCAGGCGCAGCTCAACCGCATAAACGGCCTGTTGCAGCAGCAGGCGACGCTGCAGGCGAACGGTGACGCGGCGGCGGCGGCCGCACTGAGCGGAGCCATCGCCACTGCGCGCGCCGGGCTCACCCGGTACGGACCACTGCTCGCCTCGTACCACACTCTGACCGCCGAGCAGACCTCCGCGGAGACGGCCCTGACCGCCGCCCAGCAGTCGCTGCAGCAGGTGCGGAGCCAGCTCGGCGCGGCGGACCCCAGCCAGGTGATCTTCACCGGCGGCACGCACGCCGTCTCCAGGCGTAGCTCGCTGCTCACCGAGGTGATTCCGGCCATCGGTGCGGGCGTCTTCCTGGCCGTCTTCCTCGTCGCGATCATCGAGCTGGCGGCGCAGGCCCGGCGGCAGCACCGCGAGGCCGATCTGGAGGCGGCCGAGGCGCAGGCCCGCAGTGTGCGACTGGCTGGCAACACCAGCACGGCGTACCCAAGCGAGCGCCCGCGCGGAGGTCGCGGGCCGCTGGTGACCAAGCCCGTTGCCAAGACTCGGCGGTAAGCGTCTCGCGGTGAGCGGCTCTGTGGTGCCGAGAAGCCAGGCCGGCCCGGCCGGCGATCCGAGCCATCTGGCCGGCTTCGCCAGGGGCGGGAGCCTGAACCTCGTCGGGGCGATCTGCAACCAGCTGGCGCTGTTCGCCATCGTGGCGCTGATCGCGCATCAGCTCAACAGCAGGGACGTCGGCCGGTACGCGCTCTGCTTCGCGATCCTGTCGATCCTCGGCCTGCTGTCGCTGTGCGGGTTCCGCAGCGCACTGACCAGGTTCGTCGCGATGTACCTGGCCGACGGCGACCCCGCGAAGGTGCGCGGCACCGTGCGGCTGGGCATGGGGCTCAGCATCGCGGGCTCGGCGGTCTTTGGCGCGGCCCTGATCGCGACGGCTGGCCCCCTCGCCTCGGGGGTCTTCCACGATCCCCATCTCGTCCTGGGGCTACGGCTCACCGGGCTCACACTGCCCGCCGCGACCTTCAGCGATGCCGCCCTCGCGGCAACCCAGGGCTGGCGCACCCAGCGGCCGTTCACCATGATCGGGCGCATCTACGAGCCGCTGACCCGGCTCACCCTGACCGCCGTCGCGCTGGCCCTCGGGTTCGGCCTGCCCGGGGCCTTCTGGGCGCTGGTGATCGGCTCTTGGACAGCCGCCGGTTTGTCCTCCGTCGCCCTGGCCAGGTGCCTGCGGAAGGTGCCCAGGAGCAGCCCCGAGAACGTGCTGCGGACGATCTTCAGCTACTCGATGGTGAGCTGGGCGTCCACGCTCGCGTCGACCGGCCTCATCTGGGCCGACACCCTGCTGCTGGGGCACCTGTCCACCACCGAGCAGGTCGGCATCTACAACGTGGCCACCCGGCTGGTGATGCTCGCGGTGTTTGTGATGGCGCCGATCAACGCGGCGTTCGCGCCGCATATCGCACACCACCATCACGTCGGCGACGTCGTCCGCCTGCGACAGACCTATGCCACCGCGACAGGGTGGGTGCTCAAGCTGTCGATCCCCGCCTTTGTCGTGCTGGTCGTCTTCCCCCACCAACTGCTCCATCTCTTCGGGAAGGGCTTCACCGGGGCGGCGGCGGTCACTGTGATCCTGGCCTGCGGCCAGCTGGTCAACGCCACCACCGGACCGTGCGGCACGGTGCTCAACATGTCTGGCCGGGTGCGGCTGAACATGGTGGACAACGCGTGCGTACTGGTGCTCAACGTCGTGCTGAACCTGTGGCTGATCCCATGGATCGGCATCGTCGGCGCGGCCATCGCCTGGAGCGTGTCGATCGTCTCGGTCAACGTGGCGCGGGTGATCCAGGTCCGCGGCATCGCCGGGGCGTCGCCCTTCGGGGTCTCCTCGGCCAAGACCTTCGTGGCCGGCGGTGCCGGCGCAGTGGTCGGCGTCGTCGTGCACCTGGCCATCCATCCGCTGATCCCGCAGCTGGTCGTCGGGGTGCTCGGAGTCGCCGTCGCCTTCGTCGTGGCTACGCTCGCCCTCGGCCTCAGCCCGAGTGACAAGGTCGTGGTCGACAGCGTGCGCCGCCAGCTCGCGCGGCACCGCCAGCCGGTGGAAGCCGCCTCGCGCTAGCGCAGAGATCCGGGTCCGGCTCAGCCTGGGTGGCGCTCGTCCAGTTGCGTAGGTGGCGTGGCGGGCCAGCTGCCGGGCGCGGACAGGTCGGACACGTCGTAGCCGAAGCCAGCGATGGCAGCCGCCAACCGCCGCTCGATTCGCTGCCGCTGCCACCAGCCCGGACGCCAGGGCAGGCGGAGGGACTCCCACCGCTCCACGTAGCGCTGGCTCCGGGAGTCGCTCAGGCCGGCTGCCGGAATCGGCGACGTCAGCCCCAGGAATCCCTGCACGCGCGCCAGCTCCGCGTCCGGCTGGGAGACGAGGTCCTCGTACCGCACGACTAGCAGGCGTCCGAGGTGCGGGGCGTCCGCGAGCAGGAGTCGATGAGCCGCCAGCCAGTGCTCGACGAGCGCGCTCAGCGCCATGTACTTGCCGGGGTGCCGCGACGCCGCCCGCCGCCACTTCTTGGTGGACAGTGCGACGACCACCGGGTGGCGCACCACGACGACCAGGGCCGAACCGGGGAACAGCGCCTGGAGGAACCTGCCCATCAGGAGGTTTGGCGGGGACTTCTCGAGCAGGTAGGGGGTTGACATGTCCCAGTACGGCTCCCAGGCCGCGAGCATCGCGGCCGCGCTGTCCTGGCTGACCAGGGAAGAGCTCTCGGTCAGGTGCGCCCGGGGGTCGAACGCGAACCGCCCGGAGCCGCCGTACAGCTTTGCCCGGGGGTACACCTGCTGCAGATGCTGGCCCTCATCCTCACGGACCCCGGTCCCGGTGAGCCCGCTGACCTCGGGATGCGCGGCCAGCACCCGGGCGAGCGGGGTGGTGCCGCTGCGGTGCAGCCCGCCGATGAAGACGAGTCGCCGGGCGTCCGTCATTGCCCAGCCAAGAAGGCCGTGAGCCCGCCGGACACGGTCAGCTGCTGCGGCTCACTACCGACCGCGAGGGTCGAGCTGCCGGTCGGCCGGCCGGCGGTCGGCCGCCCCACCAAGGCAGCCTGGTCACCGTGGGCCAGCCGAAGGTGCACGGGCTGCGAGGACGCCGACCACACGAACAGGTCGGTCCGGCCGGTGCGCTCGAAGGCCACCCCGGTCAGCCCGTTCGCGGCCACCGGGGTCACCTTGGCACCGCGCGCGGCCGCGACGATGGCCGCCAGGGCCAGGCCCGACGGTCGGACCGCGCCGTCCGGGTCGAGCAGGCCGTATCTCGGCTCATCCGCGTGGCGGCCGCTGGGGTTGACCGCCAGGGGCAGCCACACGACCATGTGCACGCCACCGGCGAGCAGCAGGCTCACGGTCTTGACCAGCTCCGCGGCGCGCTCGTCGGCGGACGCGTCCGAGCCCTCCCAGAACGACCCGACCTCCCAGGCTTGGATGGGTGTCGTCGCCGGGGTGGTGGCTCGCAGGTAGGTGAGCAGGTCGGGCACGCTGGACCAGGCCTCGTAGAAATGGATCTGGCGTACGGCGAACACCCGCTCGCGGGCGAGCTGCTGCACCAGGTCGAGGTACTGCAGGTCTCGACGCCCTTGCTCGGAGTCGAGCACGGCCTGGAGCCCGGCCAGGTCGCTCACCTGTGGGAGCTGGCCGGAGCGGGTGCCGAACCGGCGCTGGAAGTAGGCGTTGTAGGCCTGCACAGCCTGGTCGTCCTGGCCCAGTGCCACCAGGCGGGCCGCGATCCCGTAGCCGTAGGTGGTGCTGCTCAGCCCCGGCCCTACCACCACCGCCTCCGGGCTCGCGGCGTGAATGGCCTGTGCGGCCACCCCGATGAGCTGGCGGTACTGCGCCGCCGTGCCCGCCCAGTTGCTGGGGGAGTTGATCTCGTTCTCCACCGCGTACTCGACGACGCCCCGCGGCGCGTAGCGCCGTACGGCGGCCTCGACGAAGGCGCGGTAGGCGCGGAGGTCGAGAGGCATCGCGGACTCGGTCTTGTTGCCCTGCCCGCGCTCGTACTGTGCCTGGCCGCCGGTTGCCCAGCAGCGCCCGACCCGCAGTTTGAGCATCATGCGCTCCCCGAGCCGGGCCGACTCGTTGACGAACTTGTCCGCCTGGTGCCAGTCGAAGATGCCCTTGACCGGCTCGACCTTGCACCACACCAGCTCGTAGAACGTGACGCTGCCGGAGATCGAGCTCAGGTACGACGTGTACGAGGACAGTCGATGGATGTCCCACTTGGTGCCCAGTACGGCCGGGCCCGCCAGGCGAGCCGACGGCATTGGCCGGATCGACTCCATCGGCCCCTCGGCATGTCGATGACCGCCGCCGCGGAAGCCGGGGGTGCAGGCGGAGCCGGCCAGCGCCACCCCAACCAGGAGAGCGGTGAGCCGGAGCGCCCGCCCACGACCCAGCGGCCACCGCTCCGGCGAGGCGGCCGGCCGCGGCGGATGCGCCCTCACGCCACCGCCCCGAGCTGGGCCGTGAGCTCCGCCGCCAGCCGCCGGACCGCAGGGTCGATCTCCAACGGCCGGTCGCCGTGGGCGGCCCGCCGCTCGATGTGCGCGCACAGGCCCGGGTCGTACGGGAAGTCGAGGAACTCGCACAGCCGGCGCATGCCCTTCTCCGGCTCGGCCACCGAGTCGTCGTACGACGACAGCAGCACGTCGTCTCGACGGTCCAGGCCCAGGTCGAAGAACAACCGGTTGCGAAGGACCCAGAAGAGGGCGGCCGCGGTAGGTGGGGTCATGGTGTCCAGGTCGAAGCTGCGGACCAGCCGGACCGAGCTCTCCGACAGCCGTCCGCCCTGCCAGATGGTCGCTGCCCCGCCGGCAGCGATCACCCGGAGGGCGCGCAGGTCCGCGTCACCGAACTTGGCCACCGCCGACCGCGCCCGCGCGTCCACGTCCCGGACCACCCAGACCGCCCGGCCGGGCGGTACGCCGGGCAGGGCGAGCAGATGGTCCACCCGGTGGCTGTCGCAGAGCGGCTTGATCAGCACGATCGGGTGCCGGCTGGCGGCGATCACCTGCCGCAGGGTCGCGTCGTCGCGCAGCCGATAGCGGTGGAAGAGCGTCCGGTCGCTCTCGTTGCGCACCTCGATCGCCGGAGCGGCGTCCAGTCCGCGCAGCAGCATGTTGGTGCCGGACCGTTGCAGCCCGACCACGTAGACCGGCCGCGCGGTGCCCGGTGGCACGCCCTGTCGGCGCCGAAACGACCGCTTCGCCGCCGACGTTCTCAGCCTCCCGACCGGGTCGAGCCGCTTCTCCTCCGCCAGCCGGGCCAGCCCCTCGGTCCGGAGCCAGCGCAGGTGGCGGGCGACCCGGCGAGCGCCATACCTGAGCGCCGACGGCTCGGTGGCGCCCGGCCGGTCGACTCGACTCACGAGGCCGCCTCCGGCGGAGTCCGGTGGTGCGCCCGGAGCACCGAGTCCAGCTCGGCCAGCCGGCCGGGGCGTCGTGCCGCGACGCGCTCCCGGAGCACCGCAATGTCGTCGGCCTCCTCGCCGTACCCGGGCGCGAGGAACGCGGCGTAGACGGCCGGGTCGACGGCTAGCGCGTCGGTGAGGACCGCGGTGTTGTCGATCAGGGGCATGGGGCGCGGGTCGACCCGGTACATCCAGGGGGCGAGCGACGCGCCGTCCGCGAGAAGCATGGCCAGCCGGTGACCGCCGTCGCCCACGTGCACCGCGCGGTCGAGGGTGGCTCCGCTGTCGCTCACCCGGGGTCCCGAGGTGCCGCGCAGCGTCACCGGGTAGCGCTGGTCGAACCCGGTAGCCCGGTAGGACCGCCACAGTGCGGCCGCGGTCGCGACCCGCTCGGCGAACTGCCGCTCGAGCAGCGCCGGGTCCCGCAGAACCCAGGGCCGGAACCGCGCCATAGCGACCTTCTCGAACCAGACCCGGTATGGATGCTCCCGCAGGGCAGGCAGCCAGGCGGCGGGATCCTGGTCCGGACGGGCGGCGGCGAACTCGAAGAACTGCGCCCGGATGGCGACGTCGTAGCGCAGCGGGGAGATCAGCCACGCGATATCGATGGGCTCCGCACCGGCTCTCTTGGGACGCCACGTGGCGGCTCGGCGCACGGTACGGCGCGCGGTCGGGATAGGTGATCGTCTCATGGTGACGCGAGCAGCCGCTGGGCGCGGCACGACTCCCCCTCGAGGTCGACTGGTCGGTGGCGGACCCGGTTACAAGTGTTTCACAGGGGGGTCACCAGGTCCGAAGATCGGCCGGATTCCCCCGTTCTGCCCCGACTACGGAGCGTGATGTGATGGACTCGTAAGACACAGTTCCGGGGGGAGGTTCCGCGTGCGCATCCTGGCGGTGAACAAGTATCTGTACCGTCGTGGGGGCGCGGAGAGCTACCTGCTGGACCTGACCGACCTGCAGCGCCGGCGCGGCCACGTCGTCGAGCTGTTCGGCATGCGCCACCCGGAGGACTCCGCGTCGCATCCGCTGTCGGACACGTTCCCGTCGTACGTCGGGCTCGACCCGGCGCCCGACGGTCTGCGCGGGCTCGCGGCCGCCGGCCGGATGGTCTGGTCGGTCGCCAGCGCCCGGGGCATGGCGCGGGCGCTGGCGCGCGTCCAGCCAGACGTCGTGCATCTGCACAACATCTACCACCAGCTCTCACCGTCCATTCTCGGTCCGGTACGGCGGGCGGGCGTCCCCTGCGTCATGACGTTGCACGACTACAAGCTGGCGTGTCCGAGCTACCAGATGCTCGACCACGGCGAGCTGTGCGACGCCTGTGTCACCGGCGGTACCTGGCACGCCGCTCAGCGCCGCTGCAAAGGCGGGTCGCTGGCGGCGAGCTCCCTGCTGGCGCTGGAGTCCGGCGTCCATCGGCTGACCGGCGCCTACCGCGGAGTCGACCTCTTCCTCAGCCCCAGCGCCTTCCTGGCCGGCGTGATGCGCCGGGCCGGGGTGTTCCCCGACCGGCTGCGGGTCGTCCCGCACTTCGCCGAGGTCACGCCGGTCCGGCCCGACCCGGAGCAGCGGAGTGGCTTCCTGTTCGCCGGCCGGCTGTCGCGGGAGAAGGGGGTGGACGTGCTCATCGACGCGATGGGCGCGCTGCCCGAGACGAGCCGGCTCTCGGTGGCGGGCGACGGTCCCGAGCGGGCGGCGCTGCAGCGTCAGGCGGCAGTCGTCGCGCCAGGGCGGGTGGCCTTCCTCGGACGGCTGTCCAAGCCCGCTCTGCAGGATCTGCTGCAGGCCTCGCTGGCCTCGATCCTGCCGGCCCGCTGGAACGAGAACCAGCCGATGACGGTGCTCGAGGCCCTCGGCGCCGGCGTGCCGATGGTCTGCACCGATCTCGGCGGCCTGCCCGAGCTGGTTTCGCACGGCGTCGACGGGCTCGTCGTACCCCCCGACGACCCGGTGGCGCTGGCGGCGGCCCTTGTCGCGCTGTCGACCGACCCTGCGCGGGCGGCCCGGATGGGCGCCGCAGGGAGGGCGAAGGTCGAGCGGGAGCTCAGCCCGCAGGCCCACCTGGACCGGCTCGACGCGGCGTACGCCGAGGCTGCCGAGCGCCGTGGCCGGCGGCTGAGCCTGGGCTCGGTGCCGGCATGACGGTCCGGCCCGAGGCGCCGATCCGGGTGCTCTACCTAGCCGGGAGCGGCCGCAGCGGGAGCACCCTGCTCACCAACATCCTCGGCCAGGTGGACGGCGTGTTCGCGGCCGGGGAGCTCCGCTTCCTCTGGCAGCGCGGGGTGGTGGAGAACCACCTGTGCGGCTGCGGCCGGCCGTTCGACAGCTGCCCGGTGTGGGCCTCGGTCATGGCGGACGTGACCGACGGCGGCCCGCCGCTCGACGCTGCCGGCATCGCGGCCCGGCTGCGCCGCCGGCTGCGGCTGGGCCGGGTGCCCACCATGCTGGTGCGCCGCGCGCTGGGCCGGCCCCCCGTGCCACCGCACCGCGACGACGAGCTCATCGCCCGCTTGTACCGGTCGCTGGCGAGCCATCACGGCACCGCCCTGGTCGTCGACTCCTCGAAGCTGCCGCCGTACGGCATGCTGGTCTCCCAGCTGCCCGGCGTCGAAGTGTCCGTGTTGCACGTCGTCCGGGACCCCCGCGCCGCCGCGTTCTCCTGGCGCCGCTCGCGGGTGACCGGTAACCGCACCGACGCCGACGAGCAGATGCAGCGCCACCCACTGTGGAAGAGCGCCAGCCTGTGGCTCGCCTGGAACGCTCTGACCGCGCTGGTCTGGCGGCGCGGCCGGTACCTTCGGCTCCGGTACGAGGACTTCGTCGGTGACCCCGAGCGCGCGACCGCCGCGATTCTCGACCTGGTCGGGTTGTCCGGCGCCGAGCTGCCCTTCGAGTCGACCACGTCGGTGCGGCTCGCGCCCACCCACTCGGTCGCGGGCAACCCGAACCGGCACCGGTCCGGCTCGACCCGGATCCGCCTGGACGACGAGTGGGTGGAGGGCATGGCCAGGGGGCAGCAGTCCCTGGTGAGCGCCATCGCCGCCCCCGGGATGCTCTGGTTCGGCTACCGTCGGGCTGCGCGCCGTACGCCGGAGAGCGGGTCCGACCTCAAGGAGGCCGGATGACCCTCGCGCTGGTGTCCGGCACGGGCCGCAGCGGTACGACGCTCGTCCAGGAGATCCTGTCGCGCCATCCCGCGGTCGGGTTCATCTCGGGGCTGGACGACAAGCTCCCCCGGCTGAACCTCGCCGGCCGGCTCAACGGCACCCTCTACCGCCGGACGGCCCCCCGCGACCCAAGGATGCGCGCGCTGACCGAGAGCGTCCGGGTGCTGGAGCGCGGCCGGACCCGGGTGGCGCCCTCGGAGGCCTACCGGCTCATCGACCGCCAGGTGATGGCCGGCTTCTCCAAGCCGTGCCGCGACCTGTTGGCCGAGGACATGACCCCCTACCTGCAAGGTCGGTTCCGCGACTTCTTCGGCGCCCGGATGGCCGCGCAGGGCTGCCAGGTGCTCCTACAGCACCTAACGGGCTGGCCGCGAACCGGGTTCCTGCGGGCTGCCTTCCCAGACCTCAAGGTGGTCAACGTGGTGCGGGATGGCCGGGCGGTGGCCAGCTCGTGGCTCCAGATGGGCTGGTGGGACGGCTGGCAAGGTCCCGACAAGTGGATCTACGGCCCACTGCCGGCCGACCTCCGAGCCGACTGGGAGGCCGCCGACCGGTCCTTCGTCGTCCTCGCGGCGCTGGGCTGGAAGATGCTCATGCGCGCCTTCGCCGACGCCCGCGAGCTGTGCCCGCCCGGGCAGTGGATCGACATCCGCTACGAGGACCTGATCGACGACCCCAGGCACCACGTCCGGCTCATGCTGGACTTCCTCGAGCTCGACTGGAGCCCGCGGTTCGAGGCGGGGCTCGCCCGGCACATTATCCACCGCGGTCGCAGCCAGTCGTTCCGCCGCGAGCTCACCGCAGCCCAGGTGGCGGCCATGGACCGAGTGCTCGCCGAGCCGCTGCAGGAGTGGGGCTATCTAGACTGACCGCCCGGCCGAAGGCTCGCCACCAGGCCGTCCCGCAGCTCCGACCCGTGACGTGCCGCAGCCCCCGCCGATCGGAACAACGAGTCACGCGCCCAACTTCCAATTGCGGTCCAAGTAGCGTCGAAGCTCAGTCGCAGTCTTCGAAGAATGTCGTCCATGCATTGGCAGCCAAGCTGTAAACGCCGACGAATGAGCACTGCATCGCCGCACCATCGGGCAGCGGGGCCGGTCCATACGATACAGGCGCCACGCCCGAATATGTCACGACCCAGGCGGGGTACTCGGCCCCGGGCTGCAGCCCCGGGTAGGTCGGTTCGCTTTCAGTAACCGAATAAAGAGCGACCGAAGGGGATTCACTCGTCAGCGCCGCCCCTAAGAAATTGGCCGGTACTTCCTGCCGCCGGAATGAGGCTAGCGCATCGGCCGCCGTTATGGAAGGGCTTAGACTAGGTGGCGGTGGTGCAAGCGTGACTCCCTCCCCAGGGAAAGTTACGGTCACCGCCTGATCTGTCCGATGTGGTCGCACTGAACGATCCGGAACTGCTGCAGCGCTATATCCAGACAGGGTCTGCTGCATGTGTGAATTGGGGTTGGACCCGACCGAAGGCCGCTGCCCCTTTGGCATGGCGAAGGCCCAAGCTGCCAAAAGGATGATTGCAGTGCCCGCCACGGCCCCGCCGAGGAGGACGCCACGCACTGTGGAGACTCTCTTCTCCATAGTTACTCTCCTAGGAAACCACCATTCATCCAACTTTGACGTCATGCCGAATCGGTGAAGATCTTGAAGCCAGGGCAGGATCCGCTGAATTGATTATACCAACGTTCCCCATCTGCGCGAGTGTTGCTCCCTTGATTCTGCTTCTACAGTGTGTTACAGGGATACGCTATCCAGGTATCATCGCTCGCGCGCTCTCCGTGGAGGTTAGAGAACACCGTGGGCGAAGTCGAATTTCCGGGTATGTCACTAGCCAGATATACTGCTTCACCTTCGAATTGTGGAGAGAACGGATATTGCCAGTCGGTATATGGGTCCCACTTAGACTGAAGGTATAGCATCCCATCAACCTTGCTTGTAACGCGGTCACAAGTCGGATCCCAGCGTCCGTAGTAGGTGTAAGCTGACCCATACGTTACGCATGAAGACCCAAATCGCGTCTGCAAATTCGTGGATCCATTAAATTGCTGAGCGAAAAAGTAGGTACAGCTATCATACCAACGGGTATATCCTGACTGTGCCCAGCCCAAGTCGTTACCACTGGCGATCATCGCGTACGGATTTTGAAAATTGTTTTCGGTTTGGTCCGTATCACAGACAGCACCGTACCGCGTCTCGATCTTGGCGTAGGCCCCTTCCCAGGAGCCCGTGCCATAAGGCTGAGTGTAGCCATCGTGATAGTTGAACTTGCTGGTCGACCCACATGTGTATACTTCAGCCTGAGCCGGGCTGGTAGCCACGGAGATTGTTGGCGCAATGAATGCGACCAGGCTGAGAACTACAAGCAGGACGCGGAACTGTGTTGACAGACTGCCCACGCCCAACTCGTGCCTCAAGCAGCCCGCCCTCCTCGTTTCAACAGGGCCAATCTGCAGGACGGGGTAGCCGCGCCCCTAGGAACTGTCAAGCGCCCGCGTTGACTCACGAGAGCTGTACGCGAAACCGGCTCATCGGAGTTGAGGGTGGGTGAGTTTCCGGGCGGCGAGGATACGCCGACTGGCTCGACGATGCTCGCGCAAGCTCGTCGCGAAGAGGAAGAGGTCGAGAGCGTCGCTTGGGGAGTTGTGCGTGGGAGGTCCCCCACCAGCGGGCGGACTCGGGCATTTGCGGCTTGAGCTGCTCAGTGCCCGGGGCAGGCGGCGAGCTGGGCGGAGAAGGCGGCGATCTGCTGGGTAGACAGATCGGACCCGTTCGAGGTCAGCTCGAACTGGCAGACGTTGAGCGCGATGGCGTACGGGATGACGAAAGCGTCGTTGCAGCTGGCCGAGCCGAGCTTGCGCTGGCAGCCGCGCTGCACGTTCGACGGTCCGCCGGCGACTTTCATCCAGGAGAACAGGTCCGGCGCCGCCGACGGGCTGCCGCTGTAGGTGCTCGTCTGGCTCGCCATGCCGTGGTAGTTGGGCACGAACTGACCGCCGTAGGTGGCGCGGAACGCATCCATGAGGTCGCGCTCTTTGGGCCACGAGCTCTCGATGCCGCCGGGCTTCGGGATCTGCCAGCCGACGTTGTCGCCGAGGTCGATCCGGGTGTGTGGCATGGCGGCCGCCTGGTCGGCCATCGACCGCTCCATGCAGTGGTACTCCCCGGCCTCGCTGTCGCCGGCCGCGGCAAGCGCCGCACCGACTGTCGGGCCGCCCTTGATGAACGGCTCGGACCAGGCCGTCGTACAGGCGGCGTTGGAGACCATCAGCACCCGCGGGTTGCCGTCGTAGCGGTCCCCGATCGCCTGGACGAGCTGCTGGTAGAGGTCAAGGAACGAGTCGGTCCAGTATCGGGGGACGCAGAGGGCCTGGCGGTTGTAGCTGCTCACCGCGCGGACGCACGGCCCGACGATCGAGTTCACCCAGCTCGGGGTGCTGGTGCCGGCGAAGAGCCGCACAGTCACGGTCGTGCTCGGCGGGTAGGTGCTCAGCCACTTGTCGATCAGGCCCCAGGAGAAGGTCCCCCTGACCGGCTCAAGCTCTGCCCAGGTGACCTTAACCCGCACCGACGACGGCACCCGCCCTCCGGTCCGGCCGGCCACCCAGTTAAGGCCGACCGGTGCCGCCTTCAGGCTGCCCGGCCCGGGGCCGCGGGAGGACGGCTGGGAGTGCGTCTGTGGTTCACCGGAGGTGCTCGGTGGCGAGGTGGTCCCGGGCGACGTCGACCTCGGTGCGGTTGTGGGCGTGGCCGGGCGGGCAGATCGGCCGGTCGGTCGCGGCGGGCGATGGGCGTGAGTGTGGTGGCTGCTGGGTGGGCGGAACGTGGTCCTGGCGCTCGGGCTCGGCGGCGCGCGTCGTACGTCGGACACCAGGCTCTGCCCGCGACGCGACGGATGGGCGGTCGGCCCGGCGCCGACGCTGGCACTCACGGCGATGACCGCTGCCGCGACGGCCAGCGCGCCGATGATGCTCTTCACATACCCTCCCGCGGCTCCTCCGGCAGACCAACAACGTAAGGAGCGCTTCGCCCCGATCCGGTCTGGACACGCCGCAGTTGTGGATTGGCCCGGGACGCACAGGGCGGCGAGCCGATCGCGACGTCACTGCAGCAGGCAGGCCCTTCTCGACCCGGACGGCCGGCAAACGCGTACGGTGCAGGGGAGGCGCAGAAGGGAAACCAGCGCAGATATGGCGGCACGCAACGGCTACGACGCCGACGGGCCGGACCCGCCCGCCGGCGGACCCGCGAAGGTCGGCCGCGCCGGGGCGCCGGCCGGCCGGCGCCCGGCCCGTGCCCGGGGGCTGGGGCGACGACGGTCGGCCGCCGACCTCGGCCGGCTCGGGCGCCGCAGCCGTTATGCGCGGCTGCGCCAATCGATCGGCCGCCACCCCGCCGACCTGGCCCGGATGGCGGTGGCAGCAGGAGTCGTGCTCGGCTGCGTGGTGGTAGCCCTCCGGCCCGGGGTCAACCCGGTCGAGTCGGCGATCTTCGACCAGGTCGAGGCGCTCCCGAACTGGTCGTCGGGGGTATGGTCCGTGGTCGCGTGGTACGGCTCCTGGCCTGGGATCGTGCTGACCGCCGGACTCGCCCTGTATCTGGGTCGGCTGCGGCTAGGGGCCGCGCTTTGCGGCTCGGCTGTCCTCAGCTGGGTGCTCGCGTTGGTCATCCAATGGTTGGCGGGTCCACGGCCGGTCCCACCAGCGCTGTTCGAGGTCACCAGCCGACTGCCGGGCCCCCCGGGGTTCGAGTTCCCGGCCGTCGAGCTGGCGGTCGCGGCGGCCCTTGCCACGTCCGCCGGCCCCTACGTGACCCGCTGGGTGCGCAACACCGCGTGGGTCGCGGTCGTGCTGGTTGCGGTGGCGGACGTGTTCCTCGGCCGCAACCTACCGCTGGGGGTGTTCGCCGGGGCGGTCCTCGGCTGGGGCGCGGGCACGTTCTTCCACCTGACGCTGGGGGCGCCCGGTCGGCGTACCTCGGACGCGGCGGTGCTCCTGGCCCTGCGGCAGTGCGGGATCGAGGATGCCCACGTCACGCCGGTGCCGCGCCCGTTCCTGCGGCCGCAGCTGTACGACGTGGCGACGCGTTCGGGCGAGCAGCTGCAGATGAAGGTGGTCCGCCGGCTGCACCGGCTGGCGGGACCGGCGTACCGGGTCCGGCGACTGCTCGCCTCGCTGGACGTCCAGCATGAGCCGGACCTGACGACGCCGCGCCACGAGGTCGAGCACGAGGCCTACGTCACCCTCCTGGCCGAGCGAGCCGGCGTACGCACGTTGCCGATCCTGCTCGCCGGGGAGATCGAGCACGGTCCGCCGTTCCTGATCCGCCGGCACGTGGCCGGCCACCCGCTCTCGCAGCTGACCCCGAGCGCGATCAGCGACTCCCTCCTCGACGAGCTGTGGCACGACGTCCTCGCCCTGCGGGCTGCCCGGATCACCCACCACGACCTCCGGGCCAAGAACATCGTGGTCGACGAGCGCGGCCATCCCCGCATCGCCGACTTCACGTTCAGCCGGGTCGGCGGCCCGGGGGCCCAGAGCTCACAGGACGCCGCCGAGATGCTCGTGTCCGTCGCCTCGGTGGTCGGCGTACCGCGAGCGGTCGAGAGTGCGGTGCGGGCACTGCCGGCGGACCTGCTGCGGGAGGCACTTCCTGACCTGCAGTGGCTGGCGCTGCACACCCACCTCCGTCGGCAGCTGCGGGACGGTCGAGGGTCCCTGGCTGACCTACGCGAGGCGCTGGCCGAGCGCATCGGGGAGCCGCTGCCAGGCTTCCGGTCTCCGGTCCGCCCGGCCACGCTCGCGGTGCTGCTTGCGGGTGGCCTCGCCGTCTACCTGCTGCTCCCCCAGATCTCCAGCCTCAGCCGCGTGGTCGGCTCCTTCGCGACCGCCGACTGGCGGTGGCTCCTGCTTGCCGCGGTACTGGGGCAGCTGACGACGCTGGCCGCCGCGCTGACCATGATCGCCTCGAGCCGGAAGCCGGTCCCGTGGCTGAAGACGACCGCCGTCCAGGTGGCCGCCACGTTCACCGGTCGCACGACCGCGGCCGGCGTCGGCTTCTACGGGATCAACCTCGTCTACCTCGAACGGCTCGGGCTGCGCCGGGCCAACGCGGTAGGGGTGCTGCTCATCAACCGCGCGGTGATGGGCCTGGTCAGCGCCGTGCTGACGGTGCTCGGCATACTCGTGATCGGCGACGCCGTACCGGTCGGCCAGGTCAGGGTGCCGAACGGCTGGCCGCTGTGGCTCGGCGTCGGGCTGGCCGGTCTGGCCGCGGTCGCGATAATGGCCTCACCGTTCGGCCGGGCCCGGCTGCTGCGACCCGGGTTGCGGGCGGCGCGGGACGTCGGGGCCGACCTGCTGCCTACGCTGCGGCACCCCGCCCGGGCCACCGCGCTGGTGGGGGGATCGGTTGCCTTTCTGGTGCTGTCGGCGCTGGGGCTCGTTGCCACGCTGCTGGCTTTCCAGTCGAGCTTCCCGCTGCTGGCCGTCATGGCCGTCTTCATTGTCGGGTCGACGCTCGGCCAGCTGGCGCCCACGCCTGGCGGGCTCGGGGCGGTGGAAGGGGCACTGGTCGCCGGGCTGACCGCGATCGGCATCGGCCCGACGGAGGCGGTCGCCGCCGTGTTGGCCTCGCGGCTGCTGACGTTCTGGCTCCCGGTGCTACCCGGCATCGTCGCCTTCCGGTTGCTGCAGCACCAGGGGGTGGTCTGAGCCTGACCCGCGCGTGCCGGCCGCACGGCGCCGGCGAACCAGGTCCGGCGAGGGCCCTCAGGTGGTCCGCACCAACGCGATGCCGGTGCGGCCCCGGGGACCCGGACGGACGGCCAGGGTCTGGTTGACCCGGATCATCCCGCGGTCGAAGCCGACCGCGGACAGCGCCATGTAGAGCCGCCAGACCCGGGCCCGGCCCTCCGACGTCTCCCTGACGCAGGCAGCCCAGTTGCGCTCGATGTTGGCGACCCATGCCCGCAGGGTGAGTGAATAGTGCTCACGCAGGTTCTGTACGTCGCGCACCTCCAAGCCGGCCCGTTCGAGACGCGACACGACCGTGGCGAGCGGCAGCAGGTCGCCGTCGGGGAAGACGTAGGCGTCCACGAACGTCCGTCGCTTGGCCGTCGGCCCGGGCCGCCCGGCGATCTGGTGGTTCAGCACCCGCCCGCCCGGGCGGAGCAGGTCGTGCAGCGCGCCGGCGTACTCGGAGAACCGATCCTCGCCCACGTGCTCGGCCATCCCGATGCTCGAGATCGCGTCGAACGGCGGGTCGGTCAGGTCCCGCCAGTCCTGCACCCGGATGTCGACCTGGTCCTGCAGCGCTGCCTCCGCCACCCGCTTCTGGGCGAACTCCGCCTGCTGCTCCGACAAGGTGATGCCCACCACCTCGACGCCGTACTCGCGCGCCGCGTGCACGGCGAACGAGCCCCAGCCGCAGCCCACGTCGAGCAGCCGCATGCCCTCGTGCAGGGCCAGCTTGCGACAGACCAGGTCCAGCTTGTCCTGCTGTGCGTCATCAAGGGTGTACGACGGGTCGTCCGCCCGCGTCCAGTACGCGCAGGAGTAGACCATCGAGTCACCGAGCACCAGACGGTAGAACTCGTTGCCGACGTCGTAGTGGCTGCGGACCGCGAGCTTGTCGCGCGCCTTCGAGTGCTTCTCGCCGTGTAGCCGGATCTCCTCGGGTGGCGGCTTGGGCGCCGGCCCGACCGCTCCGAGCAGGAATGCTCTACCCAGTAGGCGGCCCCGGTCGCGGAGCGAGAGCCGCGGCCGCCGTCCGATGTGCTCCCCCAGCTCGGCCGCACTGCCGAGCGCCTCAAGCAGGTCCCCACCGCTGTCGACTTCGCCCGCCACATAAGCCCGGCCGAGGCCCAGCTCGCCCGGGTCCCACATGAGGCGGCGCAGCGCTCGCCGCGAACGCAACACGAGGACCGGCGCATCCAGCGGCCCTGCCTCGGTGCCGTCCCAGGCTCGCAGCCGAACCGGGACGTCAGCTCCCGTCACCAGCCGGAGCAGCTCGTACAGCCTGGCTGCCGCCGTGCCTCGCCGCCGTCTCACAATCCACCTCCCGGCAATCTCGCACCGAACTGCCCACGGTGTCGGGTGAAGGAGATGCTCTTCGCGTCCACCAACCTCCGACGCAGGACACTGGGTCGATTCTGCTCTGGCCCCCGCGGACGCGCAGGTCGGCGCCATCCTCCTGTCCGGGTGGCCAGGACGGTACCGAGACTCGCGGCGTGCGGACAGCCCGCACTCCGGCCGCTCGCGGTCGGTCGGCCGGACGGCATAGGCTCGCGGCCGTGAGCGAGCTCTCCCCAGCAACCGAGACGGCCCTGCACCGGGTGGTCGCGGCCAGGCAGTCCGAGGGGCGCGTGCCCGGAATCGCCGCTGGTGTCGTGCGCGACGGCCGGCTGGCCTGGACCGGCGGGGTCGGTGCCGCGGACCTGGCCGAGCCGGGCCGCCGGCCCGACGAGGACACGCAGTTCCTGATCGCGTCGAACACCAAGACGTTCACCGCCGTCCTCGTCATGCAGCTGCGCGACGAGGGGAGGCTTGATCTCGACGACCCATTGGAGCGGCACATCCCGGAGAGCACACATGGCGGTGTGACGATCCGACAGCTCCTCGCGCACGTCAGCGGGATGCAGCGCGAGCCGGTCGGCGACGTCTGGGAGACCCTGACGTATCCCGACCGGGTCGCCCTGGTCGCCGGCTGGAACGAGGCCGAGCGCATCCTCCGCCCGCACTACCGCTGGCACTACTCCAACCTCTGCTACAGCATGTTGGGCGAAGTCGTGGCCCGCCTCGATGGCCGCGAATGGGTGGACAGCCTGCGAGCCCGCATCCTGGAGCCCCTTGGCATGAACCGGACCACGCTCGGGCTCGTCCCGCCCTGTGCCCGGGGCTACTACGTCCCGCCCTTCTCCGACGTGCCGGTCGTGGAGCCCGTCCTCGACATCGACGCGATGGCCGCGGCCGGCGGGCTCGCCAGCACCGTCGCGGACCTCGCGAC
This sequence comes from Nocardioidaceae bacterium, assembly GCA_035692425.1. Classification (GTDB taxonomy): domain Bacteria; phylum Actinomycetota; class Actinomycetes; order Propionibacteriales; family Nocardioidaceae; genus DASSHZ01. Next base: position 52,254 of record DASSHZ010000004.1, read on the forward strand.
CTGGACTTCGTTCGTCGCCGACCCGGTAGCGGAGGTGCTTAGTCCCGACACCGTCGACGAGATGTGCCAGCCGCAGATCATGGCCGATCTCGAGACCTGGCAGGCGGCGTGGGGACTGGGGTTCATGCTCCAGCGCAGCGGAGATCGGGTCTGGGTCGGCCACACGGGCGGCATGCCTGGCCACATCACCGGCGTCTTCACCCAGCGGAAGGCGAAGGCGGCCGCGATCGTGCTGATGAACTCCTCCGGCACCGTCGACCCGGCCGCCTTCGCGATCGAGCTCGGTGGGTTGTCCCTGGACCGTGACCCGTCCGAGCCCGAGGCCTGGACGGCGGGCACCGGCGTACCCCCCGAGCTCGCCGGGGTGCTCGGCATCTGGTACTCCGAAGGTCAGCCGTACGTCTTCAGCGTCCGGGCCGGCCGGCTGGAGGCGCGCGCCGCCAACGCACCCGCCCAGCTCCCCCCATCGGTGTTCGTGCCCGAGGGCGAGGACCGGTACCGCACCCAGTCCGGCCGAGAGACCGGCGAGCTGCTGCGCATCACCAGGGCAGCCGATGGCACCGTCGCCAAGATGAACTGGGCTACCTACCTGGTGACCCGTGAGCCGCTTGCGTTCGGCGAGTGGCTGCGGGCCGACGGAGCAGGGACGTAATCGGGACGAATTCGGCGAATCACCAGCGTGTTCGGCGAGCGGTGGTGCATGCTTGTGATCGGAGTTGCCCGCCGGGCCGAGGGGGTCCTCGGGCGGCTCGAGGGGTGAACTGCTGACGGTGGGGGGAGCAATGGTCATGTCCGCGCCGGCGCGCGCACCTCGGTGCGCCATGCCCGAGCGGCCGCGACCAACCGCAATATCAGCCGGTATCACCTCGGGCGGCGGAGCGTCACGTGAGGGAGGGCTGCCGACGGCGGTGCATCGCCGCCGGTGACCTGCTGGCGCTCCGTCGCCCCCACCCGCCCTTGCGCCGTGCGGAGTGTGGGCTCTAGGACGCACCCGGCAGGACGGTGCAGGCTCTAGCAGCCGGTCGCGGCGCTCACCGGGTGTGCGCCGGGGGCTGCGTGCCCGCCGTTCCAGACGTTGCCCTGCCCGTCCCAGTAGGACGGGACGAACTTGCCCAGATGCACTGTCTCGAAGCGGTTGTCCGCGAAGACCCCATCCTTGACCGCGCCGATCTGCAAGGCAGTGCCCGGACCGGCCACCACGTTGCAGGTCACCCTGGTCCGGTAGCTGCTCGAGTTCATCGACGGCGCGGTGAGCTTGTCGTCCATCATGCGGAGGCTGAACCCCGCAGTGCGGAAGTCGGCCACGAAGTTGTGCGACCAGACGTTGCCCCAGCCGGACATCTCCTCGTTGTAGCCGATTGCGACTCCCCGGGCGGTGTTGTAGGTGAACACGTTGTAGGAGCCGTCCTGATCCGTCGCGAAGGCCCTCGCATCACCCGGCAGGTCTTCCACGTAGTTGTGGGTCACCTCGTTGTACGACGACCCGCCGCCGACGCGGATCCCCTCGTACATGAAGTGCTCGGTCCCGGCCGCGATGGCATAGATGTGGTTGTAGGCGACCGTCCAGCCATCACTGATGCTGCCCAGCCAGACGCCCGGCCCAACCCCGCAGGCGATGTTGTGGATGGTGTTGCCCGCAATCGTCCCGTAGCGGTTCATCGCCGAGTGGATCCCCTTGAGGGAGATGTCGTTGTCGATGATCTTGACTCCGTCGGAGGGCACCAGGGTGTGGTTGATCTGCCCAGCCGAGTAGGCGATCGCGTGCGCGTCGGCGGCGAAGTCGTCGGTCCCGTGCCCGGGGATGGCCCGCCGGGCCTGCCAGTTCCCCGACTTGACTAGGTCGCCGAACCACTTCTGGAAGGGCCCGGCACCCTCGCCGGCGAGGAAGACGCCGCCGACGATGTCCAGGTGGCTGATCGTCCAGTAGCTTGCTCCCTGCTCGAACCGGACGGTGCGGTTCGGATCGGGCGAGGACGCCGAGCACGGCGGCATGGACAGGTGAGCCGTGAGCGTCACCGGCCCGTTGCCGGCCGGGCTGATCGTGATCGGCGCCGTTCGGGTGCCGGAACGGCGGATGGTCAGCGCACCGCTGTAGGTGCCGGCTCGCAGCCGGATCGCCGTACCGGGTGTGGCGTTGCCGATGGCCGCAGCCAGCTGCGACTCCGTGCCGACAGTGACGACCCGGGTCGGTGCCGGATCGCCGGTTGGCAGGTCCGGCGGCCCGGTGGTCGGGTCCTGGCCCGGCCAGGCGGGGCCCCCGGAGCCGGGCGGAGGCAGACCCGATCCGGGCGACCCGTGCGACCTCGAGGTCGGCGACCCGCTCCGCGTGGCAGCCGTTGGACCCGATCCGTGGGCGCCCGCGCGCGAGCGCCCGGCCGTCGGCGCCGTCGGCGAGGCGGTGTCGGCGGCCGGGGTGTGCCCGGCCACGACCAAGCGTCCGACACCGCCACCGCGGAGGGCGGGACCGCTGGGCGTGGAGGTCGCCGGCCTGTCGGCAGCGGCGACGGAATGCGGCGGGGCCGAGCCGCAGCCGGCGATCGTCGCCACTGCCGCGAGGACCGCGGCGACCAGGGCCGAGCGGTTGCGGCGGCCTGGGGGCATGGAACGGCCAGCAGGGGACGGGGGCATGCGGGGACACCCTTCCATGGCGCCTGCGAAGTTAGCTGTCGGGTTCGGGCCGGAGGGCTGGCCCGGCCACCCGGCCGCGCTTCCAACCCGGTGGCTTCACCCCAAGGTGCCGTCGAGATCCCCCGCCCCGGACAAGCGCTCCGGCGGCCGTCGGCACCCGTGCCGCGCAAGGCACGGCGTTGGGTTCTCCGCTCCTGTCCCGTACCAGCAAGGTCGGGGGTGCGCCGGGTCGGGGACAGGGCTCGGCGTCGGCCGCGGCGCGTACTTCTGCCCGGGAGCATAGCCCAGGGGGCAGATCGTGGCGAGCGCCGCCCCGGCCGGGGCTCAACGGGCCGGACCTTAAGTCCGACTGCCCCGACTCAGGTGATGAAGCCGAGCAGGTCGTGCCGAGTCAGTACGCCGACCGGCCGACCGGACTCCTGAACCACGACCGCGTCGGCGTCCTGCAGACGCTCGACCGCCGTGCGGACCGCCTCCCCAGCGCCCACGGTCGGGAGCGGCGGCGCCATCACGGACTCCACGGAGTCGGTCAGGCGGGCCCGGCCGGCGTACAGCGCGTCCAAGAGGTCCCGCTCGCTCACCGAGCCGACGACCTCGGCGGCCATCACCGGGGGCTCCGCGCTGACCACCGGCATCTGGGAGACCGCGTACTCGCCGAGGATGGCCACCGCCTCCGCGATCGTCTCGCCCGGATGGGTGTGCACGAGGTCGGGGAGCCGACCGCTCTTGCCCCGCAGAACGTCCCCCGCGGTCTGCTCCGGCGCCGGTCCGAGAAAGCCGTACTGGGCCAGCCATCGGTCGTCGAAGACCTTGGTGAGGTAGCCGCGCCCGCCGTCGGGGAGTAGCACGACGATGACGGCGCCCGGGTCGTCGAGCTCGCGCCCGAGCCGGCAGGCGGCGGCGACCGCCATGCCCGAGGACCCGCCCACCAGCAGCCCGTCCGCGCGCGCCAGCCGCCGGGTGGTCTCGAAGGACTCGCGGTCGGACACCGCGATGATCCGGTCGGCGACGCTGCGGTCGTACGTCGACGGCCAGAAGTCCTCGCCGACGCCCTCGACCAGGTACGGCCGGCCGGTGCCCCCCGAGTAGACGGACCCCTCGGGATCGGCGCCCACCACCTGCACTCGGCCCTGCGACACCTCCTTGAGGTAGCGGCCAGTGCCGCTGATGGTCCCCCCGGTGCCGACCCCGGCCACGAAGTGGGTCACCTGGCCATCGGTCTGCCGCCAGATCTCCGGGCCGGTGGTGTCGTAGTGGGCCTGCGGGTTGCGCGGGTTGGCGTATTGGTCGGGCTTCCACGCCTTGGGGATCTCCCGGAGCAGCCGGTCGGACACGCTGTAGTAGCTGTCGGGGTGGTCGGGCGGGACAGCGGTCGGGCAGACCACCACCCGCGCGCCGTACGCCTTGAGCACGTTCTGCTTGTCGACACTCACCTTGTCTGGGCAGACGAACACGCACTGGTAGCCGCGGGACTGGGCGGCCATGGCCAGCCCGACCCCGGTGTTGCCCGAGGTCGGCTCGACGATCGTGCCGCCCGGCTGCAGTTCGCCGCCGGCCTCCGCGGCGGCGATCATCGGTATGGCGATGCGGTCCGTCACCGACCCGCCCGGGTTGAGGTACTCCACCTTCACGAGCAGCCGGCCCGGGATCCCCTCGGCCGTGGGGCCGAGCTTGAGCAGCGGGGTGTTGCCCACCAGGTCCAGCAGCGACTCGGCGTACTCCACCGGCTCACCCTAGTGGTGTGTCTCCCAATTCATTTGCCGGCTGCGGCGATCCAGGCGGATGGGACGCAGTCGGCGCCCGGGGTCGGCGTGCGGCGACCATTGGCCCTGACGGACCTCGCCGGGCGGCGTCCGCTCGGACCGAGGACGATCGAGGGCGCCGGCGTCTAAAGTTGAACTACAAGCTCGGCAGGGGGTGATCCGTGGCGAAGGCGGTCGCCGTACGGCGAATCGCGGCGGCCACCGCGTTCGGCGGCGGCGGGCTGGGGTTGCTCGGCGGGTCCGTGTACGGCCTGCTCAAGACCGAGGCGGTGGTGGCCAGGCGGCGGATCGGCGACACCCTCGGCATGCCGCTGGACGCCGACGGACTTTATGGCGCGGGTCTCCGCGGTACGCCGATCCGGCTGGCAGTCCTCGGCGACTCCGCGGCGGCCGGCTACGGCGCCACCGTGCCTCAGGACACGTTCGGTGCGTTCCTGGCGACCGGGCTGTCGACCCTGTCCGGCCGCCCCGTCGTACTGCGGTGCGTAGCCGCGGTGGGAGCCAAGTCCTCGGACCTGGCGGGCCAGGTCGGTCCGGCCCTGCAGATCAACCCCGACGTATGCATAGTCATCGTCGGCGCCAACGACGTCACGCACGCGGTCTGGCCGCCGCGGGCGGTAAGGGCCCTGCGCGACACCCTCGAGGGCCTCCGCCGCCCGGTCCCCGGGCTGCTGCGAGCCACCGCCCCGGAAGTCGTCGTGGGGACCGTGCCCGACCTGGGGACCGTGCTGCCGATCCCGACGCCACTACGCCAGGTAGCCCGGCGCTGGAGTCGCCGGCTAGCGGCTGCCCAGACGGTCGTCGCGGTCGAGTCCGGGGCTCACTCGGTGTCGCTGGGCACCATCCTCGGGCCGGAGTTCGCGGCCCGCCCGGCGGACATGTTCGGCCCGGACCGCTACCACCCCTCGCCGCGCGGCTACCGCGACTGCGCGACAGTCATGCTGCCGACGGTCGCCGCTGCGCTCGGCGTACTCCCCGACGACACCGCCGAGCACGAGGGGTACCGGGGCGAGGGGGTGTTCACCCTCCCCCGGGCTGCCTCGGCCGCAGCGGAGAGCACCGGCACGGAGGTCACTGGCGCGGACGTCCGCGGCAGCGACCGGGGACCGCTCGGTAGGTGGGCCTCCCTGCGGCACCGCCGGCGGCACCCGATCCCACCGCCAGACGCAGGTCAGGTCCGCCCGGGGGCCGGGCCCGAGCCCCAGCCGGTCGAGCTGCCTTAGAAACCCGCCCAATCCCTTGTGCGGCCAACGACCATAGGGCAGGCTCAACCTATCGAGGTCGATGCGAGCCTGGGAGGCAGTCGTGGCCCTTCACCACTCCGAGGAGACCCATCAGATGCTGGTCGCGCGGATCCCCGCGGCGACCGGGCGTCCCCTACATGAGTGGTTCGGCCATCTCGACAACGGTCCGGCCTGTCTGCGGTTCGAGGACCGGGTCCAGTGGCTCCGCGACGAGTTCGGCATCGCCCATGGCCACGCGACCGCGATCGTGCACGAGCACGACCTCCGCCGCGCCCGCCGCCAACTCGCCTAGACCCGCACCTCCGCTCCGACTTGTCGGAGGTGGAACACGCTATAGCGTGCTGAGCTTCTGACAGGTCGGGGAGGGTGCCCCCGGTGGGGGTCGAACCCACACTGGGCGCCTTTTAAGGGCGCTTCCTCTACCGGTTGGGATACGGGGGCGACTGGCAGGCGTGCACGGGCGTGGCGGCTCGCCCTCATGCTAGTTGCGAGCGACGGTCCCCCGGGTCAGCCGGCAGGAGGGTCGCTGCTGGCCCGGGAGAACTCCTCACGCGGGTGGTGCAGGGTACCCAGCGAGACGATGTCGCGGCGGAAGAACAGGTCGGTCGTCCAGTCGAGCACCACCCGCACCTTGCGGTTGAAGGTCGGCAGCCGGCTCATGTGGTAGGTGCGGTGCATGAACCACGCCGGAAAGCCGCGCAACCGTACGCCGTACACCTGCGCGACGCCCTTGTAGAGCCCAAGGCTGGCCAGCGAGCCGGCCGACCGGTGCCGGTAGTCATGCAGGGGCTCGCCCCGCAGCGAGCGCACGATGTTGGCGGCGAGCACCCGCGCCTGGCGCACTGCGTGCTGCGCGGTCGGCGAGCAGAAGGCGCCCGGGTTGGTCAGGTCCGGCACGGCGGCGTTGTCGCCGGCTGTCCAGACGTGCTCGACTCCGTCCACCCGCAGGTCCGGGTGGGCCCGGACGCGCCCGCGGTCGTCCAGTGGCAGGTCGGTCGCGCGCAGCGCCGGGGATGCCTTCACCCCGGCGGTCCAGACGATGGTGTCCGCGTCGAGCTCGGTGCCGTCCGACAGGACCACGTGCCGGTCGACGCAGCTGTCCAGCCGGGTGTTCAGGCGGACGTCGATCCCCCGGCGGCGGAGCCGCTCGACGGTGTAGCGCCCGAGGGCCCGCCCGACCTCGGGCAGGATGTGGTCGGTCGCCTCGACGAGGATGAACCGCAGGTCGGACTCGTCCACGGTCGGGTAGTAGCGGGTCGCGAACCTGGCCATGTCCTCGATCTCGCCCAGCGCCTCGATGCCGGCGTACCCGCCGCCGACGAACACGAAGCTCAGCGCCCGCGCCCGGATGGCCGGGTCCCGGACCGAGGCCGCGCTGTCCAGTCGGTCGAGGACCTGGTTGCGCAGCGCGATCGCCTCCTCGACCTGGTGGAAGGCCATCGCGTTGTCCCGCAGTCCGGGCACCGGCAGTGTCCGGGACACCGAACCGAACGCGACCACCAGCTCGTCGTAGTGGAGCTCGTACGGATCGCTCTCGGGGGTGCTCACGGTGACGGTCGAGGCAGCGGTGCTGACGCCTGTCACCCGACCGGTGATCACCTCGCAGCCATGCAGGGTCTTGCGCAGGGGCACCACCACGTGCCGTGGCTCGAGGTTGCCGGCGGCGGCCTCCGGCAGGAAGGGCTGATAGGTCATCGCCGACCGTGGGTCGATCACCGTGACCAGCCCCTCGCCGCTGCGCAGCCGGCGCTGCAGTCCCAGCGCGGTGTACATGCCGACGTAGCCCCCGCCGGCCACGACGAGGTGCGGTCCGGCCGGCGATGCTGACATGGGAGCCCCCTTACCCAAGACGCTCTCCTGCCACCCTATTCGGCCCGGCCGCTCAGCGGCCGGCCGGCAGCTGGGCGAGGGTCGCCGCCTGCGCCAGCACCGCGTCCAGCATCGACTCGGTGAGCCGCCCGGTGAACGTGTTCTGCTGGCTAGGGTGGAAGCAGCCGAGCAGCTGCAGCCGACGAGGCGCCGCGCTCCCCGCCGGGCCGGAAATGTCGACGGTCACCCTTACGCCGTGGCCGAACCGCGGCCGCGGCCTGGGTACGGCGGCTCCTCGGCGCACCAGCGCACCCAACAGCGCCGCCCAGGCATAGGCGCCGAGGCAGACCGCCACCCGGACCGAGGGCAGGATCAGGCCGAGCTCTGCGTCCAACCAGCGGGCGCAGGTGTCTCGCTCCAGGGTGCTCGGGCGGTTGTCAGGCGGGGCACAGCGCACCGGGGCGATCATCCTGGTGTGCGGCAGCCGCTGGCCGTCACCGGCGTACCGGCTGGTGGGCAGCGATGCCAGGCCGACGCGGTGCAGCGACGCGAACAGCCAGTCCCCAGAGCGGTCGCCGGTGAACATGCGGCCGGTGCGGTTGCCTCCGTTCGCCGCCGGGGCCAAGCCGACGAGGAGCACCCGGGGCTGGCTGCTGCCCCAGCCGGCGATCGGCCGCCCCCAGTACGGCTCCCCGGCGAAGGCGGCTCGCTTCTCGCGCGCGACACGCTCCCGCCACCCGACCAGCCGCGGACACGCGCGGCAGACCGACACGGCGGCGTCGAGGTCCGCCAGGCTCCGGGTGCCGGCCGCGAGGGCGGCCACCGCTGCGGCGTCCCCGGCCACCGGCGTCTCGGGCGCGGCCGGGTCGCCCGGCCAGCCCGAGCCGGGCGGCACCGGGCTGGCGAACAGCTCGCCGGTGATCGGATGCGGCAGCGCCGTCCCGACGTACGCCGCCCGCTCGTCGCGGTTGTCCACCCACCGATCCTCGCACGTTGTCCCCCCCGGGAGGCATTGCCCACCGAGTGGGGGTCTGGCGACCGAAATGCCCCCCACCTGGCGCACAACGCCACCCGGGCGAGACAAGGTCAGGGGAGGGCGGACCAGGCGATCCCGTCGAGGATGTCGCGCACGGAGCAAAGCAGGGTGGGCAGCCCCACGCGGGCGGTCACCCGGTCGAGGATCAGGGCGCCGGCGGCGATCACGTCCGCCCGGTCCGGGTGCATGAACGGCAACGAGCGCCGCTCGGCGACGGTCATCTTCACCACCCGCTGGATCGCCCCTTGCAGCTCGGCCAACGGCAGGGGCGCCAGGTCGACCCGCGCCCGGTCGTACCTGGTCAGGCCGAGGACCATGGCCGCCATGGTGGTCACCGTCCCCGCCACCCCGACGGCCGTACCCATCCGGTCCAGCGGCAGCTTGACCGTGTCGAGCGCCGCGTCCACGTCGGAGACCAGCGACTCCACCTGGGCGGGGGTGGGCGGGTCGCTGTGCAGGTAGCGCTCGGTCAGGCGCACCGAACCGACGTCGAGAGAGGTCCCGACTATGTCGCGCCGGCTCGCCGGGCGGGTGACGAGCTCAGTAGAGCCGCCGCCGATGTCGACCACCAGCAGCGGCCGGGCGATATCGCGGCGGCCGTCGAGCTGGCGGGTGGCGCCCGCGAACGTCAGCCGCGCCTCCGCTGCCCCGCTGATCACCTCCGGGGCGGTCCCGAACCGCGCGAGCACTCCGTCGGCGAACTCCGCCCGGTTCTCCACGTCGCGGGCGGCAGAGGTGGCGACGAAGCGGCGCCGCTCCACGTCCAGCGAGTCGACCACACTCGCGAACCCGTCGAGCGCGGCGAAGGTCCGCTCCAGCGCGGCAGCGGAGAAGACCCCAGTGCGGTCGACGTCCTGGCCGAGCCGCACGATCGTCGTACGGCGGTCGAGCTCGGCCTCCGAGCCGGTGTCCGGGTCGAGGTCGGCGACCAGCAGGCGCAGCGTGTTGGTGCCGCAGTCGACGGCGGCGACTCGCGTCACCTCGCCGCCTCGGAGCCGGGTACGGCGACGCAGGCGCCCGGCTGCCACCAGCGCGCCAGCATGGTGAGCGCCTCGTCGCCCACCGGGTTCACCCCCGGTCCCGCGACCAGCGAGTGCGCGACCAGGGCGTGCAGGCACTTGACCCGGTCCGGCATCCCCCCCGCGGACACGTCCGCGATCTCGGGTACGTCGCCCAGCTCGACCCGGTCGGCGAGATACGCCCGGTGGGCGGCGCGGTAGCCGGCGCGCAGGCCCTCGTCCGCCGCCAGCCGGCGGGTCAGCTCAGCCATCAAACCCGCGGCCTCGAGCGCGCTCACCTGCGACACCGCCCGCGGGCAGGTCAGGTAGTACAGCGTCGGGAACGGTGCACCGTCGCTGAGCCGCGGCCGGGTTTCGACCACGTCGGGGAGACCGCAGGGACACCGGTGCCCCACCCCGGCCAGGTCGCGCGGCGGCCGGCCCAGCTGGGCTCTGACGGCCCGCGCGTCAGGCTCGGTGAGCGGGCCGACGCTCATCCGCCGGTGCGCAGCCCGCGGTCGGTGAGCTTCGCCGGCGGGTGGTGGCGCGGCCGATGGGCGTGCTTGCGGGCGTGGACCGGCGGCGTGCCGGCCGCGGTGACGCTGTCGAGCACCGGCTGCCACCACTGGACCTTCTCCGCCGGGTGCCGTACCGGCGTCGACAGCTCGTTCGTGCGACCGGCCAACACGCGCCCCTCGGGTCCGATGACCCGATACCCGGTCTGGCCCGGCAGCAGCCAGCCGAACCTCAGCCGGGCCTGCTCCTCGACGTACGCCGGATCGTGCCAGCGACGCTGCTGCTGTTGCAGCCCGGCGATGGCGACCTTGCGCTGCGCGATCTGCGCGTTGAGGTCGTTGATCTCGCCCCGCTGGCGCAGCCAAGCGCGGGTGCTGGTCGCGTAGGACACCGCCAGCACCGCGAGCACCAGCAGCAATACCGCGGCCCGGCCGGTCAGCCTCGACCGCGTGCTCGAACGACGTGGAGCCGGCTCGTCGGGGACCCGCGAAGTCCTCCGGGTGCTGGTCGGCAGCCCCCCCGAGCGCAGCCGCGCCGGGGTACGGCGAGGGCTGGGCCGGGAGGGCCGCTGGCGAGCCGCCATGCCGCTCAGTGGCCCCCCGCCAGGTAGCGCGGGAAGGCCGCGACCCCGGCATAGCGGGCGGCGTCCCCGAGGTCCTCCTCAATTCGCAGCAGCTGGTTGTACTTCGCCACCCGCTCGAAGCGAGCCGGCGCGCCGGTCTTTATCTGGCCGCAGTTGGTGGCGACCGCGAGGTCCGCGATCGTGGTGTCGTCGGTCTCTCCGGAGCGATGGCTGATCACGCAGCGCAGCCCGTTTCGGTGGGCCAGCGCCACCGCGTCGAGGGTCTCCGTCAGGGTGCCGATCTGGTTGACCTTGACGAGCAGGGCGTTTGCCGTGCGCTCGTCGATCCCCCGCTGCACGCGGTCGGAGTTCGTCACGAAGATGTCGTCGCCCACCACCTGGACGCGGTCGCCGATGGCGGCGGTGAGCGCCTGCCAGCCCAGCCAGTCCTCCTCGTCGAGGGGGTCCTCGACCGAGACGATCGGGTACGCCGACAACAGCTCCGAATAGTAGGTGGTCATCTCCGCCGCCGACCTGGCAGCGCCCTCGAACCGATAGGTGCCGGAGTTGGCGTCGTAGAACTCGCTGGCGGCGGAGTCGAAGCCCAGTGCGATGTCGGCGCCCAGCGCGAGCCCGGTGCGCTCGACCGCGGTCGCGATCAGGTCCAGCGCCTCGCGGTTGGAGCCGAGGTTGGGCGCGAAACCGCCCTCATCGCCGAGGCCGGTGGACAGCCCCCTTCCCTTTAGCACGTCCTTGAGCGAGTGGTAGACGGCGACGCCTTGCTCGAGTGCCTCGGCGAAGGTGGGCGCCCCAACCGGGAAGACCAGGAACTCCTGGATGTCGACGTTGGAGTCCGCGTGGGCGCCACCGTTGAGGATGTTCATCATCGGCACCGGGAGCAGGTGGGCGTTGGGGCCCCCCAGGTAGCGGAACAGCTCGAGGCCCGCCGACTCCGCGGCCGCCTTCGCCACCGCGAGCGAGACCCCAAGGATCGCGTTGGCCCCGAGCCTGGCCTTGTTCGGCGTACCGTCGAGGTCGAGCATGGTCTGGTCGACCAGGCGCTGCTCCTCGGCGGGCAGGCCGGCCACCGCCGGCTCGATGGCCGCGGTGACCGCCTCGACCGCCATCACCACTCCGCGGCCGGAGTACCGCTCGCCGCCGTCGCGCAGCTCGACCGCCTCGAAGGTTCCGGTCGAGGCCCCCGCCGGCACCACGGCTCGGGCGAAAGTGCCGTCGTCGAGGCCCACCTCGACCTCGATGGTGGGGTTGCCCCGCGAGTCCAGCACCTCCCGCGCGCCAAGCGCCTCGATCAGGGCCACCGGCTGCTCCTCGGCTGGGTGTTCGTCTTGCGGCTCAGCCTAACCGGGCATCCGCCACCGGTTGAGGAGGCCGCGCGGACGCCGCCGGTCCGGTCGGCCCGGGCGGTCAGCCGCAGAGCTCGGAGGCGGGGGTCCCCGGTGGCGGCGTGTCTGCTGCCGCCGCCTGCTTCCAGGCGAGCGCGGCCGACGAGACGGGGTCCGACAGCGAACCCGAGGCGCGGACGATCTGCGTCCCGTTCCACTTGCCGTACGAGGGGTTGACGGCGACGTTCTGCCGCCGGGCGTAGTTGTCGAGGTAGCCGCGCGAGGCCTGCTCCTCGGCCGGCGTCGCCTGGTCGGCCGAGGTCACCTTCGGGTTCTTCAGGTGCGCACCGATCGCCGCCTCCTGGAGCTGGGCCCGAGCGGAGGCGGTGAAGTACTGCCGCAGCAGCTGGGCAGCCGACGAGTCGAGGCCGCCGGGCAGGTTGATCGACGACGCCAGCTGCGACATCGCCGCCTGGTGGACGGTGAGCCCGAGCGCCGACGCCGCCCGGCCGTCGAGCTCGAACTGGATCAGCGAGTTCGCGATCGCGGACCGCAGCGCAGCCACGCTGGTGGAGGGGCTGTTGCCCCCCTGGGCGATCCGGTCGAGGCGCGTGAACTCGCACGCGGCGAGCACGAGGTTGTCGACGTGCCCCTCGGTGATCGTGGTGCCGTCGACGACCGCGGCAGCCCCGGGGTGGAAGCCGACCCCACAGCCGGCGACGGCCGAGACCACGGCTCCAGCGACGAGGACGCCACAGACTCGGCGCCGGCTCGCGATGCGGAACTTCACTGCTGGGCACTCCTCATGGCGATGTCCTCGATCACGCGGTCGGCCCAATCTAGTACGGCGGTACCGCGCAGCGGCTGGCCCCCGACCCGGGCCGTCTCCGGCGACGGCACCAGCATGGTATGGGACTGGGCCTTGACGACGCTGCCTGGGTACAGCCGCGACAGCCGCACCTGCACCGAGTCGGGCAGCTGCACCGGACTGAAGCGGACGAACTTCCCCTGGGTGGCGACGTCGGTCAGCCCGGCCGCCCGGGCCCGAAGCCTGAGCCTGGCCACGGCAAGGAGGTTCGACACGGGCGCCGGCGGCTCGCCGTAGCGGTCGGTCAGCTCGGCGGTGACCTCTTCGACCGACTCGGCGGTGCGCAGCTCCGCCAGCCGCTTGTACATCTCCAGCCGCAGCCGCTCGCTCGGCACGTACTCGCTCGGTAGATGCGCATCCACCGGGAGGTCGACGCGCATCTCCGGCTCCTCGACCGGACCGGTGCCACGGAACTCGGCCACGGCCTCCCCGACGAGTCGCACATAGAGGTCGAAACCGACCTCAGCGATGTGACCCGCCTGCTCGGCGCCGAGCAGGTTGCCGGCGCCGCGGATCTCCAGGTCCTTCATGGCCACCGCCATGCCTGCGCCCAGGTCGGTGTGCTGCGCAATCGTCGCAAGGCGGTCGTAGGCGGCCTCCGTGAGCGGCCGCTCGGGCGGGTAGAGGAAGTAGGCGTAGGCTCGCTCACTGCCCCGCCCGATCCGCCCCCGCAGCTGGTGCAGCTGGGAGAGCCCCAGCAGGTCGGCACGCTCGGCGATGAGGGTGTTCGCGTTGGCGATGTCCAGCCCGGACTCGATGATCGTCGTACACACCAGAACGTCGTAGGCGCGCTCCCAGAAGTCGACCATCACCCGCTCGAGCTGGTGCTCGTGCATCTGCCCGTGCGCGACCGCCACCCTTGCCTCCGGCACGAGCTCGCGGAGCCGTCGCACCACCCGGTCTATGCTCTGCACCCGGTTGTGCACGTAGAAGACCTGGCCGTCGCGCAGCAGCTCGCGCCGGATCGCCGCGACCGCCTGCCGGTCGTCGTACTGGCCCACGAACGTGAGCACCGGGTGGCGGTCCTCCGGCGGCGTCGTGATCGTCGACATCTCCCGGATCCCGGTGATCGCCATCTCAAGCGTGCGCGGGATCGGGGTGGCGGACATGCTGAGTACGTCGACCGCCGTGCGGAGCCGCTTGAGAGCCTCCTTGTGCTCGACGCCGAAGCGCTGCTCCTCGTCGACCACGACCAGGCCGAGGTCCTTGAAGCCGGTGCCGTCGCCGAGCAGCCGGTGGGTCCCGATCACCAGGTCGACGCTGCCGTCGCGCAGCCCAGCCGTCACCGCTCGAGCCTCGGCGTCGGTCTGGAAGCGGCTCAGCGCTCGGACCACGACCGGGAAGCCGGCGAACCGCTCGGTGAACGTCTGCAGGTGCTGCTGCACGAGCAGCGTCGTCGGCACGAGGACCGCCACCTGCTTTCCGTCGAGCACCGCCTTGAACGCCGCCCGAACGGCGATCTCGGTCTTGCCGTAGCCAACGTCGCCGCAGATCAGCCGGTCCATGGGGACCGGCTGCTCCATGTCGCGCTTGACCTCCTCGACGCTGGCCAGCTGGTCGGGGGTCTCCACGTACGCAAAGGCGTCCTCCAGCTCACGCTGCCATGGAGTGTCCGGCCCGAACGCGTGGCCCCGGGTCGCCTGCCGCGCCGCGTACAGCTTGATGAGCTCGGCGGCGATCTGCCGGACGGCGCGGCGCGCGCGGCCCTTGCGCCGGGCCCAGTCGCCCCCGCCGAGGCGGTCCAGGGTGGGCTGCTCCCCACCGATGTAACGGGTCACCTGGTCCAGCTGGTCGGTGGGGACGAAGAGCCGGTCGGGCGGATGGCCCCGTCGGCTCGCGGCGTACTCGATGACCAGGTACTCGCGAGTGGTGCCACCGATCGTCCGGCGCACCATCTCGACATAGCGCCCGACCCCGTTCTGCTCGTGCACCACGTAGTCGCCGGAGGTCAGCTCGAGGGGGTCGACCTGTCGCCTGCGCCGCGACGGCATCCGCGCGACCTCCCGAGCCTCCGGCCGCTGACTGGCGAGATCGGCGCCGGTGAGCACGACGAGGTCGAGGGAGTCCATCACGAAGCCGTGCGCCAGCCCCCCCAGCGCGATCTCGACCGTGCGCTCGGGGGCCACGTCGGGCAGATCGGGGTCGAAGATCGCCGGGACGCCCTCGTCCCGGAGCAGCTCGACTAGCCGCTGCCCCGGACCGGGCGCCTCGACCACCAGCACGACCCGGCTGCCGGCGCGGACCGCGGCCGCGACGTCGTGCAGGGCCCGCTCGGTGTCGCCCCGGTAGGTCTCCGCGGGACGGGCCGCCAGCACCAGCGTCTCGACCGACGAGGTGGTGTCCACGTCGGTCGAGACGACCTCCCCGGTCTCGGTCCGGACCGGGTCGGGCGCCGGGTCGGGCCCGGCCAGTCCGAACGGCGACACCGACCACCAGGAGGTGCCGGCCGCCAGCGCAGCGGTGCGCACGTCGCCGAGGTCGCGATAGGTGGCCGCGTCCAGGTCGATCGGGGCGGGCCCACCGCTGGCTGCCACCGCCCAGGACGCCCGCAGGAACTCCCGGCTCGTCGCGACCAGGTCGTGGGCCCGGCCGCGCACCCGCTCCGGGTCGCAGACCAGGACGAGACTGCCCGTCGGAAGCAGGTCGACGAGCATCTCCATGTCGTCGACCAGGGCCGGCGCCAGCGACTCCATCCCCTCCACCGCGTGCCCGTCGGCGATCTTGTCCAGCATCTCCCGCAGCTCCGGGTGGCTGTCCGCGAGCTGCTGGGCGCGTTTGCGGACGTCGTCGGTCAGCAGCAGCTCCCGGCACGGCGGGGCCCAGAGCCCACTCGGCTCGGGCCCCAGGGACCGCTGGTCGGCGACCGCGAAGCGGCGGATCTCCTCCACCGTGTCGCCCCACAGCTCGACCCGCAGCGGGTGCTCCTCCGTCGGCGGGAACACGTCGACGATCCCGCCGCGGACCGCGAACTGCCCGCGTCGCTCCACCATGTCGACCCGCTGGTACGCAGCACCGGCCAGCCGGCGTACCAGCTCGTCGAGGTCCACCTCGTCGCCCTCGCGCAGGGCCACTGGTTCGAGGTCGGCGAGGCCCTTGACCTGCGGCTGAAGCACCGACCGCACCGGG
Organism: Nocardioidaceae bacterium; assembly: GCA_035692425.1. Taxonomy (GTDB): domain Bacteria; phylum Actinomycetota; class Actinomycetes; order Propionibacteriales; family Nocardioidaceae; genus DASSHZ01. Next base: position 68,147 of record DASSHZ010000004.1, read on the forward strand.
GTGACGATCACCCGGACCGGCGGTCCGCCGTCTCCGTGCACCAGCCGCCGGAGTACGGCGAGTCGGCAGCCGACCGTCTCGGCGCGCGGCGAGAGCCGCTCGTGCGGCAGCGTCTCCCAGGCGGGGTAGCCGACAACCGAGCCTGGCTCGAGCAGGCTACGGACGGCAGCCTCCACCTCGTCTGCCTCCCGAGTGGTCGCGGTGACCACCAGGACGACAGGCGGCGCGTGCTCCGCGGCGGCCAGCACCGAGGTCACGACCGAACGCATCGCCCGTGGGCCGACTACGTCGATCGCGGTGGCGAGGGCGCCGTCCAGCCGACCAACCAACTCCGTCATGGACGCGTCTGCGGCCAGGCGCGACACCAGAGACCTGAGGGCCATGTGCCTCCTCTGCAGCACGAACGCCCCCTCACCGACCGGTAAGGGGGTGTGCCGGCACGCCGGCTGGCAGCAAACCACCGCCGCGACGCCAGGCGCCGCGCGATCGTGCTGCGTCCCTCAGCCTACCCGGGACCGACCGCCTCGCCGGCCGCGCCCGGGCCGGCTCGGCCGCGGCTCACCCCAGCAGCAGCGCCCGCACGGCGGAGAGGACCGGGTCCGCGAACTCCGGCCGGCACACGAGGAGGTCGGGCAGCCAGACGTCCGGCTGGTTGTAGGCAAGTGGCGAGCCGTCGGCCCGGCTGGTGTGCAGGCCAGCAGCGCGCGCCACCGCGACCGGTGCCGCAGAGTCCCACTCGTACTGCCCACCCGCGTGCACGTAGATGTCGCTGCGGTCGCGGGCCACCGAGAGCACCTTCGCCCCTGCCGACCCCATCGGCACCAGCTCCGCACCTAGCTCAGCGGCCAGTGCCTCGACGAATGCCGGCGGGCGGGTCCGGCTGACCACGATCCGAGGTGGTCCCGCCGTCCGCGCCGGAACGGTGGGCGGGCGGGCCGTGCTGAACGTCGGCCCGAGCGCAGGCTGCGCGACTGCGCCGGCCACCAGGTCGCCGTCCTGCCAAAGCGCGACGTGCACCGCCCAGTCCGCCCGCGGCGGCTCGGAGTACTCGCGCGTGCCGTCGAGCGGGTCGACGATCCACACTCGGCGGCTGTCGAGCCGGCGCCGGTCGTCCTTGCCCTCCTCGCTGAGCACCGCGTCCGCCGGCCGGTACGTCGACAGCAGCTGGAGCAGGGTGCGATGCCCGAGCGCGTCCCCGGCGTCCTTGAGATCAGTGCCGGTCAGTCCGCCGGCTCGCAGCGCGAGCAGCCCCTCGCCGGCGACCGACGCCAGCCAGTCCGCCAAGCGGTGGTCGTCCGCGCTTACCTCCGCCGGCGCGGCGGGCAGGCTGGGTTCGGACATCGTGCACACCCTTTCACAGGCAGCTCACGATCCCGCCCGAGGTCTAGTACGCCGTCGCGGCTAGTACGCGCCGTCGCGGCTCAACACGGCCCGCAGGGTGGAGAACGCGATGGCCGCGTCACGACCTGGGCTCCAGTTGTCGACGTAGTCGATGTCCAGGCGAATGGTGTCCTCCCACGACAGGTTGGAGCGCCCGCTCACCTGCCACAGCCCGGTCAGGCCCGGCCGGACGGCCAGCCGGCGGAGGTCCCGCTGGTCGTAGCCGACCACCTCGCTGGGGAGTGCCGGGCGCGGCCCGATCAAGGCCATCTCGCCCTTGAGCACGTTCACCAGTTGGGGGAGCTCGTCCAGTGACGCCCGCCGGAGCACCCTCCCAACCCGGGTGATGCGCGGGTCGGCCTTGATCTTGAAGAGGCCCCCGTCGGCCTCGTTGAGCGTGGCGAGCTGGGGCTGCAGTTGCTCGGCATCGGTGCGCATCGTCCGGAGCTTGAGCATCCGGAAGGTCCGGCCGCCCTCGCGGACCCTGGTCTGGCGGAAGATCGCCGGCCCGCGTGAATCGAGGCGCACCGCGAGCATGCAGAGCACCAGCACCGGTGTCGCGACGACCAGCGCCAGCAGGGCGATGACGCGCTCCACCGCTGACTTGGCGGCCACCGACGTCCCGCGCGGGCGGGCAGTACCGACGCGGAGCATGCTCCGCCGACCCACTGTCGTCACCCGGATCCGGCGCGGCGAGGTATCCAGAAACGGGGTCAACACGGTGAGCTCGGCGGTCGAGTCCTCGAGGTCCCACTGGAGCCGGGTCAACAGCCCCGTGTCGAGCGTGTCGCCCGGAATCACCACCACCTGGCTGATCGGAACCCGTTGCGCGAAGCGACCGATGCCATCCAGCCCCCCGAAGACCGGCACTCCGGCGATGGAGTCGTCGTCCTCCCGCGGGCCGGACACGAACGCACCGACAACTACCACGCCGGGCAGTTGGTCCCACTCCTCGATCAGCGGACGAATGCCCTCCCGGTCGCCAGCCGCAATCACCGTGCAGAGGCTGTCCAGCCCGAGCCGCTGGCGCACGCCGTCACTCCCCACGACCACGCGGGAGCCCGCCCCCACTGCGGTGAGGATCACCGCCAGCAACAGCTCTCGAGCACCGACGCGCGACGACAGCACGCCCACCACGCCCACTGCGCAGACCACGACGAGTCCCCGCCGAGCCGGTGGCGCGGCGCGGAGCAGCGCGGAGCGGTCCCGCGTCAGTAGTGTGCCCGGGAGCTCCGCAGCTAGCCACGCGGCGACGACCAGCGCGGCGATGGGGCGACCAGAGATGATCGCGGTCAGGGCTGCGACGCCACCGACGGTCAGGGTCGAGTAGCCCAGCAGCAGGCGCGTGCGCTGCAGCGCCTGGGCGTGCCGGGTCGCCTCCTGCCGACAGAGGTCGCCCACCTGTTGGCGGAGCGCCAGCCGGAAATGGCCCTTGCTCGGGCGTCCCTGCGCCGGCAGCAGCCCGCCGAGAACGCCGGTCTCGGTAGGCTCGACAACCTCAATACCGCTAGCCATGAATCCCCCCACGGATCACGTCCACCCCCGGCGCGCTTCCCACCCTCTTGCGCCGCCGGAGGTCACCCCGGACCCATTATGGTGTACGGCCCGAGGTCCCGCTGCGTTTCCAGATTTCCGGTGCCCTTCCCCGACGAACGCCGATATTTCGGCTTGGTTCAACTTCGTCACGGCTGCACCGGATGTCCGTCGACCCTGAGTCGGTTCCCGATCCTCAGCAGTTGAAACGCGACTGGGTCTCGGCCAGGCCGACTCGGACCAGCGACTCGACCGCATCCGCTGCCTGCTCAACGTGGACCGGCAGCTCCTTGCGCTCGGCGGCGCGGAACGCTGAGAGCACGTAGTCGGCGGGGTCCTGGCGGCCAGCTGGGCGGCCGACGCCAAGCCGGACCCGGTAGTAGTCGCCGGTGCCCAGCGCACCGCGCAGCGACCGCAGCCCGTTGTGTCCGTTGTCGCCGCCACCGAGCTTTACCCGCAGCGCGCCGTACGGAAGGTCGATCTCGTCGTGGACGACCACCAACCGCTCGGGACTGGCGTGGTAGAAGGCGAGGAGGCTCTGCACGGGGCCGCCGGACTCGTTCATGTAGCTGCGGGCGCGGCCCAGGACGACCCGGGTGCCTGGCGGGGGCCCGAGTCGTCCCTCGACCGCCAGGCTGCCGCGGTGGCTACGCCACCGGGCGCCCATCCGCTCGGCGAGCGCGTCCGTGACGAGGTAACCGACGTTGTGCCGGGTGTTGGCGTAGGCCGGACCCGGGTTGCCGAGCCCAACCACGATCCAGCCGTCGTACGGCGACCTCGATGCTCGGCCGAGCACCCTGCGGATGCTCACTCAGCGGGGGCGCTGTCAGCCCCCTCCTCCGCCGCCTCGGCCGGGTGCTCCTCGGCACCGGCGGCCTCCGCAGCCGGCGCCTCATGCTCGACGCCGAGCTCCGCTTCCGCCTCGGCGAGCTCGGCCTCGAGCTGGGCCGCAGTCTGCTGCGCGGTGATGTTGACCACGAGCGCGTCGGGATCCAACGCCAGCGTCGCGCCGGCGGGGAGCGCCAGGTCGCGCGCATGGACCTGAGTGCCGACCCCCCGGCCCTCGATGTCGACCTCGATAGCGGCCGGAATGTGCGTCGCCTCGACCTCGAGCGCCACCGCCTGGTGCTCGAGGTTGACGAGGGTGTCGGGCGCCGCCGTACCCACCAGGGCGACATGGACCTCGACCGTCACCCGCTCCCCCCGACGTACGATCAGGAGGTCGGCGTGCTCGATGAAGCCCCGGATCGGGTCGCGCTGGACCTGCTTCGGCAGCGCCAGGTGGCTCTCGCCGTCCACCTCGATCGCGAGCAGTGCGTTGGCGGTCTTGAGCGCCATCATCAGCTCGTGACCGGGAACGGTGATGTGAACCGGCGCCGTGCCGTGCCCGTAAAGCACCGCCGGGACCTTGTCGGCCCGCCGGATCCGTCGGGCCGCCCCCTTGCCGAACGTCGTTAGGGGCTAGGCGACGCT
>DASSHZ010000005.1:0-4192 GCA_035692425.1 Nocardioidaceae bacterium
GGGTCTCCCCCGCCCATCCGGGCCGCGACCTCGATGTTCTTGATGAGCTTGGCGAACATCTTGCCGCGCCGTGCGTCGATGACGGCCTTCTTGTGCTTGGTCGTCGCCCATTTGGAGTGGCCAGACATGAGGTGGTGCCCCTACTTCCGCTGCTCGTTCGAATGCTGGTACGACGGGCTAGCCGCCGTTGCGTTGACGCACCAGGTCCACGAACAACCCGTGGATCCGGTGGTCGCCGGTGATCTCGGGGTGGAACGACGTGGCCACCAGGTTGCCCTGCCGAACCGCGACGATCCTACCGACCGCCTCCCCGGTGGCCACCGTGGCGACGACGTCCACGCCCTGGCCGACCTTCTCGACCCAGGGCGCCCGGATGAACACGGCGTGGAACGGGTCCTCCAGGTCCTGCACGTCCAGGTCGGCCTCGAAGGAGTTCACCTGCCGGCCGAACGCGTTGCGGCGGACCACCACGTCCAGACCGCCGATGGTCTCCTGGCCCTCGATGCCGGCCTCGATGCGGTCGGAGAGCATGATCATTCCCGCGCAGGTGCCGAGCGCCGGGAGCCCGTCGCGGATGGCCGCCTTGAGCGGCTCGAAGACCTCGAAGGTGCGCGCCAGCTTGTACATCGTCGTGGACTCGCCGCCGGGGACAACGATGCCGTCCAGCCCGTCGAGCTCGGCGGGCCTGCGCACAGCACGGCATCCGGCGCCGGCGCGTTCGAGCATGGCGCAGTGCTCGCGCACGTCTCCCTGGAGCGCGAGCACGCCGATCAGCGGCGTCGACGAAATCCTGTCCACGGGTCCCAGTCTAGTGAGCGGCCCTACACCCGCCGGTGCCAGTGCGCGCTGACCTCGACACGGCCCTCGTCGTAGTGCGCCGGAAGCCGGTGCCGCTCCAGCACCGCGACCACGTGGTCCAGCAGCGGGTCACCCGGTGCCACGTTGGCCGTGGTGGCGTGCCAGACGTTCACCTCGAGCATGCCTTCGTCGATGGCGTGCCAGACGTCCGGCTGGGTGAACCACGCCACCCCGCGGGGCGGCTCCCCGGCCGCCGCCCGCTCCTCGAGCAGCCGCTTGGCCGCCCAGTGGTCCTCGCAGCCCTGGAGCACCGCGACGCCGTCGCCCTCGAGCTCGGCGAACGCCGACTGCAGGCGGTCGTAGTCGGTGGTCTCCGGCCACTCGCGCTGGTCGGCGGCGAGCTCGGTCCGGCACTCCTCGATCCAGGCCCGCGCCACCTGCTCGGGGTCGGTCGTGTCCGGCAGCTCCGAGCGGATGGCGAGCAGCACCTCGTCGTACAGCGCGGTCTCGTCGAGCAGGCCCGAGCGCACGCACGCACGGGCGAACTCGTGGACCTGCTGCTCGTGCAGCGAGCTCGACGGGCCCACTACCAGCCGCGCTCGGCCAGTCGGTGCGGCTGGGGGATCTCGTCGACGTTGATGCCCACCATCGCCTCACCGAGGCCGCGGGAGACCTTGGCGACCACGTCGGGGTCGTCGAAGAAGGTGGTCGCCTTCACGATCGCCTCGGCGCGCTGGGCTGGGTTCCCGGACTTGAAGATGCCCGAACCCACGAAGACGCCCTCGGCGCCCAGCTGCATCATCATCGCCGCGTCGGCAGGGGTCGCGATGCCGCCGGCGGTGAACAGGACGACGGGCAGCTTGCGGTTGGCGGCGACCTCCTTGACCAGGTCGTACGGCGCCTGCAGCTCCTTCGCCGCGACGTACAGCTCATCGGTGCTCAGCGACCCGATTCGCAGGATCTCCCGACGGATGCTGCGCATGTGGGTGACCGCGTTGGAGACGTCACCGGTGCCGGCCTCGCCCTTGGAGCGGATCATCGCCGCGCCCTCGGTGATCCGGCGCAGCGCCTCCCCGAGGTTGGTGGCCCCGCACACGAACGGCACCGTGAACGCCCACTTGTCGATGTGGTTGGCGTAGTCGGCCGGGGTGAGCACCTCGGACTCGTCGATGTAGTCCACGCCGAGGCTCTGCAGCACCTGCGCCTCGGCAAAGTGACCGATCCGTGCCTTGGCCATCACCGGGATGGACACCGCGTTGATGATGCCGTCGATCATGTCGGGGTCGCTCATCCGCGACACGCCGCCCTGGGCGCGGATGTCGGCGGGCACCCGCTCGAGCGCCATCACCGCGACGGCGCCGGCGTCCTCGGCGATCTTGGCCTGCTCGGGCGTGACCACATCCATGATCACGCCGCCCTTGAGCATCTCGGCCATGCCGCGCTTGACCTTGGTGGTGCCGGTGGTCGGCGCGGCGGCGCTTCCGGGCTGGACGTCTGTCACTGCTGACCTTCTCGCTTCTCGGGCCGGGCGCTGCCCGGCCACCTCAGGGGAACACCCCCAGACTACGGGTTTCCGGGCGTCGCGGCCCAACCGGCGTCACTCCTCGACCAGCGCCGCCGGGGGCTCGTCGTCGAGGTCGACGGTGCGCAGCTCGGCCGCCCTGCCGGCCAGTCCCAGCCAGCGGACCCGGCGGCGCGAGCGCAGCACCCGCGCGGACACCACCACGTCGTTGTGGAAGCGGCGGGCCAGTTCCACCTTGCGGCAGTCGGTCGCCAGCTCCCGCACCAGCTCGCCGACCTCGTCCTCGTTCTTCAGCGCCCGAGCCTCCTCGGGGTCGTGGAACACCGCACGCAGCGCGTTGGACAGGTCCGACTCGGCGGCTTCGAGGTCCTCTGGCGCGGCACCCCGCGCCTGGTGCGCGGAGTCCACGAGCAGCAGCGACCGGGCCGGGTCGAGCACCCCGGAGGTCGCCAGCTCCACCACAGCCCCGGACCGGCGTTGCAGCTGGGTGGCCAGCGACGCGCGGGCCAGGTCGATGCGGTGGTGCATCCGGTCCAGCCGGTTCGCCGTCCACGACAGCCACCCGGCCACCGCGAGCAGCACCAGGAGGCCGACCAGCACCCACGGCCAGACCATCAGCGCGCCCGCCGCGGAGTCGCGCCGACCACGGTCTCGTAGACCGCCGCGATCCGGCCGGCCACCGCCGACCAGTCGTACCGCCGCACGGCGGTGTCTGCGGCGGCACGGAGCGTTGCCCGGCGGTCCCGGTCGTCGAGTACTCCCGCGACCCCGACGGCCAGGTCGGCGGCGTCCCCGTTGCGGCAGAGCACCCCGAACCGGCCCTCGCCGAGCACCTTCCGGAACGCGGGGATGTCGCTGGCGACCACGGTCGCGCCCGCGGCCATCGCCTCCACCAGCACGATGCCGAAGCTCTCCCCGCCGGTGTTGGGAGCCACGTAGACGTCGGCGGTGCGCAGCGCCCTGGCCTTCTCGGCGTCGTCGACCCGACCGAGGAAGGTGACCTGGTCCCCCAGCTCTGCCGGGACCGGCACGCGCAGCTGCCCGCCGCCCACGACCAGCAGCCGGATGCCCGGACGCTCCGCGGCCAGGGCGCCCAGCGCCTCCAGCGCCAGCGCGAAGCCCTTGCGCGGCTCGTCCAGCCGGCCGACAAAGGCCAGCGTGCCCTCGCTCCCCCGCCACTCGGGGCGGGCCGCGGCCGCGGCGAACCGGTCGACGTAGAGCCCGTTGGGGATCACCACCGGCTCGCCGCCGACGTGGCTGACCAGGGTGTCGCGGGCGTACTCCGAGACCGCGATCCGGGCGATGATCTTCTCCAGTGACGGACGCAGGATCGCCGCGCTCGCCGAGAGCGCCCGCGACCGCAGGTTGGAGCTGTGGAAGGTGGCCACCACCGGGCACTCGACGTACCACAGCGCGAGCAGCGACAGGCTCGGCGAGTCCGGCTCGTGCACGTGCACGACGTCGAAGCCGCCGTCGCGCAGCCAGCGCCGGGTCCGTGCGGCGATCACCGGCCCGAACGAGAGCCGGGCCACCGACCCGTTGTAGGGGACGGGCACGGCGCGTCCGGCGGCGACGACGTACGGCGGAAGGGCGGACTCGTCCTCGGCAGGGGCGAGCACCGAGACGTCGTGGCCGAGGCCGATCAGCGCCTCGGCGAGGTCCTTGACGTGGTTCTGCACTCCGCCGGGGATGTCGAGGGAGTAGGGGCAGACCAGTCCGACACGCACGGCTCAGCCGCCTTCGGGGGTCGGCTCGTCGAGGAAGATCCGCTGCATCATGTGCCAGTCCTGCGGGTGCGCGCGCAGCGCGACGGTGAACGCGTCCGCCACGGACTGCATCATCGCGGCGACGCCCTGCGGCCCGCTCTGGTGC
>DASSHZ010000006.1:0-4524 GCA_035692425.1 Nocardioidaceae bacterium
CGGCGACGACATCGCCACCGACTACTCGGCGCTGATGTCGAAGGTGGTCGCCAGCGGCAACCACCGGGTGAAGTTCCCGCTCAACGAGCCGGCCGTCGCCAAGAAGAAGTCGCAGATCGACGAGTACCTCGAGTTCTACGACGGCGCCGGCTGCCAGCACATCGCGTTGGCTACCGGCGACATCCTGCGCACCGTCGACCTGCTGCGCGACAACGGCGTGGAGTTCCTCGACACCCCGGACTCCTACTACGACGACCCGGAGCTGCGCGAGCGCATCGGCAAGGTGCGGGTGCCCATCGAGGAGCTGAAGAGGCGCCGCATCCTGGTCGACCGGGACGAGGACGGCTACCTGCTGCAGATCTTCACCAAGCCGATCGGCGATCGGCCCACGGTGTTCTACGAGTTCATCGAGCGGCACGGGTCGCTCGGCTTCGGCAAGGGCAACTTCAAGGCGCTGTTCGAGGCCATCGAGCGCGAGCAGGAGCTGCGCGGCAACCTCTGACGCACGGCCCGGGGGGACACCGGGCGGCCTTGCCCGGTTGGGCGAAGTGCCGCCCCGTCGGCACGTCCGATGGCACAATCCCGCCCATGACACAGATCCCGGCCGGTTGGTACCCCGACCCAGCTGACCCCTCGGGCGCGTTCGGGCAGCGCTACTGGGACGGCCGGCAGTGGACCGAGCACGTGCACCCGGGTGCGTCGTACGCCGCGTCCGGGCGGGACGCGACCACCCCGGACGGCCAGCCGCTGTCCGGCTGGTGGGCCCGCGTGGGCGCCTACCTGGTCGACCAGATCGTGATCGGCATCGTGGCGATGCTGATCGGGCTCCCGCAGCTGCGCGCGGTGGCCCACGAGTACGCCGTCTTCTTCCAGGAGATCCTGCAGAGGCCGGCCAGCACGTCCACGCTGACGAACAACGCCCAGCTGACCGCCGAAATCGCCGGGCCGATGGCGGTGCTCGGGCTGATCGCGCTGGTGGTGAGCTTTGTCTACAACGTCGGGTTCTTGAAGTGGCGGGCGGCCACGCCCGGCAAGCTGCTCCTCGGGCTGCGGGTGCGCCGGCGGGACGTCTCCGGCCCACTGCCCTGGGGCACCGTGCTGCTGCGCTGGCTGGGACAGTCCTGGCCGTCGTTCCTGTCCCTGGTCCCGGTGCTCGGCGCGGTGGTCGGGCTCTACCCGATCGTCGACGACCTGTGGCCGCTGTGGGACGGCAAGCGTCAGGCCCTGCACGACAAGGTGGCCGGCACCAACGTGGTACGCCGCTAGCGCCCTCGCACCGCCGGACCGGTTTGTAGAAACCTTTACTACAGGGGACAAATCGGGGCATCATGGGCGGGTAGGTTGTCGGGGGGACAGGTCGATGTACCACAGTGCAGATGACACGATGACTGGCTTCCGCCATCAGGCGGTGCTCTATCGCGACGGTATCGGGGGGCTGCTCGGCGCTGTGCTGCCGTTCGTGGCCGAGGGGCTCGAGGTAGGCGAGCCGGTGATGGTCGCCGAGCCGCCGGACGCGATCGCCGCCCTCGAGGACGTGCTCGGTCGCGACTCGTCGAAGGTCACCTTCGTGGACATGGCCGCGCTCGGCCGCAACCCGGCGCGGATCATCCCGGAGTGGCTGCGGTTCGTGGAGCGGTTCGGCGGGCGTGGCCCGGTGCGCGGGGTCGGTGAGCCGGCCTGGCCGGGCCGGCGCGAGGTCGAGCTCGACGAGTGCCGGCTCCACGAGGCGCTGGTCAACACCGCCTTCGACGCCGGTCCGGCGTGGCGGCTGCTGTGCCCGTACGACGAGTCGGCGCTGCCGCCCGAGGTCATCGACGACGTGCTGACGACGCATCCCTACGTCGACGGGTCCGCCCGGGAGGGCGGCGGGGACGCCCGTCGTACCGACGCCATGCGGGAGTTCACCCGGCCGTTGTCCGCGGCTCCCGAGGATGCGCAGGAGATCGTCTTCGACGCGGCCGACCTGTCCGGGCTGCGGTCGGTGGTGCGCCGGCTGTGCGACCAGGCGGCGCTGAACCGGGACCGGACCGACGACCTGGTGCTGGCCGCTCACGAGCTCGCCGGGAACAGCGTCCAGCACGCCGGCGGCCACGGCACGCTGCGGACCTGGCAGACCGGCAACGCGCTCGTCATCGAGGTCGCCGACACCGGCTCGATCTCCGACCCGCTGGTGGGACGGGAGCCGGTCCTCGACCTCGCCGAGAGCGGCCGCGGGGTCTCGATCGCCAACCAGCTCTGCGACCTGGTGCAGGTGCGCTCGTGTGACACCGGCACCACGGTGCGGCTGCACACCTGGCTGTGAACGCGGCGAGGCCCGCGCCGCCGTCCGCGGCGCGGGCCTCGCTGTCCAGGGCGCTCGGAGCTAGTCGCTGGACGCCAGCGCGTGCACGAACGCCTGCGCGTCTGCCGGGCTGCCGAGCCCGGTCACCGCATCCCAGCCGGCTGTCGCCGGGTAGCCCTCGACGCCCGAACCGTCCTGCGTGTTGTCGCCGGTGGTCACGTCGTAGACCCCCGGGCCCTCGCCGAGCCGGTACAGATTGTCGTTGATCTGGCCGAGGTCATGCCCGGCGACCTGGTCGGTGATGGCCACCACACCGGCGAACATCGGCGAGGCCGCCGACGTGCCGCACACCCCGTAGTAGCCGTCGAAGCTGGGGGCGGTGTCGTAGACGGCCACCCACGTGTAGCAGGAGGCGTCCATGGAGATGTCCGGGACGCCGCGCGCGGTGGTCGGGATGGTCCCAGACCCCTGGGGCAGGCTGTCCTGGTAGGGCGGCCGCGCGAAGTCGTGGCTGAAGCCGCCGCCCGACCCGTTCCAGCCGACCTCTCGGTCGCCGGGGTTGTTCTCGCACATCGTCGGCGGGTGCTCCGAGTCCAGCGTGCCGTCGAGCGGGCTCGTGCACAGGTTGGTGCCGCCCACTGCGGTCACCAGCGGGTCGGAGGCCGGCCAGCCGACCTGCGGGGAGTCGAGCGTCGAGCCGCCCTGGCCGACCGGCTGCTTGCTGAAGCCGAGACTGCCGTAGTCGCCGGAGCTGGCCAGGAAGGTGACGCCCTCCTTGGTGCCCGACACGAACGCGTGCCGCAGGTTCTCCAGCGACTGCTTGGAGCCGAACGAGTCCTCGGCGGCGCCGAAGCTCTGCGAGACGACGTCGGCGAGGTGGTGGTCGACGACGTACTGCTCGGCCTTCATCATGGTGGGAAAGCCCTGCACACCAAGGGTTTCCGCGGTCGGCGTGGTGACCAGCAGGATGTTCGCCCCCGGCGCCACGGTGTGGGCGTACTCGATGTCGAGCGCGACCTCGATCGACCAGGCGTTGCTGTTCTCCTGGCCGGGGGAGCTCGACGGTGGCGGATCCATCACCTGGTGGTTGCCGAAGGTCAGGGTCTTGAAGGTGGGCATGTCGTCGTCGCACGCGACGTCGGGCATCCCGCACATCATCGGCAGGCCATAGGCCTGGCTGAACTCCTTGAGGTCGGCGGCGGCCTGAGGGTAGCCGAACGAGTCGACGATGGCGATGGTCGTGCCGGAGCCGTCGTACCCCTCGTCGTACAGCGCGGGAAGGTTGTAGGACTTCTGGATGCCGTCCGGGGTGAAGTGCCGGGAGACGTCGCTGTAGCCGGGCTCGATCCGGTGCGTGCTGGACACGAAGTGCACGCGCTTGGGCAGCGCCTGCTGAGGCGTCGGATAGTCCGGCTGGTGCGAGGGGGCAGCGGAAGCGACGCTGCCGGTGGAGCCGAGCGCGGTCGCGGTCGCCATCGCGGCGAGGGTCGCGACCGCACCGGCGAGGGCGCGCTTGGAGGGTTGTGCGGACAAGGTCGGGCCTCCTTGGGCTATGCAGTTGTTCCGAGGAGCCCGACTATTGCCCGAGATATCTGTAGTGTCAATGGGTGACAGGCTTGTCACCCATTGAGCGGTTAGTCCACATCGGCGAAGACCAGCTCAGCCTCCTCCTCGCTGTGAGCAGCGGGGATCTGCTTGGCGCCGCGCTCGACGGCGCCCTTGCCGATCATCAGCACCAGCACGCCGACGAACACCGCGCCGGCGCCCATCCAGAACGGCGCGTGGACGCTGACGTTCTCGCCGAGCTTGCCGGCCAGCCACGGCGCGACGGCGCCGCCGGAGAAGCGGACGAAGGAGTACGCCGCGGAGGCGACCGGCCGCTCGACGGGCGCAGAGCCCATCACCGCCTGGGTGATCAGCGTGTTGTTGATGCCGAGGAACGCGCCCGCGATGATGATGCCGAGGATCAGCGCGAGCTTCGACTCCGTCAGCAGCGCCATCACCGCCAGGTCGGCGCCGAACAGCACCAGCGACGTGATCACGGTGGGAATCGCCCCGAGGCGGCGCTCCAGCCAGGGCGCAGCGATCACCGACGTGAACGCGAGCAGCAGGCCCCAGCCGAAGAAGATCCAGCCGACCTGGCTCGCGGTCATGTCCAGCGGGAACGGCGCGAACGCGAGCAGCGTGAAGAAGCCCATGTTGTAGAACAGCGCGGTCACCGCGATGGTGAGCAGGCCGCGGTA
>DASSHZ010000007.1:0-2464 GCA_035692425.1 Nocardioidaceae bacterium
AGCTTCTGGTAGTCGTAGGTCCACGGCTCGCCGTAGTCGTCGATGGACGGCAGGTCGGGGTTGTAGAAGATCGAGAGCAGCTTCTTCAGCCGTCCGCCCGCCTTGAGCTGGAGGCGGCCCTTCTTGTCCAGGGTCCAGCCACCGTGCCACTGCTCCTGGTCCTCGTAGCGCTTCGGGTAGCCGATGCCCGGTTTGGTCTCGACGTTGTTGAAGTAGACGTACTCGGTGCCGGGACGGTTGGTCCACACCTGCTTGCAGGTGACCGTGCAGGTGTGACAGCCGATGCACTTGTCGAGGTTCATCACCATCGCCATCTGAGCCTTCACACGCATCAGAACTCCACCTCCTGGGCCCGCCGGCGGATCACGGTGACCTCGTCGCGCTGGTTCCCGGTGGGGCCGTAGTAGTTGAAGCCCCAGGAGAGCTGCGCGTAGCCACCGATGGCATGGGTAGGCTTGATCACCAGCCGGGTCAGCGAGTTGTCGCCGCCGCCGTGCCAGCCGGAGATCTCCGACTTCGGGGTCATCAGGTGGCGGTCCTTGGCGTGGTACATGAACACGGTGCCCTCCGGCATCCGGTGGCTGACCACGGCCCGGCAGGCGACCACCCCGTTGCGGTTGAAGGCCTCGATCCAGTCGTTGTCGCGGACCTTGATCTTCTCCGCGTCCAGCGGGCTCATCCAGATCACCGGGCCGCCGCGGAACAGCCGCAGCATGTGGAGGTTGTCCTGGTACTCGGAGTGGATCGACCACTTGGAGTGCGGGGTGAGGTAGCGCACGGTGATCTCCGGGCGGCTCGCGTCTCCCGCACCCTGATCGCCGTAGTAGCGCAGGTAGTCCAGCGGCGGCCGATAGACGGGCAGCGTCTCGCCGAACTCCTGCATCCACTCGTGGTCGAGGTAGAAGTGCATCCGCCCGGTCAGCGTGTGCCACGGCTTCAGCCGCTCGACGTTGACCACGAACGGCGCGTACCGGCGGCCCCCCGCCTCGCTGCCCGACCACTCCGGCGACGTGATCACCGCCCTCGGCTGGACCTGCGTGTCCTGGAAGGTGATCTGGTCGCCGGCCCGCTCCTCGGCGAGGTCCGCGAGCCGGACCCCGGTGCGCTTCTCGAGCTCCTGCCACCCCTGGACCGCGACCTCGCCGTTGGTGGTCCCGGAGAGGGCGAGCAGGGCCTCGGCGAGATCGATGTCGCGGGTCAGCGCGGGTCGGCCGTCGGCGACGCCACCGCGGATCCGGCCGTTCTTGCGGCCCAGGAACTCCAACGCACCCGCCGGGTGCACGTTGATGCCCTTCACGGTCGTGCCGAGGGTGTCGAGCAGCGGGCCGACCGCGGCCATCTTCTGTGCCACGGCGGTGTAGTCGCGCTCCACCACGACCAGCTTCGGCATGGTGACACCCGGCACCGGCTCGCAGTCGCCGCGCTTCCAGTCCTGCATTCGCCCACCGGGAACCGCCGCCTCGTCCGGGGTGTCGTGCATCAACGGGGCGGACACGACGTCGGTGCGGGTGCCGAGGTGCTCGGCCGCCTGCCGTGAGAACTCCTCCGCGAGAAGCCGGAACGCCTCGAAGTCGGTCTTGGCCTCCCACGGCGGTGCGATCGCCGGGTTGAAGGAGTGGACGAACGGGTGCATGTCGGTGGTCGAGATGTCGTGCTTCTCGTACCAGGTCGCGGCCGGCAGCACGATGTCGGCATGGGTGCACGAGCTGGTCATCCGGAAGTCCAGCGTGGTGACCAGGTCGAGCTTGCCGCGGGGGGCCTCCTCGCGCCAGGTCAGCTCCTCGGGACGCAGGTCCGGAGGTGTCTCCTTCGCGCGGACCGCGTCCTCGACGCCGAGGAAGTGCCGCATGAAGTACTCCATGCCCTTGCCGGACGAGCCCAGCAGGTTGGCCCGCCACACGGTGAGCACGCGCGGGAAGTTCGCCGGGTCGTCGGGGTCCTCGTCGGCGAACCGGAGTCGTCCGCCCTTGAGCTCCTCGACGATGTGGTCGGCCACCGGCTTGCCGGCCTGCTCGGCCTCGTCCGCGAGGTCGAGCGGGTTGCGGTTGAACGCGGGGTGGGACGGTGTCCACCCCATGCGCCCGGCCTGAACCAGGCAGTCGGCGAACGACCGGCGCGCGAACTGGCCACTCCCCAGGGGGCTGGCCAGCTCGCTGGCGCCGAACTTCTCGTACCGCCACTGGTCGGTGTGCAGGTAGAAGAACGAGGTCCCGGTCATGTGCCGGGTCGGGCGCTGCCAGTCCAGGCCGAAGGCGAGGTGTTGGAATCCGGTCAACGGACGTACCTTCTCCTGACCCACGTAGTGGGCCCAGCCGCCGCCGTTGACGCCCTCGCAGCCGCAGAGCATCAGCAGGGTGAAGAAGGTGCGATAGATCTGGTCCGAGTGGTACCAGTGGTTGGTCCCGGCCCCCATCGCGATCATCGACCGGCCGTGCGAGAGCTCGGCGTTGCGGGCGAACTCCCG
>DASSHZ010000008.1:0-3388 GCA_035692425.1 Nocardioidaceae bacterium
CGGCCCCTGATCCTGCAAAACCGCAGGTCAGGGGCCGCTTCGGTGTTCTCCGAGATCTCAGATGTCGTAGTAGAGCTCGAACTCGTGGGGGTGGGGGCGGAGCGCGATCGGCGCGATCTCGTTGGCCCGCTTGTAGGCAACCCAGGTGTCGAGCAGGTCTGGGGTGAAGACGCCGCCCTCCAGCAGGTAGTCCTGGTCGGCCTCCAGGGCGTTGAGCACCTCGGCCAGCGAGCCGGGCACGGTCTGTACGTCGTGGTACTCGTCGGGGGGAAGCTCGTATAGGTCCTTGTCGATCGGCTCGGGCGGCTCGATCTTGTTCTTGATGCCGTCGAGGCCGGCGAGCAGCATCGCGGAGAAGGCGAGGTAGGGGTTCGCCGAGGGATCGGGGCAGCGGAACTCGAGCCGCTTGGCCCGCGGGTTCGCCCCGGTGATGGGGATCCGGATGCAGGCCGACCGGTTGCGCTGGCTGTAGACGAGGTTCACCGGCGCCTCGAAGCCCGGCACCAGCCGGTGGTAGGAGTTGACCGTCGGGTTGGTGAAGGCCAACAGCGACGGCGCGTGGGCGAGCAGCCCGCCGATGTAGTAGCGGCCGGTGTCGGACAGCCCGGCGTACCCGGCCTCGTCGTAAAAGAGCGGCTCGCCGTCACCCCACAACGACTGGTGACAGTGCATGCCCGACCCGTTGTCGCCGAAGATCGGCTTGGGCATGAAGGTCGCGGTCTTGCCGTTGCGCCAGGCGACCCCCTTGACGACGTACTTGAACTTCATCACGTTGTCGGCGGTAGCGAGCAGCCGGTCGAAGCGGAAGTTGATCTCGGCCTGGCCGGCGGTGCCGACCTCGTGGTGCTGCCGTTCCACGACGAGCCCAGCCGCCTCGAGCTCACGGCTCATCTCGGCGCGCAGGTCCGCGAAGTGGTCCACCGGGGGGACTGGGAAGTAGCCGCCCTTGTACTTGACCTTGTAGCCGCGGTTGCCGCCGACCTCCTCGCGGCCGGTGTTCCAGGCGCCGGCCTCGGAGTCGATCGCGTAGAAGCCGGTGTTCTGCCGGGTCTCGAAGCGGACGTCGTCGAAGACGTAGAACTCCGCCTCCGGCGCGAAGTAGGCGGTGTCGCCGATCCCCGTGCTCGCCAGGTAGGCCTCCGCCTTCCGGGCGATGTTGCGTGGGTCGCGGCTGTACGCCTCACCGGTGAGGGGGTCGTGAATGGAGAAGTTCACCACCAGCGTGCGGTCGGCGCGGAAGGGGTCCAGGTACGCCGTCCCCGGGTCGGGGAGCAGCGACATGTCCGACTCGTGGATCGCCTGGAACCCGCGGATGGACGAGCCGTCGAACTGCAGCCCGTCCTCGAACACCTCCGGCCCGAACGACGACACCGGGACGGTGAAGTGCTGCATCACCCCCGGCAGGTCGCAGAAGCGCACGTCGACGAACTGCACGTCCGCATCGCGGATGAAGGCCAGCATGGCGTCCCGGTCGGCAAACATCGAAACCTCCTCAAGCCCGCCGAACCCCTATGTACGGCGACTCGGCGAGGCTACGGGTCGGCGGTTTCCCGGCCGTGTCGGACACGTTTCGCCCGTGTTACGTTGCGAGTATGGGCCCCCCGGCAAAGGACTCCAGAACGAAGGCAGCCCGGTCGCGGGGGTCCGGGTCACTGGGCTCGGGTCCCCAGGCCGCGGGTACCCAGGGGAAGCAGCCCTCCTCAAGCGACACTCGGCCGGGGCGCCGTCCCGCCGAGGCGGTGCCGCCTAGGACTGGCGGAGATCGGGGGCCCCAGGCTAGAGCGCAGGAGTGGCCGGGCCAGCGGCTCGGCCTCCCCCAGCACGGCTCCGGCTCGGTGGCCGGCTGGGGGCGACGGATCTTCGCACTGGCGGTCGACTGGCTGCTTTGTCTCCTCGTGGTCAGCGCGTTCGTCGGACGTGACGTGTGGACCGGCCGCGGCTCCGAGCAGTGGGCGCCGCTGGTCGTGTTCTTCATCGAGGCGTCGCTGCTGACCGCCCTGGTCGGCGGGTCGGCCGGACAGCTGGCGACCAGGATCGGCGTACGGCGCCTCTCCGGTGGCCTGGTCTCGCCGCCGCAGGCGCTGATCCGGACGTTCCTCATCTGCCTGGTGATCCCGCCGGTTATCTACAACCGCGACCAGCGCGGACTACACGACATGGCCGTGGGCTCGATCACCGTCCGCCGCTAGGACGCGAGCCGCCGCCACCGGCCGGGCCTCGCTTGGAACGGACGCGGGTCCAGCCCGGCAGCCATCGCGAGCTCCGCCTCACCGGTCAGCCCACCGTGATGAGCACGACGGCGGCGCCGGACAGCGCCAGCCCGACGACCTGCACGCGACGCCAGTGCTCGCTGAGCAGGAACCGTGCCAGGACCACCGTCACCGCCGGGTAGAGCGAGGCGAGAACGGCCACGATCGTCAGCTCTCCCCGCCCGGTCGCCGCCAGGAACAGCAGGTTCGCTAGCCCGCCCAGTGCCCCCGCCAGGAGAGCCGCCGAGAGCGACGCCCGCACCTGCAGCGGTCGGGGACTCCAGGCCAACGCCACCGGCACGATCAGCAGTACGGCGACCACTTGGCTCGGCACCAAGGGCCAGGCGCCCGAGGCGGTGCCGGCCTCGTTGAGCGCGATGAACAGCAGCGCGAACGCGCAGCCGGCCGCGACGCCGTACAGCACGCTGGCCACCGCGCCCTGGCCGCCGCCGCCGTGGCTTGAGACCAGGACGACGGCGGGCAGCGCGAGTGCGAGGCCGGCCACGACGAGCGGCCCGGGCCGGGCGCCGCCGACGACCACGCCGACGACTGCAGGGATGGCCGCGCCGACGACGGCGGAGATGGGGGACACGACGCTCATCCGTCCGACGCTGAGCCCGCGGTACAGGACCACGGTCCCCACGCCGCTCCCGATGCCGCTCAGCGCGCCCCACGCCAACGCGGCCAGGGTCGGCCCCTGGCCGGGTACGACGGCCATCGCCACGAGCGCCGCGACCAGGCTGACCGGCTGTCCAAGCAGAGCCACCGTGGCGGCGTGGGTCCGGCGCCCGCCCACTCCGCCGACGAAGTCCGAGCCCCCGTAGCAGAGCGCGGCCAGCAGGCCGAGAGCCGCACCCACGGTTATGCCGGTCTAGGCAGCTGGTCGGTCAGCGGCCGCGCATCGACTGGCGGGCCTGCGACCTGGCTTGCTTCAGGCTGCCCGGCATCGGCCCCTTCGGCACCGGAAGCTGCGGGCGCGTCGCATCGAGTGCGCGCAACCGCGACATTAGGTCCGTGATGTCGGCTGGCGCGATCGACTTCGGCAGCTTGGTGAGGTGCTTGGCCAGCCTGCTCACCGGCACCGTGTCCGGGCTGCCGTCCTCGGCGACGATCACGTCGTAGATCGGGGTGTCGCCGAC
>DASSHZ010000009.1:0-18879 GCA_035692425.1 Nocardioidaceae bacterium
GCCGGGCCGGCGGTGCTCGCCAGCTCGAGCACCGTCATCGCGGGGATGCTGTGCCTCCTGCTGGCGGAGACGAACTCGACCAAGGGCCTCGGCCCGGTGGCGGCGATCGGCGTCGGGGTCGGCCTGCTGGCCATGCTCACCCTGCTGCCCGCGCTCCTGGTCATCTGCGGGCGTTGGGTCTTCTGGCCGGTGCGGCCGTCGTACGGCAGCCCCGAGCCGACGGCGACCGGAGTCTGGGCCGGCGTCGGACAGTGGCTCCGACCCCGCGCGCGCCGGGTCTGGATCAGCACGGCCGTCTTGCTCGCGATCGCGTCCCTCGGGATCATCTCGCTCGACGCCACCGGGCTCACGAACAAGGACTCGTTCACCACCACCCCGGACTCGGTGGTCGGCGAGACGGTCCTGTCCCAGCACTTCCCGGCCGGGTCGGCCAGCCCGGTGGTCATCGTCTCGACCGCCCAACGAGCTCCCGCGGTCGTACGCACGTCGCGCGAGACGCCGGGGATCGCCGTGGTCTCCCGGCCCGTCGTCAGCGGGGCCGCGGCATTGGTGCAGGCGACCCTGTCAGCCCCGCCGGACAGCCAGGCGGCGTACGACACCATCGACCGGCTGCGTGCCAACGTGCACTCGATCCGCGGAGCTGACGCGCTGGTCGGCGGAGCTACCGCAGTGGAGCTCGACGTGGAGCGGGCCGCGGCGCACGACCGGAACCTGATCATCCCGATCGTCCTCGCGGTCGTCTTCCTCATCCTCGCCCTACTCTTGCGGGCCCTGGTCGCTCCGCTGCTGCTGATCATCACCGTCGTACTGTCGTTCGGCGCCGCGCTGGGTATCAGCGCGCTGTGCTTCCGGTACCTGCTGGGCTTCCACGGTGCCGACACCGCATTGCCGCTCTTCGTCTTCGTCTTCCTGGTCGCCCTGGGCATCGACTACAACATCTTCCTGATGACGCGGGTGCGGGAGGAGTCGCTGGCACTGGGCAGCCGGCGCGGGGCCCTGGTCGGGCTGGGGGCGACCGGCGGAGTGATCACGTCGGCGGGGCTCGTGCTCGCCGGCACCTTCTCCGTGCTGGCCACCTTGCCAATGGTGGCGTTCGCGGAGATTGGCTTCGCCGTCGCGTTCGGCGTCTTGCTCGACACGATCGTGGTGCGCTCGATCCTGGTGACGTCCCTCAACCTGGACTTCGGGCGCCACATGTGGTGGCCGAGCCGGCTCTCCCGCCGGCCCGAGGAACCGCTCCGCGCGGCCGTGCCTTCTGAGGTGACCGCCGGCTGACGCAACCGTCCGCTGCCTGGCCCTCAGCGCCTGGTCGGTCGGCGCAGCGACCACAGGAACGTCAGGACGGCGAGCACCAGTACGCCCACGGCAGGCAGGCGCCACCAGGACGGAAGTGTGGTGGCGACGGCGGTGGCGCGGGAAGTCGCGGTGGTACGGGTGACGGCGCCTGCCGCGGCCTGGGTCGCGCCGCCGGACGACGGCAGCACCCGAACCGGGTCGTGCGGAGTCTCGCGCCGAGATCCCGTTTGGTTCTCGCCGGCGGTGGGTGGGCTCGGCGAGGACGGCGCCGTGCTCGCGGTCGCCGTCGTCGGAACGTTCTCGGTGGGAGTCGTCGTAACCGGTGCGGTTGTCGGTGCAGTCGGTGGCGGGATAGTCGGCGAGCCGCCCGCGCCCGAAGCGAGGCCGGCGAGAAGGCCGAGCCGCTGTTTCGCCTGCAGCACCCGCAGCGCACTCTCCCTCACGAGCGAGCGGAAGGCCGGGTCGGCCTTGGCGCGCGAGTAGACGGCGTCGTACATGGGAGGGATGAGCGACGGCACGGTGACCAGCGCGAGATTGCCTCCGGCGGACAGGAAGTCGAGCGCTCGGTTGGCCGGTGCCCAGGCGTCGACCTGCGTCGCGCCGAGCGAGTCGCTGATCACCACGCCGTGGAAGCCGAGCTCCCCGCGGAGCATGCCGCCGATAATGCGGGAGGAGAACGCGGCGGGGACGCCGGGATCTATCCGCTGGTAGTAGGCGGTCGACATCATCACGAAGGGCGTGCCGGCGTCGACGCCGGCCCGGAAAGGCGCGAGGTAGGGGTCGTCGTACGTCGTGACGTAGTCGGTGACGCCGGCGGTCGTGTCGGTGTTGGCGTCGACCCGGCCCAGCCCTGGGAAGTGCTTGAGCGTCGTCCCGACCCCCGCACCTAGCACCCCACGCTCGAAGGCGGTGCCCTCCGCCGCTACGACCGCCGGCGTGTGACCGTACTCCCGGTCGTACTCGCCGATCGGCGGGTTCACGAAGCCGACCGGCACGGTGTCCATGACCGGCGCGAGGTCGAGGTTGACGCCGGCAGCGCGCAGCTGCTGACCCCAGCCGCGAGCCTGCGCGGCTAGGTATGCCGGCGACCACGTCCCCTGCGTCAGCGCGGTTGGAATGGCGGAGAAGCCGGGCCCCTGGAGCACCTGGACGTCGCCACCCTCCTGGTCAGCGGCGACGAGCTCGGGTACCCGGTCGGTGGCCGCCCGGCTCACCGCGGCCTGGACCTGTTGCGTGACCAGGCGGGTGTGATCCAGCCCGCTGTAGCTGCGGCCGGTGAGGATCACCGACCCGATGTGGTACGTCGAGATCTCTGCCAGGGTGGCGGACCCGACCCCCGTGGCGGGTCCGCCAACCATGAACACCTGGCCAACCTGCTGGGCCAGGCTCATCCCGTCCAGGATCGACGCTGCCGCTGACATCGAGGCGGCTGATGGGCTAGCCCCACGCGTTGGAGTCACTGCTGCTGCGGCGACTGGGCCGCTCCCCAATGCGACTGGACCGGCTGCCACGGCGCCGGTTGCCGAGGCAGCCGCCGTGGGTGTGGCGCCGAACACGACCGCCGCCGCCGCCGCGCAGGCAAGCGCCGGCCGCGCCCAGTGCGGGCGCCGGCCGGCTGTCGGACCGCGGCGACTGCTCATCCCTCCAAGGACGTTCCGCCCACTGTTCCGGTTGCCCAGCCTTGGTATCGACGATGGTCAGCAACCACGGCGGGCGGTGGGACAGCGGAGTTGTCCGTGACCACTCCCGGCGGCGCGTGGACGCGCCCTTGCTATGCGGTCGAGATGGCGGCCCGCAGCGGTCGGTCGAGGATGGCGGCCAGCTTGGCCACCTCCTGCGCCAGCGCCTGGCCGGGCGGCGGCAGCTCGCCGAACCACGTCACCGTGAGCTCGTCTCCCTTCGCCGACCACGTTCCGCGCACGACGCCGCCCTCGACTACCAGGTTCGCCTTGCCGGTGACCGCCGTACGGCGTGCTGGCGGCACCACCACGTGCTCGTCCCTGGTCCCCGGGCCCATCACCCACCGGTCGTGGCCCGGCAGCAGTCGCACCGCGTCCATGGGTTGCGTCGACATCAGCTCGTCGACATCCTCGCTGAGCACATAGAGCTCCGCCCCCTCGACGTCTACCGCGACCAGTCGACCCCTCAGCGACCTGAGCCGCGCGGGCGAGTTCCCCTGGTTGGGAGCGAGAGCGTCGCACTCGGACGGCGAGCTCGGCCGAGGCCGGGTCCATGCCCGGGACCGCCCCGAGCCGCCGTACGACTTCGCCGACGGACGCCGCCCTACCGGCTCGAGAAGCTGCCGCTGCATCCGCCAAGCGAGGGCCTGCCGCCAGGCGATTGACATCCATCGCAGCCTAGCCATGGAGCCCGAAGATCAGCGTGGGCTCGGGTCGGAGATCCGGAGTGAGCCAGTCGCCCTACTGGACACATCGCCCGGGCGTGAGTGGCATGCTCGAAAGATGGGCGACCCGCGCGATTGGCTGCTCACCAAATCCGAGCGCGGGAACGAGCAGACGCGGCTCGACGACCAGCATCCGGACGACCAGGCTTGGTCCGAGGGAAATCTGGTCCAACCCCTGGTGCACGGAGCGTCGTACTTTCGCGAGCTCTACGACGCGGTGCGGGCGACTCGACCGGGCGACCAGGTGTTCTTCACCGACTGGCAGGGCGATGCCGACGAGCGGCTGACCGGCGAACCAGGCAGCGAGCTCGTCGAGGTGTTCACCGACGCCGATGAGCGCGGCGTCGACGTGCGCGGCTTGGTCTGGCGCTCACATCTCGACCAGATCGGCTTCTTCGCTGCCGAGAACCGCCATCTCGGCGAGCAGTTGCAGCGCCGCGGCGCCGAGGTGCTGCTGGACATGCGCGTGCGCACCGGGGGCTCGCACCACCAGAAGTTCGTCGTGGTGCGCCACGCCGACGACCCGGCGCGAGACGTCGCGTTCGTGGGGGGCATCGACCTGGCGCACAACCGTCGCGACGATGCCGACCACGAGGGCGATCCCCAGCCCCAGCTGATGACGACTGAATACGGCCCGCACCCGCCTTGGCACGACGTCCAGGTGGCGATCCACGGTCCGGCAGTGCACGACGTCGAGACCGTGTTCCGCGAGCGTTGGGAGGACCCCAGCCCGCTCACCCGAAGCCCGATGCGCCGGCTGGGCGACTTGCTGCGCCGCGAGGACACTGCCCCGGCGCCGCTGCCCGAGCAGCGACCGCCCCCGCCGCCGGCCGGCCAGCACGTCGTGCAGCTGCTGCGCACCTACCCCGACCTCCGCCACGGCGCGGACTATCCCTTCGCCCGCGGCGGGGAGCGCAGCATCGCCCGCGGCTACACCAAGGCGGTCCGGCGTGCCGAGCGGCTCATCTACGTCGAGGACCAGTACTTCTGGGGCCATCAGGTCTCCGAGCCCTTCCTGCGCGCACTGGGCGAGCACCCGGGGCTGCGCGTCGTCGTGGTGATCCCGCTCTTTCCCGACGTCGCCGGCTCCTTCAAGCGGAACCCGCAACTGCTCGGCCGCGCTCGCGCGCTGGGCCGCCTGATGGCTGCAGCCCCCGGACGGGTCGCGGCCTATGGCCTCGAGAACCACGCCGGCACTGCGGTCTACGTGCACGCGAAGGTGTGCGTGATTGACGACACCTGGGCCAGCGTCGGGTCGGACAACTTCAGCCGCCGGTCGTGGACTCACGACTCGGAACTGTCTGCGGTGGTCCTCCACCACGACTATGCCCGCGACCTGCGGCTGACCCTCGCGGCCGAGCACCTGGACCGGCTGTCGGCAGTCGGCGCACGCAGCCTGCACGCGGTGATGGCCGACTGCGTCGAGCCGCGGGGCCTGTACGACGCGTATGCCGCCAGCGCCGCCCGGCTGCAGGAGTGGCACGACGCCGGTCGGACCGGACCGCGGCCGACCGGCCGGCTGCGGCCGTTGCCGATGCCGCGGCTGTCCGAGCTCGCCAGGGCGTTGGCGCGCTGGCCCTTGGACCTCATCCACGACCCCGACGGTCGACCCGCGTCACTGCGGACCGAGGACAGATACTGAGGCGACTGCTGCCGTCAGGTGATGGTGCACAGCCCCCAGACGCGCCATCCCCGGCCGGCGGAGTCGCCCGCGGGCCATTGACGGGTCAGCAACAACAGCCCACACCGCAGATGCGACGTTGTCCGTGACCACTCCCGGTATCAGCCGCCGACAGTTGGTTCCGGCAGGCGGCGCTGGAACTCGCCCTGGACACCGTGCACGGTGAAGCCGAGCGCCTCGTTGATGGCGATCATGTGCTCGTTGGTCTGCGCGTTGATGGTGCCGAGGTAGGCCTTGTCCGGGAACTGCTGCTGCACCGACCGGACCAGCGCCACCTTGACCGCCACCCCCAGCCGGTGCCCACGGTGGGCGCGATCGACGATGGTGGCCCACTGCGAGACGTAGTCGAGATCGGGCTCGCTGACCACCCCGCAGCTGAAGCCGGCCACCTCAGTGTCGCCGAGTGCGAAGGCGGTCACGCGGGTCTGACCGGCGGACACGATCTCTTGGTCCTGCTCGGCCAGCACCTCCGGCGTACGGCGGGTCTGCTCGGCCTCGCGCTCACCGAGGGGCATCTCGAGGTTCAGCCGGTTGTGCACGGCGCAGTACCCCTCCGCGAGCTCGGCGGGGATCGGCCCGACGACCACCTCGACCCGATAGCCGTCCAGGCGCGCCGCCGCGTCATCGCGGAGCCGGTCCAGGAGAGCCTCGTCGACGGGCAGCCGCAGCCGCCGCTCGATCATCGTATTCACCAGCCGGTAGCCGTGGCGCTCCGCGAAGCGACGGAAACCGTGCGCGGGCGCCGCCGCCTTAGTGCCGAGGTAGAGCTCCGTCTGCAGGACCGTGCGCCCCTGCTCTGCGCAGTACCGCGCGCCGAACTCGGCCAGCGCGCTGCCGATGCCCCGGCGGGCGAAGCGCGGTGGCACCCAGACCCAGAGCTTCGCGACCCGGAGGTTGTCGATCAGGCTGCCGTTGACCAAGAGCTCGCCCACCATCTGATCGCCCTCGAACGCCGCGAAGCCCTTGAAGAACCAGCCTTTCGCCGAGCCGCGCAGCACCGCAACCGCCTCGGCCCGGGAGTAGAGGCGGGCGTCGGGCTGCTCGGCCAGGGTCGCCTCGGCGTACAGACCCTGAAAGGCGTCCATCTCGCTCTCATCCCAGGGGTCGACGGGGCGAATCGACGGGTTCGCAGGCATGGCGACACCCTGCCGCGCGACCGCCGAGGCCGGCAAGCCGATTCCGCCGGACTCGGTCTCGCTACCTGCGCGAGCCCGTCGCGAGTCCACCTTCGGAGCACGCGCGCGCGGTGACCCGGAACCGCGGTGAAATCGACTGGCCGGCTGCACCGTCGGCTGGCTAGCGTGGACAAGTGACCGCGACCGAGCCGCTGATCGAGCCGGAGCGGCACGACGACGTATCCGCGATCGACGAGGTTGTCCGGGCCGCCTTTGGCCGGGAGCAGGTGGTGGACCTGGTTCGACAGATCCGCGCCTCGCCCCATTACCTGCCCGAGCTTGCCCTGGTGGCGCGGCGGGATGCGCTGGTGGTGGGCTTCGTCATGCTCAGTGGCGTCGACCTCGTGGCGGACGGCGGGGAGCGCCGGGCCGTCCTCGCGCTGTCGCCACTCGCGGTCGCCCCAGAGGTCCAGGACCAAGGGATCGGGTCGGCTCTGGTTGCGGCCGGGCTGGCCGCGGCCGCCCGGACGTCGGCGCCGATGGTCACCCTCGAGGGCAGTCCCCGGTACTACGGGCGGCTCGGGTTCGAGCGGGCGGCGAGGCACGACGTCCGGATAGACCTCCCGGACTGGGCGCCGCCGGAGGCGGCGCAGGTGTTCCTGTTGCCCTCCTACCGTCCCGCCATCCGCGGCCGCCTCGACTACCCGCCGGCCTTCGCCACCCTCGCCTGAGCGAGCGCGGTCGGAGGTGGCCCGGCGCGGTTGCTACCCAGCCGGCGCCCGCCGAAGCCTCGGTCCCATGGGAAGATCCGCCCGCCTCACTGCAAGGCTCGACCGCCGACGTATGTCGCAGCAACCAACGGGACGCCGGGTCGGTAGGCGAGGTGGATGTACGTCGGCGCAGCCAGCACCACGAAGTCTGCCGTCGCGTCGATGCCCAGCCGGCCCACGTCAGGCCGGCGCAGCGCGGCGGCACCGCCAGCCGTGGCCGACCACAACGCCTCGGCCGGCGTCATCCGCATCTCGCGCACCGCGAGCGCGATGCACAGCGGCATCGAGGAGGTGTAGCACGAGCCGGGATTGCAGTCGGTCGCCAGCGCGACGGTGACGCCGGCGTCGAGCATCGCCCGAGCGGCCGGATAAGGAGACCGGGTCGAGAACTCGACCCCGGGCAGCAGCGTCGCCACCACGCCCGCGTCACGCAGGTCCGCGATTTCCTCGCCACTCGCATGCGTACAGTGGTCGGCCGACGCGGCGCCCACCTCGCAGGCGACCGCGATGCCCGGGCCGGGGCCCAGCTGGTTGGCGTGCACCCTGGCCGAGAGCCCGGCTGCCTGGCCGGCGCGGAGCACGGCGCGTGCCGCGTCCGCGTCGAAGGCGCCGTCCTCGCAGAACACGTCGACCCACCGCGCGTACGGCGCGCAGGCCGCGAGCATCGGGCCGGTGACCAGGTCGACGTACCCCGCCGGGTCGCCGGCGTACTCGGGCGGCACCACGTGGGCCCCGAGGAACGTGGTCTCCTCCGTTACCTGCCGCGCGACCGCCAGGCTCCGCTCCTCATCGCGGACGGTCAGCCCGTAGCCGCTCTTGACCTCCAGCGTGGTCGTGCCCTGGGCGCGCATCTCGGCGACGAGACGGGCCAGGTTGGCGGCCAGCTCCTCGTCGGAGGCGGCCCGGGTCGCGCCGACGGTCGATTGGATGCCGCCTGCGGCGTATGGCTCGCCCGCCATCCGGGCCGCGAACTCGCCGGCCCGGTCGCCGGCGAACACCAGGTGCGAGTGGCTGTCGACGAACCCGGGGATGACCGCCGCCCCGGCGGCGTCGAGCCGTACGTCGGCCGGCGGCGCAGCCGGACTATGGCCCACCCAGGCGACCCGACCCGACTCGCAGACCAGCGCCGCGTCGCGGAGTACGCCGAGCGGGGAGCCGTCCCCCAGCGCCGGGTCGTTGGTGACGAGCTCGCCTATCCGGTCGACCAGCATCGACGTCACGACGCCAGCACCTCCTCGACCGCGTCGGCCAGGAGCCGCGCCACCTCCGCGGGGTCGTGCTCCACCACCCGGCCGCCGGCCAGCACGTGGGTCACGTCGACCGCCGACGCGGCGTACACCGCGGCCTCCTCGCCGGCTCCGGCCCCCGCGGTGCGCACCGAACCCGTGTCGACGGTGACCAGGTCCGCCCAGCCTCCGGGCGCGATCCGGCCCGCGTCGGGGAACCCGAGTGCCGCGTGCCCCTCGGAGGTGGCCGCCCGGAGCAGCTCGCCGGCCGGCCAGTGGCCCCGCCGCCTGGTGCTCAGGCGCTCGTCGAGCTCCATGGCGCGCATCTCCTCGAACGGGTCGATGACCGCCTGGCTGTCACTGCCCAGCGTCAGACGCGCCCCGGCGTCGGCCAGTGCCCGCGCCGGCCCGATGCCGTCCGCGAGGTCTCGCTCGGTGGTCGGGCAGAAGCAGGCGTACGCCGCCGCGTCGCCCAGGATGCCCACGTCCGCGGCGCTCAGGTGGGTCGCATGCACCGCCGTGAAGCGGGCCGAGACCGCACCTGCATCGGCAAGCACCGCCGTCGGCGTGCGGCCGTAGCGCTGACCGCAGGCGTCGTTCTCGGCGACCTGCTCGGACACATGTGCGTGCAGCGGCGCCGCCGGGAGCAGGGCCGCCACGACGGGCATCTGGTCGGCCGGGACGGCTCGCACCGAGTGGATCGCCGCGCCCACTTCGGCCGCGGCGTCCGCGGCGGCAGGGTGCCGCGCGGCCAGGTCGGCTACCCGGACGCCCCAGGCATCCGCCGAGCCGTCGTGGTAGCGGATCTGAACACCTTCGGGAGGTGCGCCGAAGCCGGCGGAGAGATAGCAGGTGTCGAGCAGCGCGATGCGCAGGCCGGCGTCGGTCGCCGCGGCGATCACGGCCTCTCCCATGGCGTTGGGGTCGTCGTACGGCGTGCCATCGGGCTGGTGGTGCAGGTAGTGGAACTCGCCGACGCAGGTGATCCCGGCAAGCGCCATCTCGGCGTACGTCGCAAAGGCGAGCCGATAGTACGAGTCGGGATCGAGCCGGCGCGCCACGGCGTACATCTGCTCCCGCCAGGTCCAGAAGGTGCCCAGGCCGCGCTGAGTACGGCCGCGCAGCGCACGGTGGAAAGCATGGCTGTGGCAGTTGGCCAGGCCCGGGATCGTCAGCCCGGCGAGGCGATGCGCGGCACCGGGTGACCGATCCCGCCGTACCGACCTGATGCGCTGCTCCTCGACCTCCACCAGTACGTCGTCGGCGACGTCGCCCGGCCCCAGCCAGGCCCGCTCGCACCAGTACGCCGAGACACTCACGAGACGAGGTCCGCGAGGACGGTGGCCAGCGCCTCGACGCCGGCCAGGCAGTCGGACATCTCCGCAGCCTCCGCGGGCGAGTGCGACACCCCGGTCGGATTCCGCACGAAGAGCATGGCCGACGGGATGCCCGCCGCCTGCAGGACTGCCGCGTCGTGCCCGGCACCGGTCGGGATGACCGGCGCGCCGCCGAGGAGCTCCGCCAGTCGTGCCGTCAGGGCCGGGTCGAAGTCGACGGTCGGAGACCGCGACTCCTCGGTGACGGTGAGCGTGGTGCGGTCCCGCCCGGCGCGGTCACGGGCCTGGTGCGTGACAGCCGCGAGCAGCCGCGTCAGCGTCGGCTCGTCGGCCGCCCGGGCGTCCATCCAGCCGACGACCTGCGAGGGGATCGCGTTCGTGACGTTCGGCGCCACCGAGACCCGCCCGAACGTGGCACGTGCACCGGCCAGCCGCGCCTGCTTGTTCGCGGCCAGCGTGGTCATCGCGTAGCTCAGCATCGGGTCGCGCCGGTCCTCCATCGCAGTGGCACCGGCATGGTTCGGCTCCCCGGCGAACTCGAACTTCCAGCGTCCATGGGCCCAGCTGGCCGAGGCGACGCCAACCGCTTGGCCGAGATCCACCAGGCCACGGCCCTGCTCGACGTGCAGCTCCACGAAGCACGCCACGTCCGCCAGCAGGGCGGACCGGCCCGGCTGGGGCTCGACTCCCGCGTCGGCGAGCGCATCCAGCAGGGGCACCCCGCCGGGATCTGTCAGCGCGGCTGCCTGCCCGGGCGACATGGAGCCGGTGGCCAGTCGAGACCCCAGGCAGGCCACCCCGAACCGCGATCCCTCCTCCTCGCGGAACACGGCCACACCCACTGGCCGAGTCGGCACCTGGCCGCGTTCGCGCAGCAGGTCGAGAGCCGCGTACGCCGAGATGACACCCAGTGGCCCGTCGAAGGCACCGCCGTCCACGACCGAGTCCAGGTGCGAGCCGATCAGGACCGGCTTGCCGGTGGCGCCATCCGGTCGCCACCAGGCGACCGCGTTCCCCTGGCCATCCCACTCGAGCTCGAGACCGCGGCGGCGCGCCTCCTCGACGTACCAGGCCATGCACTCCAGCTCCGCCGAGTCGAACGCGCTGCGGCGGTAGCCGCCGGTTGCCGCGACCATTCCAACGGGGTGCAGCGCACGCCACATGTCCTCGAAGGTCACGCCTCACTATAGGGACGCAACCCGCCGAGCTCTGGTGCCTGGCGTCGCGGGGTGATGCCGGGCGGGAGTGCTGGCGTGCGAGAGTGTGCGGCGTGGAGTTCCAGGACGTCGTCGACCGGCGCCGGATGGTGCGGAACTACTCCGATGACCCGGTGGCGCCCGAGGTTGTCCAGCGGGTGCTCCGCAACGCGCTGCATGCGCCCAGTGCGGGCTTCAGCCAGGGCTGGGGCTTCCTGCTGCTCGATGGCGCGGACGACCTGGCCCGGTTCTGGGCGGCTGCCACGCCCGCGACCGACGGCGACGACCCATGGTCGGAGGGGATGCGCCGAGCGCCGGTCGTCGTCGTACCGCTGTCGTGCAAGCGGGTCTACCTCGACCGCTACGCCGAGCCGGACAAGGGTTGGACCGACCGAGACGAGTCCCGCTGGCCGGTGCCCTACTGGGACATCGACACCGGGATGGCCGCACTGCTCATGCTGCAGACCGTGGTGGACGAAGGACTGGGTGCGTGCTTCTTCGGAATTCCGCCGGAGCAGATCCCCGCGTTCCGGGCGGAGTTCGGCGTGCCCACGGACTACGCGCCCATCGGGGCGGTGACGATCGGGCACCGCGCATCCGACCGTCGGTCGCCGTCGCTTCGCCGCGGCCGTACCCCGGTGGACGAGGTGGTGCACCACCACCGCTGGTGACAGCTCCCCACCCTAGGATTGCAGCCCACACCCCGGCTGAGCTGTCCCGGAACGTCGTACTGGAGGGGGCAGCCGGGCCCCGGCGGCAGCGCGTGACCGGCGTGAGGGTCAAGATGGGCGCATGGGCAAAAGCGAGTGGGCCGCCGTCGACGACTACATCGTGGCGGAGCTGCAGACCGAGGACGAGGCAGTCCGGGCCGTTCACGCGGCCAATGCCGACGCCGGGCTCCCGACGATCGACGTCTCGGCGCCGCAGGGCAAGCAGCTCGAGTTGCTCGCTGCCATCGCCGGCGCCGGGCGGGTGTTGGAGATCGGCACACTGGGCGGCTACAGCACGATCTGGCTGGCTCGCGGAGTTGGCCCACAAGGCAGCGTGACCACCTGCGAGGTTGACCAGCACCATGCCGACGTAGCTCGGGCCAACCTCGACCGGGCCGGGGTCGGTGACCGAGTCGAGATCAGGGTCGGACCAGCCCTCGAGAGCCTGGCCGCTCTGGAATCCGAGCACGCCGAGGCGTTCGACTTCGTCTTCATCGACGCCGACAAGGTCAACAACGGCAACTACCTGCGCTGGGCGCTCCGGCTCGGCCGGCCCGGCACGGTTGTCGTTGTCGACAACGTGGTCCGCGGCGGCTCGCTCGCGGATCCGGGCAAGACCGACGACGCGACCGAGGGAAGCCGCGAGGTGCTGGCGCTCATCGCGGCAGAGCCGCGCCTCGACGGCACCGTCGTGCAGACCGTCGGCAGCAAGGGCTGGGACGGCTTCGCGCTGGCCCGAATTGTGCGCTGAGCCCGCCTCGCGCCCCCTCCCCGACCTGCGAAAAGATCCGACGTCCGCGTCGCCCTGGCCGCACAAAGGTCGGAGCTTTCTCGCGTGGGCCGGGTCAGCCTTCGCGCATGGGGACGCGGACACCCTTGGCCGCCGCGACTCGCTCCGCCTCGGGATAGCCGGCGTCGACATGCCGGATCACGCCCATTCCCGGGTCGTTGGTGAGCACCCGCTCTGCCTTCTGCGCCGCCAGCGGCGTCCCGTCGACGCACACGACCTGGCCCGCGTGCACGGCCCTTCCGATGCCGACCCCACCGCCGTCGTGGATCGACACCCAGGAGGCGCCGGACGCCACATTGACCATGGCGTTGAGCAGCGGCCAGTCGGCGATCGCATCCGAGCCGTCGGCCATCGCCTCGGTCTCGCGGTACGGCGAGGCAACCGATCCGCAGTCGAGGTGGTCCCGACCGATCACGATGGGCGCCTTCAACTCGCCCGCGGCGACCATGTCGTTGAAGCGGAGCCCGGCCTTGTCCCGCTCGCCGTACCCAAGCCAGCAGATGCGCGCCGGCAGACCCTGGAAGTGCACCTTGTCCTCCGCCTCGCGAAGCCACCGGGCGAGCGGCTCGTTGTCCGGGAACAGGTCGAGGATCGCCCGGTCCGTCGCGGCGATGTCTGCCGGGTCGCCCGACAGCGCCGCCCAGCGGAACGGTCCCTTGCCTTCGCAGAACAGCGGCCGGATGTACGCCGGGACGAAGCCCGGATAGTCGAACGCCCGCTCGCACCCGCCGAGCTTTGCCTCCGCCCGCAGCGAGTTGCCGTAGTCGAAGACCTCCGCCCCCGCGTCCAGGAAGCCGACCATCGCCGCGCAGTGCCTCGCCATCGACTCCCGCGCCCGCTCGGTGAAGGCGGCGGCATCCTTCTCGCGCTCGCTGTGCCAGTCCTTGCAGGCGATCCCTACCGGCAGGTAGGCGAGCGGGTCGTGTGCCGAGGTCTGGTCGGTGACGATGTCAATGGGTGCCCCCATGGCAAGCGCCCGCGGCACGAGCTCGGCCGCGTTACCCAGCACGCCTATCGAGAGCGGCCGCCGGACGTCGCGCGCCTCGACGGCGCGGCGTACGGCGTCGTCCAGCGAGGCGGCCTGCTCGTCGAGGTAGCGGTGCTCGATGCGCCTGGTGATCCGCGACTGGTCGCATTCGACGCAGATGCACACGCCGTTGTTCATCGTCACCGCTAGCGGCTGCGCCCCGCCCATGCCGCCTAGCCCCGCGGTCAGCGTGACAGTGCCGGCCAGCGTGTTGCCCGGTCGCTTGGCGGCGATCGCGGCGAACGTCTCGTAGGTGCCCTGCAGGATTCCCTGAGTGCCGATGTAGATCCACGAGCCCGCGGTCATCTGCCCGTACATCGTCAGCCCGAGAGCGTCCAGCCGCCGGAACTCGTCCCAGTTGTCCCAGTCGCCGACCAGGTTGGCGTTCGCGATCAGGACCCGCGGTGCCCACTCGTGGGTGCGGAGGACGCCGACCGGCTTGCCGCTCTGCACCAGCAGGGTCTCGTCGGCCCTGAGGTCGGCCAGCGTGCGCACGATCGCGTCGTACGCCGACCAGCTGCGGGCCGCCTTGCCGGACCCGCCGTAGACGACCAGCTCCGCTGGGTGCTCGCCGACCTCTGGGTCGAGGTTGTTCATCAGCATCCGCAGCGGTGCCTCGGTCTGCCAGGACCGAGCCGTGAGCGTCGTACCCCGCGGCGCCCGCACCGTCCGTGCCTCACTCATCGCCTGCTCCTCTCCTCGTCACCCTCGGCCAGGGCAGGCCCGGGCGCGAGTCCGGTCTCCAGCCGCTCACAGCAGCGGCTCCGGGAGAGCCGAGCCGGCTGCCGCCACCACCTCGCCCGAGCGCACCAGGTCGACCGCGATCTCGATCTCCGGCGCCAGGAACCGGTCCGGGCCGGCGCCGCCGACCCCGCTGCTGCGCAGCAGCGCAACAACCGCCCCGGTGCCGGCCGCCGGCGCCAGGGGCCGGCGCAGCTCGAGTCCGCGCGCGGCCGTGAGGACCTCGATCGCCAGCACCCGCGAGAGCCCCTCGACGGCGCGGCGCAGCTTCCGGCCCGCTGACCACCCCATCGACACGTGGTCCTCTTGCATGGCCGAGGACGGGATGGAGTCGACGCTGGCCGGGTTCGCCAGGCGCTTCAGCTCGGACACGATCGCGGCCTGGGTGTATTGGGCGATCATGTGGCCACTGTCGACCCCGGGATCGCCGGCCAGGAAGGGCGGGAGCCCGCCACTTCGAGCCACGTCGAGGAACCGGTCCGTGCGCCGCTCGGACATGCTCGCGACGTCCGCGACCGGGATAGCCAGGAAGTCCAGGGCGTAGGCCACGGGGGCGCCGTGGAAGTTGCCGTTGCTCTCCACCCTGCCGTCGGCGAGCACGACCGGGTTGTCGACCGCCGACGCCAACTCCCGGGCGGCGACCACGGCGGCGTAGTCCACGGTGTCGCGGGCGGCGCCGTGGACCTGCGGAGCGCACCGCAGCGAGTACGCGTCCTGAACCTGCCCGCAGTCCGGACCGCGGTGGCTCGCGACGACCCCGGACCCCGCGAGCAGGGCCCTGAGGTTGGCGGCGGACTCGGCCTGTCCGGGGTGCGGGCGCAGCGCCTGCAGGTCGTCCGCGAAGACCCGGTCGGTCCCGAGCAGCCCCTCGACCGACATCGCCGCGGCGACGTCGGCCACCCGCAGCAGCATGCGAAGGTCCGCGATCGCCAGCGACAGCATCCCGAGCATCCCGTCGGTGCCGTTGATGAGCGCGAGCCCTTCCTTCGGTGCCAGCTCCACCGGCTCAAGCCCGGCGGCCGCCAGGGCCTCCCCGGCCGGGCGACGCACCCCTTCGGCGTCTCGGACCTCGCCCTCGCCCATCAGCGCCAGCGCGCAGTGGGCCAGCGGGGCGAGGTCGCCGGAGCAGCCGAGGCTGCCGTACTCGCCCACGATCGGGGTGATCGAGTGGTTGAGCAGCGCCATCAGCGCCTCGGCGATCCCGAGCCGGACCCCCGTGTGACCGGTGGCCAGCGTCGAGAGCCGCAGCAGCATGAGCGCCCTGACCACCTCGGTCTCAACCTCGGGACCGGCCGTAGCCGCGTGGCTGCGCACCAGCGACCGCTGCAGCTGGGTCCGCTGCTCCGGCGGGATGTGTGCGCTGGCGAGCGCACCGAAGCCGGTCGAGACGCCGTACGTCGGGGTCGCGGCGGCCGCCAGCACCTCGACCGCGGCGCGGGCCTTCTCGATCGCGCTACGCGCCTCCGGGGCCAGCGCCACCTGCGCACCATGGCGAGCCACCGACCCGACCGCGGAGATCGACAGCGGCCCCACGCCAACCGTGACCAGGGTGCTCATGACTCAATACTGCACTTCGCGGCGAGCCGCGCCGTGCCCGGTCGACGCGCCCATCAACCTACCCGGCAGCCCTCGCCAGTGCCCACGTGGCGTCAGAGCAGCCGGTGGCGGACCCGGTGGCCGGTAAGGTCAGCGGGAAAGCTGTCGGGAGGAGCGGCCTATGCAGGTGGCGGCAATCGTCGTATCGCTCACCATCACGGCGATCGCGGTCGCGTTGTTCGCCCGAACGGTAAGGCAGATCGTCCACGTGGTGCGGCTCGGCCAGCCCAGCACGGGTCGAACGGACCACCCGGCTCGCCGCTGGCTCACCATGCTCCGGGAGACCGTGGGCCACACCCGGATGCTGCAGTGGACGCTGGTCGGGTTCGGCCATTGGTTCGTCTTCGTCGGGTTCGGACTGCTGTTCTTCACGCTGGTCACCGCGTATGGCCAGCTCTTCGACCCGCACTTCGCGATTCCCTGGCTGGGGACCTGGGTGGGCTACGAGTGGGTGGAGGAGATCGTCACCTGGGTGATGGTCCTCGCGATCTTGGTCTTCATCGGCTACCGACTCGCACGGCCACCGCGGCGCACCCGCGGAACCCGCGGCCGGTTCTTCGGCTCGACCATGTGGCAGGGCTACTTCGTCGAGCTCGTCGTGCTTGGCGTCGGCGTGTGCATCATCGTTCTGCGCGGCCTCGAGTACGCCATCGCGGGGTACGGCGACTTCCCGACCCACGCCTCGACGTACAGCTTCCCCACGACGAGCTGGCTGGGGCAGGCATTCGGGGGGCTCTCGCCGTCGTCCCTGGCCGACCTGATCTGGCTCGTTGCGACGGTGAAGATCGTGATCTCGATGGTCTGGATGATCGTGCTGGCGCTGCACGCGACGATGGGGGTCGCCTGGCACCGCTTCACGGTCTGGCCCAACGTGTGGTTCCGCCGGTTCGCCGGCGGCCAGCCGGCGCTGGGACCGCTGCAGCCGATAGCGGTCGCCGGCGTGCCGGTCGACTTCGCCAACCTCGAGGACCTCGACGAGGACGCCGTCCTGGGGGTCGGGAAGGTGGAGGACTTCACCTGGAAAGGGCTCCTCGACTTCACCTCGTGCACGGAGTGCGGTCGCTGCCAGTCGCAGTGCCCCGCCTGGAACACCGAGAAGCCGCTGTCGCCCAAGCTCCTGGTGATGGGCCTGCGCGACCACGCCTACGCGAAGGCGCCCTATCTGTCCACCCCGGAGGCCGAGCGGGCGACCCTGCCGGCCGCGGTGCTCGCCGAGGCGGAGCGCGAGCTGGTCGGCGCCACCGAGGGCGACCCCGCCCGCCCCGACACCGGTGCTGTGATCGACCCCGACGTGCTCTGGTCGTGTACGTCGTGCGGCGCCTGCGTGCAGCAGTGCCCGGTCGACATCGAGCACGTCGACCACATCATGGACATGCGCCGCTACCAGGTCCTGGTGGAGGCGAGCTTTCCGCCGGAGCTCAACCAGCTCTTCCGGGGGCTGGAGAGCAAGGGGAACCCCTGGAACATGGCGCCGTCGGCGCGACTGGACTGGGCCAGGGACCTCCCCTTCGAGGTGCCGCAGGTTGGCGCCGACGTACAGAGCCTGGCCGAGGTCGAGTGGCTGCTGTGGGTCGGCTGCGCCGGAGCGTACGAGGACCGGGCCAAGCGGACCAACCGCGCCGTCGCGGAGCTGTTGCACCTCGCGGGAGTCAGCTTCGCGGTGCTGGGGGACGGCGAGACCTGCACCGGCGACCCGGCCCGGCGGGCCGGCAACGAGTTCGTCTTCCAGCAGCTCGCGATGCAGAACGTCGAGACGCTCACCGAGGCCGGGGCCACCAAGGTGGTCGCGACCTGCGCCCACTGCTTCAACACGATCAAGAACGAATACGCCCAGCTGGGACTCCGGCTGGAGGTGGTGCATCACACCCAGCTGCTCAACCGCCTGGTGCAGCGGGGCCTCCTGACGCCGGTCGAGGCGCCCGAGACCGAGGTCAACGGGCGGCGGATCACCTACCACGATCCCTGCTTCCTGGGCCGGCACAACGACGTGTACGACCCCCCGCGCGAGCTCCTGGAGCTCATCCCGGGCGCCCGCTTCACGGAGATGCCCCGGAGCGGCAAGAGGTCGTTCTGCTGCGGGGCCGGCGGAGCGCGGATGTGGATGGAGGAGCGGATCGGCCAGCGCATCAACCTCAACCGCACGGCCGAGGCCGTGGCGACTGGTGCCGCGCAGATCGCGACCGCCTGCCCCTTCTGCCGGATCATGCTCTCCGACGGGCTCTCCGCCCTGCAGGCGGACGGCGGTGCCGGTGCGGAGGTCGAGGTGCTAGACGTGGCCCAGTTGCTGCTCGCTGCCGTCCAGCGCGGGGACCGGGTGGCTGGCGACCACGACTGAGCAAGGGGCGCACCACCGCTCACCACGCCGACACCACGGTGACATCTCAACCCCGCTCCCAGCCAGCTCACTCCGAGACAGATGCGCCCTGCGCCGTAATCCAGGGGCGTTCGAACGGCCTGTTCCACGCTCAATATATGCACTCTGAACTGGGGCTACGAAGGAGGGATGGGTTGTGGTGTTGACATGACACCACTTTGGTGTCACGATAGTGCGCATGGACATCACCCACTTCGTGGAGAACCTGCGACGAGACCTCTCGGCAGCGGCCGAGGCCGGCGGTGAGGAGGCCCGGACGGCAGCCGCCCGGCTCTCGCTGGCGCTCGACCCGGCCGTCCGCCTCACCCTGATGGACGCCCTGAGCGAGGCGGCCTCCGAGATCACCAACGAGCTCCAGGGCACCTCCGTCGAGGTCCGCCTCAAGGGCCGCGAGCCGATTTTCGTGGTCGTTGGGGCGCCGGCACCGGCACCCACGACATCCGAGCCCGAAGCCGAGCCCGACGCAGACCTCGAGGACGAGCCCGTCGTCCGAATCACCCTGCGACTGCCCGAGTCGGTCAAGGCGCGCGCCGAGGAGCTCGCGGCGCGGCGCGGGCAGTCTCTCAACACCTGGCTCGTCAACGCCGCCCGGCTGGCGACGGCGGCGCACTTCAAC
>DASSHZ010000010.1:0-38929 GCA_035692425.1 Nocardioidaceae bacterium
CAGGACTACTCCGCCTTCACGGATCGGTTGTCGGGTCGAACTCAGTGGCCGGGCATACCCAGTAGGTCGCTAGGTCGGACTCGCCGATCTCATCGAACGCCCGCGCGGTGTCCTCAAACCAGGCGGCGACCGTCTGTCGCCCACGTGGGTGCGAATGATCACCGCGATCTCAGGCAGCCGTGCTCGGTGCGCCGCGACGGCGTCGTGTCCTCCGCGATGAGAGGCGTTCTGGACCGTGGCTGTGGCGCACGCGAAGCGAAGGCCTGGCTACTGGGCCGCTCCTCCTGACCCGGCTGCCCGTCTGAGCCGTCCACTTGACGCTCCTGTCGGTTCCCCCTGGGTCGCCAACTCCTGTCGCGACAGGCTCAGTCGGCTCGGGAGCGCGAGCACGATCGCGCTCCCCTCGCCTCAGTCGCCTGTGGAGCTGCCGGGATCCCCTACTGCGCCGCTGCGCGACGCAGCGGGGGCCCATCGATTCGCGGTGCTATATGCGCACCATGCGCCCGGCACAGGGCCGGGCGCATGGCACGCGTGGAGCTGCCGGGAATCGAACCCGGGTCCTTTGACGGGGATCTGGGCCTTCTCCGAGCGCAGTCTGCCTGGCGCATTTCTCGGCCCCGGCGCTTGGGCAGACCCATCGCCGGCGGGCTCAGTCGCTGTTGGTGTCCTGCGAGCCCACCGCGACCGCGGGCCCACAGCTAGCCTCCTTGGTGAGGCCGGTTACTGGATCGGAGGCATCTCCAGACCGACCCTTCGATTACTGCTCAGGCAGCAAGAGCGAAGTCAGTGCGCTTTGCGTTGGCACCTATTGGTTCCCAGGGGGCGTTTACGAGACAACCCTGGATCCTCGGCTCGCTTCTCCCAGGTCTCACGACCAAAGTCGAAACCGATCAGCCCCTATGCAGTTGTGCGGATCCAGGGTACCGGGTGTGGCCGACAGCCCCAACAGATGGGACGGAACGGTCATCGGGGCGACACCTTGGGCGGCCGGGCGGCGACCGCAAGCTCGCGGTCGCCGAAGCACAGCAGAATCTTTGCTCCAGGGACTAGCCAGGGCAGGCTCGGTGAGGGACAGTGGAGGTACGGCCCTTCCCTCCCCTCCGGGCCGGACCGGTGGGCCGCCACGCATCCCCCCGGCGTGCAAGGAGCCTCCGTGCGAGTAGCCACCCAGACCCCCAGCGTGGTCGTCGGCGTCGATGGCTCGGACAACAGCCTCGCCGCCGTAGAGCTGGCCGCCGACGAGGCCGTTCAGCGCCATCTGCCACTTCGCATCGCGTACGCGGCGCGCACCGGCCATCCGCACAGCAGCCCGCCCCACGTCCCACGCCGGGTCGGCGAACTCCTCCATCGCATCCAGCAACTGCACCCGGATCTGGCGATCACCCAGCGGGTCGCCCCGATGCCCGTCGACTGGCTGCTGCGGGATGAAGCCGGCGGGGCGGAGGTCGTCGTCATCGGCAGCCCGGACCACACCTCCCCCGGCGACGACCTGCACGCCGGCCACTCAACGACTGATGCGCTCAGCCGCACGGTCGCCGGCAAGGTCGTCGTCGCGCCACCGGCGGGCGACCAGGTCATGGCCGACCTGGCCGTCCGCCGGGCTCGGTAAGTCGGGCTCGCCGACCGGCTGTCGGAGCGGCGCCACTGCCACCACTTTGGCCAGTGCCCCCAGACCTGTCTCAGTGACCCTTGACCCGGCGGCCCAGCTCGCGCTGGGCCTCGCGCTCGGCATCCCGCTTGGCGATGGCCTGCCGCTTGTCGTAGGTCCGCTTCCCCTTGGCCAGCGCGACCTCGACCTTGGCTCGCCCGTCCTTGAAGTAGATCGACAGGGGCACCATCGTGAGACCGCGCTCGTTCACGCGAATCGCTATGCGGTCGATCTCCCGTCGATGCAGCAGCAGCTTCCGCTGCCGGCGTGGGGCGTGGTTGGTCCAGGTGCCGCCGACGTACTCCGGGATGTGTGCGTTGTGCAACCACACCTCTCCGTCGCTGACCTGGGCAAACGCGTCGAGTAGGGACGCCCGACCGGCCCGGAGCGACTTGACCTCGGTGCCGGTGAGCACCAGACCAGCCTCGAAGGTGTCCTCGATGTGGTAGTCGTGGCGGGCCTTGCGGTTCTGCGCGACGAGCTTGCGCCCCTGCTCCTTGGCCACCCCGTCATCCTCGCGGAAGGTGCGGTCCAGTCGGAAACTGGGCCGCCGTACCGCCGGGCCACCGCGCGCGACCGGCGACTAGAGCCAGCCGAGTGGGTTGACCGTGGCTCCGTTGACGTAGACGCTGAAGTGCAGGTGACACCCGGTAGACCAGCCGGTGGTCCCCGAGTAGGCGATCAGCTGGCCGCGGGCAACTTGTTCGCCCACGTGGGCGACGAAGCGTGACAGGTGGTTGTACGACGTCCAGAGGCTCACGCCGTGCACGACGCCGTGGTCGATGAAGACCCGGTTGCCGTAGCCGCCGCTGTAGTACTCCTGGGAGACGCGCCCCGGCGCGGCGGCGTAGACCGGCGTCCCGCACGGGAGCCCGAAGTCCGTTCCGTCGTGCAGCTGGTAGACGTGGATGACCGGGTCGAGCCGCATCCCGTAACCGGAGGTGATCGTGTGGATGGTGCTGGGGTAGCTGAGGTAGCCACCGCCACGGTCGGTATGAGACAGAATGACGCGTCTGGCCGCCGCCCGGCGAGCCGCCGCCCGCTCGCGGGCCCGCCGCTCCGCAATCCGCCGGAGCGCGGCCGCCACCTTCCGCTGCTCCTTGCGCATCGCGGCCATCCGGGCCAGCTGTTGCCGCTTGGCCACCACGTAGCCATGCCGGTCGGCTCGCAGCGAGCGAACCTGCTGGGCCACGCCGGTGGCCGCAGCTGCCGCCCGAGCCTCGAGCTCCCGCTTGGTCCGCAGGCTCCGCGCGGCCGCCAACCGGGCCGATTGCACGCGGTGGGCGGCCTGCTCGATGCGCTGCTCGGTGAGCCGCAGCAGGACCTGGTAGGCGGCCAACTGCTGGAGTGTGGCCTCTTGCTTGTCGAGAACGGAGTCCACCGCCTGCAGGCCGTCGACTACCTGCTGCGGGGAGTCCGACCCGAAGGCGAGGCTCAGGCTCGTCATTCCCGGCCCACCGACCTGGTAGGAGGAGACGGCGTACGTCACCAGGGCAGTGTGAGCTCGCGCCAGGTTCGCACGCCCTACGCGCTGCGCGAGCTGGGCGTTCCTCAGCCGCTGCACCGCCTCGTCGAGTCGTTGCTGCATCTGCGCGTCGTACGCCGTGGCGGCAGCCACCGCAGCCCGCACCCCCTGCAGCCGCGACCGCGCCGAGCGCAGCCGCGCCTGCCCGGCGTGCAGCCGCCGGTTGGCGAGGAGCAGGCGACGGGAGATCCCGTCCAGGTCGCGGTGCCCCTGATTGATCCGGACCGCGATCTGATGGCGACGATGGGTCAGGTGACTGTGATGATCGGACGCGGCAGTCGAGGGCCGGACCAACGGGCTGGCGACCAGTGCCGCTGCGATGAGCACTACGACGAGCCCGGTCCGAACCGGCTGCGTGCGCACGCGGGGGAAGTTCCGGCGCACCAGGGGGTTCCTAACGTGTCGGCGGCGAAATCCGTTCGTTCCGACGGTAGTGCACCCCGGCCCGGGTCCGACGGATTTCGAGCTGCGGGTCCGACTTTCGCCCCGCAGCCGACCGGACACTGGAGGGGCCTCGTTGAGCCCGGTGCTTACCGCGGGGCTGCCGGCGGCCCGACGCGGCCACCAATCTGCCGGTCCGACCCCGAGGCCGCAGGCAGCAGGGCGCGCACCGCACGAACGCAGAAGTAGACGGTTGCCGGCAACGCGACCACTGCACCGCTGAGCGGGAAGCCCACTCCGGGGGTTCCGGTCTGCGCCGCCTGGTCTGCGGACGCGATCGCGAGCGCGGCCGTGCCGGCGGCAAAGGCTGCCGCGCCCAGCGCGTCCACCAGGCCGTCGGGGAGCCGGGACACGGAGGTGGTGTACCGACGCCAGCCAAGGTAGGCGAGCAGCATCACGAGCCCGGCCAGGCCGGCGATCACCCGGAGCACGACCGCGTCGGCCGCAACCTCCCGGACCGGTGCTCCGGGGCCTGGGAACAGGGTCTCCCCGCCGACGAACGACTGCCCCGCCCAGAGGTTCATCACCAGGGCGACCAGGCCGCTGAGGCCCACCGCGACCAGCCCGCAGCCTGCCAGGAACAGCCCGGCACGCAAGGTGTCCAACACGAGTGCGCCCAGCGATCGACGGAACGTGGCGCGCACGATCGGTCCAACCGGACCGAAGCGCCGGACCGCTTCGAGCTCAGCCTGCCGGCGCGGCATCCCGTCCTCCTCCAGCTGCGCGGCCGTCGCCTCCAGGTGGTCGCTCGCCTCGTCGATCAGCCGACGCGTGGTCCGGGCGTCGGCGTGTGTACGACGCAGGAGCTCGTCGAGGTAGTCGTCGATAGTCGGCTCGTTCATGAGATGACCGCCTCCATGTGTGCCACGTATGCCCGCCACTCCCGTCGCTGAGTGCCGAGCTGCTTGCGCCCGCGGGTGGTCAAGGCGTACGTGCGTCGCCGCCGTCCATGCACGGACTCGAGCGAGCTCTCAACGACGCCGCACTCCTCCAGCCGGTGCAGCGCGGGATAGATGGTGCCCTCGGCAAGGTCGAACTCGCCGTCGGTGTACTCCCGGAGGGCTGCAATGATCGCGTAGCCGTGTGCTGGGCCGTGGCGCAGCACCCCCATCA
Source organism: Nocardioidaceae bacterium (assembly GCA_035692425.1). Taxonomy (GTDB): domain Bacteria; phylum Actinomycetota; class Actinomycetes; order Propionibacteriales; family Nocardioidaceae; genus DASSHZ01. The sequence continues at coordinate 4,728 of DASSHZ010000010.1, forward strand.
ACATCAGCTCAAGGTTGTTTCTCAAGGGGCCAGGGATCATACCTCGGAATCCTAGGCATAGTGCTGCTAGGTGTCAACCCTGCGCCGCCTGGGAGTCGGCGCCACTCGGCGGGGGTCACTGCCACTCGGCCGGGCCTCCCCGCAGCCGGCCCCACCAGTCGGGGTCAGACCCTGAGGTACTTGCGAGTCATCAGGAGCGTCGGCAGCACTGCTAGCGCCACCGCGATGACCACCACGCTGACCATCGCCTCCCAGGCGGAACTCCAGGAGACCCATGGCCAGATCTTGAGGTGCGACTGCAGCCATGGCACGAAGACTCGCATCACCACCACCACCGACCCGCACGCGAGTACCGCTCCCAGCAGGGCGGACACGACGACCTCGAGCACGAACGGCAGCTGGATGTAGATGCTCGACGCGCCGACTAGGCGCATGATCCCGATCTCCCGCCGCCGGGCCAGCGCGGCCAGCCGGATCGTGTTCGACACCTGCAGCACAGCGGCCAGCACCAGCAAGGCGGCCCCCCCGAGCGCCATCCACTTCAACATGTTCAGCGTGCGGTAGACCGGGTCCAGCTCCTTGCGCAGGTCGATGATCTGATCGACGCCGGGCAGGTGGTCAACCGCACTGATCAGGCCCTGCGTCTGGTTGGGGTTCTTGAACTTCACCCAGTACGCCGTGGGCATGTCCTTGACCGTGATCTCCTTGGCGATCGGGTCGGCCTGGCCCTGGTCGTTGGTGTGCGTGGCGATGAAGCCCTGGTAGGCCTCCTCGCGCGAGCGGTAGCGGTACGAGGCCACCTCCGGGTTCGCGGCGATGACCTTGCGAACGGCGACCTCCTGGGCCCTGGTGGCCTCCCCGGCCACGCACTGTGCGGTATGCGAGTTCGGGCCGCAGAAGGCGACCTGCACCTCGAGCTGGCTGCCGAAGTACTTCTCGATAGTCCCGACCTGTGACCGCATCAGCAGCCCGAGTGCGACGAGCGTGAGCGAGATCCAGATCGTCAGGATCACCGCAAGGGTCATCGAGACGTTCCGCTTGAGCCCGGAGCTCAGCTCGGAGCCGACATATCTCAGTTGCATGCGCTGGTTCTTCCCTCTGGTACGTCGGGGGTCAGCCCTGGTAGCCGTATACGCCGCGCGCCTGGTCCCGGACCACCCGGCCCGACTGCAGCTCGATGACGCGCTTGCGCATCTGGTCCACGATTCCGGAGTCGTGCGTGGCCATGATGACCGTCGTGCCGGTCCGGTTGATCCGGTCCAGCAGCTTCATGATCCCCACCGAGGTGCCCGGGTCAAGGTTGCCGGTCGGCTCGTCGGCGATCAGGATCATCGGCCGGTTCACAAAGGCGCGCGCGATGGCGACCCGCTGCTGCTCCCCGCCGGACAGCTCGTCCGGCATGCGGGCGGCCTTCCCGTCGAGGCCGACCAGCTCGAGTGTCTGCGGTACGACCTTGTCGACGTGCGACCGGTTCTTGCCGATCACCTGGAGCGCGAAGGCGACGTTCTCGAAGACGGTCTTGTTCGGCAGCAAGCGGAAGTCCTGGAAGACCGTGCCGATCCGGCGGCGCAGCCCGGGCACTTTCCACCCGGGCAGGCGGTCGATCTCCTTGCCCGCCACGTAGACCCGACCGGTGGTCGGCCGGTACTCCCGGAGCACCAGGCGCAGGAACGTCGTCTTGCCGGAGCCGGAGGCCCCGACCAGGAAGACGAACTCCCCCTTCTCGATGTCGACGTCTACCCCGCTCAGCGCCGCGCGGCTCTGCCCGTGGTAAGACTTGCTCACCTTCTCGAAGCGGATCACTGGCCAGAGTGTAGGTGACGAATCTGGCGGATCACCGCAAGGTGCCGCCCGGCGGGTCCGATCGCCGGGCCTGGCCGCGCCCGTCACCGCAGCCGTGGCAGCGACAATGTGCCTAACCGGTTTGCTGTGAGCGCCGCCAGCGGATGCCGGCCTCGATGAACTCGTCGATCTCCCCGTCGAGCACGCCGGCCGGGTTGCTCTCCTCGTACTCCGTCCGCAGGTCCTTGACCATCTGGTAGGGGTGGAGCACGTAGCTCCGCATCTGGTCGCCCCACGAGGCGGCAACGTCGCCACGCATCTCGTCGAGCTTCGCCTTCTCCTCCGCGTGCTTGGCGGCGAGCAGCTTGGCCTTGAGGATCGCCATCGCGGTGTTCTTGTTCTGCAGCTGGCTCTTCTCGTTCTGTACCGCCACCACAATGCCGCTCGGCAGGTGCGTGATCCGCACCGCAGAGTCGGTCGTGTTCACGCTCTGCCCACCGGGACCGGACGACCGATAGACGTCCACCCTGATGTCCTCGTCCGGTACGTCGATCTCGTCGGTCTGCTCCAGCACCGGCACCACCTCGACCGCGGCGAAGGAGGTCTGCCGCCGGCCCTGGTTGTCGAACGGGGAGATCCGGACCAGCCGGTGAGTGCCCTGCTCGACGCTCAGCGTGCCGTAGGCGTACGGCGCCTCGACGGAGAATGTCGCGGACTTGATGCCGGCCTCCTCGGCGTACGACGTGTCGAAGACCTCGGTCTGGTACCGATGCCGCTCGGCCCAGCGCAGGTACATCCGCATCAGCATCTCGGCCCAGTCCGCGGCGTCGACCCCGCCCGCCCCGGACCGGATGGTCACCAGGGCGTCCCGCTCGTCGTACTCGCCGGAGAGCAACGTGCGGATCTCCAGCGACTCGATCTCCGGCTGGAGCCCCTGCAGCTCATGGGCCGCCTCCTGCCGCGCTGCCGCGTCACCCTCGTCGGCCGCGAGACCGGCCAGCACGGACGCGTCGTCGAGGCGCCGCCGGAGCGTCGTAACCCGCTCGAGCTCCGACTGGACGCGCGACAGCCGGCTGGTGACCCGCTGGGCCCGCTCCTGGTCGTCCCACAGGTCCGGTGCGGCGACCTGCTGGCCCAGGGACTCGACCTCGCTACGCATGCCGTCGAGGTCGAGCACCTGCTCGACGCCCCCGAGGGTGGCGTCCAGGCTCTTTGCCAGCTCTGACAGGTCGGGGTCGGCCACGGCGACACCCTACGCGGTCGCGAGCATGCCCCGGACCACCCGAAGGCCGACCGAGAGCCGCGCCAGGTCGGCGTCGTCGTCGCCGGCGATCTCCCCCAGCGTGGCCACCGCGCGCCCGATCAACGCCTCGTCGGCAGCCTCCCAGGCCGCCACCCGATCGGCCGGGCCGGCGTCGGGAGACGTGGACTGCAGCACCTGGTCGGTGAGCGCCGCGTGCACCGCGTGCATGTCGTCGCGCAGCGTGGCCCTGGCCATCGTCTGCCACCGGTCATCCCGGGGGAGCGCCACGATCCTGGCGAGCAGCAGCGGAATCCCGAGCCGCTCCCCCAGCACCGCGTGCACGCGCACCACCTCGAGCGGGTCGATGCCATGGCGCTTCGCGATCTCGACCACCTCGAGGACGGCGTACGCCGGCGGGAGCGCCGCGACCATCTTGGCCAGCTCCTCGGGCACCCCGGACTTGGTGAGCGCGTCGCGCCGAGCCGCGAAGTCCTCCCACTCGACGCCCGCCAGGACCTCCGGCAGCGCCTGCACCACCCGCCGGATGTAGTCGCCGAAGTGCTCGACCGTCGCCTCGGAGTCCAGCGGCGCGCGCCGGTTGTTGACGAGCCAGCGGGTCGCCCGCTCGATCAGCGTCCGGACGGTGAGCCGCATGTCGGTCTGCACTTTCGCGGGAACCAGATTGTCGAGGGCGTTGATCTGGTCGATCACCTCGTTCACGCCGTAGACCTGCCGACACACGTGGTGGGCCCGGGCCAGGTCCTCGGCCGACGCCCCGGTCTCGAGGCTGAGGCGATGGAAGAACGTGATGCCGGCGAAGTTCACCAGCGAGTTGACGACCTGGGTGACGATGATCTGACGACGGAGCGGGTGGGACTCGATCTGCTTGCGGTATGCGTCGCGCACCTCGACCGGGAAGTACCCGTAGAGGTCCTCCAGGAGGAACGGGTCCTCGGGCAGGTCGCCCTCCGCCAGCTCCTTCTCCAGCGCGATCTTGGTGTACGCGAGCAGCACGCAGAGCTCCGGCTGGGTGAGGCTGGCGCCGGCCGCCTTGCGAGCCGCGAACTCCTTGTCGGGGGGCAGGAACTCGATGTTCCGGTCGAGCAGCCCGGCTCGCTCCAGCCGACGTACCCACGACTGGTGCACGTGCAGGAGGGGCCGCGCGACGGCGGCCGAGGAGGCCAGCGCATTGTTCTGCTCGTAGTTGTCCCGCAGCACCAGCGCGGCGACCTCGTCGGTCATCGAGTGCAGCAGACCCGCCCGCTGCTTCTGCGTCATGTCCCCGGAGGCGGTGACCTTGTCGAGCAGGATCTTGATGTTGACCTCGTGGTCGGAGGTGTCCACCCCGGCCGAGTTGTCGATGAAGTCCGTGTTCAGGCGTCCGCCGTTCTCGGCGTACTCGATCCGGCCGCGCTGGGTGAAGCCGAGGTTGCCGCCCTCACCGACCGCCTTGCAGCGCAGCTCGCTGCCATTGACCCGCACCGCGTCGTTGGCCTTGTCCCCGGCGTCGGCGTTGGTCTCGCTCTCCGCCTTCACATACGTGCCGATGCCGCCGTTGAAGAGCAGGTCAACCGGGGCGAGGAGGATCGCCCGCATCAGCGCGGCGGGCGTCAGCTTCGTCACCTCAGGGTCAATGGACAGCGCCTGCGCCATCTCCGGGCAGACCGGGATCGACTTGAGCGTGCGCGGGAAGACGCCGCCGCCGGCGGAGATCTTCCCCTGGTCGTAGTCAGCCCAGCTCGACCGTGGCAGGTCGAAGAGCCGACGTCGCTCCTCGTACGACGACTCGGCATCCGGGTCGGGGTCCACGAAGATGTGCCGGTGGTCGAACGCGGCCAGCAGCCGGATGTGGCGGCTGAGGAGCATCCCGTTGCCAAAGACGTCGCCGCTCATGTCGCCGATGCCCGTGCAGGTGAAGTCCTCGGTCTGGCAGTCGATCCCACGCTCGCGGAAGTGCCGGCGTACGGACTCCCAGGCGCCTCGAGCCGTGATCCCCATGTCCTTGTGGTCGTAGCCCACCGAACCACCGGAGGCGAACGCGTCGCCGAGCCAGTACCCGTACGACTTGGCGACCCCGTTGGCGATGTCCGAGAAGGTCGCGGTGCCCTTGTCCGCAGCGACGACGAGGTAGGGATCGTCCGGGTCGTGGCGCACCACGTCGGGCGGCGGCACCGTCCGGTCGTCGACGAGGTTGTCGGTCAGGTCGAGCAGCCCGCAGACGAAGGTCTGGTAGCAGGCGATCCCCTCCTTGAGCCAGGCATCGCGGTCGGCGACCGGGTCCGGGAGGTTCTTGCAGTAGAAGCCACCCTTGGAGCCGACCGGCACGATGACGGCGTTCTTGACCATCTGGGCCTTGACCAGCCCCAGGACCTCGGTGCGGAAGTCCTCGCGGCGGTCGGACCACCTCAGACCGCCGCGGGCCACCGGACCGAAGCGCAGGTGGACGCCCTCGACCCGGGGTGAGTAGACGAAGATCTCGAACATCGGCCGCGGCTCGGGCAGGTCGGGAATCGCTGTCGGCTCGAGCTTGAAGCTCAGGTAGGGCTTGGGCGCTCCGGCCGCGTCCCGCTGGTAGAAGTTCGTCCGGACGGTGGCCTGGATGACCGCGAGGTAGCTGCGCAGTATCCGGTCCTGGTCCAGACTGGCCACCCCGTCGAGTGCCTCGGCAATCCGGCTCGCAGTCTTCTCGATCAGCGGCTGCCGCTCGGCCGGGCCGCCGACCGCCGGGTCGAACCGGGCCTCGAAGAGCTCGACGAGCAGCTGGGTGATGCCGACGTTGGTGACCAGCGTGGACTCGAGGTAGTCCTGGCTGAAGGTGGAGCCGCCCTGGCGGAAGTACTTCGCGTACGCACGCAGGATCGCGACTTTGCGCCACGGGAGCTGCGCTTCCACCACCAAGGCGGAGAAGCCGTCACTCTCGGCCCGCCCCCCCCAGACGGCCATGAAAGCGTCCTGGAACAGGGTGCGGGTCCCCTCGGGCATCGGATGCCGATGGCGCAGCCCGAAGTCGTATATCCAGCTCGGCTGCTCGTCCTGCTCGAGCTCGTACGGCCGCTCGTCCACGACCTCCACCCCGAGGGCCGACAGGATTGGCAGCACCGACGAAAGGCTGAGCGGCCGGACCCGGCGGAAGACCTTGAACCTCGCCTCGTCCTCGGCCGCGCCGAACGGCGTGTACAGGGAGAGCTCGATGCCGCCCTCCGGAACTGCCTCCAGCCGGCGTACGTCGGCCGCCGCGACCTGCGCGGGGAAGTCCTCCTTGTAGGCCTCCGGGAACGCCCCGCGGTAGCCGCGCGCAAGCTGGGACCCCTCCTGCTCGCCGAACTGCTCGCGCAGCGCCACGGTGAAGTCGTCGGTCCAGGACCGGGCCGCTTCGGCCAGCTTCTGCTCGAGGGCCGCCTCGTCGAACTCCTTGAGCGTCCCGCCGGGAGCGGCCCGGCAGACGAAGTGCAGCCGGGCGAGCACCGACTCGCTGACCCGAGCGGTGTAGTCGACGGTGGCCGCGCCCAGCGTCGTACGCAGGATCTCCTCGATCTTCTCCCGCACGGTCGTGGTGTAGCGATCGCGGGGTAGGTAGACCAGGCAGGACAGGTAGCGCCCGTACACCTCCCGCCGGCTGAACAGTCGGAGCTGGCGACGTTCGCGGAGGTGCAGCACCGCCTCCGCGATCGGCGCGAGCTCTTCGACCGAGGGCTGGAAGAGCTCGTCGCGGGGGTAGTTCTCCAGGATGTCCATCAGTGTCTTGCCGCTGTGGCTCAGCTCGGAGAAGCCCGACCGGTTGAGCACCTCGGCGACCCGGTCGCGAAGTAGCGGAATGCGGGTGACGCTCTCGGTATAGGCGGCGGAGCTGAACAGCCCCAGGAAGCGCCGCTCGCCCACCACGTCGCCGGCCGCGTCGAACGTCTTGAAGCCCACATAGTCGAGGTACGCCGGTCGGTGCACGGTCGCGCGCGAGTTCGCCTTGGTGATGACCAGGAGCTTGGGCTCTCTGGCCCTGGCCCGCACCGCGGGCGGCAGCTTGCCGACCGAGGACGACATGTCCTGGTCGGACCGCAGGATCCCCAGCCCGGAGCCGGGCACCGCCCGGAGGAAGTCGTCGTCGCCCACCGACTCGAGCCGGTACTCGCGGTAGCCGAGGAACGTGAAGTGGTCATCGGCCAGCCACTCCAGCAGCTCCGCGGCTCGCTGGATCTCGGCCTCGGGTAGCGGCGGGGGGGCGCTGCGCAGGTCTGCCACCACGGCCCGTGCCTGGTCGTGCATCTTCTGCCAGTCCTCGACGACCTCCCGGACGTCGCGGAGGGTCCCACGGATCGCCTCCTCGATCGCGTCCAGCTCGGCCTGGGTCCCGACCCGGTCGATCTCGAGGTGCATCCACGACTCCCGCGCCAGCCCGGGCTCCTCGCTGGCGACCCGGTGGGGCTGGTCCGAGAGCTCCTGCAGGGAGCCGGTGATCTCGCGGCGTACCAGCATCTGCGGGTGGATCACCAGGTGCAGCGGGTGCTCTCGGCCGGTGAGAGCGATCGTCACCGAGTCCACCAGGAACGGCATATCGTCGACGACTATCTCCACGACTGTGTGCCCGCCCGCGGTCCACTCGTTCTCCTCGACCGTCGGGGTGAACACGTGTACGGCGGCGGTGCCCTGGGGGCGGTGTTGCGCGAGGGTGTAGTGGCTGACGGCGGCCCCGTAGACGTCGGACGGGGTCCGCTCCACGAGGTCCTCGGGGGCCACATGCCGGTAGTAGAGCAGCAGCAGCCGACGGATGTGCTCGGCGTCGAGCAGGGTTGCCGACCGCTGCCGGTGGGCGAGCTCGGCCGCCTCCGCGAGTAGCTGGTCCTTGGCCTCTTCCAACCTGCCGTGCATCGCCGCACACACCGATCTAGGACGTCTCGTCACGCGGCCCGGGGTCGCGGTCGCACGCGTCGTGCGACACATCTGACACTAGTCCGCCCTGCGTGGGCGCTTGCCGGTAACCGTGCTCAGCCTGAGCCCGGCGTGGCGCCGAGCTGGGTCCGGACGGCCCAGAGCTCGGGGAAGAAGCTGAGCGACAGCGCCTGCTGCAGGAACGCGACCCCGGACGAGCCACCAGTGCCGCGCTTGTAGCCGATGATGCGCTCGACGGTCTTCATATGCCGGAAGCGCCACGTCTGGAAGGTGTCCTCGACGTCGACCAGCTCCTCGCACGTCTCGTAGACGGCCCAGTGCTCTTCGGGGGCGGCGTATATCCCGGCGAACACGTCGACCAGCTGATGGTTGAGCGTGTGCGGCGTCGTCCAGTCACGGTCCACCAGCCCCGCCGGGACGCCGTACCCCCGCCGGGACAGGAAGCGTAGGAACTCGTCGTACAGGCTCGGGGCCTCGAGCAACTCGCGGAGCAGCGCCTGGCCGGCGGGATCGTGGGCGAAGACCGGGAGCATGTCGGCGTTCTTGTTGCCGAGCAGGAACTCGAGCATCCGGTACTGCAGGGACTGGAAGCCGGAGGCGTGCCCGAGCAGGCCCCGGAACTGCGCATACTCGCTGGGCGTGAGCGTTGCGAGCACGGTCCACTGGTCGGTCATCTGCTTCTGGATGTGCTTGATCCGGGCCAGCCGCTTCAGCGCGGGAGCGAGCTCGTCGGTGGCAATGAGGCTCATGGCCGATCGCAGCTCGTGGATCACCAGCTTGATCCACAGCTCGGTCGTGTGGTGCTGGATGATGAAGAGCATCTCGTCGTGGTGGTCGGACAGCGGCACCTGTGCCGAGAGCAGCCGGTCGAGATGCAGGTAGCTGCCATAGTTCAGGTCGGCGACGTCGCGCTGGATCTCCGCCTCGAGCCGCCGGATGTTGTCCTCCACCATGTCATCTCCCGCCGGTTGGCCGGTCAAGCTCGTCGGCGAGCTCACCCTGCACGGTATTGCACCGGACGCGCAATCGCGGCGCAGGACGCCGGGTACGACGACGTACGGCATCATGGGCCGGGTGGAGTTCCGGGACGAGATCGACTACCCCTCGGCCGACGTCGACACGGTGTTCGCCATGGTCACCGATCCCGCCTTCAAGGCCGCGGTGTGTGAGGCGACCAGGCCGCTGAGCCATGACGTGGCGCTGACCCGAGGCGCCGGCGGCGCCGTCGAGGTCACCGTGTCGCGAACGATGCCCGCGACCGTGCCCGACTTCGCCAAGCGGTTCGTCGGCGACTCGGTCGTCATCGTCCAGACCGAGTCCTGGCACGCCCGCGACGGCGACGGGTCCCGGCGCGCCGACCTGTCAGTAGTCGTAACCGGCCAGCCGGCCCGGATGACCGGCACGATGGCCCTGGAGCCGAGGGGCTCGGGGACCCGGCAGCTGATCACGGGCACGGTGACCGTCTCAATGCCGTTCATCGGCGCACTCATGGAGCCAGCCCTTGCGGACGGAGTCCGTTCGGCGGTCGACGTCGAGCGCCGGGTGGGCGTCACCTGGCTCGCCCGCCGGTCCGGCTGACTGCCCAACGTGGTCGACCGGACTCTGACGGGCGTGTTGCCCGGGAACTGTCGGCCCGGTCTGGCAGCGTGTCCGCCATGAACGATCCCGCGACCCTCCTGATGCTCGGTGGCGTGTTCCGTCGCTGTCCCGACTGCCAGGGCGACCGGATCTTCCTGCCCGCCGACGGCGGGCCCGGCGAGTCGGGCGAGATCTGCTGCACCGCGTGCGGCGCTGCGCTCCTCGTCGATCCCGCCTGTCCGGAGCCCATGGTGCGCAATCAGCCCGGTGCCGGGCTCCGCGCCGGAGCCGCCTGAGCCGGTCTGACCGCACCCACGCTGACCGGCGCACGGAGCCGGCAGGCTGACGATGAGGCGGCCGGTCAGCCCTGATGGGGATAGCGGTAGTCCGTCGGCGGCACGAACGTCTCCTTGATCGACCGCGGCGATGTCCAGCGCAGCAGGTTCTGTGCGGAGCCGGCCTTGTCGTTGGTGCCAGACGCCCGGGCTCCCCCGAAGGGCTGCTGCCCCACCACGGCCCCGGTCGGCTTGTCGTTCACGTAGAAGTTGCCGGCGGCGAAGCGCAGCTCCTCGGTCGCCCAGGCGATTGCTGCTCGGTCCTGCGCGATCACCGAACCGGTCAGCGCATACCCCGCCGCCGACTCCAACTGCCGCACCGCGGTCTCGAAGTCCGCATCGTCGTACACATACAGCCCCAGGATCGGGCCGAAGTACTCCGTCGTGAAGATTGCGTCGGTAGGATCGCTCGACTCGATCACCGTGGGTCGGACGAACCACCCGACCGAGTCGTCGGTCCGGCCGCCGGCCAGCACGTCGAGCTTGGTGGAGCGCTTGGCCCGGGTGATCGCCTTCCGCTGCTTGTCGAAGGCGCGCGCGTCGATGACCGCCCCCATGAAGTTCGACAGGTCCGTGACGTCGCCCATGGTCAGCGACTCGACCTCGGCCAGGAGGCTCTTCCGCAGTCGCCGCCACACCGATCGCGGCACGTAGGCGCGAGAGGCGGCTGAGCACTTCTGCCCCTGGTACTCGAAGGCGCCCCGGACCAGGGCCGTGCGCAGCACGTCAGGGTCGGCCGACGGGTGGGCGACTACGAAGTCCTTGCCACCGGTCTCGCCCACGATCCGCGGGTAGGCGCGGTACGTCGCGATGTGCTCGCCGATCGTGCGCCACAGCTGCTGGAAGGTCGCGGTAGACCCGGTGAAGTGGATGCCGGCGAAGTCCGGATGGGCCAACACCACCTCGGAGATGTCCGGTCCCCGCCCGGGCAGCAGGTTGATGACTCCGGGCGGTAGGCCGGCCGCCTCCAGCAGGCGCATGGTGAAGTGGGCCGCGAACAGCTGGGTCGAGGACGGCTTCCAGAGCACCGTGTTCCCCATCAGGGCCGGTGCTGTCGGCAGGTTTCCCGCGATGGACGTGAAGTTGAACGGCGTGACGGCGTAGACGAACCCCTCGAGGGGCCGGTGGTCGATGCGGTTCCACACCCCGCGGCTGTTGGCGACCGGCTGGTCGCGCAGTATTCCGGCCGCGAAATAGACGTTGAAGCGCCAGAAGTCGATCAGCTCGCAGGCCGCGTCGATCTCCGCCTGGAAGGCGGTCTTCGACTGACCCAGCATGCTCGCGGCGTTCAACGTCTGCCGCCACGGCCCCGCGAGGAGGTCTGCGGCCTTGAGGAAGATCGCCGCGCGGTCGTCGAAGGAGAGCGCGCGCCAGCCGGGGGCAGCCTCGGCGGCGGCTCGGATGGCCGCCCGGGTGTCCGCGCCCGTGGCTTCGCGCATGACCCCCAGCACGCGCTCGTGGTGGTGGGGCTGGACGACCTCGAGCTCCCGCCCGCGACCAGCGCGCTGCTCGCCCCCGATAGTGGCAGTCAGCTCGAGTGGCTCCTTCTGCAACTCGACCAGCCGCATCTCCAGCAGCGCCCGCTCGGGGCTGCCGGGTGCGTAGCTGAGGTTGGGCTCGTTGCTGGGAAACGGGACCGTCGTCACTGCGTCCATGTGGGCATCCTGCCATGCGGGCAGGCGACGATCCCCAGCAGTCAGGCGGACTTCCTGGTGGGCTTCTTCGTCGCTGCCCGCTTGGTGGAGGACGACTTGGTGGCAGTGCGCTTGCTCGCCGAGGACTTGGCCGCCGATCGCTTGGAAGCGGCGCCGGGCTTGCGCTTCGGCGACTTACCGCGCTCCGAGCCGCCGGCACCCGACGGCTCCTCGGCAGCTCCGCCACGGCGCTCCCGCGCGGCGGCGACACTGGCCCGGAGGGCGGCGACCAGATCGACGACCTCGGCGGTGGCGCCCTCCTCCTCGGCCGGCTCCGGCATCGGCAGACCGGAGACCTTCGCCTCCACCACCGCCTCCAGTGCCTCGCGGTACTCGTTGTGATAGCGGGTGGGGTCGAAGTCACCGGTGATGGCGGCTATGTATGACTGGGCCATGTCCACTTCCTGCTTGCGGACGGTGACGTCCTCGGCCGGCGCGACCTCCTGCGGGTTGCGTACCTCGTCGTCCCAGAACATGGTCTGCAGGACCAGGGCGCCGTCACGTTCGCGGAGCAGAGCGAGACTCTCGCGCGTACGGATCGCCACCTTGACCAGCGCACACAGACCGGCCTTGCTCAACGCGTCGCGCAACAGCACGTACGGCTTCGCCCCGACCCCGTCCGCCGAGAGGTAGTAGGCGCGCGCGAAGTAGAGCGGATCGACCTGTTCCAGCGGCACGAACTCGAGCACCTCGACCGTCTTGGCCGTCGGCAGCGGCAGGTTCGCGAGGTCGTCGTCGTCGAGTACGACGATCCGGCCGTCGGGGAGCTCGTAGCCCTTGCCGATGTCGGAGTACGGGACCTCCTTGCCGTCGAGATCGCAGACCCGCCGGTAGCGGATCCGGCCGCCGTCCTCCTGGTGGACCTGCCGGAAGATGATGTCGCGCTGCTCGGTGGCCGAGAAGACCTTGACCGGGATGGAGACGAGCCCGAACGAGATCGTGCCCTTCCAGATTGCCTGCATGCGATCCCTCCACCCGGTCGACCGTGCCAGCCTACCGGGGTTTGTCCCGCCGGCCGAGTGTCGCGGAGGTGGCGACCTACCCGTCGCCAGTGGGGGCGGGGCAGCCGACCGCGGGGGGCGCGCGGCCGAGCGCAAGACGACGCCTCGAGCAGTTCGTCGAGTGAGTCGTGCAGGCGCCCGCCCGGCGGTGGCGTTGTGTGCAGCGCTATAGCCGCCACCAACTGCGACGGCCGGGCGTGGGCAGCCCGGCCAGCTGGCCGGCGAGCTTGCCCAGCGCTGCCGTCAGCCGCGAGTCCGGCGCGGAGTCGGCCAGGGTGCGGCCATGAACCAGGGCCCGGTCGCAGGCCGTTCGGTCCGCGGGAAGGAAGGTCGGGTCAGCTACGTCGGCCAGCCGCTGCAGCGTCGCCCGCACCTCGCCCGCCGACCAGCCCAGGGTGCCCCGCATGCCGTTCACGACGACTCGAGGACGCGCCGAGGGGACGGCGACAGCCAGCTCCGCCAACCCGCGGACGAGACGGCCGAGGCCGATGGCGTCCGGCCGGGCCACCACCAGAACGGTGTCGGCCTCGGCCAGCGCGGTGAGCGTCGCACCATTGCGGCGCGGCGCGCTCGTGTCATGGGACAGCTCCTCGTCCGACTCGAGGCTGAAGGCGCAATCGAGCACTGTCCAGCGGTACGACGACCGGGCAACCGCGATCAGCTCGCGCAGCAGAGCCGGGCGAACCTCGGTCCACCGGTCCGCTCGCGGCAGCCCGGTGAGCACGCTCAGGTCGTCCACGCGCCGCGCCAGGTCGGCCAGGACGGTGTTATCCAGCTGACCGGTGTTGGCCGCCCGGGTGGCCGCCAACAGCCCCGACGACTCGTCCAGCATGCCGAGCGCCTGGGCCAGCGATCCGCCGTACACGTCCACGTCGATCAGCAGTGTCGGGAGGCCCGCGCGGGCCAGCTCGTCCGCCACCCCGAGTGCCACCGTGCTCCGACCCGGCGCGCCGGCGGGGCCCCAGACGGCCAGCACCTGGGCTCCGCCCCCCTCGCGCGCCGACCCGGCCCCGGACCCGGGCGCGGCGTGCTGAGGGACGTGGTCTCCCCGGGGCGCCCCCAAGACTGCCTCGGCCACCACCGACGCGAGTCCGTCCAGGGCGTCCGTCGGCAGCAGGTCGGTCACCCCAACCCGCCGCAGCATCGCCTCCTGGTCGGGGGACCCGTCCACGGCGCCGACGACCGCGAGCCGCTCCTCGCGCAGCCGCGCCACGGTAGCCCGGTCGAGCCCGGTCAGCTCGGCCGAGACGAGCGCGACCTGGGCCTGCCGGGTAGCCGCCGAGGCGAGCAGGTCGGCCAGATCGACGCACCGTCGTACGACGTGCAGCTCTCGCCCGCTCTCCGCGACCCGGAGCAAGGCCGCCTCGAACCCGGCGGCGCCGACCGCGATCAGGAGACCCGTCGACACCTCAGCGCTCCAGGCGGACCAGGACGATCGAGTGACCGGCCAGCATGGAGAGGACCTGGCTCAGGTCGGCCTGCCGGCTGACCCGGATCAGCACCGAACGCTCGCCGGCCACCCCGCCGAAGCCGCGAGCTGCCGGTTCGACCGAGGCGACGGTCGCCGCGGCCAGCGCGCGTCTGGCCCCGGCCGAGGCCGCCGCCGAGTCTCGTTCCGGCACCGCCCAGACGTCGACCCGGTCGCCGGCCTGCAGCCCTAGCGGCAGCCCCGAGGCGGGTACGGCGAGCGGTAGCTGCAGCCCCGCGGTCGCACCGCCGGTCGACACCGCCGACCAAGCCAGCAGGTCGCCGGTATCGAGGTCGTGCCCGGCGCGGGCTCCGGCCGGCAGCTGCTCGCCGACCGAGACGTAGCGGCCGAGGGTGCCGGAGTCGTCGAAATGCACCCGGGCCGCGGCGAGGTCGTCCCGGGAGACGCCCGCCCCGGCCGGGACATCGTGCACGAGCCGCCAGACGCCGACCGTGTGGTCGGCCTGGCTCACCAGCCGCCCACCGAGCAGCAGGCCGCCCAGGACCAGGACCACCCCGACCCATAGCCTCGGATCTCGCCATCGGGTCCGGGCCAACCGGGCGGCGGGCGGCGAGCTCGCCTGCTCTCCGGACGCGCGGGACGAAGTCAGTCTGGGGTGCGAAACAGACACGCGCCTATTCTTCACATCCACCGCCCGCCTGTGAAGTTGTCCACCGGACTCCGCGCCCGAGGAGGAACTCGCGCCGGCGCGTGTCAAACTGCCCCCATGCCGGACCGACGCTTCCTCACCCTCGCGGACGTCGCGGAGATCCTCAGCATCTCGATGGCGCAGGTGTACGCCCTGGTGCGCCGCGGTGAGCTGCGAGCGATCAAGGTCGGGGGCCGCGGTCAGTGGCGCGTCGAGACCACCGAGCTCGATCGCTACATCGCGGATGCGTACGCCGACACCGAGCGCTTCATCGGTGACCATCCGTTCCTCGGCGACGCGCCGAGCCCACTGGCCGACCTAGACGACCCCAGCTGAGTTCTGGGCGAGCCGCCCCCGGGCGTTCGCCGCTCGCAAGGGCGGCCATCGGTGTCTCCAGCCTCAGTCCCAGTCCTTCAGTCCCAGTCCTTCAGTCCCAGTCGCCGGACAGGCCTTCAGTCTCAGTCCTTCAGTCCCAGTCGCCGGACAGGTTGCGCAGCAGGGCGAGCGCCGCGAGTGGCACGGTGACCCGTCGGCGTACCGTCGACCGCCGTGGCGCCTCCCCCGGCTCGTGCACGGCAAGATCCACCCAGTCCTTGCCCACCCGGTCCGGGGTCCCGATCACCGTGGTCCCATCCCGGAGGGCTGCCGAGACGACGCTGCGGTCGCGGGCCAGCGTGCGCAGGACTGCAGTCAGCGGGATCCGGGCCGCCACCGCGCTCACCCCGGACGGGCTGACCGCCTCGGCCGGCAGCTCGCGGACGAGCGCCACGGCCGCCACCGGCACGACCACCTCGCCGGCCCGGTCCAGCAGCAGCCAGTCCGCTCCCACCCGCTCCAACCGACCCTCGACCGGTCCAACGCCGAACACCTGGGCCGAGAGTCGTCCGCCCGCCAGGGCGCGCAGCCGGTTCAGCAGCGCCACCCGGGCCAGCTCGCCGCGGGTGCGCTCGGCGACCTCGGCCTCCCGTTCGGCCGTCGCCAGCGCCACGGCCTGCCCCTCGAGGTCGGCGAACAACTCGTCCCACCGCATGCGCGGACGGTACCCGCAGCTCAACTTGTTGACAACCAGTTGACGTCGAGGGCTGTTGAGGGCTATCAATAGCAAACATACGCAAACGAAGGGATCAGTTGGGAATGACGACTCGCATGGCCAGGGCCCTGGCGGTCCCGCCGGCAGCGATCGGGCTGGGGTGGCTCGCCTGGTGGGCGGCTGAACCGGCAGCCAGCGAGGCGCTCCGGATCGCCACCGGGCGGGTTCCGCTGGCAGCCGTTTCCGTTGACCGGGCCGTCGTCGATCTTGCCGGCGTGGTCGCGCTGGGCGTGCTCGGGTGGTTCGCCCTGGTCCTCCCGCTCATCTTGCTGGCGGCGCTCGCCAGCCAGGCCCCCGGCTGGGTGGCCGTGCTGGCCCACCGGCTCGCGCCCGCCCCGTGGCGACGCTGGGTGCTGGCCGCCTGCGGACTCGGCATGGCTGCTCCCATCGCACTGGCACCGGGCGCGACGGCTCACGACGGCGGCGCGGCGGTGCCATGCCCGCGAGCCTGCTCGTCCCTCGGCGGACTGCCGTTCCCGGACCTACCCGTCGCGCCGATCCACGCCCCGGGCGCCAGCCATCGGCCGGATCGGTCGCTCGACTCCGCCGCCGGGCCGGGCACGCTCCTCGGGCGGGGCGTCACCGTGCAGGCGGGGGACTCGCTGTGGACGATCGCCCGGTCCCGGTGGCCGGCCGCGGACGCCCACCAGCTGACCGAGCTGGTCGAGGCGGTCTACGCCCGGAACCGGGCCGTCATCGGGCCGGACCCAAACCTGATCTTCCCCGGCACGACCCTCGCCATCCCGGAAGGAGCCGCATGACCCAGACACTCACTAGGCAACCTGAAGCTCGGTGGTCCGCCGAGGACCCGGCCAACCAATGCGTGCAAGGCTCCCTTGCCCTCTCCTACCCGCTCCCTGGTGGCTTGGATGCCGAGCCCCGCGCAACCGCGCTCACCCTGGTACGCGACGAGCCCGGACCGGTCGACCCGCTGCCGGCGGTCGAGCCATGGGCCGCCCGGTTCCTGCAGGGCGTCGTCGAGGTGATCTCCAGCGACCGCCCACTGAGCCAGCTGGTGCGATGGACCAGCGAGCAGGTGTACGTCGACGTCGGTCGGCGGCAGCGCGCGGTCGCCGCTCGCCGCCGGCCGACCGCAGTGCCGCCCGGGCGCCACCACGTGGCGACGGTCCACGTCTCCCGGCCCGGCCGGCTCTGCGCCGAGGTGGCGGCTCGAGTCGTCACCGGCTCGCGCTCGCGGGCGCTGGCCGCCCGCTTCGAGGTGCATCGTGGCCGCTGGGTGTGCACCGCAATCATCCTCGGCTGACCCGGCCACGATCCGGGGGTTCGACAGGCTCAGCCGCCGCGAACGCCTGACTCGGCGGGCCGACTCAACCGCGCGGGTGCCCTCTGCAGCCGGTTGGGGAGGCCGCGCAGCGGGAGTCTCGAAACCGGCGGCGGGCCTGCTCCACCACCGAGCGGCGTCTCCGCTACCGGTTGCGACGGGTCGGATCTCCGTGGCAGCGCTTGAACTTCCGGCCCGAGCCGCACGGGCACGGGTCGTTGCGGGAGACGCCCGCATACTCGTCTTCGGCGACCGCCGCCCGCACCGCCGTACCGCCGTCGCCGTCGACTGTCGGCGACGAGTAGGCGAGCCCGGTCGGTGCTGCCGGGGCTGCCAGCCCCTTCGCGTGCAGATGCGGACGCTCCTCCTCCGCGGCGTCCAGGTCGGCGCCTGCGAGGTCAGTCGCGTCGACCTCTGCGTCCTCCGGCAGCTCCATCTCCACCTGGGCGTGGAACAGGAAGCTGACCGACTCCTCCTTGATGGAGTCCATCATCGCGGTGAAGAACTCGAAGCCCTCGCGCTGGTACTCGACCAACGGATCACGCTGGGAGTAGGCCCGCAGCCCGATCCCCTCCCGCAGATAGTCCATCTCGTACAGGTGCTCGCGCCACTTCCGGTCGAGCACCGCCATGATGACCTGCCGCTCCAGCTCGCGCAGCGCCTCCTCGCCCAGCTCCGCCTCCCGGGCGTCGTAGGCGCGCTGTGCATCCTGCTGGAGCAGGTCGGTCAGGTACTCGCGGCTGAGGGCATCCGCGCCACCGGCCTCCTCCTCGGCCTGGTGCTGAGACACCGCCACCGGGTAGAGGCTCTTGAGGGCCGCCCAGAGCCGGGCCAGGTCCCACTCCTCCGGGAATCCCTCGGTCGCCCCGGCGACGTAACCGGCAACCGTGTCGTTGATCATCCCGCGCACCTGTTCCTCCAGGTCCGCGCCCTCGAGCACCCGGCGTCGCTCCGCGTAGACGACCTCCCGCTGACGGCTCATCACGTCGTCGTACTTGAGGATGTTCTTCCGGGTCTCGAAGTTCTGCGCCTCGACCTGCGCCTGCGCCGAGGCGATCGCGCCCGTCACCCGCTTGTTCTCGATCGGGACATGGTCGGGGATCTTCATCGTGGTGAGCACCCAGTCGACCCAGTCGGACTTGAACATCCGCATCAGGTCGTCCTCCAGGGACAGGTAGAACCGGGACTCACCCGGGTCGCCCTGGCGGCCGGACCGGCCTCGCAGCTGGTTGTCGAGGCGCCGGGACTCGTGCCGTTCGGTGCCGACGACGTACAGGCCGCCAACGTCGTTCACCTCGTCGTGCTCGGCCGCGACCTGCTGCCTCATGCGCTCGAGCATGTCCGGCCAGGCGGCCTCGTACTCCTCGGAGTGCTCGACCGGGTCGAGCCCCTTTCGCCGCAGCTCGTCGTCGGCGAGGAACTCGACCGACCCGCCCAGCATGATGTCGGTGCCCCGACCAGCCATGTTCGTGGCCACGGTCACCGCACCCCGGCGCCCCGCCTGCGCGACGACCTTCGCCTCGTCGGCGTGCTGCTTGGCGTTGAGCACGTTGTGGGGGATCCCGCGCCGGCGCAGCAGCTCCGAAAGCAGCTCGGACTTCTCGACCGAGGTAGTCCCGACCAGCATCGGCTGGCCCTTCGCGTGCCGCTCCGCGATGTCGTCCACGATCGCCGTGTACTTCGCCTCCGCGGTCCGGTAGACGAGGTCGGCCTGGTCGGCGCGGATCATCGGCATGTTCGTCGGGATCGGGATCACCCCGAGCCCGTAGATCTTGTCGAACTCCGACGCCTCCGTCATCGCGGTGCCGGTCATGCCGGCGAGCCTTTCGTAGAGGCGGAAGTAGTTCTGCAAGGTGATCGTGGCGAGGGTCTGGTACTCCTCCCGGATCCGCACCTTCTCCTTGGCCTCGATGGCCTGGTGCAGGCCCTCGTTGTAGCGCCGGCCGTGCAGCATCCGGCCGGTGTGCTCGTCCACGATGAGCACGTCCCCGTCCATGACGACGTAGTCGCGGTCCCGGCGGTAGAGCTCCTTGGCCTTGATCGCGTTGTTGAGGAACGAGATCAGTGGGGTGTTCACGGCGTCGTACAGGTTGCTGATGCCCAGCCGGTCCTCGACCTTGTCGATGCCGGGGTCGAGGACCGAGACCGTCTTCTTCTTCTCGTCGAACTCGTAGTCGACGTCGTTCTGGAGCCGTTCGACTATGGCAGCGAACTCGTCGTACCACTTGACCGACTCCTCGGCCGGGCCGGAGATGATGAGCGGGGTCCGTGCCTCGTCGATGAGGATCGAGTCGACCTCGTCGACGATGGCGTAGTGGTGACCTCGCTGGACGCAGGCGTCGATCGAGCCTGCCATGTTGTCGCGGAGGTAGTCGAAGCCGAACTCGTTGTTCGTCCCGTAGGTGACGTCGGCCAGGTAGGACTCCCGACGCTGGGCAGGGGTCATCTCCGCCAGGATCACCCCGGTGGTCAGGCCCAGGAAGTGATAAACGCGCCCCATCCACTCGGCGTGATAGCGCGCCAGGTAGTCGTTGACCGTGACGATGTGCACTCCCTTGCCGGCGAGCGCGTTCAGGTACGCCGGCAGGGTCGCCACCAGAGTCTTGCCCTCGCCGGTCTTCATCTCGGCGATGTTGCCGAGGTGCAGCGCCGCGCCGCCCATGATCTGCACGTCGAAGTGCCGCTGGCCCAGCACTCGCCGGGCGGCCTCTCGGACGGTGGCGAACGCCTCCGGCAGCAGGCCGTCGAGAGCCTCACCCTCAGCCAGGCGCTGCCGGAACTCCGCCGTCTGTCCCTGCAGCTCCTCGTCGGACATCGCCGCGAAGTCGTCCTCGATGGCGTTGACCTGGGCGGCGATGGCCTCCAGCCGGCGCAACTGCTTGCCCTCGCCCATGCGTAGGACCTTGTCGAAGATTGCGGGCACGAATGGGGCTCCTGGTCGGTGTCATGGCGGGCCGCGCACGCGGCTCCGAACGGGGCTGCTGCCCGGACTCAGTTTAGCCGCCCACCGGGTTAGGCCGCGGCGACTCGGGCCGCCAGCCCGCCGCCCAGGTCGCCGCGGCTCCGCACGGTGACCTCGTCCAGCCCCAGCCAGCGCGCCAGCCGGCCCAGCTCGGCGGCCAGCTCCTCGGTGGTCTCCGGCGGGGCACCCGGCTCGGCGAAGGCGCCCTGCACCAGGAGGCGCCTCGTGGTCCGCTCCGCCTTGAGGTCGACGCGGGCCACCAGCCGGTCGCCCAGGAGGAAGGGCAACACGTAGTAGCCGTACACCCGCTTGCCCGGCGGGGTGTAGATCTCGATCCGGTAGCGGAAGTCGAACAGCGCCTCGGTCCGGTCCCGCTCCCAGACCAACGGGTCGAACGGCGACAGCAGCGCCCGGGCGGAGAGACGCCGCGGGCGGCGCGCGTCCCGGTGCAGGTACGCCGGCCGCTGCCAGCCGTCGACCGCGACTGGGATCAGCTCACCGCTCTCCACCAGGTCGGCGATCGCCTGCTTCGCCGCCGACCCGCCCGCGCCTGGCTGCGGCTGCATCCGGTAGTAGTCGACCAGACACCGGGCAGACGCCACGCCGCAAGACCGTGCCGCCCGGCGTACGAGCTCGCGGTTCGACTCGTCGAGGTCGACCGGCGGTGCCTCGAGCACCCGCCTGGGCAGCACGCGCTCCGGCAGGTCGTAGCGGATCTCGAACGCGCCGTTGCGGCCGGCCACGGCCACGTCGCCGACCATGTACAGGTAGTCCAGGGCGCGGCGCGTGGTCGACCAGTTCCAGCCCCAGTTGCCCTTGACGCGGGGGAGGCCGTCGTCGAGGTCGCGAGCCGTGGCCGCGCCCCGGTCGGCGATCTCCGCCAGCAGGGTCTCGGTCAGCTGCGCGGAGATCGTCGTGCCCCACCACTTGTGGCGCTGGGTGCGGTAGCGCTCCATGCGGTGACGCATCATCGGCCAGAGCTCGACCGGCATCAGCGCCTGGACATGGGCCCAGTATTCGACCATGCGCCGCGGCGCGTGCTGGGCGGCCCGGCGCAGGAGCGCGGTGTCGTACGGCCCCATCCGCGAGTACAACGGCAGGTACTGGGCACGGATCAGCACGTTGACCGAGTCCACCTGGAGCACGCCGGTTCGGGCGAACGTCCTGGTAAGCGTCCGCATGGTCGGCTCCGCGGTCGGCGCCGGGTCGGCGAAGCCCTGGGCGGCAAGGGCGATCCGGCGGGCCTCTGGCTTGCTGAGGCGGAGCCGCCTCACGGAAGGTCGAGGAGCTTCTCGCGCACTGCGAACAGAACGGCCTCCATCCGGGAGTGCAGCTGCAGCTTCTCCAGGATGTTTCGGACGTGGTTCTTCACCGTGTTCTGGCTGATGAAGAGCTTCTCGGCGATCTCGCGGTTGTTGAGCCCCTGCGACATCAGGCGGAGCACCTCCAGCTCCCGCTCGGTGAGGCGCGGGAGCATCCCGCTCCCCCTGGGGTCGCCGGCGGAGATGGACTTGAACTCGGCGAGCAGCTTGACCGCCATCGGAGGGCTGATCAGCGACTGCCCGTCGGCGACGACGCGCACCGCCTCGGCCACCTCGTCGATCGACGAGTCCTTGAGCAGGTAGCCGGAGGCGCCGTTCTTCACGGCGTCGTAGAGGTCGACCTCCTCGTCGGACATCGTGAGCATGACGATCTTCGCCGACGGGGCGGCGTCCTTGATCGCGATGCATGCCTCGGGGCCCGACCTCTTGGGCATGCGCACGTCGAGGAGCACCACGTCAGGTACGGCGGCGGACACCAGCTCGATGGCCTGGTCGCCGTCCTCTGCCTGCCCGACCACCTCGATGTCGTCGGTGGCGGAGAGCAGCATTACCAGGCCACGCCGGAACAGCTCCTGGTCGTCCACCACGACGACCCTTATCGGCTCCGCCTGGGAGCTCGGCCAGTCACCACCGGTCATGGACGAATGATCGCATGCCCGAGCCGCGCGTGTCGCCGAAAGGGCCAGTAGCGAGCGCGATCCCTGGCCAGACCTAGCCGACCAGGCGGATGACCCCGTAGTCGTACCCGCGGCGTCGATACACGACCGCCGGGCGAGAGTCCGCCTCGTCAATGAACAGGTAGAAGTCGTGCCCGACCAGCTCCATCTCGTAGAGCGCTTGGTCCAGCGTCATCGGCACCGCCGGATGCGACTTCTCCCGGACGACGAGCGGCCCGTCGCCGTCGACCGCGATCGGGCCCTCGTGCCTCTCGTCCTCGGCGGCCGGGACGTCATGCGCCCCATCCAGCGGGAAGTCCGCCATGGCCTGGGCGAGCGAGGTCGGTGGCCGGGAGCCACGGTGGATGCGTCGGCGGTCGGATGCTTTGCGTGCCTGGGCAACGAGCTTGCCGACCGCCTTGTCCAGGGCCGCCAGCTTGTCCTCCGCGGCCGCCTCCGCCCGGATCACCGGGCCTTTCCCGCGAATCGTGATCTCGACGCGCACCGACTGGTCGGCAAGGCGCGGGTTGGCCTCCTTGCGCACCTCGACCTCCACTCGCATGATGCGCGGGTCGTACTTCTCCAGCCGGGAGATCTTCTCCTCTACGTGGGCCCGGAACCTCTCGGTGATCTCGTAGTGCCGACTCTTGACCACGGTCTCCACGCGAGCCTCCTCCGTCTGGGCGCTCCCAGGGGGGCGGCGAACATCCGACCTGAGAACGCGGACCGGTGCCTTAGCCCCACCCTAGTGGGCCGTCACTACTACTGGCTCCCGGTGGCCGGGGTCGACCAGCGCGGAGGCAGGTGCCGGCCAGGGGGTCATCGCCGCCGGGTCGCCGCAACCACCGCGACTCCCAGCACGTCGGCGCCCGCGGCGGCAAGTGCCCGCACGGTCTCCGCGGCCGTCGCCCCGGTGGTGATGATGTCGTCGACCACCACGACGGAGACCCCGGCGACCCGCCCGGCCGCCCGCCGCCGTACGGCGAACGCGTCCGCCAGGTTCGCCGCCCGCTCGGTCGCCGAGAGCCCGGCCTGGTCGGCGACCCGGCGGGACCGAGCCAGCACCCCCGCGGTCGCCGCCGGCACGCCCGCCCGGGTCAGGGTGGCGGTGCATCGGCGCACCACCCGCTGCAGCGGGTCCTGACCCCGCCGCCGGTTGGTCGCGGGCGAGCTCGGCGGGCCGACCAGCAGCAGCGGGCGGCCCGGTCGCAGGCGGCCGGCCGCCCCGACGACCACGGCGCAGACCGAGGTGGCCAGCGCTGCGCCCAGGGGACGCGCAAGCGAGTAGACCGACTCCTCCTTGTAGGCGACCAGGACGGCTCGGACGGCACCCTCGTACTCGGCCACTGCCACCGGATCAGGGAGGCCCGCCGGCCGCGGGGAGGGCACCGCGCGGAACGGCCGCCCGTGCACGGCGCGTTCGCAATTGGCGCACAACGCCGAGCCAGGGCGGTCACAACCCACGCAGCACCCCCCGAGTAGAAGGTCGAGCGCGGCCGCGCCCAGCTCGGCAAGATCACCCATCCCACCGATCCTCCGCCGGTAGCGCCACGCGAGATGCTGCAACCACCGACCGGTGCACAACGGCTGGCCGATGCCGCCCGGTCGACGGCGACCTCTTGGCCGCGGGCGCCCCGGCCAGTTCGCATCCGGCGCTACGTCTCCGCCTTCAGGCAACCCCGGTCAGCGGCAGCCCGGCAGCGCCCGGCCGAGCCAGCCCGCGTCCAGGCTTAGCCGGGGTAGAAGGGCCGGAAGATCTGCTGGTCGAGGCCCAGCGGGCGCCACTGCCCGTCGGGCGTCCGGACGAAGATGCGGCCCTTGCCCGCGCCGAGGACGATCGGGGCGTCGGTGTTGGGCCCGGCGCCCAGGCTGACCGGCTGGACGGGCAGGAAGCCGGTCAGCGGGGTGACGCTGGAACCGTCGATGCTCACCTCGTACGGCTGGGTCTGGCTGCCCTGGTCCTGCCCGAGCACAGCCAGCTGGGTCGGGCTCGACCAGGCGAGGTAGGACATGTTCACCAGCGGGTAGTCGGCGTTGGTAACCCGATGCAGGCGGGTCAGGTGCACGTCTCCCGGCTCCCCCGGGCGGCGGTGGATGATCGCCAGCACCAGCTCGGACGCCTTCCCCTTGCCCAGGACCGCGGCGAACCGCACCCCGTCGCGGGAGACCGCGAACGATCGCACGTCCGCCCCGGAGATGCCGGGAGCGTCGACCACCCGTCGGACCAGCTGACCGCCCGGGCTCTTGTGTACGACGATGAGCATCGCCCCCTCGCTGGTGGCGTCGACCAGCCAGAGGTCATGGAAGAGGTCCCAGGACGGGCGCAGCAGGTCGGAGCCACCGGCGTACCAGACCTCCGGCCCGCCGGCGGCCGACCCCGTCTCCAGGGAGCCGACCACGACCTTGTCGCGCTTCGAGGTCACCACGGCTGCCGTCGAGCCGGACAGGTCGACGGCAGCCGACCCGTGCCGGGCGCGCACGCGTCCGATCGCGCCGGGCACCGCTGCCACGCTGTTGCCCGAGAGGGAGACCAGCCGCCCGGCCCTGGAGGACGCGAACAGCAGCCGGCTCGCGGCCAGGCCGGTGGGGTCGTACGCCGACGGCGCGTCGGTCCCCATCACGTCCCCGACGCCGGGGATCGCCAGCGCGCGCCCCTTGACCCGGATCCCCACCCCCGCGATACCGAGCTGCGGCGCGTTGAGTGTCCAGACCAGCTGACTCGCGAGTAGGCGGCGACCGAGCGAGGAGAGCCCCAGGACTTCGGGGCTGAGCGGCACCTCCGCAACACCGGACGGGGAGACCCGGACGGGGCGTTGCAACGAGGTCGTGCTCGGGGCGGCGGTGACGACCATCCCCTTGAGCTCCCCCGTTGGGCCGCGCAGCACGTCCCGGACCAGCGTCGTCGGCGCGGCTCTGCCCTGCAGGACGAAGACCGGGGCGGGGACCAGCACTGCCCGCTCGGGGTCGAAGAAGTAGAGCGAGAGCGGCTCGTAGTACAGGGTGAAGAAGCTGTTCGGAACGTAGGTCCCCGGGGGCGGGTTGGCGATCCGCCACTGCCCGCCGACCCGCTCGAAACGCAGCCGCAGGGCGAGCGGCGACGACGCCTTCGAGGCGGAGTGCCAGCTGCCGCGTGAGTCGAGCGAGCCGAGTACCTCGCCGGTCAGCACCACGCTGTGCCGCCGCGTCACCAGCGTCTGATTCTCATAGACCACGGTCCCCCGAGCCGGGTCCCAGGAGGCGGCCGCGTGCGGGGTCATGAACTGGCGGACCAGTGCGTCCGACTGGGGGTAGGCGAGCATTGCGGCCAGGTAGCCCTGCGCGATGGCGGTCGGCGAGGCGCCAGCCCGAGGCCCCGACGGGCGGTTGAACGGTGGCGGTTGCTGCACCTGTACGCCGACGTCCCGGCCGGCGTGCACGCCCGACCGTTGGGGCAGCTCGACACAGCCGGACACGGCCAGGAGCAGCGCGATGCCGGCCACGGCGGCTCGGGCCAGCCGACCGGAGACCGGGCGCACCGCCGTCATCGCGCACCGCCGGATGTGATCTGCGGGTAGTGCGCGTACGGACCGCCGACCAGCTCCGCCGGGGAGCCAGGCTGGTCGAGTGCAATCGGCAGCGGATGCACCGCGTGGCCCGGCTGGCGCGGGAGCGTGCAGCGAAAGACCGACCCCCTCCCCGGAGCGCCCCACGCGTCCAGCGACCCGCCGTGCAGCGCGGTGTCCTCCAGCGCGATCGACAGCCCCAGGCCGGTGCCACCCCGGGTCCGGGCCCGGGCCGGGTCCGCCCGCCAGAACCGGTTGAATACCAGCGCCTCCTCCCCCGGCTGGAGCCCGACCCCGCGGTCCCGCACCAGCAGCGACACCGACTCGGCGTCGGACCGGACGGTGACGTCGATCGGCCGCCCCTCGCCGTACTGGGCCGCGTTGGAGATCAGGTTCCGGGCGATCCGCTCGACCCGGCGGACGTCCGCGTGCAGCACGCAGGCGACGGCGGGGACGATCAGCCGCAGCTCCGAGCCGGCTCGCTCGGCCACCGGGCGCATCGCGGCCGCCGTCTGCCGGGCCAGGTCGCGAAGGTCGAACTCGGTCAGCTCCAGGGACGCGGCCCCAGCATCGAACCGGCTGATCTCCAGCAGGTCGGTGAGGAGGGTCTCGAACCGGTCCAGCTGGTCGTGCAGCAGCTCCGCGGAGCGCTGGGTGGCCGCATCGAAGCCGGCGCGCGCCTCGAACAGCACCTCGGAGGCCATCCGAACGGTTGTCAGCGGCGTACGCAGCTCGTGGCTGACGTCGGCCACGAACCGCTGCTGGACGCGGGAGAGCTCCTCGAGCCGATAGATCTGCCGCTGCAGGTTTGTCGCCATCTGGTTGAACGACTTGGCGAGCCGGGCCAGGTCGTCCTCACCGCGGACGTGCATGCGCTCCTCCAGCCGGCCGGCCGCCAGCCGCTCGGCGATCCGCCGGGCCAGCCGGACCGGGGTGACCACCTGGCGGGTGACCACCCAGGCGATGAACGCGAGCAGTACGACGAGGATCGTCCCCGCCGCGACCAGGGCTCGGACCACGACGGCCAGCGTGGCCTGCTGCTCCTGCAGCGGGAAGACGTAGAAGAGCCCATAGCTCTGCCCGGTGTTGGTCACCTGGATCTGCGAGCCGACGACCAGACCCGGCGTGGGTTGTGCCGTTGGCCCCCCGAAGCCCACCCTGGAGTAGGCCCACCAGCTGCCTGGCTGGGACTTCACCTTCGCGACGAGGTCGGCGGGCAGCGAACGGTCGATATCGATCTCGGCCGACGAGCGCGGCGCCCAGCTGGTGGCCCGCTGCGGGCGGACCGCGGACATGGGGCCGATGACCACGACTCCATAGTCGACATGGGACTGGTCCCGCGGCGACAGCACCTCGATCAGCTGGTTGAGCACCGGCCCGATGTCGAACGAGCCGCTGAGCTCGGCTTCGTCGAGGTTCGACTGGGCGGTGTCGATGCCGGCCGCCGCCTGGGTGAGCGCGGCCTGCTGCTTGCTGTCGAGCAGGCCCTCGGTCACCTGGCGCAGCAGGACCCAGCCGGCCAGGAACGCGAGGATCGCCGACAGCGCGAGGACGCTCATCACGACCCTGGCCTGGATCGAGCGTCGCCACCCGACGACCAGCCACCGAGCCGGTGCGCCGACCGCGTGCACCGCCGACCTGGAGCTGACCATGGGTTAGGGGGTCCTTGCCGGCTCCCCGGCCTTGTAGCCGACCCCGCGCACCGTCAGCACGATGGTGGGGTTCTCGGGGTCGAGCTCGACCTTGGACCGCAGCCGCTGCACGTGGACGTTGACGAGCCGGGTGTCGGCGGCGTGCCGGTAGCCCCACACCTGCTCGAGCAGGACCTCGCGGGTGAAGACCTGCCACGGCTTCCGGGCCAGGCACAGCAGCAGGTCGAACTCCAGCGGCGTGAGCGGCAGCGACTCGTCCCCCCGCTTCACGGTGTGACCGGCGACGTCGATGACGAGATCGCCGATCTCGACGTCGGCCGGCGCAGCCTCGTCGAACGTCCGCAGCCGGGCGCGAATCCGGGCGACGAGCTCCTTTGGCTTGAATGGCTTCACGACGTAGTCGTCCGCGCCCGCCTCCAGGCCGAGCACGATGTCTACGGTGTCGCTCTTGGCGGTGAGCATGATGATCGGTACGCCGCTCTCGGCCCGGATCTCGTGACAGACGTCCGTGCCGTCCTTGCCCGGCAGCATGAGATCGAGCAGCACGACGTCCGGGCGGAAGTCGCGGACGGAGGACAGCGCGAGTGCCCCGTTGCCGCAGACGCGCGGCTCGAAGCCCTCGTTGCGGAGCACGATGGTCAGCATCTCCGCCAGGGACGAGTCGTCGTCGATGACGAGCACCCGGCCCCGGTGCGCCCGGCTGATGTCCACGTTCCCCTTCTTCACGACAGCCGACCCGCGGCTGCACCGCAGGTCGCGACGCCATCAACGGTACGCCGAGCAGGACAGCAGCGGGCGTCCTTGGAGCCCCGGTAGGGGCGGGTTCCTCAGTAGCGGTAGAGGTCGGACTTGTACGGACCCGCCACCGGTACGCCGAGGTAGCCGGCCTGCTCCTCGGTCAGCGCGGTCAGCGAAACCCCCAGCGCGCCCAGGTGGAGCCGCGCCACCTCCTCGTCGAGGTGCTTGGGCAGCGTGTGCACCCCAATTGGGTAGTCGTCGGTCCGCGCGAAGAGCTCGATCTGCGCCAGCACCTGGTTGGTGAAGGAGCACGACATCACGAACGACGGGTGCCCGGTCGCGTTGCCCAAGTTGAGCAGCCGGCCCTCGCTGAGCACGATCACGCCATGGCCGTCGGGGTAGGTCCAGAGATCCACCTGCGGCTTGATGTTGGTCCGCTGGATGCCGGGGGTGGCGGCCAAGCCGGCCATATCTATCTCATGGTCGAAGTGGCCGATGTTCCCCACTATCGCCTGGTGCTTGAGCCGGGCGAGATGGGCTGCCGTGAGCACGTGCAGGCATCCGGTGGCCGTGACGACGATGTCGGCCTGCTCGACGACCTCGTCGAGGGTGGCGACCTGGTAGCCGTCCATCGCTGCCTGGAGGGCGCAGATGGGATCGACCTCGGTGACAATCACGCGCGCGCCCTGCCCGCGCAGTGACTCGGCACAGCCCTTGCCTACGTCGCCGTACCCGCAGATAACCGCCACCTTGCCGCCGATGAGTACGTCGGTGGCGCGGTTGATGCCGTCGACCAGCGAGTGCCGGCAGCCGTACTTGTTGTCGAACTTCGACTTGGTGACCGAGTCGTTGACGTTGATCGCCGGGAACAGCAGCGATCCCTCCCGCTGCCGCTCATACAGGCGGTGGACACCGGTCGTGGTCTCCTCGGTGACCCCCTTGATGCCGTTGGCGACGGTGGTCCACCGCGTCGGGTTCTCCGCGAGGCTGCGCGCAAGCGTGCGAAGCACCACGCCCAGCTCCTCGTTGTCGGTCGAGTCCGGCGACGGCACAACACCCGCCTTCTCGTACTCGACTCCGAGGTGCACCAGCAGGGTGGCGTCCCCGCCGTCATCGAGGACCATCTTCGGCCCGTCACGGTCAGGCCAGGTCAGGGCGCGCTCGGTGCAGGCCCAGTACTCCTCCAGCGACTCCCCCTTCCAGGCGAAGACCGGGACGCCCTGCGGCTGCTCGACGGTGCCGGTCGGCCCGACGGCGACTGCGGCAGCGGCATGGTCCTGCGTCGAGAAGATGTTGCAGCTGGCCCAGCGGACCTCGGCTCCCAGCGCGACGAGGGTCTCGATGAGAACCGCGGTCTGCACGGTCATGTGCAGCGACCCCGAGATCTTCGCGCCGCGCAGTGGCTGCGAGCCGGCGTACCGCTCGCGCAGTGCCATCAGTCCGGGCATCTCATGCTCGGCCAGCGAGATCTCCTTGCGGCCGAACTCGGCCAGGGCGAGGTCAGCGACCTTGAAGTCCATTTGGGCGGTCCTCCAGCTCGTGGGGTGGCAGGGTCCCAGGATAGTTGTGGTGGGCCTCCCGGCTGAAGCTCAAGGCTGCTCGGTCGCCGCGTCGGCCCGCCGGAGGCCCACGCCTAGGTAGAGCGCCGCATAGCTTCCGGTGGTCAGCAGCGCGGCGTAACGGGCGATCTCCGCGCCGTCCATCGCGGGGATCGTCTGCACCGTCACCCCGTTCGCGCCGGCGGCCGTGGCCAGGCGGCCGCGCTGCACCCTCGTCGTCACCTGGTCGTTGCCGTCGTCGAGGATGAGCAGGCCGGGCCGCGAGGTGGCCGAGCCGTCGTCGGGGTCGGCGAACAGGTCGCGCGGGGTGGTCGCGGTGAGCACCGGGAGCAGGTGCCGCGCGTCCGCGGCCAGGGCTGGCCGGCCCGAGGTGCGCCGGAACGCCTCCGCCACCCGCCGGGCGGCCCGCGCCGCGAGCACCGAGCCACCCCACATCAGTGGGACGCAGTCGGCGAGCGCGATGGCCAGGTCCTTGCCCGGGTTCGAGCCGATGTCGCGGTACGGCGAGCAGTCGACCGCCACCGCGTCGAGTACGTCGGCGACGGCGTCTGCGTGAATCTCGGGCCCAACCGCTATCCGATGCAGGGCCTGCAGCATCACGACCGCCACCGCGAGCGGGTCCGGAGTGCGGGTGGGCAGCAGCGTCGTGTACCTGGCCGCGGCCCGTTCCGCCAGTGACGAGCCGTCCGGGCAGGCAGTGACGAGTACGCAGCCGCGCCTGGTGGCCACGTCCACCGACGAGGCCGCCTCGGCGTCCGTACCGGAGGGGTCGAGAACGACGACCAGGTCGTTGCTCCCCGCCCAGCCGGGGAGGCCCGGCCCGGGCCAGGCCACGAACGGCACCGGGCACCACGGCTCGAGGACGGCTCTGAGCAGCCGGGCGTCCCGGCCGGCGGCCACGATGGCCCGGGGCATCAGGTCGCGGTCAAGGGCCGCAACGGCGGTGGCCGCCGCCTCGGTCTCGATCCGCACCCGGGCGCCGGACTCGGCCAGCCAGCGGAACTGCTCGTCGTACCGCAGGAGGGCATCGCGGGCATCGAGGAGCCCGTCCTCGAAGGAGTCGGCCATCTCGGACCGTCGCGTCGATCAGGCCTGTCCGGAGGGCTTCTCGGCAGCAGGCGCGGGCGTAGTCTCCCCCGCCTCGGACGTCGGGCGGCGGGCCTCGTCAACGAGCATCACCGGGATGTCGTCCCGGACCGGGTAGGCGAGGCCGCACTCGTTGCAGACCAGCTCCTCGCGGTCCTCGTCGACGGTCAGCGAGCCCTTGCAGGCAGGGCAGACGAGAATCTCCAGCAGGGCGGGGTCGAGTTTCACCGCGGTCTCCTCTCGCTCCAGGCGGCAGGTGCTGGTCCTGCGGCGTCACTGCTGGCCGCTCGGTGGTGCGGCCCGGCGAGCAGCGACAGTACCCGGTCCCGGACGGCCACCATCGTCGGCTCGGTCTCCGCCTCCACGTTGACTCGCAGCAGCGGCTCGGTGTTGGACGGCCGGACGTTGAACCACCAGTCCGTACCGGTCACGGTGAGCCCGTCTAGGTGGTCAACGGAGTCGACGTCATCGGTGGCGAATACTTCCTCCACCAGGCGCAGCGACCCGGCTGGGTCGGGCACGCGGAAGTTGAGCTCTCCGGAGGCGGCGTATGGGTTGAACTCGGCCACCAGCTCCGACACGCTCAGTTCCCCGGCGGCGAGCGCGGCCAGGACGTGCAGCGCGGCCAGCATCCCGGAGTCGGCGCACCAGAAGTCCCGGAAGTAGTAGTGCCCGGAGTGCTCGCCGCCGAAGACGGCTCCCGACGAGGCCATCGTGGCCTTGATCAGCGAGTGCCCGACCGGCGTACGGACCGGCGTACCACCGTGGCGGCGGATCGTCTCAGGGACCGCTCGGCTCGAGATGAGGTTGTGGATGACCCGGGCACCAGGCTCTCGCGCCAGCTCACGTACGGCGATCAGCCCGGTCAGCGCCGAAGGTGGCACGACCGCACCGGCCTCGTCTACGACGAAGCACCGATCTGCGTCCCCGTCGAACGCGAGTCCGAGGTCGGCCCGTTCCGCCACGACGGCTCGCTGCAGGTCGCGCAGGTTGACGGGATCCAGGGGATTCGCTTGGTGGTTTGGGAAGGTGCCGTCGAGCTCGAAGTACATCGGCACCAGCTCGACGCCGAGGTTCGCGAACACGGCCGGCACGGTGTGCCCCGCCATTCCGTTGGCCGCGTCGACGACCACCTTGAGCCGCCGCCCGCTGACCGGTACGAGATCGTGCAGGAAGTCGGCGTACGGCTGGAGCAGGTCGCGGTGCTCCACCGTGCCCGGCTCGGCGACCGCAGTCGGCGAGTCGGCGTCCCATGAGGCAACCCGGTCGCGGATCGCCAGCAACCCGGTGCCAGCGGACAGCGCGAGCGCTCCCGCCCGGCACAGCTTGATGCCGTTGTCGTCGGCCGGGTTGTGCGAGGCGGTGAACATGGCGCCGGGGAGCCCGAGGCGGCCGGACGCGAAGTACAGCTCGTCGGTGGAGGCGAGCCCGATGGCGACGACATCGACTCCGCGCGAGCAGACGCCGCGGATGAAGGCCGCAGCGAGCGGCGGGGACGACTGGCGCATGTCATGTCCGACCACCACTCCCGGGTCGGTGCTCCCGTCAAGGACCTCGTCTACGAACGCCGCCCCGATCCGCTCCGCCGTCGTCTCGTCGAGCTGGTCGGGAAAGCGTCCTCTGACGTCGTAGGCCTTGAAGACAGCCGACAGGTCGGGCACCGGCCCATCCTCGCAGAACGACCGCCGAGCCGTCAGCGGTTGAGCGATTGAGCGCCGTCCGTCCCACGGGCGCCGCACACCGCGACGCTCGAACGGCCGCAGCGTGCGCGCCGCCGCCGTCGTCAGTGCCGCCGGTTGAGCCGCCGCCCGAGGTTGGCAGTGGGCAGGCGCAGCCGGCCGGGCCAGCCGTTGCCGCCGGTTGAGCCGCCCCCCGACGGGCGGGGCGTCGAAACAGCAGCTGAGCGATGACTTGCCCAGGAATCGACGGGGCGGGAGGATCGCGGCATGACCGTGACGGAGTCCGCCGAGTCGCGGAGCTATGAAACGTCCTTGAAGGTCGAGCGCCGGTCCATCGAGTTCATCCCGCCCAGCGAGCGGCATGGTCGGGTGCAGAGCCTGTTCGCCATCTGGTTCGCCGCCAACATGCAGATCACGACGATCGTCACGGGCGCCCTGGGCGTCTTGGTCGGCCTGCCGCTGCCGTGGGCCATCCTGGCGATCGTCATCGGCAACGTGGTCGGTGCGGTCTTCATGGCACTGCACTCTGCCCAGGGCCCCAGGCTAGGCATTCCGCAGATGATCCAGAGCCGAGCTCAGTTCGGCTTCTATGGCGCGATCCTGCCGCTGGTGCTCGTGGTCATCATGTACGTCGGGTTCTTCGCGACCAGCGCGGTGCTCGGCGGGCAGGCGCTCGCAGGCGCCACCGGCTGGCCGGCCGACGTCTCGGTGATCCTCGTGTCCGCCGCTTGCACGCTCCTGGCGATCTTCGGTTACCGGCTTATCCACCAGGCGGAACGCTGGATCAGCCTTCTTTCCGGGCTCGGTTTCGTGTATCTCTCCTACCGCCTGCTGGCCACCAATGACGTCGGCGGAGTGTGGCACGGCGGGCCGGTGCCGGCCGGCACGTTCCTGCTGGTGGTCGCGATCGCCGCGACCTGGCAGATCACGTACGCGCCGTACGTTGCCGACTACTCGCGCTACCTGCCGCGCAAGACCTCGATCAGCGCCACGTTCTGGTGGACCTACGCCGGCTCCGTCATCGGGACCATCTGGATGATGGCCTTCGGCTGCATTGCCGTCTCGGTTGCCAGCAAGGCGTTCAATGGTGGCTCGGTGTCGTTCGTCGTCGACCAGGCGCAGGGCGCTCGCGGACTGTTCAGCCTGATCATCATCCTTGGCGTGATCGCGGTGAACGTGCTGAACCTGTACGGCTGCTTCATGTCCAGTGCCACCACGCTGACCGCCATCCGGCGGCACGGGGTCGGTCCGGCGGTAAGGGTTGCTTATGTCATCGTGGCGGCGATCGTCGGGACCGTCATCGGCATCGTAGGGAGCGGAAACTTCCTCCAGAACTACGAGAACTTCATCCTCTTCCTCGCCTACTTCCTGATCCCTTGGACGGCGATCAACCTGACGGACTTCTACTTCGTCCGCAAGGAGCGCTACGACATCAAGGCGATCTTCGACCCGGCGAGCATCTACGGCGGCGCGAACTGGCGAGCACTGGCCGCCTACCTCGTCGCGATCGCGGTGGAGATCCCCTTCATGTCCACGACGTTCTACACCGGCCCGATGGTCTCCCATCTCGGCGGCGCGGACATCTCCTGGATCCTCGGCATCATCGTCGCAGCGGGGCTCTACTACCTGCTGATGTTCCCGATCCGCCACCGGATCGAGGCCGAGGGCGCGGCCGCCGACGAAGCCATGACCGCCCTAGCCGGAGCAGACGCCTAGCCCGGCTTGGCGCGATGCCGGACCCACGCTCTGGTGAGCGTAGGACCGCATGACGACCTGCTCCCCCTACGACGACACCTCACGTCTCGCCGAGCGCCGACACGCTCTGTCGGCCAAGCCACCGAGCCGGTGCCATGGAGCCCCCGCCCGAGGTAGTCGATGGTGCCTGCCGGTTGAGCCGCCGCGAGGGCCGCAGGTTGAGCCGCCGCGAGGGCCGCAGGTTGAGCCGCCGCGAGGGCCGCTGGTTGAGCCGCCCTCCGTAGTGCGGCGAGTCGAAGCCAGCG
>DASSHZ010000011.1:0-102966 GCA_035692425.1 Nocardioidaceae bacterium
CGTGCCCCGTCCAGATCAGGTCACCGGTCGACGCCGCCGACGCGGCAGCGAGGGTGCTGTCGGTGTGCCGCAGGTCGTGGAAGTGCAACCCCGACCCGGCCGCGCTGGCCACCGCTTCGTACCACCCGACCAGCCGATTGAAGTTGCCGCGCGCGGTGCCGCTTCCACGGGCGGTTGCCGTCCGCCGCCTGAACAACCGTGGACACACACTTGTGTCAGGTTCTAGCCTTGTACGCAGCAGATCTCGTGTGTGCCACCGGCGCACCGGCCCCCGGACCCCGGGCGACCCTACGAAGTCTTTGAGTGGCGCCGCTCATGTCCAGCCTCGATCGACATCCCACTCTGGATCGTCGCCCGCGGCCTCCGCTGTCCGGGTGGCGACGGCCGGCCCGAGGAAATCATCCGGACCGGGCACCTGCCTGGGGCAGGCGACCGAGACCCCAAGTAGGCCGCAGGATCCCACCACTACCCACGCAGATTGCTTACCACGGGAGTCAGGCCTCGGCCGGCCCCTTAGCGCAGGGCACGCCCCGATGGACATGCGATCGGCTAACCCTCCCCGGTGACGGATCGGGCAAGGGAGACGGGAGATGGCCCATGACGGGCGGCAAGCCCGAACCGGCAGGTTGTCGGGATGGGTGATCTGGAGGGGTTGAAGGCTGCGCTGCTGGCCGCCATGCGGATCGACGGCGGCAGTCCTGGCGGGGCATTGAGCGCGGTGGCCGCCGTCGGGGCGGAGGCGCTGCCCGGGGATGGAGCGGCCGTCACCTTGATGTCTACTGATGCTCAGCGTCAGACCCTGGCGGCCACCAACGATGTCGTCGCGGCGATCGAAGTCGCCCAGTACAGCCTCGGCGAGGGACCCAGCCTGGACGCGCTCACCACCGCTCGGCCAGTCCTGGTCCCCGACCTGACCCACGGCCGGCCGCAGGCCGCATGGCCCGTGCTGGCCAATCAACTGGCCGGCCTGCCGGTGGCCGCGCTGTTCGCGTTCCCGATGCGGCTGGGGGCCACCTCGGTCGGGGTGGCCCTCTCCTACCGGGCTACCGCGGGCCGGCTCGACCGAGACGAGGTCGCCTTCGCACTGCGGGCCACCCAGATCCTCACCCTGACCCTGCTGGAGATCCGCGAGCAGCACGCCGGCCCCAACGATGAGGGCGACTTGCTCGGCGACGGTCGGCTGGGTGATTGGCAGGTCCACCAGGCGACAGGCATGCTCATGGTCCAACTCGGTGGGGTCACCTCCTTGAATGCCTTCGCCCGGCTGCGCGCATACACCTTCGCCCACGAGCACTCCTTGGAACAGGTGGCCGCCGACATCGTGGCCGGCCGCCTGATCCTCGAACCCGACGATGGGACACCCACATGACCGGGACCGCCCCCACCAAGCCTGGTCCGGCACCAGCCGGCCATCATAGAATCGAGAGCAGGTGCATCGACGCGACGCGCAGGGAGGCGCGATGACGGCAGCAGGTCGGGAGCAGCGTCTCGTGCGGGCCTTCGTTGGGCTCTCCGACACCTTGGTCAGTGACTACGACGTGGCCGACCTGCTCCAAGACCTGGTGGAGCACTGCGTGCACCTGCTGCGCGCCGACGCCGCCGGCATTTTGCTGGCCGACCCCCGCGGCGGGTTGCAGGTGATGGCCTCCTCGAGCGAACACACCCGACTGGTCGAGCTGTTCCAACAGCAGGCCAATGAGGGCCCCTGCGTGGATTGCGTCAACAGCGGAGAACCGGTCTCGGTCACCGACATCACCGACCACACCGGCCGGTGGCCCCGGTTCGTTCCCGCCGCCGCCGAACAGGGCTTCAAGGCAGTCGACGCGCTCCCACTGCGGTTGCGAGCCGAGGTGATCGGAGCGATGAATCTATTCCGCACCCACTCCGGCGCGATGCCCGAGGCCGACCTGCACGTCGCCCAGGGTCTGGCCGATGTGGCCACCATCGGGATCCTCTCCGAACGCGCCGTGGATCGCCGCAGCGTGCTGGTCGCCCAGCTCGAAGGCGCCCTGAGCAGCCGCGTTGTCATTGAGCAGGCGAAGGGCATCCTGGCCGCCTCCGGAGCCACCGACATGGATCATGCCTTCACCGCGCTTCGCACCCACGCCCGCAACACCGGCACCCGCCTGGCTGAGGTCGCCACCGACCTGACCAACGGCCAACTGAGCCCCGCCACCGTCCTGGCGACCAGCAGCGCCAGAGCCGCCATCCAGCAGGACTGAAACCACAGCACACCCGGGCCTGGCATCCACCATGGGCTTCAGAACAGAACCTTGACTGATCTTCCCCGCACCCGCTCCAAGTCGCCGACCCCGGTAGCCAGTCTCAGCGGACCGGCGCGTCCGCCCAGACCGGGGCGACGTTCTTGCGGTAGCCGCGGCCGAACGCCGCCACCAGCACGAAGAGCACGGGTGGGGGAATCGTCTGACGAAGCGCCGTCCGCACCTGCGGCGTGGCGCCGTCCTGCAGCCAAGCCATCATGTTTCCGGCGCGGGTCGCGCCGCCGGCGCGGAACTTCCGCTCGACGGCCTTCCAGCCCGGGCTGCCCGCCCGCCCTCGGATCAACGGCTCGATGTCGCGTTCCTCATGATCCAGATGGTCGCCGATCACCTGCCCCGAGTGCGCCACCACCTCCGCGGCGGCCACCGCCTGCGCCCTGGTCGGCTCGGCCACGACGGAGGCGACCGCCTCGGTCCCCCTGGTCAGCGCGTCCGCCAGCGCCTGGTGCTCGGACTCCATGGCCGCCAGGAGGCTGCCGTCGACACCTTCCGACCGCAGGTAGGGCCAAACCAGCGCGTCCTCCTGCTGGTGATGCTCGCGCAGCATGGCGACCAGGTGCGACCAGCCCCTGGAGATGGCCGCTGCCCGCTCCCCGTCACCGTCCGCGAGAGCCCGCAGCGCCGCCTCGGTACGCGCCACGTCGCGTCGTACGGCGGCGTGGATGATCTGGTTCATCGTCAGCTCGGCGGTCATGTCTGCCGACGATAGCCGTTAACGGCAGCAGTTCCCGGTCCCTAGACGAAACGAATTCGGACGAATCCGGCGAACTGCGCGCAAGTAGGTGTGACTGCGGCAGTTGTGGGTACATACCCTGGCGGAGGCACGTGAACAAGAGCCTGGATTAGAGGTGACATGCCATGGCCATCACGACACAGTCTCACCGAGTGCCGATGACGGAGCGGATGCACATGCCGCGCACGCGGGGGGCGGCGAGCGGCTTCCTGCTCATCCTGCTGGGTGTCTGGGGCGGGATCATCCCGTTCATCGGACCGATCTTCGACTATGCCTACACCCCGGACTCTTCCTGGTACTTCACGATGGGGCGGCTCTGGCTGGAGATCCTGCCCGCGGCCGCGGCCGTCTTGGGCGGGCTGATGATCCTGGGGAGCGCGAACCGCGCGACCGCCAGTGTCGGCGGCTGGCTGGCCGCCGCCGGCGGCGCCTGGTTCGTGGTCGGGCCCATCTTCAGCGAGCTCTGGAACGGCGGAGCTCCGCAGGCTGGAACGCCGGTCGGCGTCAGCACGCTCGGACGGGTCGTGCAGGAGGTCGGGTTCTTCGCTGGCCTTGGCGTCTGCATCGTCTTCCTGGCTGCGATGGCTCTGGGCCGGACGAGCGTGGTCGGCATCCGCGACCTCCGAACCCACCGGCTCGTCCCCACGGAGGACGACGGCGGCTCCCAAGCGGAGCCGTTGCGAACCGGTGCGCCGACGGCGCGCAGCACTACGCCGAGCCAGCGGCGCCGGGAGACGCTGGACGATCGGGTGACCAGCGACTCGTCGAGCACCTCCCGCAACGAGTAGTAGCTAGCAACCAAACCGCCCGCCCGCCGGCGGTGTGCTGGGGCTGGCGGGCGGGTCGTTCGCGCGTTCAACCGCACAACGTGGTCGGGCACCGATAGATTTCGCTCGTGACTGTGCGGTGTCCCGAGTGCGGGCAGGCCGCCACCGAAGGAGGCAAGTTCTGCTCTGAGTGCGGCGCGCCGCTGGCGCGCCGCTGCCCAGCCTGCGCGGCGCCGGCCCCGACCGGTCGCTTCTGTGCGGAGTGCGGAGCGCGTCTCGACGGCCCGGCGGCCGACGCCGGCTCCGCGCAGCGCGGCGATACCGGGCGAGCAATGCAGGCTCCGGTCGCCAATGGAGGCTCCGCAGCCGCGGTGGCCGAGCGACGCGTTACGACAGTGCTCTTTGCCGACCTCGTCGGCTTCACCTCGGTCTCGGAGAGCCGGGACGCCGAAGACGTCCGTGAGCTGCTCAGCCGGTACTTCGACGGCGCCCGCACGGTGGTGGGCCGGTACGGCGGCACCATCGAGAAGTTCATCGGCGATGCCGTGATGGCGGTCTGGGGGGTGCCGACGGCCCATGGGGACGACGCTGAGCGTGCCGTCCGCGCGGGCCTCGACCTCGTCGACATGGTGCAGGGAATCGGCGACTCCGCCGGTGTCGCCGGCCTCAACGCGCGCGTCGGGCTGGTGACCGGAGAAGTCGCCGTGACGCTGGGGGCGGTCGGTCAGGGCATGGTGGCCGGCGACGCGGTCAACACCGCCTCCCGGGTGCAGGCCGCGGCGGCACCGGGACAGGTGTGGGTAGACGACACCACCCGCAGCATGACGGCGGCAGCCATCGACTACACCGACGCGGGTCAGCATGAGTTCAAGGGCAAGTCACAGCCGATGCGCCTGTTCGCCGTCCGCACAGTAGCCGGATCGGTCGGGGGCGCGAGCCGGATGGACGGCCTGGAGGCCGCGTGCCTCGGACGCGACCGCGAGATCCGACTGCTCCGCGAGCTCTTCCACGCCACCGAGGAGTCTGGGCGACCGTCCCTCGTCATCGTCGAAGGCGAGGCCGGGGTCGGCAAGACCAGACTCGCCTGGGAGTTCTTCAAGTACGTCGACGGGCTGTCCAGAAATGTCTTGTGGCACCAGGGCCGTTGCCTGTCCTACGGAGAGGGCGTCTCGTTCTGGGCACTGGCCGCGGCGATCCGAGTGCGCCTCGACCTGGCCGAGCCAGACACTCCGCAGACGGTGGCGGACCACCTGGCGGAGAGCCTGACCACCCTGGTGCCCGACGAGGAAGAGCGCGTCTGGCTCCAAAGCCGGCTGAGCGTACTTCTCGGTCTGGACACCAGAGCGGAGTACCAACGGGAGGACCTGTTCTCCGCTTGGGCGACGTTCCTGCAGCGGGTAGGCAGCGGCGACCCCGTCGTACTGGTCCTTGACGACGCACAGTACGCCGACGAGGGGCTGCTCGACTTCCTCGACCACCTGCTGGCGACCGCGAGCTTCGGCATCTACGTGCTGGTCCTTACCAGGCCCGGGCTGGTGGCCGCCAGGCCCAAGCTGGCCACCACCGCTCGGAGCACCGTGCTGCACCTCGAGCGGCTGCCGGACGCGGTGATGGCCGGCCTCCTCGACGCGCTGGTCGACGAGCTGCCGACCGAGGTCCGCACCTCGCTGGTGGAACGGTCCGGTGGCGTCCCCCTCTTCGCGGTCGAGACGGTCCGCGCGCTGATCGACCGCGACCTCGTGGTGCCGCGCGGCGGACGCTACGTCTTGGCGGACCCCAGCAGCGCCGACCTCACCGGCCTCTCCGCGCCCGCTTCGCTGCAGGCTCTGGTTGCCGCTCGGCTCGACGCGCTGACCGCGGCGGAGCGCGCCGTGGTGTCCGCGGCCAGCGTGCTCGGTCTGGTCTTTCCGCGCTCGGGGATCGAGGTGCTGGCCGGGGAGGTCGCCGCGCTGGACGACGTGCTGCGATCGCTGGTCCGCAAGCAGATCCTCGGCGTCGAGAGCGAGCGGTTCAGCAGCGAACGGGGCAGTTACCGGTTCATGCAGCCCGTCGTCCGCCAGGTCGCCTATGACACGCTGTCGAGGCGTGACCGCAAGGCGCGCCACCTCAGGGTGGCCGACCACCTGCTGGCAGAGCACGACGGCAGCGACGAGAACACCCCCATCGTCGCCCAACACCTCCTCGATGCGCTAGACGCGTCGGGCCCTGAGGACGCCGACCGCCAGGTTCTGCAGGATCGTGCGTCGAGCCTGCTGGAGCGGGCTGCCGCCCGCGCAAAGGGGCTCGGCTCACCTTCCGACGCAGCGCACTTCCTCGACGCCGCCATCGGCCTGGCCGCCGACGAGGCCGACGCCGCTCGCCTGAGCACGATCGCCGCCGAGGCTGCGTTCCTCTGCGAGGATCTCGCCGGAGCGCAGGCGCACGCCAGCCGCGCGCTGGCTTGGTTCGAGTCCCAGGACGACCTGTTGTCGGCGGCTGACGCGGCTGGGTGGGTGGCTCGGGTTGACCACAGCGCTGGAAGGTCCAGTGCGGCCCTCGACCTCCTCATGCATTACTGGAACCGGCTCGCCGACGACCCACGCCCGTTGGCGATCATCGGCTCGCTGGCCCGCATGATCGGCACCACGCACCTCTTCGCCGGGCGGCCAACCGAGGCACTGCCGTATCTCGACCGCGCCCACCACATCGCCGAGCAGAGCGGCAACGACCGCGAGGTCAGCCGGATGCTGAACACGCTGACGGCGTTCTACCAGATGACCGGTGCCCCGCGAGTCTCCGAGGCACTGGCTACGCAGTCGGCGCTGCTCGCCGAGCGCATGGACGCTCCCGACGAGATGGCGAACGCGTTCTCCATCCGCGGCATGATGAGGTTGCACCGCAGCCCGCCCGAGGCGGTCGACCTCCTGCGGCAGGCCCTCGCCAACGCGCACCGCAGTGGCTCTGCCAACATGACGTTCGTTGCGTCGATCAACCTTGCCAGCGCGCTGGTCCTGGCCGGAGTGTGGGACGAGATCACCAAGCTGCTCACGGCGCTGCCGGCCAGCACGATCCCGGCCAACCGGGCCTTCGTCCGGGCTCAGCAGCTCTGGCTGGCGGTCGCCCGTGGCGAGGCCGCCCTGCCCGACGATCCGACGGCCGCCGACGCCCACAGCGAGGTAGAGCAGGACCTGTCGTCGATCTGGCAGCTGCACATGTTGACCAAGTGGGTGGCCGGCGACGTGGATGGCGCAGTCGACGCCGCCGAACGCTCGGTCGACCACGTCCTCGCGGCTTCCGGGGTCGCCGACGACTTCATCGTGGTCTGGCCACGAGCCCTGGACGTGGCGATCGAGGCCGGCCGACTGGATGCGGCCGACCGGCTGCTGGCGTTGGTGGCCGAGCTGCCACCCGGTCTTCTCTCGCCGATGCTGGCCGCGCTGATGGCTCGGTTCCGCGGGCTGATCGCAATGTCCCGCGGCGCGGCGGGCCCGGACACCGAGGTGGACCTGCGGGAGGCGATCACTGCCTTCGAGGCGAGCGGGGCCGTCCCGTGGCGCGCCCGCACTCAGGAGGCGCTAGGTCGGTTGCTGCTCGCGCAGGGCCGCGCCGACGAGGCCGTCGAGCTGCTGTCGGCCGCTCGTTCGACGTACCAGGACCTGGGGGCCAGCGCATGGCTGGCGGCCATGGCCGACCTTCCGGTCGGCACCGTCGCGACCGCTGCGACCGCTCCCGCTCAGGCGCCGGCCTGACCACCTCGAAAGGCCGAGATGACAAGCCAGGTGGCGACCGCCGATGAGCTGACCAGCTCGAACCCGGTCCGGGCGTCGATCCGAGAGACT
Organism: Nocardioidaceae bacterium; assembly: GCA_035692425.1. Classification (GTDB taxonomy): domain Bacteria; phylum Actinomycetota; class Actinomycetes; order Propionibacteriales; family Nocardioidaceae; genus DASSHZ01. The sequence goes on from DASSHZ010000011.1 coordinate 7,598, forward strand.
GGCGCGTCGATCGGCACCGTCTTCCGCAACCCCGGCCTGCGCCGCGTCAACCTTGCGTACGTCGGCTCGATGATCGGCACCTGGGCCTACTCCACCGCCATCCTGGTGTGGGCATTCGACTACGGCGGGGCGCTCGCCGTGGGCATCTGGTCGGTGGTCCGGCTCGCGCTGCGGTCCGTCGTCACGCCGTTCACGTCGATGCTGGCCGACCGGCTGCCGCGCCGCGTGGTGATGCTCGGCTCGGACCTCATCTGCCTCGTACTGGTGCTCGCGACGGGGGCCCTGGTCTGGTGGGGCGCTCCCGGGTGGACCGTGCTATCGGTTGCGACCCTCGGGTCGCTGGCCGGGTCGCCCTTCCGATCCGCGCAGGCGGCGCTGATCCCACAGCTCGCGGCCAGCCCGGAGGAGCTGACCGCTACCAACGGCGTGGCCGCGACGTCCGAGAGCGTCGGCATGTTCATCGGCCCCGCCCTCGGTGCCTTCCTGCTGGCGGTCAGCAACGTGCCGGTGGTGATGGTGGTCGATGCCGCGTCGTTCGCCTGGTCGATGCTGATGGTGGTCGGCATCAGGCTCCCGCGGAAGACGGCGGAGCGCGAACAGCCGGCCGTCGCCGACGAGGTGGCCGGGGACCCGGCCCTCGCGAAGCCCGGTTTCTTCGCCGAGTCCGCGGCCGGCTTCCGGGCCATCTGGGACAACCGCGACGTGCGCCTGCTGATCGCGATCTACACGGTGCAGACCCTGGTGGCCGGCGCGTCCGCGGTGTACGTCGTTGCGATGGCCGCCGACTTCCTGAGCTCCGGCGCCAGCGGGGTCGGGTACATCGACGCCGTCACCGGCGTCGGGTCCATCATCGGCGGGTTCGTCGTGATCATGCTGGGACTGCGGCGCAAGCTCGCCTCGGACTTCGGCTACGGCGTGATCCTCTGGGGCCTGCCGCTCGTGCTCGTCACGATCTGGCCCTCCGCGTGGCCGGTGTTCGTCTCGGCGTTCATCATCGGCGCCGCCAACACTGTCGTCGACGTCAACGCCGCCACGATCCTGCAGCGGGTCATTCCCGAGGGCGTCATGGGCCGGGTGTTCGGGGCAATGGAGAGCGTGCTCATCGCGACGATGGGCCTGGGGGCGATCGCGATGCCGGTGCTGATCCGGTTCGTCGGGCTCCGGTGGGGCCTCGCCGTTCTCGCCGCCATCGTCGTCGTCTGCACCGTTCCGGCGCTTCCCCGGCTGGTACGGATCGACGCTCGCACGCGCGAGCCAGCGGGGCTGGGCGTGCTCCGCCGGGTGCCGCTGTTCGCCCCACTCGACCCCAAGAAGCTGGAGCGGATCGCCTCGCTGCTGGAGCGCTCCGAGGTCCCGGCCGGCTCGGTGGTGATCCAGGAAGGCGATCAGGGCGACAGGTTCTACGTGATCGAGTCCGGCCGCGTCGAGGCCACCTTCCAGGGCCGGCACCTCTCGTTCGAGGGCCCGGACGAAGGCTTCGGCGAGATTGCCCTGATCCGGGACGTCCCGCGGACGGCGACCATCACCACCGTCGAACCGTCCGTGCTGCTGGCGCTGGGCCGCGAGGAGTTCCTCGAGGCGATCACCGGCAACGATGAGGCCAGCACCCAGATGGAGGCGCTGATCGCCCGCCGGATCCCCACCTACTGACCGGCCGGCCGGATCCGGTCAGCGCATCGCCTCGTAATGGCGCAGCACCTCAGCGATCACGAATCCGAGGAACTTCTCGGCGAACTCGGGGTCCAGCTTCGCCTCGACGGCAAGCCGGCGGAGGCGGGCGATCTGCTGCGCCTCGCGCTCCGGGTCGGCTGGCGGGAGACCGTGCTCGGCCTTGAGCAGGCCGACCTGCTGGGTGCACTTGAAGCGCTCGGCCAGCAGGTGCAGCAACGCCGCGTCGAGGTTGTCGATGCTGTCGCGCAGCCGCCGCAGCTCGGCCAGCACCGGGTCTGGTGCCTGCGCCGAGTGAGCCGGGTCGCTCGTCATACCGAGCAAGGGTATCGGCTCGAGCCCGAGGCGGGCGGCCCGGCCGTTCCGCGGGAGAGGTCCGGACCGGCCACGCTGAGAGGTGGGCTCAGTGCGGACGCCAGGCCTCGTCGTCGTCGGTGAGTGCCAGCACCTCGGCCGGCAGGTCGCGGGTGACCAGGGTCTGCAGCGTCACTCGCTCGAAGACCTCGCGCAGGTTCGCTCGCGCCGCGACCCAGACCAGCTGCAGCACCCGGGCTTCGTCGTTGTAGCTGACCGACTCCGGCCGCAGCCCGTACACGCTCACGAGCGGTCCGTCGACCGCCCGGATCACGTCGGCCACCGAGACCCCGTCGGGTTCGCCGGCCAGCCGCCAGCCACCACTCTGTCCACGGACGCTGACTACGAGACCCGACCGTCGCAGGTCCGCGAGGATCGCCTGCAGGAAGCCGCGCGGGATGTCCTGTAGCCGGCCCAGCTCCTCGGCCGAGACCAGCTGGCCCGCAGGCCGCCGGGCGATCTCGATGAGCGCACGCAGCGCGTAGTCGGACTTGGCGGAGACGCGCATGGCTCCCAGTTTCGCAGACGGGCCCTCATCGCCTCGGCTTGCTCCGGGCTCCGAGCCCGCCCCGGCGGGCCGGATACGGTTGCCCCGTGCACTCGGTCATCGCAGCGATCCAGTCGCTGCCGCCGCTCGCCGCGTACGCGATCATCGCGGCGCTCGTCTTCGGCGAGGCGGCCGTCTTCATCGGGTTCGTGCTGCCGGGCGAGACTTCCGTCGTGCTGGGGGGCTTCCTCGCCAGCGTGCACGACCTGAACCTGACCGCACTGTGTGCGCTGGTCGTCGCCTGTGCCATCGTCGGCGACTCAGTGGGCTATGAGGTGGGCCGACTGTTCGGCCCGCGGCTGGTCGACACCTCGATCTTCCGCAAGCACGAGGCCAAGCTCGACAGTGCCCGCGGCATGCTGCGCGACCGCGGCGGCCCCGCCGTGTTCGTCGGGCGGTTCACCGCCTTCTTCCGAGCCGTGATGCCTGGGCTGGCCGGCCTTAGCGGGATGCGGTACCGGCGCTTCCTGTTCTGGAACGCCCTGGGCGGCTTCCTCTGGGGTGTTGGCTACTGCCTGGCGGGCTACTTCGCCGGGCAGTCATACGAGCGGGTCGCCCGCGACCTCGGGCGAGGTACGGCGATCGTGGTGGCCGCCGTCATCGTGGCCGGACTCATCGGCTGGCACTTCTACCGCCGACGCACCCGCTGACTTGTCAGAAGTGAGGCGACTCCGCGGGCCGCCAGCGTTTCCTCGACGGAGAGTGGCACCTCCCCGATGGCACCGTGGTAGTCCTCGAGGTCGACGGTGCCCATCACCTGCGGGTCGACCACTGGCAGGCAGACATGAGGCGCGAGCGCGAGGTGGTCATCACCCGCAGGCTCGTCCTCCGCGCCACCGCGTTCGAAGTGCGACACGAGCCCGCCGACGTCGCTGCGCACCTGGCCGCCATCGGCGTCCCCCGACTTGTCAGAAGCTGAGCACCCCAGAGCGTGCCTCGCTTCTGACAAGTCGGTCAGAGGTGCCGCCGCGACTGGACGACCCGGAAGCGGCTGGCCACATAGGCGCCGTCGGTGTACGTCGAGTTGGCGGCCGGGTTGGCCCCGGTCCCGTGGAAGTCGCTGAACGCCGCAGACTGATTGACGTAGACCTGCCCAGTCAGGTTCTCGCTGAGCGCCACCCCGGCATCCAGCGCGGCGCGGCGCATGGCTTCGAGCACCGCCCGGTCCGTCGAGTAGACCGACGCAGTCATCGCGCCGTGACCGGTCACCGTCTCGCGGAACACGTCGATCGACTCGTCGGTGCCGGCGGTCCGGATCAGGTACGCGACGGGACCGAAGCACTCCCGCGTGTAGGTCGGAGCGTCGCCGACGTCGAGGACCAGCACCGCCGGCGTACGGACTACCGCCTCCGGATACGCCGGGTGCTTCACCTCGCGAGAGGCGATCGCCACTCTCCCGACCCGCCCGGCCTCGGCGGCGCCGAGCCGGTCGAGCACCCCGGCGTTGACAACCCCGCCCAGCAACTCGACCGCCCGCGCGTCGTCGCCCAGCAGCTGGTCGAGCGCGGCCGCCAGCCCAGTGACCACCCCGTCCACGCCCTGATGCCCCTCGTCGGTGGCCATCCCCGCCGCCGGCAGGTAGAGGTTCTGCGGCGCCGTGCACATCTGCCCCGTGTACAGGGCCAGGGAGAAGGCGAGGTTTGCGCACATCCCGGCGAACGAGTCGGTCGAGTCGAGCACGACGGAGTTGACCCCGGCCTTCTCGGTGAACACCACCGCCTGCCGCGCGTGCTGCTCCAGCCAGTTCCCGAACTCGCTGGACCCGGTGAAGTCGATGAGCCGCACCTCCGGCCGAACGGCGAGCACCGCGGCCACCCGGTCGGCGGGGTCCTCGGCAGCCAGCGTGACCAGGTTCGGGTCGAAGCCGGCGTCCGCCAGCACCTCCTGGCAGACTCCGACCGTGACCGCGAGCGGCAACACCGCGCCGGGATGCGGCTTCACCACCACGGCGTTGCCGGTCACCAGAGACGCGAAGAGGCCAGGCCACGAGTTCCAGGTCGGGAACGTGTTGCAGCCGACCACCAGCGCAACGCCGCGCGGCACCACCGTGAACGTCTTCTCCATCCGGACCGGCTCACCGCGGCCAGGCTTCTCCCAGACGGCGGACTCGGGTACCCGGGTCATCTCGACGTACGCATAGGCGACCGCCTCCAGTGCCCGGTCGAGCGCGTGCGTGCCACCAGCCTGGAAGGCCATGACGAACGCCTGGCCCGAGGTGTGCATGACCGCGTTGGCCAGCTCGAAGACGCGGGCATGCAGGCGGGCCAGGATCTCCAGCCCCACCCCGACCCGGGCGGCCACTCCGGCGTCGCGCCAGTCGCTCATCCCTGCCTGCGCGGCCGCAAGGAGGGCGGGCACGCCGGTCGGCGACACCCGCGGGTACCGAACGTCGAGCGCGATGCCGTACGGCGACTTCTCGGTCGACACCGTCCCCTGTGCTCCCGGAGTGCGAACCGGGAAGTCCTGGCCGAGCAGCCGCTCGAAGGCGGCCTTGCCCTCGGCAGCGGCTGACTCGCCGTACACGCGCGGGCTCGGCGACTCGGGGAACGCGCTGTAGTAGGTCCGGCTGGCGGCTGCCGCCACCGCCGCGTCGAGCAGCCCGCGATGTTCCGCAAAATAGTCGGTTGCCCTGCTCATCTCTCACTCCCAGCGAAACAGCCGGTTGCCCGGCGAAGGACGGTGCCCGGCGAGCGGAGTCACCAACGAGCGGACAGTGGGCCCACCGGAACGGTCGCACCGTCAATTCCGACCCTATCTCCGGCCGCGATAGCGTGGCCCGAGCGGCGGGCGGCTCGGGTAGTCAGAGTGTGGGAGCGTCCTGGCCCGTCGTAGTTCTGACGAGTCGGAGGTTTGGGTAGTGTCCTGCACCCCGGACGAGCTGGCCAGGCGCTGCGCCGACGCCATGTGGGCCGACGACGCCGCCTCGCAGCAGCTCGGCATGACGATCGACGCAGTCGGCCCGGGCCAGGCGACGCTGTCGATGACGGTGCGAGCGGACATGACCAACGGCCACGGCATCGCCCACGGCGGCTTCATCTTCGCCCTGGCGGACTCTGCCTTCGCCTTCGCCTGCAACTCCTACAACGTCCGTACGGTGGCGCAGGGCGCTGACATCGTGTTCGTGTCACCCGCGCACGCACATGAGCACCTGGTCGCTGCGGCGGTGGAGCGGCACCGCTACGGCCGCAACGGGGTATACGACGTACGCGTGACGTCGTCCGACCGCGTGGTCGCCGAGTTCCGCGGCCGCAGCCGGACGATCGGTGGCGAGCACGTCGCGGATGCGGGCAGTCCCGGCCACCCCGGCGACCGAGACGGCTGACCGTGACCGGACCGCGACCCCTCATCACACCGCCCGAGCTCTGGGACGAGTCGGAGCGCCTCTCTGTCGACGCCCTCCGGGCCCTGCAGCTCACCCGGCTGCGACAGACGCTGAACGCGGCCTATCGGAGCGTGCCCCACTACCGGGCGGCCTTCGACGAGGCCGGTGTCCGCCCCGACGACCTGCATGAGCTTGCCGACCTCGCCCGGTTCCCCTTCACCACCAAGGCCGACCTGCGCGACAGCTATCCGTTCGGGATGTTCGCGGTGCCCCGGTCCGAGGTGGTGCGCATCCACGCGTCGAGCGGTACGACGGGACGGCCGACGGTCGTCGGGTACACGAAACGCGACCTCGACGTGTGGTCGGAGATGATGGCGCGTTCCATTCGAGCGGCGGGTGGCCGCCGGGGCGACCTGGTGCACGTCTCGTACGGCTACGGGCTGTTCACCGGCGGCCTGGGGGCGCACTATGGCGCCGAACGGCTTGGCTGCACCGTCGTCCCAGTCAGCGGTGGCATGACCGAGCGGCAGGTGCAGCTGATCCGCGACTTCCGCCCGCGCATCATCATGGTCACCCCGTCGTACTTCCTGGCCATCGTCGACGAGATGGAGCGGCAAGGGCTCGACCCAGCCGAGTCGTCGCTCGAGATCGGGATCTTCGGCGCCGAGCCCTGGACCGATGAGATGCGGCGCGAGATCGAGGAGCGCTGCGCCATGCACGCCGTCGACATCTACGGGCTGAGCGAGGTCATCGGACCGGGCGTGTCCCAGGAGTGCGTGGAGACCAAGGACGGCCTGCACGTCTGGGAGGACCATTTCTACCCCGAGGTCGTCGACCCGGGGTCGGGCAAGGTCCTGCCGGCGGGCGAGCTCGGCGAGCTGGTCTTCACCTCGCTGACCAAGGAGGCGATGCCGACCGTCCGCTACCGCACCCGCGACCTGACCCGGCTGCTGCCCGGGACGGCGCGCCCGGCGTACCGGCGGATGGCCAAGGTAACCGGGCGCAGCGACGACATGATGATCGTCCGCGGCGTCAACGTGTTCCCGACCCAGATCGAGGAGCAGTTGCTGCGCGTCGACGGTCTCACGCCGCACTATCTGTGCCGGCTTACCCGGCCGGGTCGCCTGGACCTGCTGACCGTGCTCGTCGAGGCCGCCGCGGCAGCACTGGCTCCCGAGGCGAAGGGGGCGCTGGCGGCGGCGGCGCGGGCTGCGGTGAAGAGCCGGGTCGGGGTGACGGTCGAGGTCGAGGTGCTCGAGCCGCACGAGCTCCAGCGCTCGGTAGGCAAGGCCAAGCGCATCGACGACCAGCGCTGAGCCCTGCCCGCGGCCGGCGCCGCTCCCACCACCCCACCCTCACAGCGTCCTGTAGGGGTGTGGGCTATGGCCCACGGGCTATGGCGCACCATCTGCAGGACGCAAGGGCCAGGTTCGCCCGGCTAGCGTGACTGTCGATGGCGGAGGCCCGGCAGTACCAAGGCCGTGCGGACACTAGGGTCGGGGATCATGGCCGGACCGCTGGAGGACCTACTCGTCGTCGACTTGACGCGGGCTCTCGCCGGGCCGCACGCGGCCATGATGCTCGGCGACCTGGGCGCCCGCGTCATCAAGGTGGAGGCGCCCGGAGGTGGCGACGACAGCCGCGGCTGGGGGCCGCCGTTCGTCGGGCCCGAAGATGCGCGCCAGTCGACGTACTTCATGAGCGCCAACCGCAACAAGGAGTCGGTCACTGCCGACCTCAAGTCCGACGACGGCCGGCGGCTGCTTTGGCGGTTGGTGGCGCGGGCCGACGTACTGATCGAGAACTTCCGCACCGGCGTGCTCGACCGGCTGGGGTTCTCGACCGCTGCCCTGCACGAGGCGAACCCCAGGCTCGTCGTGCTGTCCATCACCGGATTCGGGCCCGACGGCCCGGAAGCCGGCCGGGCCGGCTACGACCAGATCGCCCAGGGAGAGGCGGGCCTGATGAGCCTTACGGGCGAGCCCGACGGCCCGCCGACCAAGGTGGGGGCGCCGGTGGCCGACCTGCTCGCCGGGATGTACGGCGCATACGGGGTCCTCGGGGCGCTGCACGAACGAGAGCGGACCGGCCGGGGCCGCATCGTCCGGACCAGCCTGCTGTCGGCGGTGGTCGGGGTGCACGCCTACCACGGCACTCGATGGACGGTGGCCCACGAGGTTGCGACCGCCGTCGGGAGCCACCACCCGTCGATTTCGCCCTACGGGCTATTCCGTACGGCGGACGCCCCGGTCCAGATCTCCTGCGGCAGCCAGCCGCTCTGGCGGGCCTTTGCTCCGCTGATGGGGATCGAGCCGGACGAGCCCGACTTCGCCAGCAACGCGCTCCGCGTCGCCAACCGCGACCGGCTGACCGAGCGCATCGAGGCGGCGCTGCGCCGCGCCGGCGCTGATGAGTGGCTGACCCGGCTCGCGCAGGCGGGCATTCCGGCGGGCAAGGTCCGGACGCTCGACGAGGTCTACAACTGGGACCAGACCCGCTCGCAGGGACTGCTGATCGAGGTCGATCACCCCACCCTCGGCCGGATCGAGCTGCCGGGTCCGCCGATCAGGTTCGATGACCTGTCGTACGCCGGCGGCCGGGCCACCCATCTGCCGCCACCGCTCCTCGGTCAGCACAACGCCGAAGTGCTGCAGTGGCTGGAGGAGACCGAGACCGAGCACGAGCGGCCCTCCGATCCCAGCCAGCAGCGTCCTGCACAGTGAGCCGGATAGCCGGCGCGTTACAGACCGCAATCTGCAGGACGCAGCCTCTGGTCGGGTGGGGTCGCGGACGTAGGTGCGCCCTGCCGTGAGCTAGCGCGGGGCGAGGCGCTCGAATGCCGTGAGATCGCCGCGGCGGATCGCATCGTAGTACGCCGGGTCGTGCGCGGCGAGCTCGCGTCTGGTCCGACGTCGGTAGCGCCAGATCTGGGTCAGTCCCACCGCCCAGATCAGGTACTGGACGGACATCGCGGCGCGGAAGGCCGCTGGCGTGTAGTGCGTGGAGGTGCCGGGGGTCATCGCGTCGAGGACCACGCCGATCCCGACGATGGTCAGCACAGTGGCCACGAACCCGCCGACGTTGACGATCCCGCTCGCCCGCCCGAACCGGCTGCGCGGATTGAAGGTCCGGGCGAAGTCGAAGCCGACCGTCGAGGTCGGGCCGCCGACACCGATGACGACGATCATGACGGCCACCAGCCACACCGGCGCCCGCCCCGGCCAGGCCAGTACCGCGGTCCAGCTGCAGACGATCACGGCGATCACCGCGAGCACGAGCGTGGACCGGTTGAAGGGCCGGTGCGCGGTGAACCAGCCGATCACCGGGCCGGCGGTCATCGACGACACCACCATGAGGGTCAGCAGCAGCGCAGCCGCGGACGAGCGCATACCCTCGCCCTTGACCAGAAAGGGGAAGCCCCACAGCAGCCCCATCGTGTTCGAGCTGAACATCGTGGTGAAGTGCGTCCAGAGACCGAGCCTGGTGCCGGGCTGGGCCCACGACTGGCGGAGGGTCCGCAGCACGTCGGCCATCCGCAGCCGGTCCACGTCCTTCATTGGCCCGTACGGCGAGTCGATGACCACCGCGAACAGCATCACGCCGAAGAGCGCTCCCGCCACGGCGACCGCCACGAAGGACCTCGTCCACCCGAACGCGCCCAGGAGGTGCGCCATGGGCACCGCGGCGACGATCGCCCCCACCTGCCCGATGAGGCCGGTGACCTGGGTGAGCACGGGGGTGCGCCGGGCCGTAAACCAGAGCGCGATGATGCGCAACACCGACACGAACACCATCGCGTCGCCCATGCCGACGAGCCCGCGCGTCACGAGCGCAGCCGGGTACGACGAGGCGAACGCGAACCCGAGCTGGCTCGCCGTCATCAGCGCCAGTCCGGTGGTGATCAGGCGCTTCGAGCCGAACCGGTCCAGGAGTACCCCGACCGGGATCTGCATGGCGGCGTACACGAGCAACTGGAGCATCGTGAACGTCGCCAGTTGCGAGGCACTGATGTGGAAGCGGTGGGCCGCTAGCAGGCCGGCCACCGAGAGAGAGGTGCGGTGGAAGACGGCGACGAAGTAGACGCCGACGGCCGCTCCCCAGACCGCCCAGGCGCGCCGCCCGCCAACGGAATGCCGAAGTACCGGCGCGCTCATGTCCTGTCCAGCCTAGAGAGTCCGATGACAAGGAGCGTCGGTGGTCGCACCGGGAGTTTGCAGGGAGGTCGGAGGGGGTACCTGACATCGCAGCTGTCGGCAGCCTGGTGCACGGGGGTGACCGGGCTGCCGGCGCCGCTGAGTTCTGGCCGAAAGAGCTCAGAACAGGAGGGCATTCGCCGGATCAGCGACTATCGAGGCCACGTCGGCCAGGAAGCGCGACCCCTGCTCGCCGTCGACCACCCGGTGGTCGAACGACAGCGCCAGCGTCGTGACCCACCTCGGCTCGACCCGGTCGTCGACCACCCAGGGCTGCTTGCGGATCATCCCCATCGCGAGGATGGCCGTCTCGCCGGGGTTGATGATCGGGGTGCCCGAGTCGACGCCGAACACGCCGACATTGGTGATCGTGAACGTGCCGCCGGTCATCTCGGCCGGCTGGCTCCTGCCCTCCCGTGCGGTAGCGGTCAGCTCGGCGATGGAGTGCGCTAGGTCGAGCGCGGTCATGGCGTCGGCGCCCTTGATGTTGGGCACCACCAGGCCCCGCGGCGTGGCGGCCGCGATGCCGAGGTTGACGTAGTGCTTGAGCACGATCCGCTGCCCTGGCTCGTCCCAGGTCGCGTTCACCTCGGGGGTACGGCGCACCGTCAGGCAGACCGCGCGCGCCACCACGAGCAGTGGCGACACCTTGACGCCGTGGAACTCCCGGCGCTCTCGCAGCCGGGCCACCAGCTCCATCGTCGCGGTGGCGTCCAGGGTCACCCACTCGGTGACGTGCGGAGCGGTGAACGCCGACGCGACCATCGCCGCGGCGGTCGCCCGGCGGACCCCCTTCACCGGCAGGTAGGTCTCCCGATCTACCGACGCCCGAGCGGTCGACGTCGCGGTCGCGGTGTCTCCGGCGACCGAAGCCTGTACGTCGTCACGCGTGATGGTCCCGCCAGGCCCGGTCGGCCGCACCTGGGTCAGGTCCACGCCCAGGTCCTTGGCGAGCTTGCGCACCGGCGGCTTGGCCAGCACCAGGACAGCGGCGGGCGGGGCCGGGCGGGCGGCCGGGGACGCGGCGGCTGGTCCGGCCGCCGGCGGGACCGGCTCGTCGGACGGGCTCGACGGGGTCGGGATCGACGAGTCGGCCTGGGTGGGGGCCGAAGTGCCGGCGGTCTGGTCCGCCAGGCTGAACGTGTCCTGCACCTGCTCGCGCACCTGCCGTGCCCCGGCGGAACCCGCCGGCACATCGCGAGGCTTGCGCGGGCGGCGCTTCGATGTCGACTCCCGCGGACCGTATCCCACCAGGGTCGCGGTCGGGGCCGGCTCGTCCGAGCGGCCCTCCGCTGCGCCAGGCGGCGTCGCGGTCGAGCTGGCCTGCCCAGCGGGCGCGTCGGCGGTTGCCGGGGCCGGTGCGGCGGCTGCCCCGTCGCCCGAGTAGATGGTGATGATCGGCGTACCGACCGCCACCGTCTCGCCCTCGGCGACCAACAGCTCGGCGACCGTGCCGGCGTACGGCGACGGGAGCTCCACCAGTGACTTGGCCGTCTCGATCTCGCACACGATGTCGTTGACCTTGACGCTGTCGCCGGGCTTGACCATCCAGGTCACGACCTCGGCCTCGGTCAGACCTTCGCCCACGTCGGGGAGCTTGAACTGGTTGGCGCTCATGGGCTGCCTCTCCGATGCTGCGGTCGCTCAGTGGGCGAGCGAGCGGTCGACGGCGTCCAGCACCCGGTCCAGGTCCGGCAGGTACTCCTCCTCCACCCGGCTCGCCGGATAAGGGGTGTCGAAGGCACCCACCCGGAGCACCGGGGCCTCCAGCGAGTAGAAGCACTCCTCGCTGATGCGCGCGGCGACCTCGGCACCCATGCCCAGGTTCACCGGCGCCTCGTGGGCGACCACCGCCCGGCCGGTGCGGCGCACCGAGTCGAAGACTGGGTCGAGGTCGAGCGGCGACAGGGTCCGGAGGTCGATGACCTCCAGGCTCCGGCCCTCCTCGGCCGCGGCCTCGGCGGCCCGGAGGCAGACCTTGACCATCGGGCCGTAGGCGAGCACGGTCACGTCACTGCCCTCGCGCAACACCCGGGAGGCGAAGAGCGGGCCGGGGGGTTGGCTCTCATCGAGCTCCGCCTTGTCGGCGTGATACTGCCGCTTCGGCTCCAGGAAGACGACCGGGTCGTCGGCCTTGATGGCCTGCTGGATCATCCAGAAGCCGTCGACCGGGTTGGAGCAGGCCACGACCTTCAGACCCGGGGTGTGCGCGAACTGAGCCTCGGGGCTCTCCGAGTGATGCTCGACGGCGCCGATCCCGCCGCCGAACGGGATCCGGACCACGATCGGCATCGGGATCCGCCCGCCGCTGCGGAAGTGGAACTTGGCGACCTGGCTGACGATCTGGTCGTACGCCGGGTAGACGAAGCCGTCGAACTGGATCTCGCACACTGGCCGGTAGCCACGCAGAGCCAGGCCGACCGCCGTACCGAGGATCCCCGACTCGGCAAGTGGCGTGTCGATTACCCGGTCCTCCCCGAAGTCCTTCTGCAGGCCGTCGGTGACGCGGAACACGCCGCCGTTCTTCCCGACGTCCTCGCCCATGATGAGGACCTTCGGATCGGCCTCCAGCGCCGCCCGGAGCCCCGCGTTGATGCCCTTGGCCAAGGTGATCGTCGTCATGAGCGCGCCCCCTCGAAGGAGTCGAGGTAGGCGGCATAGCCGTCCCGCTGCGCCGCGAGCTCCCGCGTCTGCTCGACGTAGACCCGGTCGAAGATGTCGAGGACGTCGGGGTCGGGCAGCGCCCGGCAGCCCTCCCGCAGCCGCTCACCGAGCCGGTCGGCCTCGTCATCCACCGCCGCGAAGAAGTCGTCGCCCGCCACGGCGTTTCGGGTCAGGTACGCCTTGACCCGGGCAATGGGGTCCTTGAGCTTCCAGTGCTCGAGCTCCTCCGACAGCCGGTATCGGGTCGGGTCGTCGGTCGTCGTGTGGGCGCCCATCCGGTACGTGTAGGCCTCCACGAAAGTGGGCCCGCTGCCTTCCCGGGCGCGCTGGAGGGCGGCCTGAGTGACGGCGTACACGGCCAGCACGTCGTTGCCGTCGACGCGGACACCTGGGAAGCCGAAGCCGAGGGCACGCTGGTAGAGCGGGATCTTCGACTGCCGCTCGATCGGTACGGAGATGGCCCACTGGTTGTTCTGGCAGAAGAAGACCACCGGCGCGTTGAAGACCGCGGCCCAGATGAACGACTCATTGACGTCGCCCTGGCTGCTGGCACCGTCCCCGAAGTAGGCGACGACCGCGGAGTCGCGCTCGGGGTCGCCGGTGCCGACAGCCCCGTCCCGCTGCAGCCCCATGGCATACCCGGTCGCGTGCAGAGTCTGGGCGCCGATGACGATCGTGTACAAGCCGAAGTTGTTCTTGCGCGGGTCCCAGCTGCCGTGGTCCACGCCGCGAAACAACCCAAGCAGATCCAGCGGGTCGACATCCCGGCACCAGGCGACGCCATGCTCGCGGTAAGTGGGGAAGACGTAGTCCTGCGGGTGCAGCGCCCGGCCCGACCCGATCTGTGCCGCTTCCTGGCCGAGCAGCTGGGCCCAGATGCCAAGCTCGCCATGGCGCTGCAGGGCAGTCGCCTCGACGTCGATACGCCGGGTCAGGGCCATGTCGCGGTAGAAGCCCTTGATCGCTTCGTCATCGAGGTCGAACGAGTAGTCCGGGTGCTCGACCCGCTCCCCCTCCGGAGTCAGCAGCTGGACCAGGCCGCTCGTCGCGCTGTCGTTCCCGGGGCCGAACACCTCGCCCACCGCCTCCGCGGACTCGGACTTGCTCACATGCACTCCTCGGGTCGGAGGATCCCCGGGATCACCGGGTCTTCCTCGTGCGGCGGCTCGCTGACCCGGCCTCGGAGCGGGGTGTGCCCGAGCCCGGCGCGCGGCTCGGGGCCGACAGCGCTCTCAACACCAAGGCTAACGATAACGACCAAGCCGCATCCTCGCGGCGGGCGGCTCCGCGGCGGGAGGCTGCCGCCAGAGGGCGGCAGGCGCGCTGGCGGTCGCTAGAGGTGTCAACAGAACGTGAGCCGCCGGCGCCCCCCGTGCGGCACAATGGAGAGTTCTCCGCTTGGGATGGCCGGTGGGCGCCACCGCGGCCGAGCGGCGAGACCGAGCGGCGAGAGGTGCGAGAGGGAGGTCAGCGCGGTGTCGGAGCGGGCCACGTCTGCCGGACCAGTGGCCGCCAACCAAGTCGTCCCGACCGACCTAGCCAGCGGCGACGGTCGACCCGGCGACGACAGCGGAGACGACGGCGCCCTCAAGCAGGAGATGAAGGTCGAGCAGGCCGTCGTCGACCGTGCCTACGCCCGGCTCGAAGCCGCCGCCGAGTCGGCCCGCCAGCTGGCTGCCGAGGGCCACGCGCGGGCTCGCCTGGGCAACGAGAGCGGCCTCGTCGAACGGGACGCGATCGTGTTCCAAGCCGGCCGCCGGCTCGCCCAGCTCGACGCCGCCCGCGAGGGGCTCGTGTTCGGCCGACTGGATCGGCGCGACGGCGAGGTGCGCTACATCGGCCGGCTGGGGCTCCGTGACGCCGACCGCGAGGTGCTGCTGGTCGACTGGCGTGCCCCGGCGGCGGCCGACTTCTACCAGGCGACCCCCGAGGAGCCACGGGGGATCGTCCGGCGGCGGGTGCTGCAGTGCCGCCATGAGCGGGTCGTCTCGGTCGAGGACGACCTCCTCGACGCCGAGAACGCACCCGCGGACCTCGTGATTGTCGGCGAAGGGGCGCTGCTGGCCGCGCTCAGCCGGTCGCGCGACGCGACGATGCACTCCGTCGTGGCGACGATCCAGCGCGAGCAGGACGCCGTCGTACGCTCCCCTGCGCGCGGCGTCACCTCGCTGCACGGTGGCCCGGGCACCGGCAAGACCGTGGTGGCGCTGCACCGTGCTGCGTACCTCCTCTACACCGACCGGCGGCGATACGAACGCGGCGGCGTGCTGGTCGTGGGCCCGAACCCGGTGTTCATGTCCTACATCGAACGCGTTCTCCCCTCGCTCGGCGAGACAAGCGTCTCGCTGCGCGCGCTGGGCGAGGTGGTGGACGGGGTGCGCGCGGTCCGCCACGACGTCGCCGAGGTCGCCAGGCTCAAGGGGTCCATGCGAATGCGGGCCCTGCTCGCGCGCACCGCGGCCGGGCCGGTGCCGGGCGCTCCGGACGCCTTCCGGGTGTTCTACCGCGACGACGTGGCCACGCTCGACCGGGACGCGCTGGCCGGGATCCGGAGATCGCTGCTGTCCAGCGGGCAGCGGCGCAACCGGGTGGCCGGACGGGCGGCGGAGGAGGTGGTCGCGGCCCTCTGGGCACAGCTCGGCGGCGAACGTGCCCTCGAGCGCGGTCGCGCCGCGTTCGTGCGAACGATGGCCGGCGACAGCGAGTTCGCCGACTTCGTGGCCGACTGGTGGCCGACTCTCGACGCGGTTGAGGTGGTCGGGTGGCTCGCGGACCGCGACCGCCTGGCCCGCGACGCCGGCGCCTTGCTGCAGCCGTCGGAGGTCGACGCCCTGGCCGAGTCCTTCACCACCGGCGCCCTGAGCGTCGAGGACATCCCGCTCGTCGACGAGCTGCGCTACCTGCTCGGGGACCCTCCGGACCCGGCGGCCGAAGAGGACCTGCTCGCCGACCTGACCGACCGCGAGGTCCCGGAGCTGACCAGGCTGGGCCACCGCGACGAGGACGCGGACCCCGGGCGCCAGCGGCCGGCCGGTTCGATCGAGGACGATGCCTACGCGCACGTCCTGGTAGATGAGGCACAAGACCTGTCGCCTATGCAGTGGCGCATGCTGGGCCGCCGCGGCCGACGGGCGACCTGGACGGTGGTCGAGGACCCCGCCCAGAGCAGCTGGCCGCTCGCGCAGGAGGCGGCCACCGCACGCGCCGAGGCACTGCGCGGGCGGGACCACAACGACTTCCTGCTGACCACCAACTACCGGAACTCGGCGGAGATATTCGCACTGGCCTCGGCGTACGCCGAGGCAGCCATCCCCGGCGCGGACCTGCCGGTCGCCGTCCGCTCCACCGGGGTGCCCCCGCAGGTCGAGGAGGTCCGGCCAGAGCGACTCGCCGAGCGGGTGCGCGCCGCCGTCGGGCAGATGGCGGCGGAGACCTCTGGTGCGGTCGGAGTCATCGTGCCCACGGACTGGGCGCCGCGGCCGCTCAGCTGGGGGCTCGACCTCGCGGACGGCCGAGTGGCGGTGCTGGAGGCACTCGACAGCAAAGGGCTGGAGTTCGACGGCGTCATCGTGGTCGAGCCGGACGTGCTGGCCGCCACCGCGGTGAGCGGGCCCCGGCTGCTCTACGTGGCCCTTACCCGAGCGACCCAACGGCTGCACCTGGTCGGCACGTCGCACCACTGGCGGCCGCGCTAAGTCGCGTCGCGATACGCTCGTCCGGTGCCCGAGCGCCCGGAGGGCCGAGTAGCCGCTGCGGAGGCACTCGACTGGCTCACTCGCTGCCCTGCGTTCGCACTGATCCACCCTGACGGCGCCGCCGAGGTGACCGCGCTGGGAGGCCGGCGCGAGGTCTACGAGCGGCTCGCCGACGTACCGCTCGAGGACGGGCCGCCGGCGGCCGGCCGTCCTCATGATCGGCTGCTGTGCATCCCCTTCGCCCAGATCCGGGAGCGCGGCTTCGCCGCGCGCCAGGACGGAACGCCCTTGATCGCGATAGCGGCCGAGCGGCAGGCCGCCATCGGGCTAGCCGACCTGCTCGCGGTGCTGCCGACCGAACCGGTTGAGCGCGTCGGGCCGGCCGGGTTCGCGACCGACGATGCGACGTACGCCGAGCTGGTGGCCGCGGTGATCCGTGACGAGATCGGGCGTGGCGAGGGCGCGAACCTGGTGGTGGCGCGCAGCTTCGACGCCACCATCGCCGGCTGGGGCACGGCAACGGCACTCACCGTCTTCCGCCGGCTGCTGGAGCAGGAGCTCGGCGCCTACTGGACCTTCCTGGTCTTCACCGGTGACCGGTACCTGGTCGGCGCCAGCCCCGAACGGCACGTCAGCGTGCACGGCAGCGACGTCAGGATGAACCCGATCAGCGGCACGTTCCGTCTCGACGAGACGCCCGATCCCGAACAGCGCAAGTCCGCGCTGATGTCCTTCCTGGCCGACGAGAAGGAGATCTTCGAGCTCTTCATGGTCGTCGACGAGGAGCTCAAGATGATGTGCGAGATCTGCGACCGCGGCGGCCGGGTGCTAGGTCCGTTCCTGAAGCCGATGTCGCACCTAGTGCACACCGAGTACCTGTTGGCCGGCACCACGTCCAAGGACGTACGCGAGGTGCTTCGCCGCTCGATGTTCGCGGCAACCGTCACCGGCAGCCCGGTGGAGAACGCGTGCCGCCTGATCGAGCGCTACGAGCCGGTGGGCCGGGGCTACTACTCGGGGGCGCTGGCCCTGGTCGGCCGTGACCCCGCGGGCCGGCCCACCGTCGACTCGCCGATCGTGCTGCGCACGGCGGAGGTCGGACTCGACGGCAGGCTCCGGGTGTTGGCGGGCGCGACGCTCGTCCGCGACTCCGTGCCAGAACGCGAGGTGGCCGAGACGCATGCCAAGGCAGCCGGCATCCTCACCGCGCTGGGGCTGGCCGCGGCGACACCCCGGGCGGGTGCCGCCGTACCGCTGCCGAACGACGACCCTGCCGTCCAGACTGCGCTGGCGCGCCGCAACTCCCGGCTGGGCCAGTTCTGGCTGTCCGACCAGTCCGCCACGCCGGCGGTTCCGTCGCTCACCGGTCGGCGGGCGCTCGTGATCGACGCGGCGGACGACTTCGTCTCAATGCTGGCCCACCTGCTGCGCGTGCTCGGGCTGGAGACCACGGTCCGGCGGTACGACGAGTACCGCCCGGCCGACCTCGACGCCGCCGACCTGGTGGTGGTCGGGCCGGGCCCGGGTGACCCGCGCGACCTGACGGTCCCCAAGATTGCGGCGCTGCGCTGGCTGCTGGAGGACCTGCTGGCCGCCGAGCGGCCCTGCCTCGCCGTCTGCCTGGGCCATCAGGTGTTGTGCGGGCTGCTAGGGCTGGAGCTCGGCTACAAGGATGTCGTCTTCCAGGGCACCCAGAGCGAGATCGAGCTCGCTGGGACGTCCGAGCACGTCGCTTTCTACAACACATTCGTGGCCAGGGAGAAGGCGCCCGGGTCGCTGCCGGAGTCGGTCTCGGTGGACCGCGACCCCGAGTCCGGCGACGTGCATGCGATCCGCGGCCCGCACTTCGCGGGCGTCCAGTTCCACCCCGAGTCGATCCTCACCCAGCGCGGCCTCGGGATAGTCCGCGAACTCGTCCGCTCACTGCTCGGCCTGGTCTGACCGGGCTGGCCCGATACTGCGCGGATCCCGGGCGGCACACTCGGCGCCGACCGCACCAATCCGGTACCGCAGCCGGCAGAGGAACGCCCCAGCAGCCGGGGACGGGTTAGCTGCTGGGGCGTGTCTGTGGGGGCTCAGCCGCAGGTGGCTCCCTGCCGACTTGAGCCGATGAGCTGCCGGCTGGAGGGGTCCGGCGAGGCGGTGCTGCGAGGCGCTGGGCCACTGACGAGCGCCGCCCCGCCGAATCCCGCTGCTCCTGCGGGCAGCAGCCCGCCCTGGAGCGCTGGCACGACGGCGCGACCACCGCGCCACGTCCGCGGGGAGCGGAGGCTCACCCGAAGCGTGGCTGGGTGCCGCGGCAGCACGACGTCGTCGCTGTTCACGTACCTCAGAATGGGGCGGGAAGTTGAGGACATCCTGAGACGACTCTCAACTCTGGCTGTGAAAACACTCAGCGTGCATGCGACGGCTCGGTGGACTGGCCATCGGCGGCGCGGTCCGTCCGCGCCGGCGCGGCATCCACCAACTCGATGGGCACCGGGGTGTCAACGAGGCCGGCCATCTCCGGGCGGCCCGGGATCTCGAGCCGGAAGACCGCGCCGTGCGGGTCCCGGTTACGCGTTGCGGCGGTGCCGCCGTGGCGCTCGGCGGCCTGTCGCACGATGGCGAGGCCGAGTCCCGAGCCAGGCATCATGCGGGCGTCGGACGCGCGGTAGAAGCGCTCGAAGATGAGTGGCAGGTCCTTCTCGGCGACTCCCGGGCCCTCGTCGGCCACCGTGAGCACGCCGTCCTCCAGGCGGACCGTCACGGTGCCCTCCGGCGGGCTCCACTTGGCCGCATTGTCGAGGAGGTTCATCACCGCCCGCTCGAGGATCTGTCCCTCGCCGAGCACCCACCAACCCTGAGTCGACACGACGAAGGAGATGCCGGGGGCACGGCGGCGGGCCCGGTCGACTGCCCGACCCACGACGTCGGCTAGGTCGACCGCCTCGGGGGGCCGTTCGAGCGGGTCGTCGCGGGCGAGCTGGACCAGGTCGCCGACCAGGGTGGAGAGCTCCTCCACCTGAGCCGTGGCATCACCGAAGATCTCGTTGCGCTGCTCGTTGCTCAGCCCCCCGAGCCGGTCCGCCTGGGCCAGCAGCTCGAGGTTGGTCCGGAGGCTGGTCAGCGGGGTCCGGAGCTCGTGACCGGCGTCGGCAACCAGCCGGCGCTGCCGATCCCGGGACGCAGCCAAGGCCTTCAACATGCCGTTGAAGGAACTGGCGAGGCTGGCCAGTTCGTCGTCCCCGGTGACCGCGATCGGCGTCAGCTCCTCGGTACGGGCGACATGCTCGACCGCAGCGCTTAGCCGGCGTACCGGTCGAAGGGCCGACCTCGCGACCGCCAACCCGGTGAAGCCGGCGACGATGATCCCGCACCCGCCGACGATCAGCAGCACCAGACCCATTCGCTCCAGCGTCCGGTCGATAGACCCTTGCGACTGGACCACCATCAGGCCGAGTCCCGGTCCGGCCTGGACTGTCACTGCCCGCCGGTCCTCGTCCTGCCGGGCAATGGTGCGGAAGGAGTGCTGGCGCTGTCCCTTGGCCACCGCCAGCTCGGTGGCGGACAGCGGACGAATCAGTGCGGACCCTTCGGCTGGGATGACATGGCCGGTGGTGGAGATCAGGAACACCCGGAGGTCGGCCGCTCCGAGAATCGCGCCGACGGCGGACGGGCCCACGCTGCGAAGCGTCGACGGGTTGACGAGGTTGGTCTCAGTGATCGCGTCCGCTCGGTCGAGCAGCGAGTCATCGAGCTGACGGTGCAGCTGCGATCGCAGGGTCACATAGGCGGCAAGGCTGGCGATCGCGACTGCCATGCCGACCGCGCAGGCCGCCAGGAGCGCGATCCTGGCGGCCAGCGAGATTCGTTTCACGGCGGCGTTTCGCGCAGTACATAGCCCACGCCACGCACCGTGTGGAGGAGGCGGGGCTCACCGTCGGCTTCGGTCTTGCGACGCACGTAACCAACGTAGACCTCCAGTGAGTTCGCGGTGGTTGGGAAGTCGTAACCCCACACCTCTTCCAAGATGAAGGACCGCTCCAGCACCCGCTTGGGGCGGCGCATGAAGAGCTCGAGCAGGTCCCACTCGGTGCGGGTGAGGGTGACCTTGCGACCGCCTCGGGTGACGTCGCGCGTGATCGGGTCCATGGTGAGGTCGGCGAAGACCAGTGGCTGCTCATGCTCGCCGTCCACGCTGTCGGGTATCCGCCGCAGCAGCGCGCGCACCCGGGCCAGCAGCTCGTCGAGGGCGAACGGCTTGGCAAGGTAGTCGTCGGCGCCGGCGTCGAGCCCGTCGACGCGGTCGTTGACGGAGTCGCGCGCGGTCAGCACGAGGATCGGCAGGTCGTTGCCGGCCGCTCGCAGCGCCTTGGTGGTCTCTATCCCGTCGAGCCGCGGCATCATCACGTCGACGATGAGAGCGTCTGGCGCCAGCGAGTTGATGCGTGCGAGCGCCTCGATACCGTCGGTGGCCAGGGACACCTCGTAGCCGTTGAACTCGAGGGATCGGCGCAGCGAGTCGCGGACCGCACGGTCGTCATCCACCACCAGGATGCGCATGCGGTCAGCCTGCCACGGTGAACTGAGACCCGACTGAGAGCTGTTGGGCAGGGAGTTCGAGCCACGACCGGGGGCCCTCCACGTCAAGCTGGCTGGCCGGTTCCCGCAAGAGCCGCGCGCGCGGCCGTGCCGGCCCGCTCGCCGTACGAGCCGCCGAAGAGGACGGCATGCACCAGCAGGGGGTGCAGCTGGTGGAGGGGCACCCGCTCTCGCCAGCCCGGCGCCAGCGGGTAGGCCTCGTCGTACGCCGCGAGCAGGCGCGCCAGGTGCGGTGCGCCGAACAGCGTCAGCATCGCCAGGTCCGTCTCCCGGTGTCCGCCGTGGGCCGCGGGATCGACGACGTAGCCGACCCCGCCGTTACTCCACACGACATTGCCGGACCAGAGGTCGCCGTGGATCCGCTGCGGCGGCTCCGGTGGGCCGGCGAGATCCCCAGCTAGAGTCGCGACCTGCTCCACCGCCGTCGCCGCCGGTGTCGAGATGGCGCCGCGATCGCGGGCCGCCCGCAGGTATGGCAGCACTCGCCGGGTCGCCCAGAACTCCGCCCAGTTGTCGAGCGTCGAGTTCGGGAGCGGCAGGAGTCCGATGAAGCCGTCGTGGTCGGCGCCGAACGCCGGGGCGCCGCTCTGATGGGTCGCCGCGAGCCGCCGGGCGAAGGCCTCGACCGAGTCGGCGTTGGGCCGACCGGGCTCGACCCAGCCGAGCACGAGACAGTCGTCGGCGATTGCGAGCAGCTCCGGCACGTGCACCCCGCCGGCCGGCGTCGCCGCGGCGAGCCAGCGCAGTCCGGCGGCCTCGGCGGCGAAGAAGCCGGTCGGAGCCTGCGCCCGGGTCTTGACCAGGGCACCCCGGCCGTCACTCAGCCGGACCCTGGTGGCCACGCAGATGTCGCCCCCGGCGACCGGGGCCGTCGCCACCACGGCTACCCCCAGCAGGTCCTCGACCCGGCTGGCGATGGTGCCCGAGCGCGCCATGCGTCGACGTTACTACCGCAGTCGCGCGGGCCCGGCCCGCGGCTGGTCAGCGCCCGGTGGACACGGTGTCGGCGAGAGCAGCGGCCAACGCGTCCGAGGTGCGCTCGATCACGGCCAGGACGTCGGCGAACCCGTCGTAGCCGCCGTACCAGGGATCTGGCACGTCGGCGTCGTCGGCTGAGTCGGGGTCGAAGCGCCGGAACATGCGCACTCGGTCGGGGTCGGCCTCCGGCGGCATCGCCGCCAGGACGTCCTGCAGGTTCTCGTGGTCCATCACCAGCACCAGGTCCTGGCTGCCGAGCCACCCCGGCGTAACGGTACGGGCCCGGTGGCGGCTGCCGTCGTAGCCCGCGCGGGAGAGGGTCCGGGCGGCTCGGGCGTCCATCCCCTGGCCCACGTGCCAGTCCCCGGTGCCCGCGCTCTGGACCTGGACCGCGTCGGCCATACCGCGCCGCTGCAGACGGTCGCGGAGCACGACCTCGGCCATCGGGGAGCGGCAGATGTTTCCCAAGCAGACCAGCGCCACGGCGTACGGCGCATCGGCGTCGTGCGGAGCCGGGAGGCCGGGTCCGGCGGCGCTCACGTCCGCTTGCCGCTGGGTAGCAGCATGCCCACGAACCAAGAGACCACCGTCACCACGATGGCGCCGAGCAGGGCGGTGAGGAACCCGTCCACGTGGAAGGCAACGCCGAGCTGGCTGCAGACCCAGCTGGTCAGCAGCAGCATGAGGGCGTTCACGACGAAGAACATCAGGCCCAGCGTCAACAGGTACAGGGGGAGTGACAAGAACTTGACGATCGGCCGGATGAACTCGTTGACCAGCCCGAACACCAGCGCCACCACGAGCAGGGTGAGGATGCGGTTGCCGAGCGGGGTCGCGTCAGGGTGGAACCTGCTCTGGCCGACGGTGATCCCGACCAGCAGCCAGGCGGCCACCGCCAGCGCACATGCGTTCACGACCACCCGGATAGCCCACGTCTTCATGACCAAGATGCTGCCATGCCCGACAGCTCACCCGCCGCACCCGTGCCGACGTGGCCCCGAACGCCAGCCGAGAAGGGCGGGGCCGCGAACGGCGCGGAGTCGGCGGGCGTGGTCTGGATTGTCACCGAGGGGTCGCGGCGGCGCGGGAACCGGCGGGCGCGGATGGGATGGGCCCCCGCTCGGCGATCATGTCAGCGCCGAGTAGGGGAGGCCGCCGAGCGAGCCTGCGAGCGAGGCTGGTTGCCCGCGGGACCGTGCCGCGGCAGGCACCGACACCAACGCCCGAGCCTCGGAGGGGCCACGGGCTGCAAGATCCGACCACCAGGCTGCTCCAGGTGCCTCAGCGTCGGATCCTTGCGCGGTGGGGTTCGCGAGCGGCGCGGAGCCGGCGGCCCCGACGATATGGCTACTGGGCGCGGGAGGTCACCGGGGCGGCGTAGACGCGCACGTTGTCCAGGTACGTGTACTCGCCACCCTCGAAGACCACCGCTCCCGCGCAGGTGACCACGACGAGGCGGCGTGGCCCGCTCTGATCGAAGATCTCCTGGGGCAGGTTCGCCTTCAGGTTGACGGCGACCCGGTAGACAGCCCAGAGCCGGGGCCGGCCGTTCGGCCCGGTCGTGACGATGACGTCTCCAGGTGCAACGTCCGAAAGTTGGGACAGCGCACCCTCGACGCCGTTCATGTTGATGTGGCCGGCCACGACCGTGGTGCCGAGGGCGGCGTCCACGCCGGCCGTCGTGTCGAGCCAACCCACGATCTTCGGGTCCGAGGGGATCACCATCTGCCCGGCGGCCACAGTTTCCGGTACCAGTGGAGCCCGGGCCCCGATCGCAGGGATCGCGATCTGGTCGGCGATGCCGCGCAGGCGCACCGCCGAGGTTGCCGCCACCTCTCGCGCCTGGCCGGTCGAGCCGTGATGCTTGTCGGCGAGGGCCGCCGTAGACGCATCCTTCGACGGCAGCGAGCTCCGGGCGAGCAGCACGGCTCGCTGCGGAGAGACCGCGAAGGTGTGTGCCGGGAGCGGCGCCGGTGTGTGGTCGACGCTGGGCCGGCTCCCCCACCACACCAGCCCGCCACCGACCACCAGGCAGCCGACGAGCGTGCCGACCGCGAGGATGGTGAGCAGGGGCCGGCGGCGGCGCGCCGGCGGGGAGGGGTGGCTCCCCGCGGGCGAGCTATCGCCGGTGGCGTCCTCGCCGGGGGGCGTCCCACCGGCCCCCTGGCGACCTGCCATCACTGAGCCCGGCGCCGGCGGAGTAGCACCAGCGCGCCACCGAGAGCACCAAGGATCAGGACCACGCCACCGGCGAGCGCCGGGACCGACGGCCCGCGCTGGGCCGGCGAGCCGGTGTGGATGACCACCGGCGGCTCCGCACCGTGGTGCGGTGCGGACTTGAGCGTGTCGGTGAAGTACGTGACCGGCGGGTTGTCCACGTTGTCACCGGTGATCTTGACCTGGGCGGAGAACGGTGCATCGACGCGGTAGCCGACCGGCGCCTTCGCCTCGTACCAGAAGTACGGCGTGTTCCAGCGGAGGTGCGCCACCGTGCACCGACCGGCTGCATCCGTGGTGCAGCTGCCGACGAGCGTCGACCGCGGCGCGGGAGCCTGAGCGGGCGCCGTGCCGGTGTGCAGCTGGAAGACGGCGCCGCGCAGGGGGTGACCCGACGGATCGGTCTTCCGCACCGTAAGCGACGGCCGGACCGCGGTGTTGGTCACCGAGCAGGTGACGTCCGCCGCCAACGGCAGGGTCACGGTGGTACCGGCGGCGTTCATGGAGCCGCCGATGCAGGACCAGCCACCGGACACGTACCCGGCCGGCCCTTGCTCGCCTAGCTTGTACCCCACCCCGGCGTCCACGGCCCCGGTAAGCCCGAGGTTGTCGGCGGGCATGTGCCCCGACAGCCCGGCTGCGCCGTGCCCGGTCGCCGAGAGTGTCCAGTCGGTGGGCTGGGCGGTGGCACCGCTGCCGCCGTTGGCGACGTACTTGACCAGCGTCAGCCGTGGCGCGATGTCGTCGTTGGTGAACGTGCAGGTCACGTCGTCACCGCGGGCGATCCGGACCTGGTCGCCGTCGGTGGGGACGGCGGTCTCGGTGCCGGTGCGGACGCAGCGCAGGCTGTCGAGTGCGTATCCACTGGTCCCGGCGCCGCCGGTCTCCGACAGGGTGTAGGTGCCGGCGCTCACCGGGTTCGGGACCGGGCCCGGCGTCGCAGTCGGCTCCACACCGGTCACGCTGACCCGGGTGGGCCCGTCGGCGTCGAGAGTCCAGTCGGACGCCACCGCGGTGCCGCCGTTGTCGTTGACCACGTGCTTGGCAAGCCGCAGCGTCGTCTCCGAGGCGGTGTTGACGATGGTGCACGTCACCTGGGCACCGGGCCCGATGGTCAGCACGTCACCGGCGTTGCGGCCGATGCTGCCGGCCATGCCGTCGTTGTAGCAGGACCAGCCGTTGGTCACGTAGCCCTGGCCCGGACTCGGGTCCTCCGACAAGGTGTACGTGCCGGACTGCAGCGCGTTGCGGGCGGAGACCGCGGTCACGCCGCCGTCCGTCGAGGTCGTGGTCCAGTCGGCGGCGGTCGGCCCGGACGCGTCGAGCGCCCAGTCGGTCGCCGGCGCCGGATTCACGCCGGCCACCTTCTTGATGAGGCGCAGCGTTGGCGCGACGTCGTTGTTGGTCACCGTGCAGTCAGCCGCCGAGGTGCCGTAGGGCAGGGTCACGGTCGGCTGGCCTTCGCCGCCGGTGCCGACGATGCCGCCGGTGCAGCTCCACGCGGAGGCGAGGTAGCCGGCGGTGTCGTCATCGGCAACCGGAGTAGCGGCCAGGTCGTAGCTCACACCGGGGTCGACGGTTCCGTTCGCCTGACCCGCCCCGCTCACCGCCTGCTGGCCGGCCGCGGTCGCGGACACCGTCCAGTTCGTCGGCACGGCCTGACCGCCGTTGTCGTTGACCACGTTCATCCCCAGCGACAGGGTGCCGTCGCAGGTGACCGTGTTCGTGATCGAGTAGTCGTTCGCCCCGATGCCCAGCTGGTGGGAGCCCAGGTCTCCGCTTGCCACATCGGTGCAACCCTGCGGCACGACCACGTTCGACTCACCGACGGTGACCCGCTGGCCCAGGAGGTACGGCGAGCCATCCGTCCGGTTCGCGTACGCGGTACCGAAGGCCGGGAACTGCTCGCCCGTGATCGCCGCCATGGCGGAGAACCCGATCGGCAGGTTCGGGTCGTCGTTCGCAACGCTGGTGCCGTCGATCACCCAGGTCTTGGTCACCTTGACCGTGGCTGCGCAGGTCACGTCGTTGACCACTGCGTAGGCGTTCGCCCCCGCGCCGAGGGTCTGCTGGCCAGGAACAGAAGCCGACAGGGTGCAGCCCTCGGGGACCGCGGCCGTCTGGCCGATGCTTACCGACTGGCCTTGCACGTAGGGCGCGCCGCTGGACTCCGACGTGTAGGTGGTCCCGAACGTCGCGGTGCTGCGGCCGGTCAGCTCCAGGTCCGCGGAGTAGCCGGCGGGCTGGCTGCCGTCGGCATAGCTGGTGCCGTTGATCACCCAGCTGTTGGTGACCTGGACCGAGGCGAGCGCGGCGTCCTGGAACGTGGAGGTGGAGACCAGGCCACCGGCGTTCGCCGAGGCGATCGTGACCGGTGCCGAGTACGGGTCGGCGGGAGCCGCAAAGCCGGCGGGGCTCGCCAGCTCGGCCCAGTAGTAGGTCCCGTAGTCGAGGCCGCCGACGGCACAGGTGCCGGCGACGCCGGTCGTGCAGCTGCCCAGCGGCTGGCCGGCCGGGGCCACTGTCGGGTCGCTGGGTGGCGTGCCCCGGTAGAGGCCGAAGACGGCGCCGGCGAGCGGGTTGCCGTTGGCCGCGTCCACCTTGAGCACCCGCAGGCTCGACGCCGGGTGGTCACTGAAGGTCACCGTCGGCGCCTGGCCGGCGTCGGAGGCGTCGACCGTGACCGGCTCGATGGTCGCCTTGGCCGGCAGCAGGAAGCCGATCGGTGCTGCGGTCTCAACCCAGTAGTAGCTCCCGAAGCCGAGGCCGTGGACCGTGCACTCGCCGGTCGCGCCGGTCGTGCACGGGTTGTCGGGACTGGCCACCATCGAGCCGCCCGGGTAGGTGCCCTGGTAGAGAGTGAACTCGGCCCCTGCCAGCGGCGTGTTCGGAGCGGTGTCGTCCACCTTGCGCACGGTCAGGTCCGTCGACAGGCGCGGGTCGCGGACCACCGTCGGCGCGACAGCGCTTCCGGCGTTCGAGGCATCGACCTTGACGATCGGGGAGTATGCGTCCGTCGGAAGCGCGTAGCCGGTCGGGGCGGCCGTCTCCTGCCAGTAGTACCAGCCCTCCTGGAGACCGGGCTCGGTGCAGGTTCCGTCCGCACCGGAGGTTGCGCAGGAGCCCTCGGACACGTCGTCACTGTTGCCCGATACCGTCCCGCCCGACCCGAACACCGTGTTGTGGTCGAGGTCGCGGAAGAGCGTGAAGTGGGCGCCGACAAGCGGCGTACCGCTCTGCGCGTCCACCTTCTGGACCGTCAGGGACGTAAGGGCGGTGTTGGTCAGGGTGCAGGTGGCGTTCGTCCCAGCGACCGGCGTCACGTACTGCGCGCCGACGGGGCCGCTCACGGAAGCGCCGACACAGCTCCACGCCGACGGGTAGTAGCCGCTCGGGCCGCTCTCGGAGAGCGCGTACGCCTGGCCCGGTACGACGTCACCGGTGACGCCGGTGGTCCCGCTCACGGTCGCCAGGTCGGCCGGCACCTGACCGGTCGTGTGCGCGGTCAGGTTCCAGTCAGTCGGCGCCGCTGAGCCCCCGACCACCTTCTTGACCAACGTCAGGGTGCCGCAGGTGGACGGCGTCTGGAACGGCACCGGGTTGATCCAGTCCGACAACGCGGAGGTGAGCTCGTTGGACTGGCGGGACCGCACGTTGAGGGTCACGAACGACTCCGACGGCGGGCAGGCCGCCTGGACCCCGGTCAGGGCGGTCAGGTTGAACGCGAACTCGATGAAACTGCCGTCAGGGCTCTCCGCGCTGACCACCCCGGCCGTGCTGGCCGGAGTCCAGCTGGAGCCGTTCCAGCGGTCGGCGGAGTCCATCTGGTACGGGCCGTTGCCGGACTGGGTGATACTGAGCCGGTAGTCCCCCGGCGTCCGGGTGGGAAATGGGCTGTTGGCCGGCGAGTTGGGCTGCTGGTTCAGCTCGATCTCCACCGAGGTAGATCCGGTGGACTTGCCCCGGCTGTAGCCGAAGTACGCCCAGAGCGCGCCGCCGTAGACCGCGGAGTACGAGTACACGTTGTTGATGTCGGTCTTCCCGGAGTTGACCGAGCCGACGGTCGCCCCGGCCGGGAAGTTCAGCTCGTCGCCGGTCGCGAAGCCCGTCGCGTCCTGCAGCCCGTCGTGCGTGGGTGCGGGGACGCCGGCGCTGTCCCAGTCCAGGCAGCCGGGGGAGTTGACGGTGGTGTTGCCGTCGATCTCGAACCCACCGGAGGCGCTGCAGTCGGTGGACGCCTCGCCGGCGTTGGCCAGCAGCGGCATGGCCAGCAGGCACAGCGCGAGCGACACGAGCAGTCGAAGCAGGCCGGCGCGGGTGACACCGGTACGGCGAGGACGGGACATCTGGGCATCTCCTGATCGGTTCTCGACGGCCCACCGGGGCGGGCCGGCCGGGCAGCCGTGATGGCTGACCCAACAGCCCGACGACGCTGGCCATCACCGTTCCTTACGACCGGATCTGCGAAGTAGGTCCGAAATGACGCGCCCCGACTACCGGTCTCGCCTCGACCGGGCTAGGGCGACTAGTCCGAACGGCCAGGTGGCGCCAAAGTGGGCGCTGACCTCGGGAATTGCACTTTCCACCGCACCGACCCGAGGCGCGGACCCGGCTGGTTGACGGCCGGGAATCCGAGCCCGAGCCGCGCTCATGACCTGGCGATAGGGTCGCCGTTATGGGGACCCCTCGACTGCGCCCCGCCCTGGCGGCCATCCCGGCGTACCGGCCGGGCCGGCCGCCGTCACCGGGCGACGGTCCGGCGTACAAGCTGTCCAGCAACGAGAACCCCTTCCCCCCGCTGCCCGGTGTGCTGGCCGCCGCCACCGAGGCTGCACGGAAGATGAACCGCTACCCGGACATGGGCGTCAGCCGGTTGCATGCCGCGGTGGCCGCGCGGTTCGAGGTGCCCATCAGCCAGGTGGCGTCGGGCGCGGGGTCGGTTGCGGTCCTCTATCACCTGCTCCAGGCGACCTGCGAGGCCGGCGACGAGGTCGTATTCGCCTGGCGGTCGTTCGAGGCCTACCCGATCGCGGTCGGACTCACCGGCGCACGCGCCGTCCAGGTGCCGCTCGCCGCGGGGTCGCGGCACGACCTAGCCGGCATGCTGGCAGCCGTCGGCCCGGCGACCCGCGTCGTGCTGGTGTGCAGCCCGAACAACCCCACTGGCCCGGCAGTGCACCACGACCAGCTGGTCGACTTCCTCGACGCGGTGCCCGATGACGTGGTCGTCGTCCTGGACGAGGCCTACCGGGAGTTCGTCACCGACCCGGCGGCCGCCGACTGCATGCGGATCGCCCGCGGTCGAGACAACGTCGTCGTGCTTCGCACCTTCTCGAAGGCCTACGGGCTGGCTGGGCTCCGGGTCGGGATCGCCGTGGCCTCGCCAGCCGTCGCGCAGGCGATCCGCAAATGCTCGCTGCCGTTCGGGGTGTCCTCCGTCGCGCAGGCCGCGGCCCTGGCATCCCTAGATGCGGAAGACGAACTCCAGGAGCGGGTGCAGGCCGTAGTCAAGGAGCGCTCCCGGTTGGTCGACGCACTGCGCGACCAGGGCTGGGACGTGCCCGACGCCCAGGGCAACTTCTGCTGGCTGGCACTGGGTGAGCGCAGCGCCGCCTTCGCCGCCAGCTGCGACGCTCGGGGCGTGACCGTGCGTGCGTTCCAGCCGGAGGGGGTCCGGGTGACCGTGGGCGAGCCGGCCGCCGACGACATAGTCCTAGACGTGGCCCGCCGCTGGCGCGCCAACGGGGGCTGACCACCCGGCCCGGTGGCCTTGTCCCCCCCGGGTGGCGTTGTCCGCCGTCGGGGGGTTCTCCGGTCCGAAAATGCCACCCAACTCGCGCAACGCCACCCGGGGCAGACAAGGCGCGGTCAGATCGCCTTACGGCGGAAGGGTTTCCCCCGGGTGGGAGACGCGGCGCCGTGGGACTTCTCCGACCCGACATGCTCGGTGCCGCGAGCGCTCGCATGCCGCTTGCCCTGCTTGCGGGCCAGCGCCTCGCGGAACTTCTCCCGGATCGCGTCGGCGGGCTGCTCGCGCCCAGCCGCCCGAACCGCCGGCTCGGCGCGAGACTCGTCGGCTGGCTCTGGGCGAGACTCCTCGCCTGGCTTTTCCATGGCACGCTCCTCGGCCGTCCGCTCTCGCTAAGCCTGGTAACCAGCCTCGCACGCCCCCGGGCGCGACACCAGCCCGCCGGCGCGAACGCGGGCGGCAGGCCGCCGAGCGGCCATGCCGAGCCCGGAAACCGGCTGGCAACGAGTCAGAGGCATCGCGTAGGCTGGGTCTTACACCGTAGTGAGCCGTCCCGACCGCTAGGAAGCACAGCCAAGTTCTGGGGCCAGGGGTCGGACGGGTCGGCCGCTCGGCGTCCGGCTGCCCGACACCGGGCCCCACCTACTCGCCGTACGGAGGCAAGCACCGCCTGATGCCGCCCTCAACCCAGGCTGCCCGACCCCTCGAGTCGACGGTCTCGCGAGCCTCGATGGGCTCGCTCTGGAGGCTGCGCCCCTACCTGCGCCCGTACGCCGGGCGGCTGGCCATCATGTCCGTGGCGGCCCTGCTCGGCGTCTTCGCCGGGCTGGCCGTTCCGCTGGTCACCAAGTCGATGATCGACGGGCCGATCTCACACCACCAGGTCGGCCCGATCCTGCCGCTCAGCCTGCTTGCGCTGGCACTCGGCCTGGTGCAGGCCGGGCTGACGTTCCTGCGCCGGATCGTGCAGAACACCGCCACGCTCGGCTACGAGACCGCCGTGCGCAACGACCTCTACCGCCACATGCAGGCCCTGCCGATGGAGTTCCACGGCCGCTGGCAGAGCGGGCAGCTCTTGTCGAGGGTCACCACCGACCTGAGCCAGATCCGGCGGTTCCTCGGCTTCGGCCTGCTCTTCCTCATCATCAACACGATCCAGCTCGGCGTGGTGGTCGGGCTGCTGCTGCATCTCTACTGGCCGCTCGGCTGCGTAGTGGCCGCCTCCGCGATCCCGATCATCTTCGTGAGCCACCGGTTCCAGCGGCGCTATGTGGTCACCTCGCGGCGAGTCCAGGACCAGCAGGGCGACGTGGCGACCGCGGTCGAGGAGGCGGCCGTCGGCTACCGCATCATCAGATCGTTCGGCCGCAGCCGGCACATCGAGGAACAGTTCGAGGGTCGTATCCAGTCCCTGTACGACTCGTCGATGGAGAAGGTCCGGCTGTCGTCGGTCTTCTGGACGTTCCTGGAGGTGATCCCGAACGTCAGCCTGGTCGCCGTACTGCTGCTCGGTGCGATCGCGGTCGGACGCGACTCGCTGAGTCTGGGCACCCTGGTCGCCTTCGTCACCTTGATGCTGCAGCTGGTGTGGCCGATCGAGTCGCTCGGCTTCATCCTGGCGAGCGCCCAGGAGGCGATGTCCGCCGCCGCGCGGGTGCTGGAGATCTTCGACACTCCCTCGTCGGTCGTCGGCGGCCCGCGTACCCTCGAGGCCGCCCGGGGGCACCTGCGCTTCGAACAGGTCTCGTTCGCCTTCCCCGACGAGGACACGCCGGTGCTGCACGACGTCAACCTCGAGGTGCTGCCGGGGGAGACCCTGGCCGTAGTCGGCGCTACCGGCGCCGGTAAGTCCGCACTGGTGGCGCTGGTGCCCAGGCTGTACGACGTCACCGCCGGGCGGGTGACCATCGACGGGGTCGACGTACGGGAGCTGACGATCACGTCGCTGCGTACGGTGGTGGCGACCGCGTTCGAGGAGCCGACGCTGTTCTCGATGAGCGCGCGGGAGAACGTCACCCTCGGCCGGCCGGACGCGACCGACGACGACATCGCCCAGGCGATCGAGGTTGCCCAGGCGGGGTTCGTCTACGACCTGCCGTGGGGACTCGAGACCCGGATCGGCGAGCAGGGGATGAGCCTGTCCGGAGGCCAGCGCCAGCGGCTGGCGCTGGCCCGGGCTATCCTCGCCGGTCCGAAGATCATGGTCCTCGATGACACCTTGTCGGCACTCGACGTACACACCGAGGCCCTGGTCGAGTCGGCCCTGCGCAGCGTCCTGGCCGGCGCGACCGGAATCGTCGTGGCGCACCGCGCCTCGACGGTCATGCTCGCGGACAAGGTCGCCCTGCTCCAGGGCGGCACGATCACCCACGTCGGCTCCCACCACGAGCTGCTAGAGACGGTGCCCGCCTATCGCGACCTCCTGGCTGCAGACGCCGACGACACCGACCTGGACTCGCGCACCCCGGAGGTGGTCCGATGACGGCCACCCAGGAGTGGCGGGGAGTCGCCGCCGAGCACGAGGAGGACATCCCCCACAAGGCGTCGCTGCGGCTACGGGCCAGATCGCGCCGGCTGCTCGGGGACCTGCTCCGCCCGCACCGGAAGACGCTGGCGGTCGTCGCCGTCGCGGTGCTGCTGGAAAACGCCTCCCGGCTGTCGATCCCCTACCTGGTCAAGGTCGGGATCGACTCGGGCATCCCGCCGATCCTGGCCCATCGCGGCGTGCACCTGTTGGTGCTCGTGGTGGCGGCCGTCCTGGTCGCGGTGCTCGTGCAGTCGGTAACCAGGCAGATCTTCCTCTACCTGGCGGGTCGGATCGGCGAGGACGTCCTGGTCATGCTCCGGCGACGCGTCTTCGCGCACTTCCAGCGGCTCTCACCGGCGTTCCACGACTCCTACACCTCCGGGCGGGTCATCTCCCGGCAGACGTCGGACATGGAGGCGATCTACGAGCTGATGGAGACTGGCTTCGACGGGCTGGTCACCGCTGCCCTCACGCTGATCGGCACGGCGGTCATCCTGCTGCTGCTGGACTTCCGGCTCGGCCTCGTTTCGCTGGTGTGCTTGCCCGCGATGTGGTGGCTGACCACCTGGTTCCGGCGCGAGTCCAGCAAGGCGTATCGACGTACCCGGGAGACGGTCGCCATCGTGATCGTCCACTTCGTGGAGACGATCAACGGGATGCGCGCCGTGCAGGCCTTCCGCCGCGAGCCGCGCAACCAGGAGATCTTCGAGGACGTCAACGAGGACTACCGGGCCGCGAACTGGCGGGCATTCGAGCTGAACGCGCTCTTCATGCCCGGGGTGCAGCTGGTCGGCAACGTCACCACCGCTGCGGTGCTGGGGTACGGCGCATACCTTGCGCTGCAAGGGCAGCTGACCGTCGGTGTGCTCGCCGCCTTCCTGCTCTACCTGCGGCAGTTCTTCGAGCCGATGCAGGACATTTCGCAGTTCTACAACACGTTCCAGTCCGCGTCCGCCGCGCTGGAGAAGCTCTCCGGCGTCCTCGAAGAAGAGCCGAGCGTCCGGGAGCCGAGCCACCCGGCGTCGATGCCGACGACCCACGGCGCGCTCCGCTTCGACCAGGTGCGGTTCGAGTACGTGGCCGGCCGCCCGATCCTCCCGAAGCTGAACCTCGACGTACCGGCCGGTCAGACTCTTGCCCTGGTCGGCCGGACCGGGGCCGGGAAGACCACCCTGGCGAAGCTGATCGCCCGCTTCTACGATCCCGACGAGGGTCGGATCGAGCTCGACGGAACGGACCTGCGCCAGCTCGCCGAGGCCGACCTGCGCCGGTCGATCGTGATGGTGACCCAGGAGAGCTTCCTCTTCAACGGCTCCGTCGCCGACAACATCCGGTTCGGCAAGCCCACGGCTACCCAGGAGGAGGTCGTGTACGCCGCGCAGACGATCGGCGCGCACGACTTCATCTCCGCCATGCCAACCGGTTACCAGACGCAGGTCGCCAACCGCGGCGCCCGGCTGTCGGCCGGTCAACGGCAGCTGGTGACGTTCGCGCGCGCCTTCCTGGCCGACCCCGCGGTGCTGATCCTCGACGAGGCGACCTCGAGCCTCGACGTACCGTCCGAGCGCCTCGTCCAGCACGCGCTGCGCACGATCCTTGCGGAGCGGACCGCGATCATCATCGCCCACCGCCTGTCCACCGTCGAGATCGCCGACCGGGTCCTCGTGCTGGAGGACGGCCGGATCATCGAGGACGGCGAGCCCAGCGCCTTGATCGCCTCGGGCGCCGGTCACTTCTCCGACCTCCACGAGGCGTGGCTGGAGTCGCTGGCCTAGCTGCCAGCCGGCTGGCGCCCGCTCAACCAGGCTCGACCTGGATCCGCGACGA
The DNA here is from genome assembly GCA_035692425.1 of Nocardioidaceae bacterium. GTDB lineage: Bacteria > Actinomycetota > Actinomycetes > Propionibacteriales > Nocardioidaceae > DASSHZ01. The sequence goes on from DASSHZ010000011.1 coordinate 41,923, forward strand.
GCCGGGTCAGGCAGCCGTCTCGAGCCCGGGGGCATGGTGTCCGGATCCGCCGTCCGGCGGCAGTCGCGACGCCCCCGGACGCGGTCGGCGCTCCGCCGACACGACGATCGCCACTCCGACCACTACCACCGCACCGCCGAGGAGCACCGGAGCGCTCAGCGGCTCGGAGAGGATGAGCCAGCCGAGGAAGACCGCAACCACCGGGTTCACGTAGGCATAGGTCGCCACCAGCGAGATGGGTGCGGCATTGAGCACCCAGACGTAGGCGGTGTAGGCCACCACCGACCCGATCACGACGAGATAGGCCCAGGCGAGCCAGGACTCGGCCGACACCGCGGTCGGCAGCATCGGCTCGCCACGCACCACGCCGCCGAGCATGAGGAAGGCCCCGCCGAAGACCATCTCGTAGAACGACATCACGAACGGGTCCTTGGGCAGCCGCAGCTGCGGCATCAGCCAGGATCCGAAGGACCAGCCGACCGTCGCCACCAGGATGACGACGCAAGCGAGTACGTCGAGCTGCCCGTCTATGCCGTCCGCGGCGACCAGGCCGACCAGTCCGGCGAACCCGAGCAGCACGCCCGCCGTCGTACGAAGCCCCGGCCGGTCACCGCTGCCGGCCCGGTACAGGATGATCCACAGCGGGACCGCCGCGACGAGCAGCGCGGCGATGCCCGACGGCGCGCCCATGGACTCGCCGATCACCACCAGGCCGTTGCCGATGCAGGGGAGCAGCAGCCCCATCACGGCGGATCCGAGCAGCTCGCGGCGCTCCACCTTCAGCCGGCGCCAACCGCCCCGGAGCGCAAGCACGGCGCCGAGGATCACCGCCGCCGACAAGTAGCGCCAGCCGGCCGACTCGAGCGGTGGCAGGTGGCGCACCGCCACCCTTATCGCCAGGTACGTGGATCCCCAGACGACGTACACGATCCCGAGCGCTACCGCCACCATCAGGACCGAGCTGCCGGTCGCCGCCATCCGGCGTGTCATTAGTGTCGTTAACCTTTGCCCCTGACGCACCGGACCAGGGTAACCCACCTTGGGCGGTACCTGTCCGAGGGCTGGACCGGGCAGTGGGGCGCGCGCTGGTATTAGGGTCGGGTCTCGTCCGGACGGGAGGCAGTATGGCGGGCACGGTGCGCTACGCGTCGGGGCTCGGGCGCGGAGTCCTGACCGCGACCGTGCTCGGCTCGGGGATGGCGCTGCTCGACAGCACGGTGGTCAACGTCGCGCTGCGGCGGATCGGGGAGACGTTCGGGGCGACCCTCGGCGAGCTGCAGTGGGTCACCAACGGCTACCTCCTGACGCTCGCTGCCCTGATCCTGGTAGGCGGGTCGCTGGGCGACCGATATGGTCGCCGTCGGATCTTCGTGGTCGGCGTCGTCTGGTTCGCGGTTGCGTCCCTGGCCTGCGGCTTCGCGCCCGGCCCCATCGCGCTGATCGTCTTCCGCCTGCTGCAAGGCTGCGGGTCTGCCCTGCTGACGCCGGGGAGCCTGGCCATCATCCAGGCGGTCTTCGCCCCAGCCGACCGCGCGCGGGCAATCGGCGCCTGGGCGGGGCTGGGCAGCGTGGCGGCCGCCGTGGGCCCGTTCCTCGGCGGCTGGCTGGTGCAGTTCGTCAGCTGGCGCTGGGTGTTCTGGATCAACCTGCCGATCGCCGCGCTGACCGTCTGGGTCACCCTTCGAGCCGTGCCCGAGACCGCCGACCCGGCCGGGGCGAGGCGCTTCGACCTGATGGGCTCGGGGCTTGGGGTGGTGGCACTTGGGGGCATCACGTTCGCGCTCATCGAGATGGGAAACCTCGACCCGATACCCGTGCTGGTGACCGGGCTCATCGGAGTCGCGGCGGCGGTCGCCTTCATCGTGGTCGAGCGGCGCACCGACCAACCGATGCTTCCGACGGAGCTGTTCGCGTCAAGGCCGTTCAGCGCCTCCAACGCGATGACCCTGCTCGTGTACGGCGCACTGGGGGCCATGACGTTCTTCGTCGTGCTCCAGCTGCAGACCGTACTCGGATACGGCCCACTGCTGGCGGGGGTCGCGATGTTGCCGATCACGGTGGTGATGATCTTGCTGGCCCGGCGGGGCGGCTCGCTGGCGAGCAAGATCGGGCCGCGGCTCCCGATGGCCCTCGGGCCGCTGGTCTGCGCGCTCGGGGTGGCGGGGCTGGCTCGCGTTGGCAGCGGCTCGTCGTACTGGCCGGACGTCTTCCCCGGACTGCTGGTGTTTGCCTTCGGGCTGGCGTTGTTGGTCGCGCCGCTGACGGCGACCGTGCTGGCGGCCGCGCCGGACCGGCTCGCCGGCACGGCCAGCGGGGTCAACAACGCCGTCGCGCGCACCGGGTCGCTGCTGGCGGTGGCGGCGCTGCCTGCGGCGGTGGGGCTCACCGGTGCGGCCTACAACCATCCGGCCGAGTTCAGCGCGGGATATACCCGGGCCATGTGGGTGTGCGCGGTGCTGCTGGCGGTCGGGGGCCTGCTGTCGTGGGTTTTCATCCCGAGCCGGCGCGAGGCCTTGGCACCCGAGGTGGAGCGGGCCTGAAGCCGGCGCGACGCAGCCCTACCAGGTCGAGCCGACCAGCTGGGTGAGTCGCCGGGCGAAGGCTCCGTACGCCGGGCCGGGAGCTCCACCGGCGCCGCCGGCCTCCGTCCAGCCGTTGAAGAGCCCGCCACAACCTTCCGGGTCGTACCAGAGGTCGACGTCCGGCCCCCGGCGGTAGGTGAAGGCGACGACCACCGCGACGGCCTGGTCGGCCGGGCAGCTGAAGAAGGCCCCGTCTATATGCCGAAGGGACATCCGCCCCACCAGCCGGGCGAGTGCAGCGGCGCCCGCACCACCCAGCCGGCGAGAGCGGACGAGGGACTGCGGTGGGTGCGCGTTCAGCCCGTCGTAGCGGCAGACCAGCGCTGCGGTCGGGGCTTGGGCTGGCAGCAGCTGGTCGGCCAGCCCGGGCCGATGGTTGACGACGCCGTACCTGTCCCGCACGCTTCGCGGGCAGCCTCCGGCGACGGTGACCCGGACCGCCCTGCGCGCTGGCCAGTGCACCCGGCGGGGTCTCGGGTCCAGCCAGACCACCGTCCCGTCGACTCGGAGGGCCGTGGCACGGCTGCCGAGCGCGGTGAGGCTGACGTCGTAGCTCCGGCTCGACTCCCAGGCCGGCGTGCGACCGGGGACATCGAAGGTGATGCCGTACGTCGTCGGCTGGCTCGGACCGCTCCCGGTCGACCGGCCGGTCGACGCCCAGCCATGCGGGGCGTGGAAGAGCAGCCAGCGGATCGCTTCCAGCGGCGGCATGGGCAGTCGGTAGTAGCGAATCGCGTCGGCCACCGACGTACCTCCCGGCGTACCCGACGCGTCTTGGTTGAGGGGCCGCCGAGTGCCTTCCGGGGCGGCCGAGAGGCGGCGTGAACCCGCCGGCATCCGGGCCTGCGCGGCGATCCAGCCGGCCCGCTGGCGAGCCAGCCGCCGTCCCTGCCGCCAGGTGACGCCGGCTCGGTGCGCGGGCGTGGTTGCCACTCCCTTGGTCGGCGGCGTCCCCGGCGGGCCGCCGCCGCCCGGGAGCTGAGATGGGCCGGTGGCGTTCGCCGGCGTGGTTGGCGAGGTGGCAGGGGTCGCGTCCGGCGTCGCGCCCGGCCCGCATCCGGCCAGCAGGCAGAGCGCCGTCCCCGCGATCGCCAGGCCGGCGTACGGCGAGCGGCGCAGCGGCTGGCCCGGGCGGGCCCCGGCAGCGGGCGAGCGAGATCCGGCACTCATCGTCGGGTTGGACGGTGGCGCATCCCTCGCGGTTCCCAGGCGGGCTGCCGGTACGGGAGGGCTCAGCGGACGAAGGCCAGCACGGCCGCTGCCATCGCCCGCGCGAGCTGCCGCTGGAACGCCGGCGTCACGAGGAGGGCCGCATCGGTCGCGTTGCGCATGTTGCCACACTCGACCAGGACCTTGGGCACCGTGGTCAGGTTGAGCCCAGCGAGGTCATCGCGGCGGGTGATGCCGTTCACGCCGTCGTACGTGCTGGTCGGCATCGGCGTGAGCCGGAGCAGCGCCGAGCGCAGCTCACCGCCCAGGCGCTCCGACGAGGAGATCACGCCGTCGTTGGGCCCGTCCGCGACCGGCTCCAGGATCGCGAAGCCGCGGCCCGTCGACGGCCCACCGTCCGCGTGGATGTCGAGCGCCACGTCGGCATGGGCGGCGTTGATGATCTGCGACCGCCGGTTGACGCACGGGCCCTTGCCGGAGTTGGTGTCGCGGGTCATGACCACGGTGGCCCCGGCGTGCTCAAGCATGGTCCGCAGGTACTCGGCGACCGCGAAGGTGAACCTCGGCTCCGGATAGCCCCCGTCGGTCTCGGTACCAGTTGTGTCGCAGTCCTCCCACTCCCGGCCGTTCCAGACCTGCTTGGCCAGGTAGGCCGGGTCGGTGTAGTTCAGCCCGTTGTGACCCGGGTCGAGGCCCACCACGATCCCGCGGAGTGAACCGGCCGGCAGGCTCGCCACGGGCAGGGTGGCGGGCGGGGCCGAAGTCGTCGCCACCGGCGTCGATGAGGCGGTCGGCGCCGGCGGGGCTGAGCTGGTCGCGGTCATGGTAGGAACGGTGGGTTGCGGTACGGCGACGTGGCGCGTGCTCGACGGCAGCCGCGGTGGGCTGCCGCGCGGCCAGGCGGCCGCCCCGGCCGGGCTCTCGGGGCGCGCGGCTGACGGCGTTGCACCGACACCTCCGGACCCGCCACCATGGCCGGTCACGCCGGAGTTGGCCGACTCCCTGAACCCGGCACCGCCCGCGGCGTACCAGGCCAGCGCAGCGACGACGAGGACCGCCAGCGCGGCCGCCGGTACCCGAAGGCGCCGCCACCGCACCACTCAGCCACCGCCGCCGCGGTGGTAGATGGCGGCGGGGAGTCCGGACAGGATCGCCCGGACGACCGGGCCGGCCGCGTCCGCTCCGGAGCTGCCGTTCGCCACGAAGACGGCGAGCGCCACGTCACCGCGGAAGGCGATCATCCAGGCGTTGGTCGCCGTCTTGGAGCCGCCGCCCACCTGATACTGCGGCGTGCCGGTCTTGGCATAGACCGGCAGCCCCGGAAGGTTCACCCCAGTCCCGGTTCCGCTGGTCACGACCAGACGCATCAGCTGGTGCAGGTCGCGCGTGAGCGGTCCCGGCAGGCGGTCGAGCCGCCGGCCCGGATCCACGGTGGGCAGCAGGGTCGGCGTCCGGGCGACGCCGGAGTCGGCGGTGGCTGCCACCATGGCCATCGCCAGCGGGCTGACCAGGATGGTCCCCTGCCCGATCATGTCCGCGGCTCGGGTGACGAGGTCGCTCGTGGCCGGCACCGAGCCACTGAACCCGGCTACGCCGAGCTTCCAGTCGGCGGTCAGGCCGAGCAGCGCGGCCGCCTTCGGTAGGGCGTCCGCGTCGAGGCGCTCGGCCTGCGGCACGAACGCCGTGTTGCACGACACCGCATAGGCCTGCGCGAACGTCAGGTGTGGCGGCAGGCCGAGCTCGGCGTTGCGGAAGCTCCGCCCGCCCACCAGGACGTGCGGCGGGCAGGCGACCCGGGAGGCCGGCGTGAGCTTGCCCTCCGACAGCAGCGCGGTGGCGCTCACCGTCTTGAAGGTCGACCCGGGTGCGTACTCGCCGACGAGTGCGGTGTCGTACGACGTGGGGCCGGGCGCGTTGCCAACCGCGAGCACCTGCCCGGTGCTCGACTGGACGAGCACGGCAGCCGTGGTGGCCGTCGCACTCGCGAGCACGCGCTCCACGACGTCCTGCGCGGTGCTGCTCAACGTGGTGGGCAGGGGTCGTCCCGGCACCGGTGCTCGTGACAGCACCACCCGCCGTACCGTTCCGGTCGACTTGCTGACGAGGGCGATCCGCAGCCCCGGGGCTCCCGCCAGCCGTTGCTGGAAGGCCTGCTGGAGGCCGCCGGCGCCGACCTCGTCGGTCGGGGCGGCGAGCGGGCCGGCCGAGGCGAGCGTCGCGGCGGTGGCCGGCTCTACCGCGCCAAGCAGGGCGCGCGCCCAGGTCGCGGTCGGGGCCAGCGCTCGGGTACCGGGGTCGACCAGCACGCCCGGCACCGCGAGCAGCCGGGAGCGCAGCGGCAGGTAGGCCGACCGGCGCAGGTCGATGACCGGGACGAACCAGTCCGGCTGCGCAGCCTGCACCTGCTGGTGGAGCGACGTCGGGTCGATCGAGAGCAGCCGAGCCAGGTCGGGGTAGGTCTGCGGGCGCACCTTCTTCGGTACGACGCCGACCCGGTCGATCGGGCGCAGCGGGGTGATAGGCGAGCCGCCCCGGTCCAGGATCGGCGCCCGCGGGGGCAGGGTGCGGGTGAGGCGCAGCGTGGTCGACGCCGTGAGCCTCGGGTAGAAGGTCTGCGGGCTCCACACCGCACGCCAGCCCGACGAGGTCTGCCTGGCCCGGATGGTCGTCCGGTACGTCCAGGGCTCCGCACCGGTGAGCCGCAGCGTGACGTCCGCCGCCTGGTGACAGCGGCCGGCCGACGGCGCGACCGGCCCGGTCGGCACGACCGCGCTACCGGTCACGGTGAGCGCCGCGTCGTACGACGAGATCGCGGCGTCGGCGGCGCGGGGGCGGTCGACCACCTTGCCCAGCCCGTGCTTGCCACCCGCCGACCAGGCCTTCGCGAACGCCTGGATCGCGCGCCCGCACGGGCTCACCGGCGGCGAGGACGGCGGCTGGGTACCCGGCTGGGTGCCGCCGGTGCAGGCGGTCAGGGCCAGCAGGCCGCCCACGGTGGCCGCGGCGACGCCGAACAGCCGCCATCGCCTCGCCGAGCGCGCGTGCACACTGCTCCCTTCGGCCGGGCTCCGGTGCGAAGCCCCCTCGCAGGGTAGCCGCCGACGCCCCGGCTCGGCCCATGCCGCCGCCCCCGACCACGCAGTCAGCCCGGGCCCGCCGCCGCTCGCCTAGCGAGTCGAGACAGTAGCGACCACGTTCGAGCGGGCCACCGGGTCGGCCCACTCCCGCGACGTGGCGACCAGCCGGCGTACCGCCAGCAGGACTAGCGGCAGCGCGATCAGCGGGGTGAGCCACGGGTCGCCGGACCGGGCGGTAGCGCTGAACACCAGCCCGGTGAAAGTGCAGGTCATGGCCAGGTACGACGAGTAGCCGACCATTGCGAACGGCGGCGCCGGCGCACCTCGGGTCGAACGCAGGTCCATCGAGAAGGGCCGGCGGACCGACCAGGTCATCGACCGCGCCGCCACCTGCAGCGGGACGACCACCGCGGTCGCGCCCATCGCGGCGACCTCGGTCCCGGTCAGCCGGCCAGACGCGCGCAGGCTCGCCACCAGGAGGCACAGGACGGTCGCGAGCACCAGCATCTCGAGCAGGATCTGCACCCGCACGACGAAAGCGGTCCGGGGCTTGACGGGCAGGCTGTCTCGCCACAGCGTGCCGGTGCCGTCGAGGCACCAGGCGTTGACGCCCAGCAGCAGCGCGCCGCCGGCCGCCACCAGCCCGGGCAGCACGGGCAGCGTCTGCCAGTCCAGGTGTCCGGCGGCCGCCACCAGTCCCGGCAGCAGCGCCAGCACCAGGAAGCCCCGGCGCAGCGGCACGGACCGCCAGACACTGTTCCGGTCGGTGCGCAGAAGGGCGCCGTAGCGGGTTCGCGGCATGGGTCGGGCCGACATGGTCCGGCTCTCGCCGCGCTGCTCGTCGCGGGCGGGTCGGTGGGCCACGGCGTGCGCGACCGCGGCCCCCAGCCCGAGGGCCGCCAGACCGCCGGCCACGAGCAGCAGCAGGCCACCCAGCCAGGGCCCCCAGCGGTTCCCCACCGGCTGGAAGGCGAGGAGCACCACTCGCAGCGTCGGCACCCGATCGAGGACGGGGCCGACGTGGTGGGTGGCCACCAGGCCCGCGGCGACGCCGAACACCACCAGGCCCAGCGCCCGGACGACGAGGATGCCGTGCGGTCCGCGCCGTACCCACTCCACGCACCAGGCGACCACCTGCGCGCCGGCGGTCGCCGCGAGCAGCCAGCAGAAGGTCGTCAGCTGCACCGCCCAGAGCGTCCCGCGCGATCCGACCACGTATGCGGTGGCGCCCAGCACCGTCCAGGTCTGCAGGATCCAGGCGATGTTCAGCGGTGCCAGCAGCAGCGCTCCCAGGTGGTCGGTGGTGGGGCTGACCGGGAAGGCGACCGCCTGCTCCCTCGGCAGCAGCTCGCGGCCACCGCCGGCCCCGACAATCGCGAAGGTGGTGACGACCAGGAACCCGGCATACGCCGTGGGGAGCAGCAGCAGCACGTCCTGCGCCGCCGCTGACGACGAGCTCGTGCCACCGACCAGTGCTGGCACGACCGCGGCCGAGACGGTACCGCCCAGTGCGATCGCCAGCGCCACCACGGCCGCGCGACGCCCCCGGGCGGACAGGCTCGCGGCGCGGAACCGAACCAGTGCCCCCACATCCGCCACCGCCCGGCCGGCGTCGGAGAGTGCGAAGCCCCAACGGGAGCGCCGGGGAGCGAGGTCGCCGGAGTCCATCGGCGGCGCGGTACTCACGCGAGCAGCGCGCGGTAGGTGCGGGCACCGGCCTCGCCGCTGAGCTCCTCGGCGGGGGCCTCGGCGACCACCTTCCCGTTGCGAAGCACGATGGCCTGCGTGCAGCACTCGGTGGCCAGGGCGAGCAGGTGGGTCGAGACGAGTACGGCGGCACCGCGCGAGCGCGCGTCGGCGATCACCTCGAAGGCGGCCTCCACACCGAGGGGGTCGACCCCGTCGAAGGGCTCGTCAAGCAGCAGGACCTGCGGCTGGTGGAAGGCCGCGAGGACGACCGACAGCCGCCGACCCATCCCGTGGCTGAAGCCGGACGTGATCCGGTGCGCAGCGGCGCCCAGGTCGAACAGCTCGAGGAGATCGCGCGCGCGCTCCTCCCAGCCGGCCGGCACCCGGCGCAGCCTGGCGGCCAGCTGCAGGTGCTCCCAGGGCGTCGCTCGCGGCACCAGGCCGCCGACGTCCGGGCAGTAGCCGGTGGCCCGCTTCGCGGCGAGCGGGTGCCGGCGTACGTCGATGCCGGCCACGCTGACGTCCCCCTCGGTCGCCGGCACCACCCCGGCCAGTACCCGCATGGTCGTGGATTTGCCGGCCCCGTTGCGTCCGACGAGGGCGGTGGCGGCTCCCGCCGCCACCGCCAGGTCGAGATTGCTGACGGCCTCGACCTGGCCGAAGCGCACGCCGAGCCCGCGCACGTCGACGGCCGCCCCGATCATGCTCACTAGTCTGCCCGAGCAGTGCTCCCGGTACCCCGCCAATGCCCCGAACCGCACGTCTCGGCGGCTACTCGGGCAGGACGGGAGTGCCGCGCCAGGCGAGGCCGGACGTCAGTCGGTTCCCCCCGTCGAGGGGCACCATCAGCCCGGTGACGTAGCTGGCCACCGGCGAGCACAGCACCACCGCCCAGGCGCCCATCTCCTGCGGGGTTGCCCAGCGCTGCATGGGCGTGCGGCCGGCTACCAAGGCGGCCACCTCGTCGCCGTACGCAGCCTGCGCGGCTTCGGAGAGGAACAGCGGGCCGATCGCGTTCACGGTGATCCCGAACTGCGCCCACTCCACGGCGAGCGTGCGGGTCATCTGCATGACGCCCGCCCGGGCGGCGGCCGAGTGGACGTTGCCGGGGATCGGGTGCTCCTGGGTGTTGAACACGACCGACAGCACGGTGCCGCCCGAGCCGCGCGCGATCATGTGCCGACCGGCGGCCGACGTTACGTAGAAGGTGCCGTTGAGGTTCAGGTCGACGACGGACCGCCAGCCGTTCGGCGACAGCTCCTCTGCCTTGACCGGGAACTGTCCGCCGGCGTTGTTGACCAGGATGTCGACGCCGCCCTGGCGCTCGACCACCTCGTCGACCACCTGGCTCACCTGGTCGGCGTCGCGGATGTTCAGCGCGGTCCACGAGGCCTTGATGCCGTCGGCGGCGAGGCCGTCGGCCGCCTTGGCCAGCCGCTCGGTGTTGCGGGCGGCCAGCACGACCTCCGCCCCCACTTGGCCGAGCGCCCGGGCAATGGTGAGACCGATACCGGTACCGCCACCGGTGACCAGGGCCACCTTGCCGACCAGCAGGTCCGGCTGGAAGACCGCAGACATGCGGAGTGCCTCCGTCACGCTTGCCTCCCGGGGGTGATCACCAGCCGCTGCAGGCCCGGCGGATGTGCCTCGACGATCTCCAGCGCCTCCGGCGCCCGCTCGAGCGGCAGCACGTGGCTGACCGCGTCGCCGAGGTCGAGCCGGCCCGCGCAGGCCAGCTCGGTCACCGCCCGGAGCTCGTCCATGGTCGAGACGTAGGCGCCCCGCACCGCGATCTCGCGGCTCGTGATGCCAGTCACCGAGATGCCGAGGTCGATGGGCTTGTCGACGACCGAGCCGAGCACCAGCCGTCCCCCCGGCCGGAGCAGCCGCAGGCCCACGCCGGCGGCGGTCTCGTCCCCGGTGAAGTCGATGACCGCATCCGGCCGGCCCACCGCGTCCCGCACCCCGCGCAGGGCACCCTCCAGCCCCCGAATCGCAACCCCGCCGAGCTGGGCGACCCGGTCGGCGGTCGCCTGGCTCCGGACCACGGCGACCACCGTCACGTCGGGGTGCAGCACTCGGGCCAGCCGGATCACCTGCCCGCCCAGCCCGCCGGCGCCGAGGACGCACAGCACCCCGCCGGCCGGCACCTCGGCGTACGTCAGGGCGTGGAAGGCGGTCGCGACGGCGTCCGCGAGCAGCGCCGCCTGCGCCGGCGGCAACCCACGCACGGGCACCATCCGGGCCGCCGGCCAGACCACCTCCTCGGCGAGACCGCCGGGGGTGTGGAAGCCGAGGGCACGGACATCGCTGCACAGCTGCTCCTCGCCACGCCGGCATGCCTCGCAGGTGCCGCACGGCGCAAGCGGGTGCAGGACGACCATCTCGCCGGCCGCCGGGGTTCCTACCGCTGGGGTGTCCGGCGGGGTGGTGCCCGTCCCGTCGAGGGCCGGGCCGGCCTCGGTCACGACGCCGGCGATCTCGTGGCCCGGGCGGAGCGGGTAGTCGACCCCCCGCGGCAGCACCATGCCGCGCAGGGCCTCGAGGTCGGTGCCGCACACCCCGCAGGCCAGCACCCGGACCCGGGCGTCGCCGGGCTGCAGGGCGGCTGGCGGCCCCTCGCGCAGGGTCACCTGGCCGGGCGTGATCTCGACGTACCTCATCGGTCGCCTCCTTGCGCGAGCAGCCCACGGGCGATGACCAGCTGCTGAATCTCCGCCGTACCCTCCTCGAACCAGAAGCCACGGGCGTCCCGGTAGATCCGCTCGACAGTCGAGCCGGTCGTGTAGCCGAGCCCGCCGTGCACCTGCAACGCCGCGTCGGTCACCCGCCCCACCATCTGTTGGCAGAACAGCTTGGCGGTCGCGGCCACCGAGGTGAGCTCGCCACCCGCCGCGTGGCGACGGCCCGCCTCGTAGACGAGAGCGCGCGCCGCGGCGACGTCGGCGGCCATCTGGGCGAGCCGCACCTGGACCGCCTGGCGGTCTCCGATGGGCTTGCCGAAGGTACGCCGAGTGCGCGCGTAGCGCACCGACTCGTCCAGCGCCCGCTGCGCCAGCCCGACCATGGCGGTGGCCAGCGAGACTCGGCTGTAGTCGAGGAACGAGGTGGCGACCGCTAGCCCCTGGCCGACCTCGCCCAGCCGGTGCGCGTCGTCGACCGGCATGGCGTCGTACGACAAGATCCCGTGGCCGGTGCCCGCGAGGCCCATGGTGCGCTGGCTGGTGTCGATGCGTAGCCCCGGGTTGTCGCGGGGCACGCAGAAGGTCGTCAGAGAGTCCGCGGCACCGCGGTCGTCGGTCGCCACGGTGAGCAGGAAGTAGTCGGCGCGGTCGGCGAATGTGATCAGGTGCTTCTCGCCGCTGACCAGCCAGTCGCCGCCACTGCGGGCAGCCCGCGAGTGGAGGTCCCGGCCCGTTCCGCCGGCCTGCTCGGTCAGGGCGAAGGCGAGTGAGACGTCTCCGGTGGCCATCCCCGTGATGAGCGCCCGCTGTCCAGGGCTGCCGTACGCGGCCAGCGGGCGCCAGAAGCCGTTGCCCACGTGCACCAGCATGCGCAGCCACCCGGGGCCGTGCGCCGCCGCCTCGAGGTAGGGCTGGTAGTCGGTGGTGGCGAGCCCGCAGCCGCCGTACTCCGCCGGCACCGTCAGGCGGAGCAGCCCGAGCTCTGCGGTCCGTTTGACCAGATGCGGGGGGATGGTGTCGCTGGCCGCCACCTGCGGCCAGGCCGCATCGGCCTCGGCGACCAATCGCCAAACCTCGCTGAGCACCGGAGGACCGGGCGTCTTGGCGGGGGCCATGCGCCCATCTCTACCGCATCCGCCGTACCGTCACCAAACGGCCCGCGTCCGATCATCGTGGCAGGGTTGGTCTGGTGAGGTTCGTGGCACGGCCGCTAACGGCACAGACCTGGGCGGATCTTGAGGCGCTGTTCGGCCAGCCGGGCGGGTCCATCGTCCGGGGGTGTTGGTGCATGTACTACCGCAAGAGCGGGTCGGTCGCCGTCGACGCCGGCGCGGGGGTCGCCAACAAGGAGGCGCTCTGCGAACTGGTGCACGCCGGCACGGTGCCCGGGCTCGTCGGCTACCTCGACGACGAGCCGGTGGGCTGGATCAGCCTGGGGCCGCGCGAGGAGTACCACCGGTTGCGCCGGTCCCCGGTGATGAAGCCGGTCGACGATCGGCCCGTCTGGTCGGTGGTCTGCACCTACGTGTTGAAGACTCATCGCGGCCGCGGGTTGCAGCACAAGCTGCTGGCTGCAGCCATCAACTACGCGCGCGGCCAAGGGGTCCGCACGCTGGAGGCGTACCCGGTGGACAAGGCCGAGCGCAGCCACGACGACTTCATGTTCTTCGGCTCGCGCACCCTGTATGAGCGAGCCGGCTTCCACGAGGTGGTGCGACGGTCCCCGACCCGGGTGGTGATGCGCCGTCGCCTCCGGCCGGCGTCCAGCCGCACGAACGGCGAGCCGGATGCCCCTCGCCCACCCTCGTCGTAACGACCCACACGCGGTGGTGCCCAATGCGCATTGCTGCGTCCCCTACGCACCGCGAGTTGGAACGGTCTTGCTGGTTTCTGGAGAGAAATCCGACAACAGCGTTCCGACCGGCGGCTGGGTGACACTGTTCCTGGTGCCCGGCCGGGAGGGCGTAGGTCAGAACGGCTCGCCGGCGGCGGCTTTCTCTTGCAGCAGCGGCGGCGGGGTGAACCGGTCACCGTACGCCGCAGCGAGCTCCCGCGCCCGGGCGGCGAAGCCGGCGACGCCGCGCAGGTCGCTGCCCGGACGCTCATCGAAGTAGTTGTTGACGTACTGCAGCGCCCCGCCGTAAAGCGGCGGGAACCCGATGCCGAAGATCGACCCGATGTTTGCGTCCGCCGTGGAGCGGAGCACGCCCTCGGCAACGCACTTGACGGTCTCGATCGACATGGCGAAGGTGAACCGCTCCTGGCAGTCACGGAAGGTGGACGCCTCGACGGGATTGCGGTCCGGCAGCACGAAGTGCTCCCAGAGCCCGGGCCAGAGACGCTTCGGCGCGTCCTTCGGATACTCGTAGAACCCGGCGCCGGCTGCCTTACCGCGGCGGCCGAGCTCCTTGACCATCCGATCGACCAGCCGCATCCCGGGGCCCTCTCCGAAGCCGCCGAGCTTCTCGGAGTCGCCCGACGCGATCGCTGAGTCTCGGATGTGCTGGGCCAGGGTGAGGCTGATCTCGTCGATCATCGCCAGCGGAGGCGCGGGAAACCCCTTCTCGGTCGCGGCCCGTTCGATGGTCTGCGGGTCTATGCCCTCCGCGAGCATGTTGACGCCCTCCATCACCAGGGTGCCGAAGACGCGGGAGGTGAAGAAACCTCGGCTGTCGTTGACGACCACCGGGGTCTTGCCGATCTGGCGCGCCACGTCGTACGCCCTGGCGAGCGCCTCGTTGGACGTCTGCTTGCCTACGACCAGCTCGACGAGCTTCATCTTGTCGACCGGCGAGAAGAAGTGCATGCCGAGGAACGCCTCCGGACGGGAGACGGCGTCGGCGAGCTCGCTGATCGGCAGCGTCGATGTGTTCGAGCAGAGCAGGGCATCGGCACTGAGGCTTGGCTCCACCTCGCCGTAGACCCGGCGCTTCAGGGCCTGGTCCTCGAAGACGGCCTCGATCATGAGGTCGGCCCCGGCGACATCCGCTGCCCGATCGGTCGGCGTGATGCGGGACAGGACCTCGTCGCGCTCCTCGGCGGTGACCCGCCCGCGGGCCATCCCCTTGTCGAGCAAGGTCGCGGAGTGCGCCTTCCCGCGCTCGGCCGCCTCCATCGAGACGTCCTTGAGGACGACCTCGACTCCGCGGGTGGCGCACTGGTAGGCGATCCCGGCCCCCATCATGCCGGCCCCGAGCACGGCCACTTTGCGCGCCCGGTACGGCGGCACCTCCGACGGTCGCGAGCCGCCGTTGTTGATCGCCTGCAGGTCGAAGAAGAACGCCTGGATCATGTTCTTCGCGATCGGGCCGATGACCAGCTCGACGAAGTAGCGCGACTCGATGCGAGTAGCCGTCTCGAAGTCGACCTGCGCTCCCTCGACCGCGGCCGCCATGATCGCGGCCGGCGCCGGGTAGGGCGCTCCCTTGGTCTGCTTGCGGAGGTTGGCGGGGAACGCCGGGAGGAACTGCGCGAGCTTGGGGCTGGCCGGGGTCCCCCCGGGCATCCGGTAGCCCTCGCGGTCCCACGGCTGGATAGCTGCGTCCGGGTCGTCCCGGTGCTCTAGCACCCACCGCTTCGCGGTCGGCACCAGCTCGGCGGGGCCGCTCACCAGCTCGTCCACCAGCCCCAGCTCCATCGCCGGTCCCGGCTTATAGCGCCGACCCTGCAGCAGCACCTTCATCAAGGCGTCCGCCAGCCCCATCCGCCGGACGTGGCGGGCCACCCCGCCGGCGCCCGGCAGCAGACCCAGCTGCACCTCCGGCTGCCCGAGCTCTAGGTGCGAGTCGTCCACCGCCACCCGATGGTGGCAGGCGAGGGCGATCTCGAGGCCGCCGCCCAGGGCCGACCCGTTGAGCGCGGCCGCTACCGGCCGGCCGAGTGTCTCCAGCCGCCGCAGGTCAGCCTTGATGCCCTCGATCTCCGCGAAGACGGCTCCGGCGTCGGCCGGGCCGACCTGAACCAGCCGGGTGAGGTCGCCGCCGGCGAAGAACGACTTCTTCGCCGAGGTGACGACCACTCCCGTGACCGAGTCGCGCTCGGCGTACAGCCGGTCGACCACCGCGTGCAGCGAAGCCGCCCAGCGCTCGTTCATCGTGTTGACGCGGGCTGCCGGGTCATCCATGGTCAGGACTACGACGCCGTCGGCGTCGGTCTCGTAGCGGATCGTGGTCTCGGTCATCGCTCCCTCTCCTCGAAAGATCCGACCCTCACGCTGCTGAGGCCGCGCCAAAGTCGGATCTTGCGCATATGGGCGGTCGGCGGGCGGTCACAGCCGCTCCACGACGGTGGCGACCCCCATCCCGCCTCCGACGCAGAGCGTCGCCAGCCCGTAGCGCAGCTCGCGGCGTTCCAGCTCGTCCACCAAGGTGCCGAGGAGCATCGCGCCAGTGGCGCCGAGCGGGTGGCCCATGGCGATCGCGCCGCCGTTGACGTTCACCTTGTCGGCGCTCAGCCCGAGGTCGGCCATGAAGCGCAGCACGACAGCGGCGAAGGCCTCATTCATCTCGACGAGGTCGAGGTCCTCGACCGACAGGCCCGCGATCGCGAGCGCCTTGCGGCTGGCGGGTGCCGGGCCGGTCAGCATGATGAGCGGCTCGGACCCGCTCACCGCGGCCGCCACAATCCTCGCCCGGGGTCGCAGGCCGAGCTCGCGGCCGACCTCCTCGCTGCCAACGAGCACCAGGGCGGCGCCGTCGACGATGCCTGACGAGTTGCCGGCATGGTGCACGTGGTCGATCTGCTGCACCCAGTGGTACTTCTGCAGCGCGACGGCGTCGAAGCCACCCATCTCGCCGATGCCCGCAAAGCTGGGCTTGAGCGCGCCGAGGCCCTCGACGGTGGTGTCGGGCCTGATGGTCTCCTCGTGGTCGAGAATCGTCAGACCGTTGCGATCCTTGACGGGCACGACCGAACGGGCGAAGTAGCCGTTCGCCTCGGCCTTGGCCGCCCGCGCTTGGGACTCGGCGGCGTACGCATCGACTGCTTGCCGAGTCCAGCCGCCGAGGGTTGCGATGAGATCGGCACTGATCCCCTGCGGAACGAAGTCGGCGGCAATCGCCGTCACCGGGTCCATCGCCCACGCTCCGCCGTCCGACCCCATCGGCACCCGGCTCATCGACTCGACGCCGCCGGCCAGGATCAGATCCTCCCAGCCGGAGCGCACTCGCGCCGCGGCCTGGTTGACGGCCTCGAGCCCGCTGGAGCAGAACCGGTTGAGCTGGACGCCAGCGACGCTGTCGGGGAGGCCGGCCACGATCGCCGCAGACCGGGCGATGTCCATACCCTGCTCACCAACCGCCGTCACGCAGCCCAGCACCAGGTCGTGGATACGGGCGGGGTCCAGGCCCGGGAGGCGTCGTTGCAGCTCGTGGACCAGCCCGACCACCAGGTCGACCGGCTTCACCTCATGCAGCGCCCCGGTGGCCTTCCCCCGGCCGCGCGGGGTGCGGATCGCTTCGTACACGAATGCTTCGCTGGTCATCCGGCGTCACCACCTCGATCGCCTAAGTTACTCGTCAGTATATCCGTCCCCACCGGTTATCCGGAGCGCCTCCAGTCTGCCCCCAGCGCGTGCGCAGGCGTTATGAGGTCGGCTCCCCGTGTGGCAGGGTGGGGCCGAACGGGGGCCGCCGGGCGCCCGCCTGACCGGGAGGTTGGCATGAGACGAACCATCGCGCTCGGTGCGGCGGCGACCCTGGCGACCGTGCTGCTCGGCGGCTGCGGAGGAGGCGGCTCGTCGAGTACGGCGAGCTACTGCCACACGATCCGCCAGACCCAAGCTCAGCTAGGCAACCTGTCGACGCCGGGCAACCTCGACTTCGCCAAGATCGGCAGCGCCCTCCACTCCGTGGCGGCGTCCGCCCCCGCTGACGTGCAGCCCGACTGGCAGCTGCTGGCGTCGAAGTTCGACCGGGTGGTCCAGGCGTTGAAGAACGCCGGCGTCTCCTCCAAGGCGATCAGCCAGGCGATGAAGGGCCAGGTCCCGAGTGGCATCGACCCGACCGAGGTCCAGCGGGCCTTCAAGCAGGTCGAGGCGCTCGCGACCCCGGCGGTGAGGAAGGCGGCCGCTGACGTGCAGAAGAACGTCAGGTCGACCTGCCACCTCGACCTCGGGTCCCGCTCAGGCGGGACCGGCGGAGGGTAGTAAGCGGCTCACAGCACCACTACCGAGCGGAGCACCTCTCCACGCTCCATCTTGTCGAAGGCGGCCTCGACGTCTCCGATGCCGATGGTCTCGGACACGAACTCGTCGAGGGGCAGCCGGCCCTGCCGGTAGAGGTCGACGAGCATCGGGAAGTCGCGCGAAGGCAGGCAGTCGCCGTACCACGACGACTTGAGTGCCCCGCCGCGCCCGAAAACCTCGAGCAGCGGCACGTCGACGTGCATGTCCGGCCGAGGTACGCCGACCAGGACGACGGTGCCTGCCAGGTCGCGGGCTCGGAAGGCCTGCATCCAGGTGTCGGGTGTCCCGACAGCGTCGATCACCACATCGGCGCCGACGCCCCCGGTGAGCGCCTGGACGGCCTCGACCACGCCGCTGGCGGAGGCGTCCACGGTGTGGGTCGCCCCAAGCTCGGTTGCCTTCGCGAGCTTGCGCCGGTCGACGTCGATCCCGATGACGGTGGTCGCGCCCGCCAGGTGCGAGCCAGCGATCGCGGCCGCGCCAACACCTCCGCAGCCGATGACCGCGACGCTGTCTCCGCGGCCTACCCCACCGGTGTTGATCGCTGCGCCGAGGCCAGCCATCACGCCACAGCCGAGCAGGCCTGCTGCCGTGGCGGGGGTCTGCGGGTCCACCTTCGTGCACTGGCCGGCGTGCACGAGCGTCTTGGCGGCGAACGCGCCGATCCCCAGCGCCGGGCTGAGCTCGGTGCCGTCGGCCAGCGTCATGCGCTGCGTGGCGTTGTGGGTGGCGAAGCAGTACCAGGGTCGGCCCCGCCGGCATGCTCGGCACTGACCGCAGACGGCTCGCCAGTTGAGGATCACGAAGTCGCCGGGCGCCACGTCGGTTACGCCGGCTCCGACGGACTCGACCGTGCCGGCCGCCTCATGGCCAAGGAGGTAGGGGAAATCGTCGCCGATGCCGCCCTCCCGGTAGTGCAGATCGGTGTGGCACACACCGCAGGCCGCGACGGCGACCACCGCCTCGCCCGGTCCGGGATCCGGGACGTGCACGGCTGCGAGCTCGACCGGTGCCCCCTTCTTGCGGACGACCACCCCCTGCACAACCTGACCCACGTCTCCTCCTTCGCCGACCCGCCAACCACAGCAGGCTATAGCGCTCGGCACACCGCTTGGTCAGACCCAGTCGAGGCTCCGCTCGACCGCTCGCTGCCAGGTCGCATAGCGCTCGTCGCGCTCCGCCTGGGGCATCCGTGGCTCCCAGCGCCGGCCCTCGCGCCAGTTCGCTCGCAGCGCACCAAGGTCGGGCCAGTATCCAGTGGCCAGCCCGGCGGCGTACGCCGCTCCGAGGGCCGTCGTCTCCGTGGTCTCCGGCCGGACCACGGGGATGCCGAGCAGGTCCGCCTGGAACTGCATGAGCAGGTCGTTGACGACCATCCCGCCGTCGACTCGGAGCTCGGTGAGTCCCACCCCGACGTCGGCCTCCATCGCCGCTAGCACGTCCCTGGTCTGGAACGCAGTCGCCTCCAGCGCGGCCCGGGCCACGTGCGCCCTCGTCGCGAACCCGGTCAGCCCGACCAGCGCCCCGCGCGCGTCCGGGCGCCAGTACGGCGCGAACAGGCCGGCGAAGGCGGGCACCAGATAGACACCGCCCGAGTCGACGACCGAGGCCGCCAGTGGCTCGACCTCCGCCGCGGACCCGATCAGTCCGAGGTTGTCACGCAGCCACTGCACGAGAGCGCCGGTAACGGCGACCGACCCCTCGAGCGCGTAGGTCGGCGGGCTGCCGCCGAGCCGGTGGCCGACCGTGGTGAGGAGCCCGTGGCGGCTGCCCACCCGGCGGGACCCGGTGTTGAGGAGGAGGAAGCTCCCGGTGCCGTAGGTGTTCTTGGCAGTCCCGGGGTCGAAGCAGCCCTGCCCAAACAGGGCCGCCTGCTGGTCGCCGAGGATGCCGGCGACCGGCACGCCAGGTAGGCAGCCGGCCCGGCACTCGCCGTACACCTCCGACGACGAGGCGATGGCGGGCAGCATAGGCGTCGGCACGCCCATCTCTGCACAGATGTCGGGGGCCCACGACAAGGTCGCCAGGTCCATGAGCATGGTGCGGCTCGCGTTGGTGACGTCGGTGATGTGGACGCCGCCGCATGTGCCACCGGTGAGGTTCCAGACCAGCCAGGAGTCGACCGTGCCGAACACCAGGTCGCCGGACTCCGCCTGGCCGCGCACCCGTGCGTCGGCGTGGTCGAGCACCCAGCTCAGCTTCGGCCCGGCGAAGTAGGTCGCTAGC
Source organism: Nocardioidaceae bacterium (assembly GCA_035692425.1). Lineage (GTDB taxonomy): Bacteria > Actinomycetota > Actinomycetes > Propionibacteriales > Nocardioidaceae > DASSHZ01. Next base: position 61,535 of record DASSHZ010000011.1, read on the forward strand.
GGCAGCCCGACCCGGTCCCGGTACCGGTCGGCCCCCCCGCCCAGGGCGCTGAGGCGGTCGCAGATCGCTCGCGTCCGGGTGTCCTGCCAGCCGATCGCGTTGGCGACCGGCTCGCCGGTACGCCGATCCCATACGACCGTGGTCTCCCGCTGGTTCGCGACGCCGACCGCGGCGATGTCGGCGGCGGTAAGCCCGGCGTCGGAGACCGCGCCGGCCAGAACGTCGGTGGCCGCCGTCCAGATCTCCACCGGGTCGAGCTCGACCCAGCCCGGCCGCGGCAGCAGTTGCCGGTGCACACGCTGGGCGGCTCCTACGACCCGTGCCTCGGCATCGAAGACCTGGCACCGAGTGCTCGTCGTGCCCTGGTCGAGCGCCGCGACGTACTGGGTCACGGCCGCACCCTAGTGGAACCGCATCCAGTCGGCCGCTTGCGAACGATCCGACCTTCGGGTAGCCCGGGCAACGCCAGAGTCGGACCTTGCGGCAACGGGAGGCGGCTACGGAACGAACTCGGCGTACGCCGGCAGGGTCAGGAAGTCGCGGAAGTCGTCGTCGAGCGCGACCTGTTCGAAGAGCCCGCGGGCCTGGTCGAGCCGGGTCAGCGCCTCTTCGTCACCGGCCAGCGCGGCCCGGATCTTCGCGGTCTCGTCGTCCATGATCGCCCGCACGTACGCCGGCGTCACCGGCTCGCCGGTGTCGGTGCGGGCGTCGCCGTGGGTCCACTGCCAGAGCTGGCTGCGGCTGATCTCGGCGGTCGCGGCGTCCTCCATGAGGTTGTCGATCCCGGCGGCGCCGTTGCCACCCAGCCACGAGACCAGGTAGCGCAGGGCGACGGACACGTTCGTCCGTACCCCGGCCTCGGTAACCGCCCCCGGCGTCGCCTTCACGTTCAGGAGGTCCGCGGCCGCAACCGACACCTCTGGGACCACATCGAGTTGGTTGGGACGCTTGCCCAATACCTCGTCGAACGCCTCCCGGCAGGTCGCGACCAGGTCGGGGTGGGCGACCCACGACCCGTCGTATCCCGCTGTCGCCTCGCGCACCTTGTCCTCGCGGACCTTCGACAGCGCTCGCTCGTTGATCTCAGGGTCGCGCCGGCTCGGGATGAACGCCGCCATGCCGCCCATCGCGAAGGCGCCCCGCCGATGACAGGTCGCCACGAGCAGGTCGGAGTACGCCTTCATGAACGGCACCGTCATCACGACATCGGCGCGGTCCGGCAGCAGGAAGTCCGGCCCGCCGTCCCGGAAGTTCTTGATCATGCTGAACAGGTAGTCCCAGCGACCGGCGTTGAGCCCGGCCGCGTGCTCCTGCAGCTCGAAGAGGATCTCCTCCATCTCGAACGCCGCAGTTATGGTCTCTATCAGCACGGTCGCCCGCACGCTGCCATGGGGTACGCCGAGCATCGCCTGGGCGTGGGTGAAGACGTCGTTCCACAGCCGCGCCTCGAGGTGGCTCTCCATCTTCGGCAGGTAGTAGTACGGACCGAGCCCGCGGCCGAGCAGTTCCTCCGCGTTGTGGAAGAAGTGCAGCCCGAAGTCGACCAGGGCCGCCACCGCCGGATTGCCGTCGATGAGGATGTGCTTCTCGTCGTAGTGCCACCCGCGCGGGCGCACCACTGGCACGGCGATGTCGCCATCGCCCAGTCGGTACTCCTTGCCCTCCGGGGACGTGTGACTCAGCTGATGGCGGTGCGCGTCGTACAGCACCCGCTGACCCTCGATCACGTTCCGCCAGTGCGGGGTGTTGGCGTCCTCGAAGTCGGCCAGCCAGACGTTTGCGCCGGAGTTGAGGGCGTTGATCGCCATCTTCGGATCGGTCGGTCCGGTGATCTCGACCCGCCGGTTCTGCAGCGCGACCGGCGCCGGGGCGACCCGCCAGTCGGACTCGCGGACCTCGCGGGTCTCCTCGAGGAACGCCAGCGTGCCGGTCCGGGCGATCTCCTCCCGGCGCTGCCGGCGCTGGGCGAGCAGCACGTCGCGGGTAGGTCCGAACATCAGCTGCAGCTCGGCGACGAAGGCGAGCGCCGCCGCCGTCAGCACCTGCTCCTGCCCGGCCACCGTCTCGGCGCGGATCTCGACATCGGCCATCGTCCCTCCTCGCTACGACTGGGGCTTCCGGCACACCGGCGACGACCTCCAGTCTCACACTGGTGGCGTCAAGGGGCACAGCTGCCCGGGCCACCACGGCTCGGCGAAGCGTCACACCCCCACGATGTGCTCCGGCCGGACCGGGATCCGCGCCAGCTCCAAGCCGGTGGCTGCCCTGATCGCGGCGACCACGGCCGGGCCGGATGAGATCGCCGACGGCTCACCCACCCCGCGCAGGCCGTACGGCGCATGAGGGTCTGGGTACTCGAGGACCTCGATGGGCATCGGTGGAGTGTCCAGGATGGTCGGGATCAGGTAGTCGGTGAACGACGGGTTGAGGATCTGCCCGTCCCGGATCTGGATCTCCTCCATGACCGCGAGGCCGAGGCCCTGGGTACTGCCGCCCTGGATCTGCCCCAGCACCGCCTGCGGGTTCATCGCCTTGCCCACGTCCTCGACGCAGGCGAGCTCGACCACCTTGACCAGCCCCAGCTCGACGTCGACGTCCACGACGGCGCGGTGGGCGGAGAACGCGTACTGCACATGGGCGAAGCCCTGGCCGGTCTCGGGATCGATCGGGTGAGTACGCCGGTGTCGCCACTCGTGCGTCTCCTCGATGACGCGCTGGCCCAGCACGTCTGCGAGCGACGCCAACGGCCCCTCGCACTCCGACACCACCTTGCCCCCCTCGAGGCGCAGGTCCGCAATCGTTCTCCCCAGTCGCTGCTGGAGCAGCACGAAGACCTGCTCGCGCACCTGCTCGCAGGCGTAGCGGACCGCGCCCCCGGTGACGTAGGTCTGCCGCGACGCCGAGGAGGAGCCGGCCGACCCGACCTGCGTGTCCGCCGTACGCACGACCACGCGGTCGACGCCCAGCTCGGTGCGGCAGATCTGCTGCTCGACGGTGACCAGCCCCTGGCCGACCTCGACCGCCGCCGTATGCACCGTGGCGAGCGGCTCGCCAGCACTCACCTCGAGCCGGACCCGGGCCGTCGAGTAGTCGTCGAAGCCCTCGGAGTAGCCGACGTTCTTGTAGGCGACGGCATAGCCGACCCCGCGGCGCACCCCCTCGCCGTGCGTCGTGTTCGAGACGCCGCCCGGCATCTCTCGCAGGTCCAGCCGGTCGTCGCGCCCGGGAGGCATTGGCATTGCGGCCAGCCGCTCGAGCAGCTCGCCGACGGGTGCGGCGCTGTCGATCACCTGCCCGGTCGGGTTCTCGGCGCCCTCGTGCATGCCGTTGCGCCGCCGCAGCTCCACCGGGTCCATGCCCAGTGCGGCGGCGAGCTTGTCCAGCTGGGCCTCCGAGGCAAACGCGGCCTGCACCGCGCCGAAGCCCCGCATGGCCCCGCACGGCGGGTTGTTGGTGTAGACGCCCCAGCAGTCCATCGACGCGTTCGGGATGACGTACGGACCGAGGCCCATCGTGCCGGCGTTGCCGACCACCGCCTCGGTGGACGACGCGTAGGCACCGCCGTCGAGGTATATCCGCGCCCGGGCGAAGACCAGCCGCCCGTCGCGGTTGGCGCCGTACTCGTAGTGCATCGTGGCCGGATGCCGGTGCACGTGGCCGACGAAGGACTCCGCGCGGTTGTAGACCATCTTCACCGGCTTTCCGGTGTGCAACGCCAGCAGGCAGCCGTGGACCTGCATCGAGATGTCCTCCCGGCCGCCGAACGCGCCGCCGACCCCTGACAGCGTGAGCCGTACTTGGTCGGGCCCAAGGCCGAGCGCGGCACAGACCTGCCGCTGGTCGACGTGCAACCACTGGGTTGCCACGTACAGGTCCACCCCCCCGACGTCGTCTGGCACGGCAAGCCCGGACTCCGGCCCCAGGAACGCCTGGTCCTGCATGCCGACGACGTAGTCGCCGGTCACCACGACATCGGCGGTGGCGTCGGCGTCGCCCTTGCGCAGCTTGAGGTAGCGCACCACGTTTCCGTGCTCGTGCAGCTGCGGTACCTGGCCGTCCCGGCCGGCATCGACCAGGTCGGGGGCCGGCTCCCAAGGTGCGTGCCCGACCGCGACCCGTGCATCGGTTACCGGCGCCAGCACCTCGTAGTCGACCTTGATCTTCTTCGCTGCCTGGCGGGCGATCTCGGGGTGGTCGGCGGCGACGAGCGCGACCGCCTCGCCGCGGTAGCGCACCACCTCCTCGGCTAGCACCGGCTGGTCGGCCAGCTCCAGGCCGTAGCGATTCTCCCCCGGCACGTCCTCGTGGGTGAGCACGGCGAAGACGCCCGCGACGGCGAGCGCCTCGGCGATGTCGATCGAGCGGATCCGGGCATACGGGTGTGGGCTGCGCAGGGTCACCCCCCACAGCATGTCGTCCATCCACAGGTCGCTGGAGTAGGCGAAGTCCCCGGTGACCTTCAAGATGCCGTCCGGCCGGGCGGGGCTCTGGCCGACCCCACCGACGGCGTTGCTGGGTAGCTCGGTCTTGACTCCGGCCGGCGTCTTGGTCGGGGTCTCGGTGGGTGTCGGCGGCGGACCCGCCGTTGCCGCCGTGGTCGCCTCGGCCGACGCGGTCGCCGTACCGGCGGGGAAGGCCGGGGGGCCAGCCGGCGTCCGAGCGAACGTCATGACGCGGCTCCCGCGTCAGCGGTCCGCTGCCGCAGCTGCTGCGCCGCAGCCAGGTCGGCCCGCGTCACCCGCTCCTCGTCGACCTCCACCAGGTGCCCGTGCTCGACCACCGGCTGGCCGTCGACCACGAGCAGCTCCAGCGGCGGCGGCGTGCCCAGGACCAGCGCGGCGACCGGGTCCGCGATGTCGGCGTGCGGGAGCGTGTCGACCCGCCACAGAGCCAGGTCGGCGAGCTTGCCGGGCTCGAGCGAGCCGATCTCGTCGTCCCACCCGAGCACCCGCGCGCCCCCGATGGTGGCCAGCGCCAGCGACTGCCGGACGGTCATCGCGGTCGGCCCGCCGCCGGCTCGGGCGAACAGCAGCGCATGGCGCGCCTCCTCCACCAGGGACGCGGCCTCGTTGGAGGCTGCCCCGTCGACTCCGAGCCCGACGGGAACCCCGGCCGCCACCAGGTCCCGGGTGCGGCAGATACCGGCGCCCAGCCGGGCGTTCGACGACGGGCAGTGGGCCACGCCGCTCCCCGCAGCCGCCAGCCGAGCGATCGCGGCGTCGTCGAGATGTACGGCGTGCGCGAACCACACGTCGTCGCCCAGCCAGCCGAGGCTCTCGACATACTCGACCGGCGAACAGTCGAAGCGGTCGCGGCAGAAGCGGTCCTCATCGTCCGTCTCGGCGAGGTGGGTGTGGAGCCGGACGCCCTTGTCGCGCGCCAGCAGCGCCGACTGCTTCATGAGCTCGCCGGTGACCGAGAACGGCGAGCAGGGCGCCAGCGCGACGCGCAGCATGGAACCGGGCCCCGGATCGTGGAAGCGCTCGACCGCATCGGTGCAGGCCGCCAGGACGGTGTCGATGTCCTCGACGACCGAGTCCGGCGGTAGGCCCCCGCCGCTGCGTCCGAGGTCCATCGCGCCGCGACAGGGATAGAAGCGCAGCCCCACCCGGCGGGCGGCCTCGACCTCCGCCTCGAGCAGGTCGCCGCCGCCGGCCGGGAAGACGTAGTGGTGGTCGGTGGTCGTCGTACACCCGGTCCGTGCCAGCCAGGCCAGCGCGCCGGTCGCCGCCGCGCGCACGATCTCGGGGTCGAGCCCCGCCCAGACCGGGTAGAGGCTCGTCAGCCACTCGAACAGGGTCGAGTCGACCGCCAGCCCCCGGGTTGCCCACTGGTACAGGTGGTGGTGGGTGTTGACGAGTCCGGGCGCGAGCAGGCAACCACGCCCGTCCACGTACGTCGCCTCGCCCCAGCGCTCTCGCGGGGCCGGACCGGGGCCGACCGCCACGATGCGGGCTCCCTCGACGACCAGGTGGCCGTCCGGCCACTCCCGGCCGGTGGCATCCATGGTCGCCACCGCACAGCCCTCCACGACGGTGGTCATGTCCCCTCCTCGGCGGCCCCGGACGGCGCCGCCGCGGTGAGCCGGCCCGCAGCGAGATGCACGGCGTCGATGATCTTCTCGTAGCCGGTGCAGCGGCACAGGTTGCCCGCCAGCGACTCTCGGATCTCGGCGTCGTCGGGGTGCGGACTCCGGGCCAGCAGGTCGTGGGTAGCGACCACCAGCCCCGGGGTGCAGAAGCCGCACTGCACGGCGCCGGCCTCCACGAACGCCTGCTGGACCGGGTGCAGCCGCTCGGCGCTGCCCAGCCCCTCGACCGTCACCACCTCCCGCCCCTGCGCCTGCCCGGCCGCGACCAGGCAGGCACAGACGAGAACGCCGTCCAGGTAGACGCTGCAAGAGCCGCACTCCCCCTGCTCGCAGGCGTTCTTGGACCCGGGCAGGCCGAGCCGCTCGCGCAACACGTACAGCAGGCTCTCGCCTTCCCAGACGTCGTCGGCCTCGCGAGTCCTGCCGTTGACCGTAATCTCGATCCGCACTTCACCGGCCTCCCGCCGCCGCATACTCGTCCCACGCCCAGGTGAGCGCCCGGCGCGCCAGCACCGCCAGGGCATGCCGACGGTACGGCGCCGTCCCACGCACGTCGTCGATCGGCGCGGCAGCCGCTGCGATCCGGGCGCCGAACTCCGCGACGAGCGCCTGGGGCAGCGGGCTGGGGCGGTCCCACAACCCGTCGGCGTCGAGTGCGCCGGCCAGGAACTCCTCGGCGTCACAAGCCCGGAATGGCGTCGGGGCAGCCGAGCCGATCCCGGTGCCGATGCTCCTGGTGTCTGGACGCAGGGCGAGGCCGAGGGCGGCGACCGCGATGACCATCGCGTTGCGCGTGCCGATCTTGCAGAACTGCTCAGGTCCGGTGGCGCGCGGCACGAGCACCGCGGTGACCAGCTCGGTGTCCGCGGCGGCATGCCGCTTCACACCCAGGTAGAACTCGGCCACCGGCAGATAGCGGACGCCGGACACCGACGACAGCTCGACGACCGCGCCCGCGGCCAGCAGCGGCGGATGGGAGTCCCCGGCCGGTGAGGCGGCGCCCAGGTTGCCGCCGACCGTGCCGCGGTTGCGAATCTGCGGCGAGCCGACGGTCCGGGACGCCATGGCGAGGCCGGGCAGCTCCGCACCGAGCTCCCGGATGACCCGCGCGTACGTGACACCCGCGCCGAGCCGCACCCGGCCGTCGTCCAGCGACCAGTCCGCGAGCTCGGCGACCCGGCCGAGATCGAGCAGCACGTCGGGTCGGTGGCGGTCGAAGTTGAGCTCCACCATCACATCGGTGCCGCCCATGATCGGCATGGCGCCGGGATGGGCCGCCTTCGCAGCCAGGGCGTCGTCGAGGGTCCGCGGCGAGACGAACTCCACGGTCAGCTCCCCCGATAGGTGGAGTAGGCGAACGGTGCCAGCAGCAGCGGCACGTGGTAGTGGTCGCCTCCTTCGGCGATGCGGAAGGCCACCACGACCTCGGGGTAGAAGGCGGCCACTCCGCGGCCGGCGTAGTAGCCGCCCACGTCGAACGTCAGCTGGTAGTCGCCCGGGGGCAGCCGGTCCGGCCCCAGTCCCGCAACCCGGCCGTCGGTGTCGGTCACCGCGGTGGCGATCGGCTGCTCGGCGTACCGCAGCCGCGACAACGACACCGCTACCCCGCTCGCCGGGAGCCCGGCGGCGCTGTCCAGCACGTGGGTGCTCACCGCGCTCACGGGCGCACCAGTTGCTCGAGCCGCAGCACCGCGATCTCCCGCAGCTGGTCGGCCACCTCGGCGAGCTCGGCTTGCGGGTCGTTGCCCAACCGGCGGTCGAGCTCCCCGAGGATCTCCTCGCCGGTGCGACCGGCCGCGCGGATCAGGAACACCCGGCCGAACCGCCGCTCGTACGCCGCGTTGCCGGCCCGGAGCCGCTCGGCGACGTCGGGGTCCGGCGACACGCCACTCTGCTCGGAGCGCGACAGTGCGGCCGTGGTGGTCGACCCCGGCGGCCGCTCGCCGATGCGGGGATGCGCGGCCAGCGCGGCCGCCACCTCCTGCGGGCTGAGCCGGCCGGCGCTGCGATCGGCGTACTGCAGCAGGTCCGCTAGGGCCGGGTAGGGGCGCGCTCCAACGAGCTCATCGACCCATCGAGGTACGGCGAGGCAAGGCTCGACGGCCAGCCGCGCGTCCGCCTCCGGCATCGCGTTGAACGCCGCCAGCCTCATCTACTCCCACCACCCTTGCCTGCCAGGCCCGACGGACCGACGTGGCTCACCCTACTCGCGAGGGGAACGACGAAATCGAGCGTTCCGACCTCGCCCGGCGGTGCGACGGGTCGGCGTCGGGCACGGGTCAGCCATACGGGAGGATGGACCTCGATGACACTCGAACAGCAAGCGACCGAGCTCCTCGCCCAGGCACGCAGCCAGCGCAGCGGGCGAGCCGCCCATCTGGTGGTTGGCGGGCCCGAGTCGACCATGACGCAAACACTCGTCGCGCTTCGCGACGGGACAGTCCTCGGCGAGCATCAGAACCCGGGCGAGGCGACGGTGCTGGTGCTGTCCGGGGAGGTGCGGCTGATCTCCGGTGAGTCACGGGCCGACGGTGGCCGAGGTGAGTTGCTGGAGGTCCCGCCCGAGCCGCACAGCGTGGAAGCACTGGCCGACTCGGTCTTCCTACTGACCGCGGTAAAGCGCTCTCACACCAACTAGCCCCCACCCGTCCGGCCCGGGGTGGTCAGCCGCAACAACTCCCAGCACCGGCGGTCGGTGGTTCGCGACCACCTTGCGCGGTTGGCTCAGGCCTGCCGGAGCCGTCGCAGCCATGCCGCCGCGGCGGTGAAGTCCCGGTCCTCGGTGCCCGGCCGCACCTCGGTCACCACGCCGTCGGCGCGTGGGTAGGAGCCGAGGAAGCGCACCTCCGAGCAGGTCCGGTACAGCCCCATCAGCACCTCGCCGACCCGCTCCTCCGCCAGGTGACCCTCGGCGTCGATGGCGAAGCAGTAGCTGCCCAGCTCGGTACCGGTCGGCCGGGACTCGATGCGGGTCAGGTCGACGCCGCGGGCGGCGAACTGCTCCAGCAGCTCCAGCAGGGCACCGGGGTGGTTGTCCCGGATGAACGCGACGAGCGAGGTCTTGTCGGCTCCGGTGGCCGGCGGCAGCGGCCCGGGCCGTGACACCAGCACGAACCTCGTCACCGCCCCCGGCCGGTCCGCCAGGTCGGTGGCCAGGACGGCTAGCCGGTGGGCGCGGGCCGCGATCGGGGCGGCGATCGCCGCGTCGTACGGCGACCCGGCCGCGGCGACCAGCTCCGCGGCCCGGGCGGTCGAGGACTCGAGCACCACCTCGGCCGCCGGGAGCCGGCCGGCGAGCCAGCGCCGGCACTGGGCGAGGGCGTGCGGGTGGGTGGCCACCCGCCGTACGCCGCCCATCTCGGTGCCGGGCGGGGCGAGCAACGCGAACTCGACGCCGACGTGGATCTCCCTGGTGATGATCAGCGGCTCCCCGTTGGCGAGCTCGTCGATGGTGGCCGCGACGCCACCCTCCACGGAGTTCTCGATCGGCACGACCGCGCCATCGGCCTCCCCGCTGCGGACCGCGTCGAGGGCGGCCGAGACCGTCGGCCGGGGCAGCAGCTCCGCGGACCGGGCCACGGGCAACGAGCGGAGCGCCGTCTCGGTGAACGTCCCTGCGGGGCCGAGGTAGGCGTAGCGAGCGGGCGGCGCTCCGGGCATACCGCAAGGCTATTGGCAGCGACTCGTCCGCTGGCCCTCGTCCGGGATGCGGCAGACTGAGCGGCGCCGGGATCGATCCAGGCCGAGGCGAGAGACAGCGAGGGCACGGTGGCGAAGCGACGGCGGGAGAGCACTGCGCTCCGCCGGGGTGCGGTCGGCCCACGCCAACCGTGCCCGTGCGGGTCGGGCCGCCGGTACAAGGCCTGTCACGGCGCGCCCGGTGGCGCCTCGCCGTACGTCGCGCGGACCTTCGAAGGCCTTCCTGGCGAGTGCGACTGGGTCGCACTGCGCGAGTTCGTCCCGGCGGGTACGGCGGCCGCCGCCCTCCGCCCCGGGGCAATCGGCCCGGACGGGCCCGCCAGCCTCATGGTGGCGAGCCTGCTGCCCGGCGTTGCCCCGGCGCTGAAGCGGGAGGACGGCGGCGTCTGGCTGGCGCTGCAGGCCGCCCACCGCTCCGGCGATGCCAGCAACGACCTGGCGGAGGCCGTCGAGCTGGCCGCGGCCGCGGACCCCGGCGCCGCGGTGGCGCTGCCCAGAGTCGCCGCGACCACCACCCGACTGCAGGACCTCGTCGCCGCGGACAGCGAGTTCCCAGTCACGGTGCACGACAGCTTCGACTTCTGGTTCGACGGCGAGCCGGACCCGACGACCGCCGCGACCCTGGAGCAGGTCAACGCATCGGTGGAGCCCACCAGCCGCCTCACCGCCGTCGACGCGGCGTACTGGGTCTCGGCGGGCAGCCGCGAGCATCTTCGCTGGGTGCTCCCCCACGATGAGGACCGGCTGTTGACCGCCCTCGCTCGCCTGCACGTAGCGGGTGCGGACCGGTTGGTCCCAGGCGACCGACTCGTCGGGTCGTTCCGCGCGCACGGGCTGCTGATCGTCGTATGGGACCTGCCCGAAGGCACCGGGCCCGAAGCGCTGGAATCGCCAGCCACGGAGTTCGTCGATCGCCTCGGCGCTGCCCTTGCCGCCGCCGACCCACTCACGGCCGCCGAACGCTCCGCCCGCAACGGCCTCGCCAACCGCCAGCTGACCATCCCTCGCTAGGGTCGTGTGAAGTAAGTCCTTTGATGGCTGCCGTGGAGCAGGCGGATGCTCCCCTACTCGGCATTTCCTGCACCCGAGGCTCTAGGGCGCTTGTCCGCAAAACATGCGGCGGTGGACTTGTGCGGCGCAGTTCCGTCGGATAGCCTGCAAGGCGAACCCGGTCGTTGCTGTATCCCCCGTCAGTAACGGCCGGGTCTTCCATGTCCGGACTACTGCGTCCGGACAACTGCCTCGCCGTGACCGCGCTCGCCAGGTCCCTTGTCCTGCTCAAGTTGCGTTGTGCTCTCTGCGGGTCATAAACCGGGCGACCCAACCCCCACCAGGCAGACAACGCACCCAACCCCCACCAGGCAGACAACGCGCGTATGCCGGGCCGCTGGCGCCGACGCGCGCCCGCGGCTCACCGCAGCGAGTCGCGGGCTATCGGGCAGGACATGCAACGCGGTCCGCCGCGGCCTGACCCGAGCTCGGAGCCCGAGATCGCCACCACCTCGATGCCGGACTCCTCCAGCCTGCGGTTCGTCTCTACGTTGCGCTCGTAGGCGACCGTTAGCCGCGGAGAGATCGCCAAGGTGTTGTTGCCGTCGTCCCACTGTTCGCGCTCGGCCGTGACCGGATCCAGCCCGGTGTCGATGAGCCGCAGCCGGTCGATTCCCATGGCCTTGGCGGCGGCGACCAGGAACGGCTCGGGCCCGGTCACGTCCAGCGCGACGGTCGCCTCGTCGTCGCCGGGCTCGAGGCAGGTGACCGTGTGCGCTACCAGGGTGTCGGCGACGTTGGGGTACATGACGATCGCGTCCGTGTCGACCATCGTGCAGACAGTGTCGAGATGCATGGTCGCCCGTGACTGGGCGATGGGTACGGCGAGCACGGTGTGCGCCAGCCCGTCGACGAGCACCCGGCGGGCGAACCGCTCGGCGCCGGCCGGAGTGGTCCGCTCCCCCACCCCCACCGCGACCACGCCCGGCGAGAGCAGCAGCACATCGCCACCTTCCAGATGCTCGCGCTGCCAGCCGTGGACCCGGTCGATCCCCGCGAACCTCGGGTGGAACCGGTAGACGAGGTCCAGCAGTTGGGTTTCCCGCCGCCTCGCCGGCGTCGCCAGGCTGGCGATGGCGACCCGGTCGGGCAGCCACACCGACGAGTCGCGCGTGAAGAGGAGGTTGGGCAGCGGGTCGATCACGAAGTCATCGGGCGCCAACAGACTGGTTACCAGCCCGCCACCGCCGCGCACCTCGTCGTTGCGGATACCGACGGTCAGGGCAGTGGCCAACTCCGCCGCGGCCAGCCCCTCCAGCCACCCGCCCAGGTGCCCCCGGAGGCTGTCTCCCAGTCGCAGGTCGGCGCTCACCTCCTCGACGGCCTGCTCGCGCGCTGCCGGCCGGCCGAGGGCCTCGATGAGCAGCTCGACGACGTAGAGCACCTCGACGCCTCGGCTCCGGAGTGCGCTCGCAAACCCGTCGTGCTCCTCCTGAGCCCGGTCCACCCATGGGATGGCGTCGAAGAGGAGGCTGTCGTTGTTGCGCGGGGTCAACCTTTTCAGCTCCGGGCCGGGCCGATGAAGGAGCACGGTCCGCAGCTGCCCAACCTCGCTGTCGACGCCGTAGGCACCCATGGCCGTGAGCCTAACCGCCTCCGCACCACTCGGACCGGCTACCGCGGTCTGCGACGATGGGCATATGTCCGGCAGTAGCGGCAGTTGGCGGCGGCGCGTATCGCTCGCTGTCCTCCTCCCCCTGGTGCTGGGTGCACCGATCCTGGCCGGCTGCGGCTCCTCGCCGCCGCCAGCGCCCGGGAATAAGGTAGGAACGCAGCTCGACGGCGCGGTCAAGGCGAGCATCCTCTCGACCCCGCTCGTCGACTGGCGGGGCAAGGGGACGACCCTGTCGGCGTACGCCGGCAAGGTTCTGGTCATCTCGGACGCGATGACGCTCTGCCAGGAAACCTGTCCGCTGAACACGGCCAACGTCGTCGCCGCGGCCCGCAAGGTGGCGCGGGCCGGACTGGGCGACCGGGTGCGGTTCGTCTCGATCACGGTCGACCCGCAACGAGACACGCCGGCCCAGCTCGCCGCCTATCGCCGGCTGTTCACCGCCCGCTCCGGGCTGCCGGACTGGACGCTCCTGACCGGGTCCCCCGCTGACATCGACCGGCTGTGGTCGTACCTCGGCGTCTATCGGAAGAAGGTGCCCGAACCGAAGCCCGCGGCCGTGAACTGGCGGACCGGGCAGCCCCTCACCTACGACGTACAGCACTCGGACGAGCTGTTCTTCTTCGACTCGCGGCAACATGAGCGCTTCGTGATCTCCGGGATGGGCAACGTGACGTCAACGAAGCTGGTGCCGCGCCAGCTACGCAGCTTCCTGAGTGCGCAGGGTGAGCGGAATCTGGCGCACCCCCCGGCCGAGTCGTGGACGGTCCCCCAGGTCCTCCAAGTCGTCAGCTGGCTCACCGGCGACCGAGTCAGCTAGCTGTCAAGGACGCTACGTCAGCCCGTGGATGAGCTCGTAGATGCCGACGCCGGCGAAGGCGAGGCAGACCGCCGCGGCGATGTAGTGAAGTAGCGAGAGGCGAAGGTAGCGAAGGAGCACCCGGCCAGCCACGACGGCGAGCCCCGAGACAGTCAGCAGGGCTACCCAGGAGCCGACGAACACGGCGACCGGAGCGTGGTAGCGAGCCGCCATGTTGAGCGTGAGGATCTGCGACAGGTCCCCCCACTCGGCGGCGAAGATGAGCAGGAACGACGCACCGAGCGCGCGCCAGGGCCGCGAGTCCTGCCGCGGCTGCCCGCTAGTGCGAGCGGCCGCAGCATCAGTGCCCTCGCCCGTCGGCCGACCCTCGGCCTCCGCCGGTGCTGGCTGGGCGCGCGGTCCATCAGCCTCCGCGCGCGCCGACTCCCCTGGCCGGGCCGCCTCCCGCGACCCGGCCTCGGCCGCCACCTGGCCGGAGAGCTCCTCCTCCTGCTTGCGCTCCGCCACGTCTGCGCCCGGCGCCGTCTTGACCAGGACCACCGCGCCGGCGAGGAACATGGCGGTGCTGAGCGCATGCACGACCCACGCCGGCAGGTAGGACACCACCTGCCCAGCGGCCACCGCGACCACGCACTGGACACCGAAGGCGACCCCTACGCCGATCCAGACAAGCACCGGCCGGAACCGGGTGGAGAGCACCAGGGACGCCACGAAGGTCTTGTCCGGCAGCTCCACCGGGAAGATCAGCACGAAGGCCAGCAGCGCGACATGCCAATCCATGACGGGACCCAACGCCGGGAGCAGTTACCGCCCGAGTCTATCGGCGGCGCCCCGGAAGCCCGCCCTCTGGGCGCGCCGGCCTATGGTGCGGTCAGCCGCGGTCCACGGCTGCGGCAGCCGCGGCGAGCACCGACTTCACCGGGCGGCCGAGGCGCGCGGCGGCCGCGGCCACATCGTCGTACTCGGGCTGGACGTTGACCACCTCACCGTCCAGCCGGGCCACCTTCACAGCGATTCGCTCGCCCCCCACGCTCACCGTGATGCTCGCGCGGTCGAGCTCGTACTTCGTCACCGCGCGCTCACGCAGGCCGATCGCCGTCGTCTCGGTGAAGATGACCGCCCGCACCCGTTCCGCGCACTCGGGTGGGGCCAGCACGGACAGCGTCTGAGCGGGCCGGCCCTTCTTCATCAGGATCGGGCTGAGCCAGGCGTCCGAGGCACCGCAGTCGAGCAGCCGCTGCAGGACGTGCGGCCACAGCCGCGGGTCGAGGTCGTCGACGTTGGTCTCGAGGACCAAGCCCGACACCGCGCCCAGCGATGCAGACGTGACGTCGCCAACCAGCAGCCGCAGCACGTTCGCACGGCCGGGGAGGTCCCGGGACCCGGCCCCGACGCCGGCTCGGCGGACCGTCATCGGGGGCTGCGGACCCCAGCCCCCGACCCAGTGGCGAAGCAGCGCCGCCCCGGTGGGCGTGCAGAGCTCGGACGACACGGGGCCGCCGTACGTCGGGACACCGGTCAGCAGGCGGACGACGGCCGGCGGCGGCACGCTCATCGTTCCGTGCGCGGTGTCCGTGCTTCCGGAGCCGACCGCCACCGGGCTGCAGTGCAGGCTCGACAGGCCGAGCGCGACGAACCCCGCGCAGACCCCGACAACGTCCGCGATCGCATCCAGGGCGCCGACCTCGTGGAAGTGCGCCTGGTCGACGGGCTTCGCATGCACGGCCGCCTCCGCCTCGGCCAGCAGGGCGAAGACCTCGCGCGCGTGCTCGGCGATCACCGGGTCGAGGGCGGGCACGTCGAGCAGAACTAGCACGTCATGAAGGCCTCGCTCCGTCGTGGAATCGCCAACCCGGACGGCCGCCCTGACGGCCGCCAGTGACGCCCTGGTGACGGGCTCGAAGGAGACCTTGACGGGCTCCGGCGCCACCGCGTCGATGGCCGCCTGCACCGCCGCTCCGTCGGCTCCGGCGTCGACGACCGCCGCGAGCAGCATGTCGCCGCTCGCACCGCTGGACGCGTCCACCCAACCGATCACGGCGCGCCTGCTGAGCGGCCGGCCGCGTTGCGGGCGACCCGGGCGGCGAAGACGCCAGCCCCAAAGCCGTTGTCGATGTTGACGACCGCGACCCCGGGCGCGCAGGAGTTCAGCATGCCGAGCAGTGCCGCCAGGCCGCCGAAGGCGGCGCCGTAGCCGACGCTCGTCGGCACCGCCACCAGCGGCACGCCGGTCAGGCCGCCGACCACCGACGGCAGGGCGCCCTCCATGCCGGCCACAACGACCAGGCAGTCGCAGCGGGTCAGCTCGTCCCGTACGGCGAGGAGCCGGTGGAGCCCGGCGACCCCGACGTCGTTGATCTCGCGGACGCCGGCCCCGAAGACGCTGCTGGTCAGGGCGGCCTCGCGGGCGACCGGGAGATCGGAGGTTCCCGCCGCAACCACGGTGACGACGCCGCGCGGAGTGGGCAGCGGGCCGAGCGTGCAGGCTCCCGCCACCGGGTCGACGGCCGCCTCGGGCAGGTCCACCGCCACCCGGCGCTGCGCGTCGTCCGCGAGTCTGGTGGCGAGCACGGCACGGTCGGGGTGGGCCGCCCGCAGGGTGGTGAGCAGCTCGACGACCTGAGCCGGGGACTTCCCCGCGCCGTACACGACCTCGGGGTCGCCGGTGCGCCGGGCCCGGTCGAGGTCGACCCGGGCGTAACCGAGGTCGTGCAGCGGCGGTACGGCGGTCGCGGCGGCGAAGCCGGGGTCGGGGGCGGACTCGTTCATGGCGCCGAATCTACGTCGCGGCGGCGGCGCTCGCCGGGCCGGGAATGCGGCCTGCCGGCTCGGCCCGTTGCCACCGGAGGCCGGCGTGCCCGGATGGGACGCGCAGCCAGCGCGGAGCGGGACGTTGACCCAGTCGCGACGCTCAGGCTCGGCCGAGAACCCCGAAGACGGTGTTGCCGGCGGCGCCCTCGCGGACGCCCCACTCGCGGGTCAGGGTGCGGACGATCACCAGGCCGCGGCCGCCGACGGACAGGCCGTGCCGGTGCAGCAGGGTAGGCAGAGTGGCGGAGCCACCGTCCGAGACCTCCACCCGCACCGTCTCGTCGTCAATGTGCAGCGTCAGCCGCAGACCGCCACCGGAGATCGGCCGGGCGTACCGCAGCGCGTTGCCCAGCAGCTCACTGACCACGACCCGCGTGTCGTCGATGATGCGCTGGGCCACTCCGTTGTGACGCAACAACACCGTGACCAGCGTCCGGGCCCGGCGTACCGAGGCGGGAGTGAACGGGATCACCCAGGCCCGAGTCTCGGCGCGGCGGTCGCCGCGATGCTGCCCGGGCTCGCGCGCCACCCCCACCTCGGTCACCACCACGGGGACAACTGTGGGGGGTCGCCGACCTCTTTGCAACACTCGCCAGGGCACGTCGCCGCGGCGGCGAAGCGGTCCCAAGTCACTGGCCGCTCCGGTCGCCCCCGGCGAGATGGCGTCGCACCACGCCGGGGGTGTCGGTGATCACCGCGTCCACGCCGAGGTCGGCGCACAGCTGCACGTCCGCTGGCTCGTTCACCGTCCAGACGTGCACAGCCTTGCCGCCGGCGTGCGCGCGGTCGACGTACTCCGGGTGGGCGCGTACGACGTCGATCGATGGTCCGGCCGCACTTGCCCCGAGCGGCAGGCTGCCGTCGCGGAACCGGACCGGCACCCGGTCCATCAGGTACACCCGCTCGAGGCGAGGGGCCAGCTCCAGGCAGCGTCGCAGACTCAGCCACGAGAAGCTCATGACCCGCACGGTCAAGGCCGCGTCGTGGGCCGGGCGCAGCAGTCCGTGCCGGTCGAGGGTCTCGACCAGCGTGCGCTCCACCAACCCGGCGTAGCGGGTCGGGTGCTTGGCCTCGATCGCCAGATCCACCGGCGACCCCCAGTCGCCGGCCAGGCCGAGCAACCGGTCCAGCGTCACGATCCCGCCCGACCCCGGGTCGACGTCCGGCGCCTCGTCGTCGAGGTCCTGCCAGGGCGACTTCCACGACGCCCAGTCGAACGCCTCCAGCTCATCCAGGAACAGCGTCGAGACCACGCCCTGCCCGTTGCTGGTCCGTTCGACGCGGCGGTCATGGACACAGACGAGGTGGCCGTCCGCGGTGAGCCTTACGTCGCACTCGAGGGCGTCAGCACCCTCCTCGAGGGCCCGGCGGTAGGCGCCTAGCGTGTGCTCGGCCGCCACCGAGCTGGCGCCGCGATGGGCGACTACCTGCGGCCGGCCAAGCGGGAGCCGCCAGGTGAATAGAGGCTTGCGTCCCCGTCCCGAAAGACGCAGCCGTGCCACGGTCCAATACTGGCACGGCGCCTTCCACGGACAGCCACGACCCGGTCCCCAGCCTTGCCCGCAAGGTCCGACTGCTGCGTTGCCTGCACGACGCCACCGTCGGATCTTGCGGGTTAAGCGCCGGTCTCCGTCCGTCGATCGGGCATGAGGGCCGCCAGCCCGAGCACGAGACCCAGCGCGATGACCAGGAACCCGCAGCCGGTGACCGCTGCCGACGTGGCGCCCGCGCGGCCCTGGTCGACCGGCCCGGCAGCACCCTCGATGCCCAACGTCAGGAACAGGCCGAGGATCACAACGATCACGCCGACGGCGACGACCACGATCCCGGCGGTGTCCAGCGCGCCGCCGTACGAATCGTCGGCGAACCAGCGCAGCAGCCACCAACCGAGGGCGATGGCCACCACGACCAGGGCCGTGATCCACCAGACCGTGTTGACCATGTCGCTGGTCCGGGCCGTGCCCAGGTCGACCTGGGAGCCGCGCGCGAAGTCCTCGAACAGGCCCCGGCGCGCAGTCAGCGCCCAGATGCCGTAGGCAACCGACAGCAGGCCGCCGACAGCGAGGGTGATGGTCAGTGCGAAGCCGTCCGCCGACGGAGCCTCGGATCTGTCCGGAACCGGCTCACCGACGACCGGCTGCCAGCGTGCCGGCTGGGGCGGGCGATATCCGACGGGCGGCTCGCCCGGGTCTGGCGGGTAGGTCACCGCCGAGTAGCCGGCGGGGTAGCCCCCAGGCATCGGCGCCGCCGGGCGGAAGACGGGGCCGGCAGACACCTCCGGCCCGCCCTCGTGGCCGCCGACTGTCGGCGGGGGCGGCGGAGCGGGCAGCCCGCACCGCCGGCAGGCTCTGGTCCCCGGCGGGTTGTCCAACCCGCAGCGTGGACATCGCATGGCGCTCCTCAAGCCAGGCCGCCGCGGCTCGCGGTGCTCCGGTACGACGGCAGCGTACCGGTCGGGATCGCGCCGCCGGTGCCGATCGTGGTCCAGGCTCCGGCCGCCCGGGCCGGCGTGCGCGCCAACCGGTCAACGGGCGGAGGTTTGCGGCGGGCGCCACATGGTGGTGGTGGCCGGGCAGCCAGCCGGCAGGGCTACCTGATCGCGCACCTCGAAGCCGAACTGCTCGTACCAGGCCACGTTGCGCGGCTTGCTCGACTCCAGGTACGCCGGTAGCCGGTCGTCGTCGACGACGGCCAGTCGGTGGCGCAGCAGGACCGCGCCGACCCCGATGCCCTGGAGGTCCGGGTCAACTCCGATCCCGGCCAGGTGCCAGTGGGGCTCGGCCGGATGGGCCAGCTCGATCGCCCGCAGGGCGCGCTGCGCTGCCCACAGCCGGCGGCCGAAGACCCGCAGGTAGCCAGGCAGGTTGCGTAGTTGCACGAGCAACGGCGGCTGCCACTGGCCCGGCCGGTTCCACAGGGCGGCGCCTGCCACCGCTCCGTCCACCGACGCGACGTCGACCGCGCCGGCCGGCAGGATCTCCCGGCGTACCTGCAGCCGGAACAGCCGCTGCAGCCGAAGCGCGGGTGAGTCGAGCGACTCGAGGACCCAGCGGAACTGCGGGTCGTCGGCGAACGCCGCGGCGAGCACGGTGGCCACCGCGTCGGCGTCCGCGACGGTCCCGGGCCGGACGGCGACGTCCTCGAGGCGCACCCGACGAGCGTAATGGCGCCGCCCTCGACACGCGCTAGCGTCGTCGAGGCCAATCTAGGGCGAGTGCTAGATGCGCGCATACACTCCTAGCCGTGGACCCGGTCCGCAACCCTTACGCCCCCGGCGCGGGTCAACGACCGCCGGAGCTGGCCGGTCGCGACACCGAGCTGGAGCAGTTCGCCGTGACGCTGGAGCGAGCGGCGGCGGCCCGTCCGGAGCGGTCGCTGGTGCTGACCGGCCTGCGCGGGGTCGGCAAGACCGTACTGCTGAACGCCCTACGCGGACTGGCGGTACGCCGCGCCTGGGGCGCGGGCAAGCTGGAGGGCCGCCCCGACCAGAGCATCCGCATCCCGCTGGCCCAGGCGGTGCACACCGCCGTCCGTGAGCTCGGGCACCGGCACCGCGACCCCGATCGGGCCGGAGCCGTCGCCGGCGTGGTCAAGGCGTTCGCGTTACGCAGCAGCCCAGATGACCGAGCCCGGTCCAGGTGGCGGCCGCCGCTCGACGTACCAGCCGCGCGCGGCCGAGCCGACTCCGGCGACCTGGAGGTCGACCTGGTGGAGCTGCTCGGCGACGTCGGTGAGCTCGCCGCCGACCTGTCGGTGGGCATCGCGGTCTTCGCCGACGAGATGCAGGACATCCGGCCGGCCGAGCTGGCCGCGCTGTGCGCAGCCTTCCACGAGGTGAGCCAGCGGCGGATGCCCGTGCTGCTCGTCGGCGCTGGGCTGCCGCACCTGCCGGCCGCGCTGGCGACGGCCAAGTCGTACGCCGAGAGGCTCTTCCGCTACCGCGTCGTCGACCGCCTCCCCCGAGCAGAGGCCGACCGTGCGCTGACGATTCCCGCGGCGACCGAGGGCGCTGAGTTCGCCGACGATGCGCTGGACGAGCTCTATCGGCTCACCGACGGCTACCCCTACTTCGTCCAGGCCTTCGGCAAGGCCGCGTGGGACCTGGCGCCGGCGACCCCCATCCGGCTGGCGGACGTGGCGGAGTCGGCGCCGGTCGCCGAGACGGACCTGGCGGTCGGCTTCTTCGGGTCGCGCTTCGAGCGCGCCACCCCGGCCGAGCGCGTCTACCTGCTGGCGATGGCTCAGCTTGCCGTCGACGACCGGCGGGTCGCCACCGCGGACATCGCGGCCGCCCTGGAGCGGCGGCCGCAGTCGCTGTCGCCGGCCCGGGACGCGCTGATCCGCAAGGGTCTCGTGTATGCCGAGGAGCGAGGATTCGTGCGCTTCACCGTGCCGCACTTCGCCCGCTTCCTTCGCACCCGAGCCGACTGAGGATGCCTGCGAAAGTTGCGGGCCCGGTCCCGCGGCACGCTCCGGTGGGTCACCTCAGCAGCCGCGACAGACGCCGGTCCGCCAGCGGCTTGCCGCCGGTCTGGCAGGTCGGGCAGTACTGCAGCGACGAGTCCGCGAAGGAGACCTCCCGCACCGTGTCACCGCAGACGGGGCACGGCTGACCGGTCCGGCCGTGTACGGCGAGCGCGGACTTCTTCTCCGCCTTCAGCTCGCTGGCCGCCAACCCCTCCGACCGGGCCACCGCGGCCCGCAGGGTGTCGCGGAGCGCGGCGTACAGCGCCGCGGACTCCGCCTCCGCCATCGCGGCCGGCTTGAACGGCGACATCCGGGCCGCGTGCAGAATCTCGTCCGAGTAGGCGTTGCCGATCCCGGCGATCGTCCGCTGGTCGCGCAGCACCCCTTTGATCTGGCCGCGCCCCGCCCGTGCCAGTACGGACCGGAAGACGTCGACCGTGAAGTCCGCCCCCAGCGGATCAGGCCCCAGCTGCGCCACTCCGGGCACATCGGCAGGACTGCGTACCACATAGATGGCGAGCCGCTTCTGCGTGCCCGCCTCGGTAAGGTCGATTCCGGAGCCGTCGTCGAGTGCCAGCCTGGCCGCCAGCGGGCTCTTGCGGCTCGGCCGGGCCGGTACCGAGGGCACCTCGTCGCGCCAGCGCACCCAGCCCCCTCGGGCCAGGTGGACGACGAGGTGCAGTCCGTCGAATCCGATGTCGAGGAACTTCCCCCATCGCCGGACCTCGGCGACGAAGAGCCCGGACAGCGCGGTGGGCGGCGGGTCGAACGTCTTGAGCGCGGCGAACGCGACTACGTCCAGCCGAGCCACCGCCCGGTCGCGCAACCGCACCCGCAGGTCGGCCGCCAGGGCCTGCACCTCAGGTAGTTCCGGCATGTCACTAGTGTCCTGCGTCGGAGGTTGGTCGCCTAGATGCCGTGTCTAGGTGGATGTCCCCTCCTCGGCACAGAGAAGGTAGCCGAGCGGGGGCCCACGCAAGGCCGAGGAGGAGCAAGATAGTGGGTCCTGTCGACGACGACGCTCCCCTACTCGGCAGCGCCCATTCTGCCGAGCGGGGGCACCGCCGCGAGGCGCCGCCTGGGCACGGCAGATGGCAAGTGAGCTTTCGACACCGGACACTTCCTGTGTCGCCGTACCGCTTGCCGCGGCGAGGTCGGATGGGCATCATGACGTCATGACCGAGCAGCCCGCGCTGCCCGACCACGACCGGGGCGAGGTCTTTCTCGACGCCCGGGGCGGTGGCCGAGCCCTCCGGCTTACCTGGCATCACGATGCGGGCCTGGTCGTCTTCTCCCTCTGGCGGTCCGGCGCCTGCGTCGGGACCTTCCGCATGGAGAAGCCGGACGTCGCGCCCTTCGTGGACGCGCTGATCTCGGGGCTGCGGGACTCGACACCTGCTCACCAGCAGTTCCCGGCCGAAGCCGTGCAACCGGCGCCGGAGCCGGCGCCGGCGGCAAGCCGGGAGGTCCCGCCGGCATCCGAGGGGGCCGAGGGACTGGTCGACTGGGCGTTTCACGCCGGCTAGCCCGGCTCGCCCGAGCGGTTGCTGCGTTCCCGGGTCGCCGGACATCGCCGTGGGGCCCGCCGAGGGTTCAGCGCCAGCCCGCCGGCAGCGGCACGGCCAGTGCGGTGCGCAGGCGGGCCAGGTAGGCGACCCGCCCGATCGACACTGCGCCGAGCCGGCGCAGGTGGTCGGTCGGCCACTGTACGTCGACCAACCTCGCCGACTCGCCGTCGTCGAGGATCCCCAGCAGGGCCATCAACGCCACCTTCGACGCGTCGCGCTCCCGGTGGAACATCGACTCGCCCGCAAACAGGCCCCCGATGGCGACGCCGTACAGTCCGCCGGCCAACCCATCCGAACCCCAAACCTCGACCGAGTGCACCCATCCGAGCTGGTGCAGCCGAAGGTACGCCGCCCGGATGTCAGCGTCGATCCAGCCGCCAGGACGCGCGGGGTCGGCACAGCCGTCGATCACCCCGGCGCAGTCGCGGTCCACGGTCACCTCGAACCGCCGGGCGGACCGGCGCATCGAGCGCGAGACCAGCAAGCCCCCCATCGGGATCACCGCCCGGTCGCGCGGCGACCACCAGGCGGTCGGGCGCCGATCGTCCACCGGCATGGGGAAGACCCCCTGCCGGTAGGCGGCCAGGATGGTGCCGGGCTCCAGGTCGCCGCCCAGCCCGACCAGGTCGCCCTGCGGCGGCGGCTCGGGAAACTGCCACCGGCACGGCGCCGGCTCGACGGGCGGCGTCATCGGCTCGGCGCCACGGTGCCAGCCGGTGGTCCGGCCGCTCGAAAGGGCCGCCCCGCACTCCAAACGCCTTCCATCGGTGCGGACTCACCTCCCTCCTGCCAGCCTGCGGCGAGGGTAGCCTTTGCTCACCATGGGCGAGCAGCGCTCCGACCCGCCGATCCGCGTCCGACCCTGGGGGGTCGTGCGGCTGGCTGTCATAGTCGCTCTGCTGGCGGTCGGCATCGTGTTGTGGGTCAGCCGCGGCGAGGGCGGTGACGCGACGCCGCAGCAGACAGCCCTCGGCCGACATCCGCACCTGCCGGCGTCCCCGCCGGCACCGGCGCCGACCGGAGCGCAGCCCCACCACACCCCGGCGCCGCACCAGATCGCCGTACGCGGGCTGACGGCGCCGCTCAGCCCCGGTGCCTGCATGTACTTCCCGCCCACCAACGGCAACCGCCACGAGACCGTGTTCCTCGACCCCGGGCACGGCGGGCTCGATCCTGGTGCCGAGGGTCACACCTCCACCGGCCGGGTCGTCTTCGAGCGCCAGGCGACCCTGCCCGTGGCCAAGGACGCGGCGGGCGTCCTGCGTGCACGCGGGTATGGCGTCGTACTCTCGCGCACCCGCAACGAGAACGTCGTCGTCCTCCCGTCGAGCGATCGTGACGGCAAGCTGATGACCCCGGACGGCGTGCATCTCGACGTGGTCGCCCGGGTGGCCTGCGCGAACGCGGCCCACGCGAACGTGCTGGTCTCGATCCACTTCAACACCTTCGGTACTCCCGATGTCGGTGGGGCCGACACCCACTACGACAGCTCGCGTCCGTTCGGCCGGCAGAACCACCGGCTGGCGCAGATCATGCAAGGCGACCTGGTGCGCGCGTTCGCGCACGCCGGCTGGCCGGTGCCCAACCGCGGCCTAATCAACTGGACCCAGGAGAACGCTCCCGCGCTCACCGCGCGCGCCAACGAGTATGGCCATCTGTTGATGATCGGGCCGTACTCGAAGGGATGGAACGACCATCCGAGCCAGATGCCAGGCGTGCTGATCGAGCCGCTGTTCGTCAGCCGGCCGACGGAGGCTGACATCGCGGTGAGCAGCCACGGCCAGCACGTGATGGGCGCAGCGATCGCCCACGCCATCCAGCAGTTCCTCAACCCCTGAGCCTGGGTCCGGGCCGAAGCTTCGAAGCCGACCGACGAGGTCGGCGGGCGGCTCCCCGTAGGGTGGTGGCGGTCACGGCTCTTGGTCAGGAGGTACGGCGATGGGTGCGGCTCGGGTGGCGGGGAAGGTGCTCGCGCCGATCGCCCGCCGGCAGGCTCCGGCCATGGCGGCCGGCTTCGTGCGGCAGGCCTTCGACCGTGCGGTGGATGGCCTGGGCCCGCTGCCGGGAGCGGCTGCGGCCGCCGACCGCAAGCGTCGACAGCGAGGCGGCGACGTCGAGGCCGCTGTCCGAGCGCTCATCGACAGCCACGTACGGATGGCCGGCCTCGAAGGCTTCCTGACCAACCTGGGTGGCCTGGCGACCATGGCCGTTGCAATCCCCACGAACATCTCCGGGCTGGCGCTCCTGCAGTGCCACCTGGTCGGCGGCATTGCCCACCTGCGTGGGTACGACCTCGACGACCCTCGGGTCCGCAATGCCGTCCTGGCCTGCATGCTCGGCGAGGAGTCCGTGCGCTCGCTGGTCCGGGGCAGGCGCCTGCCGACCAGCCCGATGGCGATCGCGACGGCGCCGGCCTACGACGCGGAGCTCGACCTCAAGATCGCTGGCGAAGTCGCTGCCGAGCTCATCGGTCGGGTAGCGGGCAAGCGCACCATTGCGGCCGTGGGCCGCCGCACTCCGCTCATCGGCGGCGGGGTCGGCGCGGTCGCGGACGCCTACGCCACTTACCGAGTCGGCACATACGCCGCCCGGGAGCTGCGCCCACGAGGGTCCGCCGGCTGAGCCGCGGCCCGGAGGGCGCCGATCGAGCCGCCGCCGGCGGCGAGGAGTCGCAACCAAGCCGGGCCGGACAACACCCGGGGTCTCGAGACGCCCGCTGCGCGGGCTCCTCAGCCGCCGGGTGGAGCTCAGGCGCCGGGCGCAGCGTCCCGACCGAGCGCGGCCACTACCCGGGAGGCCGGCGGCTTGCCGATCTGCTCCGACATCCAGAGGCTGGTGTCGACGAGTTGCTCGAGGTCGACGCCGGTGTCGATGCCGAGCCCCTCGAGCTGCCAGACCAGGTCCTCGGTCGCCAGGTTCCCGGTCGCGCTCTTCGCGAACGGGCAGCCGCCGAGGCCGCCGGCACTTGCGTCGATGGTGGTAACCCCGAGGCGCATCGCCGTTAGCGAGTTCGACAGCGCCTGCCCGTAGGTGTCGTGGAAGTGCACGGCCAGCCGGGACGCCGGCAGCCCCACCTCAGCGAACCCGGCGAGCAGCCGCTCGACGTGTCCCGGCGTACCTACCCCGATCGTGTCGCCCAGGGACAGCTCGTCGCAGCCGAGGTCGAAAAGTCGCCGGCCGGCCACGACCACCTGCGACACCGGCACATTGCCCTCCCAGGGGTCGCCGAAGCACATGGACAGATAGCCACGGACCCGGATGCCGGCCGCGCGTGCCCGCCGGACCACCGGCTCGAACATCGCGAACTGGCCGTCGAGCGATCGGTTCAGATTGTGCTGAGCGAAGGACTCGGTGGCGCTGCCGAAGATCGCGACCTCCCGCACCCCCTTCTCCAGTGCCCGCTCCAGGCCGCGCTCGTTCGGGACCAGCACCGGCATTCGGGGCACCAGGTGCAGATCGAGCGCGTCGATGAGCTCAGATGCGTCGGCAAGCTGCGGAACCCACCGGGGGTGCACGAAGCTCGTGACTTCGATCGCCCGCAACCCTGCGGCGGCGAGGCGACGGACGAACTCGGCCTTGACCTCGACCGAGAGCACCTCGTGCTCATTCTGCAGGCCGTCGCGGGGGCCCACCTCGTAGATGGTCACCTGCGGCGGCAGACCACTCGCCGGCTCCAGCTGGGGCCGGCGCATCACCGCGTGCCTCCCGGGTCGGAACTGTCCTCGTGGCCCGGCGCCGGGTTGGCCACCTCGGCAGGCGTCACGACGAACAGCCGGGCGCCGAGATCGACCTGCGCGCCGGCCTCGGCCCCGACCTCGGTGACCGTGCCCGCGAACGGCGCCGACAGCGTGATCTCCATCTTCATCGCCTCCAGCACTCCCAGGGGCTGGCCCTCGCCCACGTGCTCGCCCACTGCGACGCTGACTCCGAGCACGGTGCCCGGCATCGGCGCGGTCACCGAGCCGTCCTGCACCCGCGCGTGCACTCGTCGGCCGAAGGCATCCGGACGCGAGAACCGGTAGGTCTGGCCGCGGTAGCTGACCACCACCTCGTCGGGGCGGACGAGCACTCGACCCGCCTGCGCTGCACCGTCGATCTCGAGCAGCACGCGGCCGTCGGCGGTCCCCAGCGAACGCACCGCCCTCGAGGCGTGCGGTCCCGTCAGCGCTCCCCCGGCCAGGTCGACCTGCAGCCGGCGCGCCTCACCGTCGGCGCCGGTGAGCTCCACGGACACGACGGCGGGGTCGGCCCCCAGCCGCCACCCGTCCCCCAGCGCGAGCGGGTCGCGGCTGTCCCCATGCGCCGCCGCCGCGAGCGACCAGGCGGCCAGGCACCACGCGGCCGCCGGCGCACGCAGGGTGAACGAATGCGGGTTGTTGTCGAGCCATGAGGTGTCGACCTCGCTCCGTCGGAACTGCTCCGAGTCAGCCAGGTCGCGCAGGAAGCCAAGGTTGGTCGTCAGTCCCAGGATCGCGGTGTTGTCCAGCGCGCTGACGAGCACCCGCCGGGCCGCCTCGCGGGTGGCGCCCGAGGCGACCACCTTGCCCAGCATCGGGTCGTAGAACGTGCTGACCCGCTGACCCGCCTCCAGCGCGGCGTCCACGCGCACCCCGGTTGGCCACTGCACCACCTCGGCCACGCCGGCCTGCGGAAGGTATCCGTGGTAGGGGTCCTCGGCGTACACCCGGACCTCGATCGCATGACCTGATCCGACGACATCCTCCTGCCGGATCGGCAGTGGCTCGCCCTGGGCGACCAGGAACTGCAGCAGCACCAGGTCCAGACCGGTCACCAACTCGGTGACCGGATGCTCCACCTGGAGGCGGGTGTTCATCTCCAGGAAGTACGCCTCCTCGCCCGAGACGAGGAACTCAACCGTGCCGGCGTTCAGGTAGCCGACCTCGCGCGCCAGCGCCACCGCGGAGTCGCGGACGAGGTCGCGAACCTCCGGCGAGATCACCGAGGCGGGGGCCTCCTCGACCACCTTCTGATGCCGTCGCTGCACCGAGCAGTCCCGTTCGAGCAGGTGCAGGAAGTGGCCATGCTCGTCGGCGATCACCTGCACCTCGATGTGGCGGCCGTGCTCGACGTAGCGCTCGAAGAGCAGCGTGTCGTCCCCGAAGGCCGCGGCCGACTCCCGTCGGGCGGCGGCCGTCGCGTCGGCCAGCTCGGTCGCGGCGCGGACCACCCGCATGCCCTTCCCGCCGCCGCCGGCCGCGGCCTTGACCAGCAACGGGAAGCCGACCTGCTCGGCGATCTCGCCGAGCCGTTCCGCGTCCTGCGTCTCGGCGGCTGGGACCACCGGAACCCCGGCTGCCGCGGCGACCTTGCGCGCCCGGTCCTTTCGTCCCATCAGCTCGATGACGTCCGCCGGTGGCCCGATGAACACCAGGCCGGCGTCGGTGACGGCACGGGCGAACTCCGCCCGCTCCGACAGGAATCCGTAGCCCGGATGCACGGCGTCGGCGCCGCTGCGGGCGGCGGCGGCGAGCAGAGCCGGTATCGACAGGTAGGACTCGGCCGCCGGCGGCGGGCCGATGCGCACCGCGGCGTCCGCCTCCCGCACGTGCTGCGCGTCACGGTCGGCGTCGCTGTAGACCGCGACACTGCGCAGTCCGGCCGTGCGCGCGGCCGAGATCACCCGGCGGGCGATCTCGCCGCGGTTCGCGACGAGCACGGTCCCAAACCTGGTCATCGCAACCTCCTCGGCGTCCTCGCGGTCAGCGACGCGCTCACATCCGGAACACGCCGTACGCCGGGCTGGGGACCGGGGCGTTGGCAGCGACGGCCAGTCCCATGCCCAGCATCCGCCGCGTGTCGGCCGGGTCGATGATCCCGTCGTCCCATAACCGGGCAGTGGAGTAGTACGGCGACCCTTGAGTCTCGTACTGGTCGCGAATCGGGCCCTTGAAGTCATCCTCCTCGGCGGCCGACCAGCTCTGGCCCCTCGCCTCCAGGCCGTCCCGGCGTACGGTCGCCAGCACCGAGGCGGCCTGCTCGCCCCCCATGACCGAGATCCGGGCGTTCGGCCACATCCAGAGGAAGCGCGGGTCGTAGGCCCGTCCGCACATCCCGTAGTTGCCCGCGCCGAAGGAGCCGCCAATCACGACGGTGAGCTTGGGGACGACCGAGCAGGCGACAGCGGTGACCAGCTTGGCGCCATCCTTCGCGATGCCGCCGGCCTCGTACTTGCGCCCGACCATGAAGCCACTGATGTTCTGCAGGAACACCAGGGGGATGCCGCGCTGGTTGCATAGCTCGATGAAGTGGGCGCCCTTCAGGCTGGACTCGCTGAACAGGATCCCGTTGTTGGCGACGATCCCGACCTCGTAGCCCCAGATGCGGGCGAAGCCGCAGACGAGCGTCTCGCCGTACAGGGCCTTGAACTCGTGGAGTCGCGACCCGTCGACGATGCGCCTGATCACCTCGCGCACGTCGTAGGGGGTTCGGGTGTCGGTGGGCACCACGTCGTAGAGGCCCTCGACCGGCTCGGCGGGCTCGACCGGCTCGTCCTGGGGCAGCGATGCGGGGGTACGCCGCGGCAGGCTCGCCACGATGGACCGCAGCACCGACAGCGCCTCCGCATCGTCGGCCGCCAGGTGGTCGACGACGCCGGAGGTCCGGGCGTGGACATCCCCCCCGCCGAGCTCCTCGGCGGTCACCACCTCGCCGGTCGCCGCCTTTACCAGCGGCGGGCCGCCCAGGAAGATCGTCCCCTGGTGGCGCACGATCACCGACTCGTCGGACATCGCCGGGACATAGGCTCCGCCGGCCGTGCACGAGCCCATCACGCACGCGATCTGCGGGATGCCCAGCGCCGAGAGGTTGGCCTGGTTGAAGAAGATCCGCCCGAAGTGGTCCCGGTCGGGGAAGACCTCGTCCTGCAGTGGCAGGAAGGCACCCCCGGAGTCGACCAGGTACAAGCACGGTAGCCGGTTGGCGCGGGCCACCTCCTGAGCGCGCAGATGCTTCTTTACCGTCATCGGGTAGTAGGTGCCGCCCTTGACCGTCGCGTCGTTCGCGACCACCACGCAGGAGCGGCCGCTCACCTGGCCGATCCCGGTGACGATGCCGGCGCTGGGCACGTCGTCGTCGTACATGCCGTACGCAGCCAGCGGCGACAGCTCCAGGAACGGCGACCCGGGGTCGAGCAACCGGTCCACCCGGTCCCGGACCAGCAGCTTGCCGCGGCCGACATGCCGGGTGCGGGCCGCCTCGCTACCCCCACGACGGACGACGGCGAGTCGCTGTCGCAGCTCCGCGGCCAGCCCGCGCAGCGTCACCTCCGCCGGGGCCGGCGGACTGCCCAGCCCGTCGGCGGCCGGGCCCGAGGCGCCGTTGGCTGGCGCCGACGACTCAACGCTCATGGGCGCCTCCGCGGTGAGGTGGCTGTTCGTGAGGCTACCGGTTCGGGGCATCGGCGGCCCGATAAGGTGCGAGATGCTGCGGCAGGGCAAGGGCTGGTGAGGTCGGACTTGGCAGAGCGCGTCTTCGCGTACGTGGGCACGCCCGACTCCGGCATCACCGATATCGAGGATGCCCTGTGGCGGCGCCAACCTCAGCTGCGGGCCCAGGGCCTCCTGCTGCCTGGGCCGCGAGCCCTGCACCGCGCTGGTCTCCATGCGGTCGTCGGGAAGGTCCCGCCGGCCCTCCCTGCGACAGTCGACCCGGCAACAGCCTGGCACCGGATGCTGGCGGCCGGCCGGGAGTGGCCGGGGTCGGTACTCCTGGCGGGCGAGGCCCTCGGCGTGGCCCGCCGAGAGCAGGCCGCCTCGGTGGCGATGGCCTTCGAGGGAACGCCGCTGAGCGTCGTCATCAGCACGCGCTCGGTGCCCGACCTGGCCGTGCGTGCCTGGCAGCGCGTGCTCAAGGCCGGCGGGGCACCGACGTACGACGGCTACCTGCGGGCGCTGCGGGCGAACCTGACGCCGCGCAGCCTGGCGTTCTGGGCCGCTCACGACCCGCTCGACATCGCTCGCCGGTGGGGTGCGCGAGTGCGGCCGGGCGACGTACACGTGGTGGTCAGCCCGCCGGGCAGCGATGACCGCGACACTGCCTGGCCGCGACTGTCGAGCGTGCTCGGGGTCGACGTAGCGCTCCCTGTCCTCGACCCGTCGCCCTGGGGACTGCTGCTCGGTCCGGTCGAGGCGGAACTGCTGCGGCGGGTGCACACCGCCGGGGACTACCGCTTCCGGGATGGCGACCGGCATCGGTGGACCCGCCGGCTGCTTGCGGTTGGTCTGCTTGCCAGCCGGCCCGCGGGCGCCATCGCGCTGCCACCCGAACACCGGGAGTGGCTCGATCAGCGCACCGATGCGCTCCTGCGGGACATCCGGGCCGGTGGCTACCGGCTGGTGGGTGACCCGGCGGACCTGCTGGTCCCTCCGGACCTGCCCTCGGCGCGGCTGGTCGCCGACGTGACCGATGAGGAGATCGCCGAGCTGGCGCGCTGGACGATCGACCGGCTGCAGGAGACCTGGGTGCACCTGGAGACGCACCGGCTGCCGCCGGAGGTGGCCGACACGGAGGGCGTCGAGGGGATCCTGGACATGCTCGAGCACATTCGGGCCGCGGAGTCCGACCTGCTCCCCCGGCCGGCCAGCCACCGCGGCGACAGTCCGCGGCTACGAGCCCTCCTACAGGTGCTGCGCGCTCGCGCGAGCGGCGCGGGGTCGGGTTGAATACGGCGGCGAAGCGTGCTTTGGTGAGAGCACAAGCATCGTAGCCCGATGGATAGGGCCTGCACCTTCGCCGTCGGGCGCCCTGTTCCGAGGAGCGAGGACAGATGCCACGGGCCGGATATGCCGCCGACGTCTCCCATCATCGTGGGCTGGCCGCGATGCCCGCCGAGGATCGGGGGGCCGCGACCGAGCTCCTCCTCCGAGCCGCG
Source organism: Nocardioidaceae bacterium (assembly GCA_035692425.1). Lineage (GTDB taxonomy): Bacteria > Actinomycetota > Actinomycetes > Propionibacteriales > Nocardioidaceae > DASSHZ01. The sequence goes on from DASSHZ010000011.1 coordinate 92,543, forward strand.
CAGACGGCGTCGGGGTCCGACCGCTCCAGGCTGCTGGCCCGGGTCGTGCTGCTCAACCTCGAACTGGCCGAGTCGGTGATGCGGAGATACCAGGGCCACGGGATCGACCACGAGGACCTGCTGCAGGTCGCCTACCTCGGACTCGTCAAGGCGGCTCGGCGTTTCGACCCGGGCCGGGGCAGCGGCTTCGTGGGCTACGCGGTGCCCACCATCCGCGGTGAGCTGCGACGGTACTTCCGCGACAACGCGTGGACGGTACGCCCGCCGCGGCGCCTCCAGGAGCTCCAGGCCCGGATCAGCGGGGCGCGCAGTGAGCTCACCCAGGTGGCCGGCCGCGAAGTGGGCGCGGGCGAGCTCGCCGATGTGATGGACGAGCCGGCCGCCGCCGTACGCGAGGCCCTGGCCGCCGGCGGGTGCTTCACCGCGGCATCGCTGGACCGCATCGCCGCCGACGACAACGGCGGCGGCCCGCTCGGCCACCAGGAACCCGACTACGACCGGATCGAGGCCCGGGTGTCCCTGCGGCCGCTGGTCGCCGAGCTGTCCGAGCGGGATCGACAGATCCTCTACCTGCGCTTCTTCCTGGAGTGGACCCAGTCCCGGATCGCGAGCCAGTTCGGGGTCAGCCAGATGCAGGTCTCACGCCTGCTGAGCCGCATCCTGGCCCGGCTCCGCACCGAGCTGGAGGGGCGCCCGCGCTCGACTCGGGCTCCGCAGTCGGCCCGCCGCCAGCCGCCCGCCGGCGCGGCCCTGGACCACTACCCCGCCGCCAGCTAGTGGTCAATGACCGCTAGCGGCCGCCGGCTTGGCGGGTGATGTAGGTGAGCGCGACGAAGGACTGGTAGACGCCCAGGCAGTCGCTGCCGGTGATCGCGACCGTCCGGGTCGCCGTACGCTCGACCCCTTTGACCCAGCTGGCGACCTCGGCCATGTCGGCGGTCTGCACGGTTACCTCCAGGGCGACCGGGAGGGAGATCCTCGGCAGGCCGACCGGGCCCGACGCCACCGCACGCAACGCCCGGCTGGCGCCGGCGGAGAGCAGCTCGCGCGCCCGGGCCGGATGCAGATGATGGGCGGCGAACCGGCTGGTGGACGTCTTGGTCTGCACGAACACGGCGTCCGGGGCGAACGTCTGCGCCTCGGCGATCGTCACGTCGTCCCCGGCGACCAGCGCGATCGGCACCTCGTACGCAAGGGCCACCAACGCGTTCACCCCGCTCTCGCCCACCGGTTCGCCATTGAGCCGGACGCCGCTGATGACCTCCGGGTTGTAGGTATGGCTCAGCACCGACGCCGCGCCCGAGATCGATCCGTGGTATCCCACGAACAGCACGGCGTCGAACGACCGGTCCAGCCCCTGCATCATGTACGCCGGCTTGTGCCGGCCCGACAGATAGGTGGCCGCCCGCGGCAGCGCCGCTGGGTCGAGGTTCGCCATCCCCCCATGGGAGTCGTTGACCACGACCTCCGCTGCGCCGCCGGCAACGGCGCCCTCCACGGTCGCGTTGACCTCGGCTTGCATGAGGGCGCACCCCGCTGGGTACGCGGGACTGCCAGGGCGGCACTGCGACCAGTCGACGACCCCGGCAACGCCCTCCATGTCCGCTGAGACGAAGATCCGCACCGCCACAGTGTCTCGCTGGCGGGCTTCTCGCGCGCGAGGCGGCTGTCGCCACCGGGCAGGGTCGCCTATGGTGAGGAGCCATGTGCTCGCACCGAAGCCGCCCTGTCCCCGTCATCATTGCCGCTGCCGCCGTCACCCTGCTGCTCGCCGGCTGCGGCCAAGCCCCAACCCACGACCGGATCGTCGACCTCGCCGACCGGACCCCCGCCCCCGCCGGCGGGACGGCCGGGCACACCCCCGTGTCCTCGCCGGTCCACACCACCGCCGCGACCCCGCGGCATACGAAGGTCTCCCACTCCCCGCACCCACACAAGCCCCCGAAGACCACAAGCACCACGACGACCTCGCCAAGTCCGTCACCGACGCCGACCAGCTCCAGCTCGGCGCCCGCGCCCACCAAGTCGAGCACCCCGCCACCGGCGACCGGCAACGAGGGCGTGCCGGCCTTCGACCACGTCCTGGTCGTGGTGGAGGAGAACGAGGCCGCCAACGCCATCTACGGCAACTCGAGCGCGCCGTACATCAACTCGCTGGCGGACAACGGCGCCAAGTTCACCGACTCGTTCGCCATCACGCACCCGAGCGAGCCCAACTACCTGGCGCTGTTCTCTGGTTCGACCCAGGGCGTGACCGACGACTCCTGCCCGCACTCGTTCGGTGCCAACAACCTCGGCAACCAGCTGCTGGCCAGCGGATCATCGTTTGTCGGCTACGCCGAGGGGCTGCCGAGCGCGGGGTCCCTGGTCTGCAATGACGACGCGACCAACTACGCGCGCCGACACGCACCCTGGACCAACTTCTCCGACCTCCCCGCCAGCCAGGTCGGGCTGCCGTTCTCGAAGTTCCCGACCAGCTACGCCAACCTGCCCGCCGTCTCCTGGGTGATCCCCAACCTGTGCGACGACATGCACGGAGACACCAACTGCTCGGGCTCCGTCTCCACCGCCGACACCTGGCTGAAGCAGAACCTGGGTGCATACGCCACCTGGGCGAAGTCCAACAACAGCCTGCTGATCGTGACGTTCGACGAAGGCGTGGACGCGACCAACAACCAGATAGCGACGATCATGTACGGCGCGCGCGTGCAGCCGGGCAGCTACTCAGCCAAGATCACCCACTACAGCGTGCTGCGGATGATCGAGGACGCCAACAGCCTGCCCTACCTGGGGGCAGCGCAGAACGCCAACCCGGTCCCGGACATCTGGAACTGACCCGCAGCCTCGTTACCGAGCCGCGGTGGCGATCCAGCGAGCCTGAGCCGCCGCCAGCCCGGTCGGGGTCAGCTCCCCCCAGGCGCGGAGCCGGCTAAGGCCGCCGTCGGGGTAGACGTCGAGGCGCAGGTGGGTCGCCGGGTGCGCGTCCGGTGTGAGGAGCCGATGGCGGGTGTCTGGCCGGACGGCCATCCGGGGCACCAGCTCCCGCCACTCTCCCGCCGGGTCGTCTGCGGTCGAGACCCGTACCCAGCCGGGGGCGTTGCCGACGAACCAGGTGGTGTCGACCTCCAGGTGTCGCACCACCCCCTGGCCGGCAAGCGCGAACACGACGAAGTCGTTGCCGGCGTCGCGGCGGCGGGCGGTTTCCCAGCCCTCGCCCATGTGGCGGGCTCGACCCGGCGCGATCAGGTTCTGCGGGGCGGCGTAGAAGGCGTCGGAGCACTCGACCGCCCGGCCGCCGTTCTCCACGGCCAGCAGGTCGACGGTGCCTTCGAGGAAGCGCGGATCCGCCACGACCAGCCCGGGCACCCGCAGCCGGGCCACGCCGCCGTCGGGGTAGATCGACAGTCGGACGTGGCTCCACCGCCGGCCATCGTCAACGCGGTACACGTTCTCGGTGTCACCTGAGGCCGGCGAGCGCGCCACGATGGTCTGCCAGTCACTGGCGAGCAGCTCGCCAGGGCTCGGGTATCCGTCGACCCAGGCAGCCTCGGCCGAGACGTACGGCGGGTAGTTGCCCCGGAACCAGGAGGTGTCGACGACGACCCCCTGGACGATGCCAGGGGTGCCCAGCCGGACGACCGCGAAGTCGTGACCGCCGTCGCGGCGCCGGGCAGTCTCCCAGCCGTCGTACACCTTGCCGCGAGGTCCGAACCGGGTCGGGTCGAAGACCGGGCGGCCCGGCGCGATGAGGTTCTCCCGCTCGGCGAACAGGTCGTCGCTCGCGGCCACCACCCCGGCACCGAGGCCCCGCGCCGCCAGGTCGACACAGCCGGCGAACTCGGTGCCGACGGCGGAGGGCGTACCTTGCTTCGACGACTGCGCGCTCATGCGTCTCCTCGGGTGAGTAGCCGACCTCTGGGCTTCGAGCCGCTCAGCTCGACGCCGCGCAGGAATGTCCTGCGCACGACGCCGCTGAGCGTGCGGCCGGCATAGGGGGTGACCGGGACCTTGTGGTACAGCCTGCCCGGATCGACGACGAACGTCTCGTCGGGGGCGAACACGACCAGGTCGGCGTCGCATCCCACTGTCATGGCGCCCTTGCGCGTCAGTCCCGCCACCCGGGCGGGACCGGCGGCGAGCCAGCTGACGACCCGCGCCAGCGGGACACCGCGCGCCCGGGCGGCCGTCCAGACGACCGGCAGCCCGAGCTGCAGCGAGGAGATCCCACCCCAGGCGGTGCCGAAGCTCCCATCGGCCGGCAGCTTGAGCTCGAGCGTCGCGGGCGAGTGGTCGCTGACCACGCAGTCGATGACCCCGTCGGCGAGCCCCCGCCAGAGCAGGTCCTGGTTTGCCCGCTCCCTGATCGGCGGACAGCACTTGAAGGCGGTCGCGCCGACGGGCACCTCCTCTGCCGCCAGCGCGAGGTAGTGCGGGCAGGTCTCCGCGGTGACTCGCAGTCCGTCGGCTCGGGCCGCGGCGATCACCGGCAGCGCCGCCGCGCTCGACAGATGCAGGACATGTGTGCGCGCACCGGAACGCCGGGCTGCCTCCACCACCGCCTGGATCGCGAGCACCTCCGCCTCCGCGGGCCGGGACCGCAGGAACGTGTCGTACTCCGGCCCGGCGGCCGCCGGCGCGGAGCCGACCACCCCGGCGTCCTCCGCGTGCACGATGACCAGCCCGTCGAAGTCAGCCACCGCTGCCATCGCTGCCGCTAGCTCGGCGGGGTTGAGAGGCGCGAACTCTTCGACGCCGGAGTCGAGGAGAAAGCACTTGAAGCCGAAGACCCCGGCGTCGTACAGCGGTCGCAGCTCGGCCAGGTTTCCGGGCACCGCGCCGCCCCAGAACCCCACGTCGACGTAGCACTGGCCCTGCGCTGCCTCGCGCTTGACCTGCAGGGCTGCCGAGTCGACCGTCGGAGGGATTGAGTTGAGCGGCATGTCGATGATCGTGGTCACGCCCCCGGCCGCGGCCGCTCGGGTCGCCGAGGCGTAGCCCTCCCAGGACGTTCGCCCCGGCTCGTCGACGTGCACGTGCGAGTCGACCAGCCCGGGCAGCAGCACCTCGTCCCCGCCCAGCTCGACGACCCGGCCGGGCGGCCCCTCGCCGTACGCCGAGATGCTGACGATCGTGCCGGCCCGGACGCCGACGTCCGCCGGCACCGTCCCCTGCGCCGTGACCACTCGGTCGGCGCGGAAGACCGTATCCACCGGCGAGGCAGCGTCAGCAGTCAACGGTCACCTCCTCTGCCCTCATCCTCTGCCGGCCCGGTGGCCGGCACGGACCCCTGCGGGCGCGGCGTGTCGAGCAGCCACTCGGCCGCGACCCGGCGCGCCGCCTCCTCCACCAGTGCACCGGCGCGCGCCAGGCCCCGGGCGAGGTCCGGCTCGAAATCGGCAAGCGGGTACACCGCGTCGATGCCGGCAGCGCGCAGGTCGGCCGCGGAGACGGCCAGCCGACCGCAGACTGCCACCGTGGGAACCCCCGCTCGCCGGGCCGCGGCGGCCACTCCCACCGCCGCCTTGCCATGCAGGCTCTGCCGGTCCATGGCGCCCTCGCCGGTGATGACCAGGCGCGCACCGGTCAGCCGGCTGGCGAGCCCGACCAGCTCGAGGACGACGTCGATACCCGGCCGGATGCTGGCCCCGAGAACGGCCAAGGCCGCGAAGCCGACTCCACCGGCCGCACCGGCGCCCGGCGCCACCCGCGAGCGGTCACCGGCAGCGCTCGTGCCGAGCTGGGCCTCGACCAGGTCCGCCCAGCGAGTCAGCGCCACGTCGAGCCCGGCTACGTCCGCAGCACTGGCCCCCTTCTGCGGCGCGTAGAGCGCCGCGGCACCCCCGGGCCCGCACAGCGGACTGTCCACGTCGGCCGCCACCAGCAGCCGGGCCCGGGCGAGGGCGGGATGCAGCCCCGTCAGGTCGAGACCGGCCGCCTCGGCCAGCGCGGCTCCGCCGTCCGCTACCGGGGTGCCGTCGGCCCGGCGTACCTCGGCTCCGAGCGCCCGCAACAGGCCGGCACCGCCGTCGGTGCTCGCGCTCCCGCCGAGGCCGAGTACGACGGTGCGGCAGCCGGCGTCCAAGGCCGCCGCGACCAGCTCGCCCGCGCCGCGGCTGCTCGCGGTGAGCGGCGCGGGCCGCCCGCCGGGCAGGAGCGCCAGTCCGCACGCCGCGGCGAGCTCGACGATCGCGACGTCGCCGCGGCGGGCGTACCGCGTGTTCACCGGCTCACCGGTCGGTCCGCCCGCGCGCGCCGGTACGGCGGCGAACCCGGCGCCGAAGGCCGCCTCCAGGGTGCCCTCGCCGCCGTCCGCGACCGCGATGGTGGTCAGCTCAACGCTCGGTGCGACGGCGGTCAGGCCGCGAGCGAGGTGGATGCACACCTCACTCGCGCTCAGCGAGCCCCGGAACTTGTCCGGCGCCAGCACTACGCGCATCGCGGGTCTCGCCCGACCCGACTGCGCTGCCGGCGGTCGAGCCGCCGCCCTATCCACCGGCGGTTGAGCCGCGGCCGCTGGGCCGCGAGTCGGAACCCCGGCCCCCGGCGCACTCCAGGCGTCGACCATGCTCCCCTTCAGCCGAATCCGGGGACCGTGAGCCAGGCCGGCCCGGCATCGGGGGCGTCGTCTCGCGCGACGGTGGCCTCGATGAGGCCGTACGGGCGGTCCGCCGCATGAAATACCTCGCCCGGGTTCTCGACCTCGAACGGCGAGAGGTCGACGAGGAAGTGGTGCTTGTTGGGAGCGGAGAACCGGATCTCGGCCACCTCGTCGTGGGCCGCCAGCACCGCCTCGCCCATCTGGTAGAGCGAGTGCTGCAACGCGCGGCTGTGCCGCTGGGCGAACGTCGCCAGCATCGTCGACCGGATCGACTCGTAGGTCCGGTCCCAGTCGACCGTCCCCTGGTAACGCCAGCGGGCGACCAGCGACGTGGCGAGGATGCGGTCGTCCGCCTCCTGCAGCGTGGTGTAGCGGTCCTTGAGGTAGCCCCGGAACTCCGACCCGGTCGTCTTCAGGATCACCAGGTCCCGGAGGCCGGAGACCACCCACGCCCGCCGGCTCGCACCGCTGCCCACGACGTTCGCCACGGTGGTCCGGATGTCCTGCCCCCGGCGTACGAACGAGTGGTCGTGCCCGCTGCCCTCGACGCTGACCCGGTCCCAGGCGTACTCGTCGACCGCCACTCGTGCCCCGGACACGGAGTCGGTGTCGGCGATGAAGTGGTCGGCGAGGGTCAGTGCGAAGTCCTCGATCGCACCGACCCCCTTCTCCTTCGCGTAGGCGAAGACCGTGTTCTTCTGGCTGTCGGTCGGCAGCACGGCCTGCTGGTCGCCGGTGATGTGGGCGGCGTCGAAGCGTCCCTGCAGCAGCGTGCTCACATTGAGGTCGCGGACCACATGCCGGGCGGAGTCCCGGTACACCCGGAACAGCCGGACCTCCGCCTTGCCGTACTGGTTCGGCCCCAGCACGATCGCCATACCTGCCTCCTCATCTAGTGCCCGGCGTCGCAACTACGGGCTGTCGCTCCTGGCCGCCCGCTTTGCTACGGGTCCCGGAAGCTGGGTCGGGCCAGCTCCGCGAGCCGGTCCGGGCTCGCTCCCGACGCCGTCGCCTCGGCCCCCGTGATCGCACCGCAGTCCAGCGCCCGGAGCAGGAAGCCGGCCAGCGCCCGAGCGGTGGCCGGCTCGTCCTGGAAACCGGAGTCGTCCTGCGCCAGATAGGCATGCAGCCGGGAGGCTGCCTGCTGCAGACCCTCACGGTAGAAGGCGAACACCGCAACGTACCGGCTCGGCAGCTGCGCGGGGTGGAGGTCCCAGCCCTGGTAGAACGCCCGCTCCAGCGACCGCCGTACCAACCCGGCATGCAGCCGCCACGCCTCGACCACCGCGGCGGGATCGCCGACCGGGAGGACGTTGGTCGAACCGTCGGACAGCCGCACCCCGGTGCCCGCGGCCGCGGCCTGCATGACCGCCTTCGCATAGTCGGCCGCCGGGTGGTCCATGCTCTGGTACGCCGCCGCGACCCCGCAGGCGGCGCTGTAGTCGTACGTGCCGTAGTGCAGGGCCGTACACCGGCCGGCGGCGGCATGCAGCATCGGCGCCACCAGCGCCGTACCGTCCGGGCCCAGCACGGACTGCGGGGTCTCCACCTGGATCTCGAACCGCAGGCTGCCGGCCGCGAGCCCGAGCCGGCGCTCCAGGCCCGCACATACGGCCACCATCGCCTGCACCTGGTCCACGGACGTGACCTTCGGCAAGGTGGCGACGAAAGTACGGCGCAATCCGTCCCGGACGCCGTCGGCGCTGCTGCCCCGCTCGCCCGGTTCGGGTGCGAGCAGCGCCTGCAGGAACGCAGCGAGCGTGCGGATCCCGCGGTGCCGGGTGGCCGCCTCGAAGCTCTTGACACGGATGCCTCGGAACGGCGGTGCGGTGCCGGCGGTGACCGATGCCCGGAGCGACTGCGCGGCTGCGGCGGCGGCCGCGTCCTCCTCGATGTCGGGCCGCTCGCCGTACCCGTCCTCGAAGTCGATGCGCAGGTCCTCGACCGGCTCGCGATGCAGCTTCTCGACCACCCGGCCATACACCTCGGCAGCCAAGTCGTCCCCGAGCTGGAAGACCTCCGCCAGTGCAGCCGGCGTCGGGGCATGGAGCTCGAGGCTCTCCAGGGCCGCCCGCCGCCACTCGTCGACGGTGTCTTCGTGGAACCGGTCGGCCGGCACGTAAATCGTATGCACCGGCTGCCGGCCGACCGCGTCCCCCGGATAGTCGTGGACCAGTCGGGCGTCGGCGGCGGCGAGCAGCGAGTCGGCCTCCGCGAGGAGGCTGGAGACCTCGTCCAATCGCACTCCTCATCGCCACCGTCCCGTTCGAGGGCGGCAGCTCCTTCCGCCGGGCTGTGCCGCAGCCTACTCAAGAACCCGCCCCGGCTGGTCCGCAGATGGTCACGAACAACATCCCGCCGGGCGACCTGCGCGTTGTCCGTGACCACCCACCGTCGGGCTCGCAGGAGGAACCGGACTCCCACGATTTCCGGCGTGGCTGGGGCGTCGAATCGGAGGTAGGCTGGCGGTTTCATCGGGGGCAGCAAGGGGAGGACAGGCCATGGCACACGGCGACATCACCCACATCGACATCCCGGCCGACGACCTCGCGAGGGCACAGCAGTTCTACGGCAGCGTCTTCGGCTGGCAGATCAGCGAGGTTCCCGGCTACGAGGGCTACCCCATGTGGCGGGCGCCGAACGGCATCAGCGGTGGCGGCATCGCCCGTCGGCAGGAGGGCTTCACCTCGCCACGAAGCTACGTCGAGGTGGACTCCATCGAGGCGACGATCGAGAAGGCCAAGGCGGCCGGCGGACGCGTCGTAGTCGAGAAGAGCCCGATCAGCGAGACCAGTTGGTACGCCGCGGTGGAGGACACCGAGGGCAACCAGATGGGCCTGTACGAAGGCACCACCGAAGGCTGACCGAGCCAGTGATGCTCAACAGGCTCCGGCCGGGACTGCTTCACACGTGACGGCGCCCAGGTCAACAGACCTGGGGCTCACGTGCGCGAGGGGGGAGTTGAACTCAACTCACGCTGGTGACGTTGGGGGGCGACGCGGGCAGACGGAGCGAGCGATACCCGAGGTCCCCGCTCGACGAGCGCCTCCGGAGACTCCGCCCACGTAAGAGTCGGTATCACTCTGAGTATCAACAGCAACTTGAACGAGCTCGGTTATCCACTGTGACGCCGAGACGAGTTGATGACTGACGCCTTGCGAGGTCAACCTCAGAGGGTCGGCTACTTCAGCGCGGAGGATCGGTCCAAGCAACGTCGAGCCGGTGCACATTGCGCTTGGGTTGATCGGCAGCGTCATGGGCGGCAAGGGCGGCAAGGGCTTCTTTCACACCCGGCTCAGTGGCGTACCGGCTGAGGTAGTCAAGCACGATGTCCCGGGCCAAGGTCGAAGCGTAGGTCCGCCGAACGAAGGCAAGCGCATCGAGCTGATCCCGGGCATCTGGGCTCAGTCGAATGTTGAGCTGGCGGCTCGTCATGGCAGGTTCTGTCGGTCCCGTCGAGTAGCGTGCTACTCACACTCTGGCACGGATTCGGCCCCATCGGCAGGTCGTCCGGCAACACAGCGAAGGAGGTCCGATGACTGCTGAACTCACATTGTTCGAAGTCGACGTGCCAGAGCAGGCGGATAACCCCCGGCCGACGAGCAACCCCTCCCCGCTCGGGAACGCACGGGGGGCCCTGCTGGTTCCCTTCCCGACGTCTTCAGGCACCCAGTGGGGTGTTGGTGAACAACTCGTCTGCGGCGAGGCCGCCAACAGCCTTCTTCTTCAAACAGACGCAAGGCAGGGGCTCTCGGGACTACTTACTGCCGAGTGCAGCGAGCCAGTGGCCGGGACTGTCAAACTCTGCTACCTCGATCCGCCCTAC
>DASSHZ010000012.1:0-37324 GCA_035692425.1 Nocardioidaceae bacterium
CATGCCGGGCGGCGGTGGCTCCGGGTACAGGCAGCGGTAGCAGGGCCCGTGCTGCGCCCAGAACACGCTCGCCTGCCCGTCGAAGCGGTAGATGGAGCCCCAGATGTAGGGCTTGCCCAGGAGCACGGCCGCGTCGTTGACCAGGTAGCGGGTCGCGAAGTTGTCGGTGCCGTCGATGATCAGGTCGTAGCCGGCGAAGATGTCGAGGACGTTGTCGTTGTCGAGGCGACCCTCGTGCAGCACCACCCGTACCAGCGGGTTGACCTCGGCGATGGAGCGCTTGGCGGACTGGGCCTTGGACGTGCCGATGTCGCTCTGCCCGTGGATGACCTGTCGCTGGAGGTTCGACTCGTCCACCTCGTCGAAGTCGACCACGCCGAGGGTGCCAACTCCGGCAGCCGCCAGGTAGAGCAGCGCGGGGCTGCCGAGGCCGCCGGCGCCGATGACGAGGACCTTGGCGTTCTTGAGCCGTCGCTGCCCAACCATCCCGACGTCGGGGATGATGAGGTGGCGGCTGTAGCGGCGTACCTCCTCGACGGTGAGCTCGGAAGCGGGCTCCACCAGCGGTGGCAGCGACACGACTACTCCTTGTACTTCCTGGCGTGCGGACTGGGCAGGTCGGGACCACGTCCCGTCAACCGGTAACGGGTCGCGCGGTGCCGATGTTCCCGCGGTCCGCCGGCAGTGGTGGTCACGACCACTAGCCTGGGCCCATGGCGCCCGAGGGTCGGTCCACCGTCCGGACCCTGGTCGAGGAGCGCACGCTCACCCTGTCCAACCTCGACAAGGTGCTCTACCCGGAGGCGGGTTTCACCAAGGGCGAGGTCATCGAGTACTACCGGGCCGTCTCGGAGTGGCTGCTGCCCCATCTCGCGGACCGGCTCCTCACCCGGAAGCGCTGGCCCGACGGCACCGGCGCCGGCTCGTTCTTCGAGAAGAACCGCCCGCGCGGGACCCCGGACTGGGTGCGCACGGTCTTCATGGCCGAGCACGGCGATGCCGGGGTCGAGTACGTCGTGTGCAACGACCTCGCGACGCTGGTCTGGCTGGCCAACCTCGCCGCTCTCGAGCTCCACGTGCCGCAGTGGACGGTCGGCAGCAGGGGCGCGGTGCACAAGCCCGACCTGCTGGTCTTCGACCTCGACCCGGGTGCGCCGGCGACCATCGTCGACTGCTGCGATGTGGCCCAGGTCCTGCGCGACCGCCTCGACGCGGAGGGCCTGCAGGCGTTTCCCGTCACGACCGGCAAGAAGGGCCTGCACCTGTACGTCCCCATCCGTCCGGCCAGCACCGCGGGCCACACCTCGACTTACGCACGGGCACGCGCGGACGAGCTCGCCGCGGCCATGCCCGAGCTGGTGGTCTCGGCCATGGACACCGCGAAGCGGCGGGGCCGGGTCTTCATCGACTGGAGCCAGAACAACCCGGCGAAGACGACCATCGCGCCGTACTCCCTGCGTGGCGAGGTCGAGCCGACCGTCTCGACGCCCGTGACCTGGGACGAGGTGGCTGCCGCCGGCAGGCCGGCCGACCTGCGCTTCACGGCGCCGCAGGTGCTCGAGCGGGTCCACGAGTACGGCGACCTGCTGGCGACGTTCGACTCGGCCCGGGCCGCGCTGCCCTGACGGGCCAGCGCGTACACCTCTGCGAGCACGGCGGCCCGGTGCGATCCGGGGCGCCCGCCGGACCGCCGCTTGGCCGCCGTACCTCTAAACTGCGCAGGTGGGCGCCGAACCTGCTGACCGGCAACGAGGCTCCCGGCTGTCGCGGAGCGCGCGGCGCGCCCAGCTCCTCGACGCGGCCCTGCAGGTGTTCGTGGCCCAGGGCTACCACGCCGCGGCGATGGACGGCATCGCCGACCGGGCCGGCGTCTCCAAACCCGTGCTGTACCAGCACTTCCCCGGCAAGCTCGACCTTTACCTGGCGCTGCTCGAACGGGCGAGTGCCGAGCTCGTAGACGCGGTGAGCAAGGCGCTGGGCAGCACGACGGACAACCGCGAGCGAGTCGCCGCAACCACGGAGGCGTTCTACTCCTACGTGGCCGACCCGGGCGGCGCATTCCGGCTGGTCTTCGAGTCCGACCTGACCAACGAGCCCCTGGTGCGGGAGCGGGTGGAGCGCGTCACGCAGGCATGCGCGACGGCGGTTGCCGAGGTGATCGCGGACGACACCGGTCTGCCTGCCGACGCGGCCACGCTGTTAGCGGTAGCGCTCGTCGGGATGAGCCAGGTGAGCGCCCGCTACTGGCTGTCGGCCGAGACACCGACCACCCAGCGGCAGGCCACCGACCTCATCGCCGGCCTAGCCTGGCGCGGCATCAGCGGCTACCCCCGCCATGACTGACGCTGAGGTGAGGTGACCAGGTGACCCAGAGAAAGACCGAGCAGAGAGGACCACTCGTGGAGGTGAAGATCGGCGTCACCAACGCCGTCCGGGAGCTGAGCCTGGAGTCACGACAGTCTGCCGACGACATCCGGCAGGCGATGGCGGCGGCCCTGAGCGGAGACGGCCAGGTCTTCTCGCTGTCCGACGAGCGGGGCCGCACCGTGCTGGTCCCCGCCCAGAAGCTGGCGTACGTCGAGATCAGCGACGAGTCCGGTCGGCGGGTCGGCTTCGGCACCGGCTGAGAAGGCGCCCGGCCCGCGCCGACCTCACGTTCGGGTGCATCGCCAACGATCCGTCGATCTTGTCCCGAGCGGCGCGCAGGCTACGCTTGGCTGCTCACGGGGTGGGCACGGACGGGCCGCCTCCGGAGAGAAGAGGTTGGTCTGATGGAGTGGGTGGGACTAATCATCGGCGGTCTGATCATCGGGCTCATCGCCAAGGTCATCACGCCGAAGGGCAAGGACAACATCCCCCTGTGGCTCACCGTCGTATGCGGCGTCGTCGGAATTCTGATCGGCGGCGCGATCTACCACGCGTTCGGCGGCAACGGCAGCCCCGGAATCGACTGGACGCGATGGATCGTCGCCGTTGCCTGCTCGGTCGTGCTCGTCATCATCGCCTCTGGGGCCTATGCCCGGATCGGGGGCCGGAGCAAGACCGTCGCCTGACGTGGTGGCCGGGGCCGGACCCGGAGGCTGACCCCGAAATCTGACCCGGCTGGGCTATTGCCGACGGCGTCGAAGGTCAACCACGCTGGCTGATACCCCCTGGTCCGTTCGGACCCCTGCAGGCCTGCGGGTGTCCCTGCACAACCCCTCAGGCCTGCAGGCCCAAGGTCTCCATGCGCGCGGTGTGCGTCTCGGTCAGCCGGGCCAGCAGCCGCCCGAAAGCGGCCAGGTCCAGGCCCGGCCGGTCGACCCCGCCCACTAGCAGCGCGGTCAGCGCGTCGCGCTCCGCCGCCACCCGCTGGGCCTGGCTCAGCGCCTCCCCCATCAGTCGCCGCGCCCACAGCGCGAGCCGACCGGCCACCTTCGGGTCGGCGGCGATGGCCCGGCGGACCGTCTCCACCACGAAGGCCGAGTGGCCGGTATCGGACAAGGTGGCGACGATGAGCTCGCGGGTGTCGACGTCGACGTAAGCCGCAACCTCGCGGTAGAAGTCCGCCGCCAGACCGTCTCCGACGTACGCCTTGATGAGGCTCTCCAGCCAGTTGGCCGGCTTGGTGTACTCATGGAACGCGTCGACGGGGCCGCGGAATGGCTCCATGGCCTCGAAGGGCTGCGCGCCCAGCTCGGCCAGCCGCGCCTGGAGCCGCTGGAAGTGCCCGAGCTCGGCCGCGGCCATCGTCGCCAGGGCCACCTTGTCGGGCAGGGTCGGCGCCCGGGAGGCATCCTCGGCCAGGCGCTCGAACGCGGTCAGCTCGGAGTAGGCCAGCCCACCGAGCAGGTCGAGCACCGCCGTCCGGTACGCCGGGTCGTCGAACGCCGACCCGGCCGTGGCGGGCTCCGCCCCGCTGTCTGCCATGCGAGCCAGGCTAGTGCCGGGTGCCGGCAGCCCGGATACGGCGACCCACCGCCGGTCGACGACGGGTCCCGGGAGCCAGCGGTAGACTAGGCAACGCCGAGCCGACGCCAGGCCGCCAAGAGGGGCGGTCCAGGGGCGCGCTCGCACTGACCTCCCGAAGAATCGAGTTCCATTCTGACCACGTTCCATGAGCTCGGGGTGCTCCCCGAAATCGTCGATGCGCTCCGCTCCGAGGGCATCACCGATGCGTTCCCCATCCAGGAGATGACGCTTCCCATCGCGCTGATGGGCACCGATCTGATCGGCCAGGCCCGGACCGGTACCGGCAAGACCCTGGCGTTCTCGGTACCGATCCTGCAGCGGGTGGTGGCGCCCGGTGACGCCGATTACCAGGAGCTGGCCGCACCGGGTCGGCCCCAGGCCCTGGTGGTCACCCCAACCCGCGAGCTCGCCGTACAGGTGGCGCGAGACCTCACCCTCGCCGGCAGCAAGCGCGGCACCCGCACGCTGACCGTCTACGGCGGCGTCCCCTACGAGCCGCAATTGGACGGGCTCGCTGCCGGCACCGACGTCGTGGTCGGTACGCCGGGCCGGCTCCTCGACCTGGTGAGCCGGCACGCACTCGACCTCGGCCACGTCAAGGTGCTGGTGCTCGATGAGGCCGACGAGATGCTCGATCTCGGCTTCCTGCCCGACGTGGAGCGGCTGATCGCCCGCACCCCCGAGTTCCGCCAGACGATGCTGTTCTCCGCGACCATGCGCGGTGAGGTGGTCGCCCTGGCCCGCACCCACATGCGGCACCCGGTCAACATCCGGGCCGAGTCGGCGTCGGAGACCGAGATGGTGCCGGCGACGGCGCAGTTCGTCTACCTGGCCCACGACCTCGACAAGCCCGAACTCGTCGCGCGCGTGCTGCAGAGCGAGAACCGTGGCCGGACGATCATCTTCGCCAAGACCAAGCGGCAGGCCCAGCGGGTGGCCGACGAGATCGCCGACCGCGGCTTCCCGGCGGCCCCGCTGCACGGCGACATGGCGCAGGTTGCCCGCGAGAAGGCGCTCGCCCGGTTCCGCGAGGGCATCGTCGAGATCCTGGTCGCGACGGACGTCGCCGCGCGGGGGATCGACGTCGAGGCCGTCACCCACGTGGTCAACTACACGTGTCCCGAGGACGAGAAGATGTACGTCCACCGGATCGGCCGGACCGGTCGGGCCGGTGCCTCGGGGGTGGCGATAACGCTGATCGACTGGGCCGACCTCACCCGCTGGAAGGTCATCAACAAGTCCCTCGACCTGCCGTACGACGACCCACCGGAGACCTACTCCACCAGCCCGCACCTCTCCCACGACCAGGGGATCCCGTCCGGCGCCACCGGGCGCATCGGACCGGCCAGGCAGTCGCGGCCGCGCTCGGAGCCCAACCGCAGCTCGCGCCGGCCGCGCGACGGAGAGCGCGGCGGCCAGCACGCTGATGGCTCGCGGCGACGCCGGCGTACCCGCGCCGGCCAGCCGGCCGGCGAGCGCACCGGGTCAGGTTCCGCCCAGGCCGCGATGCCGCCCGACGGCGCATCAACTGGCCGTGCCGAGGCCGCCTCCCCCGGTTCTGAGAACCGACGGCGGCGGCGGCGGCGGCCAGACCACGGCGCGTCCGAGCAAGCCGTCGGCTAGTACGAGCGGCGCTCCTTGCAGCGACTGAGACCGCGCAGCAGGCTGGCCACATGCCGACCGCGCTGGTGACCGGGCCGACGGCAGGCATCGGAAACGCGTTCGCCCGGGCGCTGGCTGCCGAGGGCTACGACCTGGTGCTCGTGTCGCGGAACCACGAACGGCTCCAGCAGGTGGCGACCGAGCTGTCGGCCGGCTTCCAAGTGCGCTGCGAGGTGCTGCCCGCCGACCTCACCAATCTGGAGCAGACCAGAGCGGTCGAGCGCCGGCTGGCGGAGCAACCGGTGGACCTGTTGGTGAACAACGCCGGCTTCAGCCTGCGGCGGCCCTTCGACGTCACGACCGTGGAGGAGGAGCAGGCCAGCTTCAGCGTGCTGGTGCAGGCCGTGCTCCGGCTCACCCACGCCGCTCTGGGCCCGATGCTCGCCAGGCGCGCCGGCCAGATCGTGAACGTCTCCAGCGTGGCCGGCTTCCTGCCCCGCGGCACCTATGGAGCGCACAAGGCGTGGGTGAACCGGTTCAGCCAGTGGGCGCACCTGCGGTACGCCGGACAGGGGGTGCAGGTGATGGCCCTCTGCCCCGGGTTCGTGCACACGGAGTTCCATGAGCGGATGGGGGCGGACATGCGCGGGATCCCGGCGTTCATGTGGCTCGATGCCGACCGCGTGGTGGCCGCCGCGCTCGCCGACCTGCGGGCGGGCAAGGCGGTGTCGATCCCGACCCGGCGCTACCGCGCCGTCGTCACTCTGAGCCGAGCTCTGCCCGCCGTACTCGTCGAACGGCTGGCCCGCCGCGGGCGCGACTGACTCGTCCGTCGCAGCCGTCGCCTGCCCGCACCCCGTGTTGCGCGTGCTGCACCTCGTCCCCCCGCGTGACGCTTGCGTCCGGCGGATGGTGGGCGATAGCGCTCACCCCGCCGGACGCAAGCGACGCGGGGCGGGTCCGGTTCAGGAGTCGGCGTCGATGCCGGCCCATGGCTGCGCGGGCGGGACCGCGGCGGCCGGGCACGAGCGGTTGAAGTCGCACCAGGCGCACATCGGCCCCGGCGACGGCGGGTACATCAGGTCGGCCTCCGCGGACCCGACGCCGGCCTTGAACCGGTCGTTGAGCGACGCGATCTCCGCGGCCAGGGAGTCGATGCGCCGCAGATGTCGGGCCAAGCCGTCGTCCGAGTGCTCCCAGGCGACAACCGCACCACTGGGCAGGTGATGCAGCTCGACGCGGTGGCACTGCCGGTGCAGGGTGCGGGCCGCACCAGCCGCGTAGACGGCAAGTGCTACCGAAGACCTGGCGTCGTCGGCCGTCGGCGGTCGGCGGCCGGTCTTGTAGTCCACTACGACGAGGTCGTCGCCGCGGTCGTCGATGCGGTCGACGCGGCCGTATAGCGCGGCGTTCGCGGTCTTGACCGCCACTGTCCGCTCCACGCCGACCGGCTCGCGGAGCGGGTCCAGCCCGCCGGCGTACCGCGCCACCATCTCCCGAGCGCGATGACGCGCACCCTCGCGCTGGGCGTCGTCGCGGTAGCCGTCGACCAACCAGCCGGCGTCCAGGAGCTCCGCCGCCCGAGCCGCCGTACGCCGATCCGCCGGCTCCTTCCACCAGCTCGCCAGCGCCTGGTGGGCGCTAGCGCCGAACGAGTTGTGGGCCCATGGCGGCCCCTTCGGCGGCTGCGGGCGGTCCAGGTACGCCATCCGGTAGCGACGCGGGCAGTCGAGGTACGTCGAGAGGCCGGCCGGGGACACCGGCAGCAGTCTGCGCGGCATGCCATCGAACACTGCCGGCTCTGCTTCTCGCCGCGCACCGGCGCCAGGTCGTGACGTCATGCCGGGACCGGCCCGCCGCGAGGGTGCCGGGGGCCGGCGCGGTCGGGGCAGCGGGTCATGCCGGCGCGACGACCGCGGGGACGCGTCGGCCGGAGTCCGCGGCATTGGCAGCCGCGGCCGCCAGCAGCCGGTGGAACTGGTCCGGCCGGGTCAGGTTGCAGCCGAGGTCGTGGTCGACCTTGCCCGCGCCGTGGAAGTCGCTGGCACCGGTTACGACGAGACCGAGCCGCTCGGCGATCGCCCGGAGGGCGGTGCGGTCCGCCGGGCCGTGGTCCTGATGGTCGACCTCGATCCCCACCAGGCCGGCGACCTGCAGCTCGGCCAGGACCTCCTCGTCGAGAACGCGGCGGCTGCCACGCCCCCACGGATGCGCCACGACGGCGGCGCCGCCGGCCGCCGTCACGAGCCGGACCATCTCCGGGGTCGGCGTCGCGTAGCGGGGCAGGTAGCCCGGCCGGCCAGGGTCCAGCCAGCGGCGGAAGGCCTCAGCGCGGTCGGCCACTACCCCGTTCGCAACGAGCGCGTCGGCGACATGCGGTCGGCCGATCGCCGGGGCGCTGCCGACCCGTCGACGTACGTCCGCCTCGGTTACGTCGACGCCGGCCGCGCGCAGCTGGGTGAGCATCCGGCCCAGCCGGCCGGCACGACCGTCGAGGATCCGCCGCAGCTCCGCGGCGAACGGCTCGAAGCCCGGGTCGGGCAGATAGGCAAGCAGGTGCACGCCGACCCCCGCCAGCGCGGTCGAGATCTCCATGCCCGGAACCAGTGTCAGCCCGAGCTCGGCGGCACGTGGTGCAGCGGTCGCCCAGCCGGCCGCGGAGTCGTGGTCGGTCAACGCGAGTACGTCCAGCGCCGCCGCAACCGCCAGGTCCATCAGCTCTGCTGGCCCGGTAGTGCCGTCCGACGCCGTCGAGTGGGCGTGCAGGTCGATGCGCACCCGCCGAGCCTAGTGGGCGAGACAGACAAGTTGGCGGCCTCGTTGCTGGCTGCCGCAGCCGGCGATCGGTCAGGTCGGAGTGCCCGGTCCGCCCGGTGGCAGTGGTGACGACTCGGGGCGGTTGGCGGGTATGGTCTGCACGCCGCCGAGGACCGAGCCGAAGCGCCGATAACCGCGGCGCAGCTCCAGCGCACCGACCACTAGGGCAGCGGTCACGAAGCACAGCACCACCACCACCGCGGTAGCCAGGGCGTGGTCGTAGGCATCGGTGCGAGCGCGCCCGGACAGGGACAGCGCATCAGCTGGCAGCGCCACGAAGAAGACCGCGCCGACCACCGCCTGGCCGATCGCCAAGCCGATCCGCTGCGACATCTGGAGCGCGCCGCCGGCGGTGCTCCCGGCCACCGGGTCGACCTCCATCAGCGAGAGCGCCTGGTTTGGCGTGATGACCGACCCCGAGCCGGCTCCGGCGACAAACAGTGGCGCGGCCAAGGCGAACGCCACCGCGTGACCGGGGTGCGTGTGGGCCACCAGCCCGATCACGAGCACCCCGACGAAGAACGCCGCGGCTCCGCCGACCACCATCACGCGCCCGATCCGAGTCACCACGCGCCCGACCAGGGGCGCCGCCACCAGCGAGCCCAGCGCATAGGCCATCACCCCGAGCCCGGACTCGAGGGCGGTGTAGCCGAGGCCCTGCTGGTAGTAGATGGAGAGCACGAACGGCAAGCCGGCCATCGCGGAGAAGAAGACGATCGCGAAGCCCACCCCCGCGGCGTACGACGAGATCGAGAAAAGTCTCAGGTCGACGAGCGGGTCGGCCCGGGTCCGGGTCAGCGCTGCCTCGCGGCGGTAGAACAGGTAGCCGAGCCCGGCGGCGGGCGCCAGCAGGGCCATCAGCCGCGGGTCGTGCAGCTGGTCGTACTCCACGGCCGCGAACAAGATGCAGAAGGCGGCCGCACCGAGCAGCCCGGCTCCGCCGAAGTCGAGCTTGTGGCGGCCGATCGCCGGGTCGGCCGGCACCCAGCGGCGGGACAGCGCCAGTACGACGAGGCCGATGGGGACGTTGACGAAGAAGACCAGCCGCCAGCCCAGATGCGGGCCGCCTACGTAGACCAGGGCGCCACCGATGAGCGGCCCGATCGCCGCGCCCACGCCGACTATCGCGCCGATCATCCCGAACGCGCGGCCGCGCTCGTGGCCGCGGAAGAGCTGCTGGACGATGCCGGAGACCTGCGGGTTGATCAGCCCGCCGGACACGCCCTGCAGCACGCGGGTGGTGACGAGGAACGCGCCGCCGGGTGACAGGCCGGACAGCAGACTGGTCACGACGAACCCGCCGACGCCGATCTGGAACATCCGCCGGCGGCCGTGGTCGTCGCCCAGCCGGCCGCCGAGCACCGGGACCAGCCCGAAGGCCAGTGTGTAGCCGCTCACGATCCACTGCAGCGTTGACGGGCCGGCGCCGGTGGAGCGGGCGATCGAGGGCAGCGCCACGAAGACCACGCTCACGTCGAGCAACGTCATGAAGAGCGCGGTGCAGCACACCGCCAGCGAGATCCACCGCCGCGGGTCCGGTTGGAATCCCGCGGTGGCGCTCACCACCGCAGGCTACCTACCGCCGCCGACCACTCCGCCGATCACCGGGCGGGCGACCACCGGACGGGCGACCACCGCCCCACCGCCGGGCCTGCAGACCGCACCGCCGGGCCTGCAGACCGCACCGCCGGGCCAGCAGACCGCCCGAAGAGTCAGGCCAGCATCAGGCGGGGCGACAGCGCGCCGAGGGGCAGCGTGGCCAGCTCGGCGCCGAGCAGCCGCGCGTCGACCAGCCGCAGTGGGGCTACCACGAGCGGGCTCGCCTCCGCCGGGTGTACGACGACCCAGAGCCACCGACCGGCGGCGGCACCGGCGTACACCCCGCGGTCGTCAGCCGCGGGCACCTCCCATAGGGGCACGTCGTGACCGTTGACGGTGAACCTGGCATGCGGTGGCCCGACGCCGACCTCCGGCCCCGGGTAGCTCACGTCCAGTCCGGCGAAGCCGGCGCCGACTCCGCTCCCCGCCTCCTCGCAGACCAGCAGCAGCTCGGCCGGTTCGCCGAACGGGTCGGCCCCGAGCCAGCTCGCCGCCGTGCTCACCCCGTTCGGCGCGGCGACATCCTCCGCCGTGTGCGCAAGCCCGCCGAAGGACCACCCACCGGGTAGCGGCCACGGCACCCAGACCGGTGCCGACAGTGCCGCCACCGCCCCATCGAGGACGGCCACCACCGGCTCGACCACGATGAGCCGGGGCTGCATGCCCTCCACGGTGGCGGCCGTGATCCACCGGGTCAAGACCCAGTAGCTCTCGGCACGCCGCCCGGCCAGGCGCTCACGCTGGGTAGGGTCGGCGTGTGGTGGCGGAGATCTGCGTGGGGGCGGTCATCCGCGACGCGGCCGGTCGGCTGCTCATGGTCCGACGTGGGCATCCGCCGTCGGAGGGCAGCTGGTCGATCCCGGGTGGCCGGGTCGAGCCGGGCGAGTCGCTCGAGCACGCGGTACGCCGCGAGGTCACCGAGGAGACCGGCCTCGCCGTCGAGGTGGGCCGGGTGGCCGGGCGGGCGGACATCCCCGGCGCCGGCTCCTCGACGTACGACGTGACGGACTTCTTCTGCACCGCCGCCAACGGCGCGGAGGTGACGGCCGGCGACGACGCAGCCGAGGTCCGGTGGGTCACCAGGGCCGAGATCGACGCGCTGCAATGCTCTCCGGGACTCGTCGCACACCTCGACTCCTGGGGCATCTGGCGGTCGAGCTGAGCGCCTCGACCCCGTAACGTCGGTCGGCGAGGCGCTGGTACGGGTCAGGTGTTCCACGTGTCGATGGTCGGGATGCCGCGGTCGTAGCCGAGCACCGACAGCCGGCCGGTCTCCAGCGGCAGGTGCGCGCCGAGCAGCACCGGCTGACCGATCCAGCGCGTTGCGAGGGCCCGCAGGCAGTGCCCATGCCCGAACAGCAGCATCCGCCCGCCATGCTCGCGGCACGCCGCTACCACCCGGTCCACCCGCTGCGTCATCTCGTCGGGCGTCTCCCCGCCCGGGGCGCCGTCCGCGAAGATGGTCCACCCCGGCCACGTCTCGTGGATCTGCTCGCTGGTCTGTCCCTCGTAGTCGCCGTACGCCCACTCGGCCAGGTCGGGGTCGACCTGCGCATCCGGGAAGCCGGCCAGCGCGGCGGTACGGCGAGCCCGCTGCCGCGGGCTGGTGAGGACGAGGTCGAAGCGCACCCGCGACAGGCGGCCGGCGAGTGCCCGCGCGCGCTGCTCGCCGGTCTCGGTGAGCGGCCGGTCGGTGACGCCGGTATGCCGCCCGGCCCGGCTCCACTCGGTCTCCCCGTGCCGGGCCAGCCACACCTCCCCCGACCCCGGTTCCTGTCCAGTGGGGGTCACTAGTGCTCGGCGGGGGTCGGGCGGCCGGGCTGGTCGCCGCCGCGGGCGTCGAGGTAGGCCTGCTTGGGCACCATCACCTTCCGGCGGAAGGTGCAGACCACGACGCCGTCCTGGTTGTAGCCGATGGTCTCGACGTACACGATGCCGCGGTCGTCCTTGGTGGTGCTCTCCCACTTGTCGAGCACCGTGGTCTCGCCGTAGAGCGTGTCGCCGTGGAACGTCGGCGCCACGTGCTTGAGCGACTCCACCTCCAGGTTGGCGATCGCCTTGCCAGAGACGTCGGGAACGCTCATGCCAAGCAGCAGCGAGTAGACGTAGTTGCCCACCACCACGTTGCGACCGAACTGCGTGCTCTCGCCGGCGTAGTGGGCATCGAGGTGCAGGGGGTGATGGTTCATCGTGAGCAGGCAGAAGAGGTGGTCGTCGTACTCGGTCACGGTCTTGCCCGGCCAGTGCCGGTAGGTCGCGCCGACCTCGAACTCCTCGTAGCACCGCCCGAACTGCATCCCCGGTCCTCCTCCCACTTGGCAGCCTCAGGAGACGCTATAGCACCCCAGCCTTCTGACGAGTTGGGCTAGAGAGGTCGGCCGGGCATCCGGGCCAGCAGTTCCTGCGCCTGGGCCAGCAGCTTGTGCTCGACCAGCACCTCGTACGTCGAGGGGTTGACCTGGGTGACGGAGGTGAAGTCACGGCGGCCACCGGTCATGGCGTAGCCGATCAGCCCCCACACACAGCCGAAGCCGATGCCCAGCAGGACCGCGCTGATGACGACGAGCAGCCAGCCGCCGGAGCGCGCGAAGATCCCGAAGAGCAGCCCGATGAACAGGCCGAACCAGGCGCCCGACGCCGCCCCGCCGAGCGCGGCCCGGCCGTAGTTGAGCCGGCCGGTGATCCGCTCTAGCTGCTTGAGCTCGGTGCCCACGATCATGCAGTTCTCGACCGGGAAGTGCTGGTCGGAGAGGAAGTCGACGACGCGCTGCGCCTCGGCGTAGTCGGTGTAGGTGCCGAGCGACTGCGGGTACTGCAGGGAGAAGCTCGGCGCACGGCCCCGCCCCGGCGGAACTGTCATCTCGACCCTCCTGTCGCCCAGACCCCTACTCTCCACCATGGCGAGGCCGCACGCCCAGCCGGCCGCCGGCTCACGGCCGGACCGGCACCTGCCGTCACCCTCAGCGCAGGCGGTAGTCCTCCAGCAGCCGGCGGCCGATGATCATCCGCTGGATGTCCGCCGTACCCTCGCCGATCAGGAGCATCGGCGCCTCCCGGTAGAGCCGCTCGATCTCGTACTCCTTCGAGAAGCCGTAGCCGCCGTGGATCCGGAAGGCGTCCTCCACCACCTCCGTGCAGTACTCGCTGGCGAGGTACTTCGCCATGCCTGCCTCGAGGTCGTTGCGCGCGCCGGAGTCCTTCTTGCGCGCCGCCCGGACCATCATCTGGTGGGCCGCCTCCACCTTGGTCCCCATCTCGGCCAGCCGGAAGAGGACGGCCTGGTGCTCGGCGATCTTCCGGCCGAACGCCTGGCGCTGCTGCGCATAGGAGGCGGCGAGTTCGAACGCTCGCAGCGCGACTCCGCAGCCGCGCGCGGCCACGTTGACCCGGCCCACCTCAACTCCGTCCATCATCTGGTAGAACCCGCGGCCGGGCTCGCCGCCGAGGACCTGCCCGGCGCCGATCTCGAAGCCGTCGAAGACGAGTTCGGTGGTGTCGACCCCCTTGTAGCCCATCTTCTCGAGCTTGCCGGGCACGGTCAGCCCGGGCACGACCTCTCCGAAGCCGGCCGGCTTGTCCACCAAGAAGGTGCTCATGTTGCGGTAGACGGACTCCGCACCGGTGTCGGTGCGGACCAAGACAGCCACCAGGTTGGACGTGCCACCGTTGGTGAGCCACATCTTCTGCCCGTCGATCCGGTACGTCGAGGGGTCACCCGACGAGGCGACCGCGCGGGTCGTGATCGCCGACACATCCGAGCCGCAGCCCGGCTCGGACATCGAGAATGCGCCGCGGATCTCCCCCTCGGCCATTGCCGGGAGGTAGCGGCGCTTCTGCTCTTCGGTGCCGTGCTGGATGAGCATGTGCGCGACGATGAAGTGGGTGTTGACGATGCCCGAGATGCTCATCCAGCCGCGGGCAATCTCCTCGACGGCGAGTGCGTAGGTCAGCAGTGACTCGCCCAGGCCGCCGTACTCCTCGGGGATGGTCAGCCCGAAGAGCCCGAGCTCCTTCATCTGCTCGACGATCGCCGCCGGGTACTCGTCCTTGTGCTCGAGCGCGGTGGCGACCGGCAGGATCTCGCCCTCGACGAAGTCGCGGACCGTCTTCAGGATCTCGGTCTGGACCTCGGTCAAACCGTCGGTTTCGCACAGTCGAGGCACTGCGGTCCTTTCGTCGGCGGTCAAGATGCTCCCACCCTCCCACGTGCGACCGCGGTGTGTAATCGATGGCGTGACGTACGCCGCCTACGTGACCGCCCTTGGTCCACCCGAAGCGATCCAGTGGGCCGAGCTGCCGGACCCGAGGCCGACTCGGCAGCAGGTGCTGGTCCGCACTCTCGCGGTCGCCGTGAACCACGTCGACACGTACGTTCGCTCCGGGCGCTGGCAGACCGAGGTCCGCTGGCCGCTGGTGGTCGGGCGGGACCTGGTTGGCGAGGTGGTCGCGGCGCCGGCGGGATCGGCGTACGGCGTCGGGCAGCATGTTTGGACCTCGAGCCTCGGGTACGACGGCCGCCCGGGTGCGACGGCCGAGCTGGTCGCCGTCGACCTCGACCGCTGCTACCCGCTGCCCGACGAGCTGCCGGCGGTCGAGGCGGTCGCCACCTTCCACGGCGCCACGACAGCCCTGCTCGCGCTGCGCCGGTGCCGGCTGGCGCCCGGTGAGCACGTCTTCGTGCACGGCGCGGCCGGTGGCGTGGGGGCCGCGGTCGTCCAGGTCGCGCTGGACGCCGGTGCTCGCGTGACTGCGACCGCCCGGCGTCCCGAGCAGCTGCACTGGCTCGCCGGCCTGGGCCAGCGCGTCTCCGCGGTGGACACCTCCGAGGCGCTGCCGTCGCCCCGGGAGGTGGACGTGCACTGGGACTGCACCGGCGGCATCCCGCTCGACCGCGCGGTCGCCGCGCTGAACCGCCTCGGCCGGGTGGTGGTCACCGCTCGGCGGACCCACGACCCGCTGGACACCGGCGCGCTTTACCTCCGCGACGCGAGCGTGGTCGGCTTCGTGCTCAGCCATGCCACCACGGCGGACCTGGCCTGGGCCGCGGCCCAGGTGAACCGGCTGCTGGCCGCCGGGCTGCACATGCCGTTCGTGCAGACGCTACGGCTCTCCGAAGCCGCCGAGGCGCACCGACTGCTCGAGGCCCACCGAACCCACAGCAAGCTAGTCCTCACCGCCCCCTAGCGCCTTGTCCCAGTCAGGTGGCGTTGTCTGCCTCATGGTGGCAAACCGAGCACAAATACCCCCACGTCGCGGACAATGCCACCCGAGGGGGACAAGGTCAGGAAGGGGGGTGCCAGGAGCTGGTGCGGGCCAGGCCGACGGACCGGCCCTTTGCGGCCACGACCAGCGCCATCTTGCGGGAGGCCTCGTCGATCATCTCCTCGCCCAGCATCACCGCCCCGGTGGCGCCGCCCGCGGCGGACGTGTAGTAGTCGTACGCGTCCAGGATGTCCTCCGCGTGGTCGTAGTCCTCCTGGGTGGGCGAGAAGACCTCGTTGGCGGCGGCGATCTGGTCGGGATGCAGCACCCACTTGCCGTCGTATCCCAGCGACGCGCTGCGCCGGGCCACCCGGCGGAAGCCGTCGACGTCGCGGATCTGCAGGTAGGGGCCGTCGATCGCCTGCAGCTCACGGGCGCGGGCGGCGATCAGGATCCGCATAAGGATGTAGTGGTAGGCGTCGCCGACGTCGTAGCCGGGCGGCTGCTCCCCGACGACCAGGGACTTCATGTTGATCGAGGCCATGAAGTCGGCCGGACCGAACACGACCGTTTCCAGGCGTGGGCTGGCGGCCGCGATGGCCCCCACGTTGACGAGTCCGGTGGCGTTCTCGATCTGCGCCTCGACGCCGATCCGCCCGACCGGCAGGCCGACGGCCTTCTCCACCTGGGTGAGCAGCAGGTCGAGGGCGACCACCTGGTCGGCCGTCTGCACCTTCGGGAGCATCAGGCAGTCGAGCGCGGCGCCGGCACCCTCGACCACCTGGGTCACGTCGCGATAGGTCCACTGCGTCGTCCAGTCGTTGACTCGTACCACCCGGACCTTGTCTCCCCAGCCCCCCTCGGTAAGCGCCGCCACCACGTTGCCGCGCGCGGCCTCCTTCGCGCCCGGGGCCACCGAGTCCTCCAGGTCCAGGAAGACCTGATCGGCCGCGAGCCCCTTCGCCTTCTCCAGGAACCGCGGGTTCGAGCCCGGCACGGCCAGGCAGGATCGTCGCGAACGGAGTCTCGCGGCCATCCCGTACCTCCCACCTTCGGACCGGATCCGCATCACTCGCGGTCGGGCCCGCGCATCGGCTGGCTCGCAGCCTATAGGTCGACCGGCTGTGCGAACGGGGCCAGGGAGTCGGTCGCGATGCCGGTCGGGCGAGCCGCCGCGACCAGCGCGAGGCCTGCCACCACCAGGACCAGCCCGCCGTACACGCCGAGCCGCGGCTGCTGTCCGAGGAACACCGCCGCCAACAGGGCTGCCCCCACCGGCTCCAGCAGCAGTGCCATCGACACCACCGTCGGGCTGACGGTCGCCAGCAGCAGGTTGACGACGGAGTGGCCGAGCAGCTGGGCGGTGACGGTGACCGCGGCGATCAGCAACCACCCGCGCAGGGGCCAGCCGGCCAGCGGCACCCCGAAGGCCAGCGAGGCGATGAGCACCGTGAGCGCTGCGCACGCGTAGCAGAGCATGGTGTACGACGAGGTGGCCGCCCGCTGGCGCACCACCGCACCTACGACGACGTACCCGGCCCCAAGAGCCCCACCCGCCAGCGCCAAGCCGTCACCGGCCAGCGCGCTCGTGGACACCTGGACGTCGAACCCGCTGACCAGGCCAACCCCGCCCAGGCCGACCGCCACTCCCCACCACGCCCGGTTCGGCAGCCGTTCGCCCAGCAGCCGACTGAGCAGCACGACCCACATCGCCTCCAGGCTCACCAGCGAGGTGGCCGACGCGACCGAGGTCAACTTGAGCGAGCTCACCCAGGTCGCGAAGTGCCCGCCGAGCAGCAGCCCGGCCAGCGCGGTTCGCCGCAGGTCGGCGCGGCGCAGGGTCGCGAGCGCCCGGGGCCGGAGCCCGGCCGGCGCGGTCGCTACCGCCGCGAACGCGGTTCGCCAGACCGAGATCGCCAGCGCCGGCACCGCGGTCGCCGCGGCCATCAACGGCCCGGACGAGGACGCACCCAGTACGGCGACCGCCAGCAGCAGCGATGATGACGCCGATAGCCCGGGCGCGCTCGGTCGAGCCACCTGGTCAGCCTCTCACGCGAGCCCGGTGCCCTCGGCGGCCGCGCGGCCCCGGTACGGATGTCGAGACGCGACCCCGACTCCAGGGCCACCAGCGGACAGGTACACCGCGCTGCGGAGCAAATCCGCTGGCCAGGATCGGTAACCTCGGACCGTGAGCGTCACGCCCTCGCGCATCTTCGTCGCGCGCCTTGCCGGACTGCCGGTCTTCGACCCCAATGGGGACCAGGTCGGCAAGGTGCGCGACGTCGTCGTCACGGCCGCGGTCGACCAGCGGCCTCCGCGGGTGCTCGGCCTGGTGGTGGAGGTCTTCGGCCGGCGACGGACCTTCGTGCCGATGACGCGAGTCACCCGCATCGACTCCGGACAGGTGATAACCACCGGGCTGATCAACATGCGCCGGTTCGAGCAGCGCAGCACCGAGACGCTCGTCATCGGGGAGCTCCTCGACCGCACGGTGTCCATCCGCGAGACCGCCGCCTCAGCGGTCGTGTTCGACGTCGCCATGGAGCAGACCCGGACCCGGGACTGGCAGCTCAGCCGAGTGGCGGTGCAGGGGGGCGGGAAGCGGTTCGGCCGGCGCGGGCAAACGCAGATCCTCGAGTGGTCTGAGCTCTCCGGGCTCAGCGACGCCGGCATCTGGCAGGGCGCCACCCACCTGCTGGCCGCCTTCGTGACCATGCGGCCGGCCGACCTCGCCAACGTGATCCACGACCTCTCCCCAAAGCGGCGCAACGAGATCGCGGCCGCGCTCGACGACGAGCGGCTCGCCGACGTGCTCGAGGAGCTGCCCGAGGACGACCAGGTGCAGATCCTGGGCCACCTCGAGTCGGAGCGCGCCGCCGACGTGCTCGAGGAGATGTCCCCCGACGACGCCGCCGACCTGATCGCCGAGCTCCCCCCGGACACCGCCGAGGCGCTGCTGCTGCTGATGGAGCCGGACGAGGCGGAGGACGTCCGGCGGTTGATGTCCTACGAGGAGGACACCGCGGGCGGGCTGATGACCACGGACCCGGTGATCCTCCCGCCGGACGCGACCGTGGCGCACGCCCTGGCGCTGATCCGGCAGGCCGAGCTGAGCCCGTCCCTGGCCGCGATGGTCTACGTCTGCAGGCCGCCGCTCGAAACTCCCACCGGGCGGTTCCTCGGCGTCGCGCACTTCCAGCGGCTGCTGCGGGAGGCACCGTCCACCCTGGTGTCGGGGGTCGTCGACAACGACATCGAGCCGCTGCGGGCCGACGTACCGCTGACCGAGGTCACCCGCCTGATGGCGCACTACAACCTGGTGGCCAGCCCGGTGGTGGACGACGACGGCCATCTGCTGGGCGTGGTATCCGTCGACGACGTCCTCGACCACCTGCTCCCGGAGAATTGGCGGGAGCCCGACGGTGCGAGGACCCGCCATGGCTCGTGACGAGGTCCTGCGCGACGAGGAGCGACGGGAGCCGGTAGCGGCCACCCGATCGGCCGGGCGGTACCGGCTCGACGTCCCCCGGGAGACCCGGCGCATCGGCGTACCGAGGCCGCACTACAACACGGAGGCGTTCGGGAACTTCGCCGAGCGGTTCGCCCGCTTCATGGGCACCGGCCGGTTCCTGGCCTACATGACGATCTTCATCATCGTCTGGATCATCATCAACCTCGTCGGCATCGAGGGGTTCAGGTGGGACGCGAAGCCGTTCATCCTGCTCAACTTGCTGTTCTCGATCCAGGCGTCGTACGCCGCCCCCCTCATCCTGCTTGCCCAGAACCGGCAGGAGGACCGCGACCGGGTCGTCACGGAGCAGGACCGCGAGATCAACACCCGAGCCCACGCCGACATGGAGTTCCTCGCCCGGGAGGTGGCGTCGCTGCGCATGGCGGTCGGGGAGGTCGCCACCCGGGACTTCCTCCGCTCCGAACTGCGAGCGCTCCTGGCTGACCTCGACGACCGGGCGGGAGGCGCGGACGGCACCGCCGCGACCGCAGCCGCCCCGACGGACCGACCTCCCTCGCGAACACCGTAGATTGGGGCCATGGGAGCTCCCTCGCTCGAGGCCGTGCGGGCCGCCCTGACGAAGGTGAACGACCCGGAGATCCATCGCCCGATAACGGACCTGGACATGGTCGAGGACCTGTCGCTAGACGCGGCCGGTGCCGTGCGCGTGCGGCTCCTGCTGACGGTGCCGGGCTGCCCGTTGAAGGAGAACCTGACCCGGAACGTCACCCGAGCAGTGTCCGCGGTCGACGGCGTCACCGGCGTGCAGGTGGAGCTCGGCGTGATGAGCCCGGAGCAGCGGCAGGCCCTACAGGAGCGGCTGCGAGGTGGCCGGCCGGTCAAGCAGGTGCCGTTCTCGCAGCCCGACTCGCTGACCCGGGTGCTGGCCGTGGCGTCGGGCAAGGGCGGCGTGGGCAAGTCGTCGGTCACGGTCAACCTGGCGGTCGCGATGGCGGCGCGCGGCACCCGGGTGGGCGTCGTCGACGCTGACATCTACGGACACTCGGTGCCAGCGATGCTCGGGCTGGCGGACCAGCGGCCGACCCAGGTCGAGGAGATGATCATGCCGGTGCCCGTGGCGGGGCCCGGCCCAGGTCAGCTGAGTGTCATCAGCATCGGGATGCTCAAGCCGCGGCGCGACCAGGTGGTCGCCTGGCGCGGCCCGATGCTGGACCGGGCGTTGGTGCAGATGCTCAGCGACGTCTACTGGGGCGACCTGGACGTCCTGCTGCTCGACCTGCCGCCGGGCACCGGCGACATGGCCATCTCGGTCGGCCAGCACCTGCCGAACGCCGAGGTCCTGGTGGTGACCACGCCCCAGGTCGCGGCCTCCGAGGTGGCCGAGCGGGCCGGCACGATGGCGCAGATGATGCGCCAGCGCGTCGCCGGCGTGGTGGAGAACATGAGCTTCCTCGTCTGCCCGCACTGCGGACCGAGCCATCGACTGGAGGTCTTCGGTTCCGGCGGCGGTGCGGAGGTCGCCGCGACCCTGTCGGCCCGATTCGGGTACGACGTGCCGGTGCTCGGGCGGGTGCCGCTGGACGTACGGCTCCGCGAGGGCGGCGACAAGGGCGAACCGATCGTGACAGCCGACCCGTCGTCGCCGGCCGCCCAGACCATCGTCGCGGTGGCCGACGCCCTGCTGGCCCGCGGCCGCGGGCTGTCCGGCCTCAACCTCGGGCTGTCGCCCGCGGGGCGCTAGCGCAGGCGTTCAGCGATGTTCGACGTCGGCCTTCCCGAGCTCTTCGTGCTGGCGCTGGTGGCGCTGTTCGTATTCGGCCCGGACAAGCTGCCCGACGTGGCGCGGCAGGCGGCCCGCATGGTGAACTCGGCGCGGCGTACCCTCTCCGCGGTCCGGGCCCAGTTGACGTCCGAGCTCGGCCCCGAGTACGCGAACCTCGACCTGCGCGACCTCAGCCCACGCACCTTCGTTCAAAAGCACCTGCTGGCCGACCTCGACGACAAGACACCCGCCCTCGAAGGGCACGCCCCGCTGGAGCCCGGCGAGGTCGCTCCGTTCGACCACGAGGCCACTTGAGCCGCCCCAATCCGGTGCTGTCGTGAACCTGCCCCGTCGACTCGTCGGCGGGGCAGGTTCAGCCTGCATCATGCTCGGCCCGACTACTCCTTGCCGGCCTCCTCCTTCGCCCGGGCCTGGATCTCCGCCACCACGGACGGGTCGGCCAGGGTCGTGGTGTCGCCGAGAGCCCGGTTCTCCGCCACGTCCTTGAGCAGCCGACGCATGATCTTCCCCGATCGGGTCATCGGGAGCGTCGGTGCGAACACGATGTTGGCGGGCTTGGCGATGGGCCCGATCACCTTGCCGACGTGCTCGCGCAGCTCGGCGAGCTTGGCGGTAGAGCCCTCCTTGCCGTCCTTGAGCGTCACATAGGCCACGATCGCCTGCCCCGTCATCGGGTCGGACCGGCTCACGACCGCCGCCTGCGCGACGTCCTGGTGGTCGACGAGCGCGCTCTCGATCTCGATGGTGGACAGCCGGTGGCCGGAAACGTTCATGACGTCGTCGATCCGGCCCATCAGCCAGAAGTCACCCTCCTTGTCCTGCTTCGCGCCGTCACCGGCAAGGTAGACGCCGGGGAACTTCTCCCAGTACGTCGACCGGAACCGGGCGTCGTCGTTGTACAGGCCGCGGAACATCGCCGGCCAGGGCGTCTTCACCACCAGGTAGCCGGCCGCCGTACCTGGCTCGATCTCATTACCCTGCTCGTCGAACACCGCCGCGACAATGCCCGGGAAGGGCCGGGTGGCCGAGCCCGGCTTCAGGGTGGTGATGCCCGGGAGGGGCGTGATGAGGACCATGCCGTTCTCGGTCTGCCACCAGGTGTCGACGACGGGAGTGCGGCCGCCACCGATGTGGTCGCGGTACCACACCCAGGCCTCGGGGTTGATCGGCTCGCCCACCGACCCGATCACCTTCAGCGAGGACAGGTCGTGGCGCTCGGCGAACTCAGGGCCCCACTTCATGTGCGTACGGATCGTGGTTGGGGCCGTGTAGAGGACGCTCACCTTGTAGCGCTCGACGATGTCCCACCACCGGTCCTTCTCGGGGAAGTCCGGCGTGCCCTCGTACATCACCGACGTGGTCGCGTTGCACAGCGGTCCGAAGACGATGTAGGAGTGGCCGGTGATCCAGCCGATGTCGGCCGCGCACCAGTAAACCGTGTCGGGCTTGATGTCGAAGATGTAGTAGTGCGTGGTCGAGGTGCCGACCAGGTAGCCGGCGGTCGTGTGCACCACGCCCTTGGGCTTGCCGGTCGTGCCGCTGGAGTACATCAGGAAGAAGAGGTCCTCGGAGTCCATCGGCTCGCACGGGCAGGTGGCTGGGTCGTCCGACTGGCTGTCGACGACGTCGTGCCACCACAGGTCACGGCCGTCCTGCATCGCCACCTCGGTCCCGGTACGCCGGACCACCAGGCACTTCTTCACGGTCGGGGCCATCGCCATCGAGTCGTCGGCGATCGGCTTGAGCGGCGCCGACGTGCCGCGGCGGTTCGCGGCGTCCTGAGTGATGACGTACTCGCACTCCATGTCGACCAGCCGGCCACCGAGGGAGTCGGCGCTGAATCCCCCGAAGACGAAGGTGAACGGCGCGCCCAGGCGAGCCAGCGCCAGC
This sequence comes from Nocardioidaceae bacterium, assembly GCA_035692425.1. Lineage (GTDB taxonomy): Bacteria > Actinomycetota > Actinomycetes > Propionibacteriales > Nocardioidaceae > DASSHZ01. The sequence goes on from DASSHZ010000012.1 coordinate 22,317, forward strand.
AGCGTGACCGGCGCCTCCGGGATCATGCCGAGGTAGACCCCGACCTTGGTGCCCTTCCCGATCCCCAGGCTCTTGAACCCGTTGGCCGCCTTGACGACCCGGCGCTGGAGGTCGGCGTACGTGATCGTCAGCCTGTCACCGACCGGCTCGCCCTCCCAGTGGTACGCGACCTTGTCGCCCAGGCCGTTCTCGACGTGCCGGTCGACGCAGTTGTAGCAGACGTTGAGCTTGCCGCCGAGGTACCACTTCGCGTAGGGGAGGTCCCACTCCTTCAGGGTGGTGAACGGCTCGAACCAGCTCACCCGCTCCCGGCCCTCCCGCTCCCAGAACTCGTCGGGGTCCTGGTCGTAGAAACCTGGCTGCGCGTTGGCCTGCTTCGTGAACTCCGCATCTGGCTCGTACCGTCGCGCCTCAGCCATCAGGGCGTCGATGTTCTGACCGGTGGGCATCTGGGTCATGCTGTCACTCCTCGCGTTGTCTCTGCCCCCGTCACGTCAATGGCCAGGTAGGGACCATCTCCCTGCCGAAGGTCGCGTTGGCGACGTGGGCGAAGGCGACGTACCAGGCCGTCACGCCACAGGTTATGCCCACATAGCCGCCGATGCGCAGCAGGGAGCCCGAGGCGATGCCCAGCTCGGCCAGCGTGAGCAGGACGTAGGTGGCCGTCAGGGTGATGAAGACCCACAGCACGGCCCCATTGGTCTTGAGCGCTGCAATGGTCATGTAGAAGGTGAAGATCGCCCACGACAGCAGGTACAGCCCGACCGCGTCGCCGGCGAGCGCCGGGTCGAGCTTGGGTGCGATGAAGTAGACCAGGAAGAAGTAGGACAGCCAGAAGCCACCGCCGTACGAGCAGAAGGCGACGGCGACGAACGTCTCCCCGCGCCGGAAGGCCCACATGCCGGCGAGCAACTGCACCAGGCCGCCGTAGAAGATCGTGAGCCCGAGAACCATCGGGGTGACTGCCGTACCCCCGAAGAAGCCCGCGTTGATGCAGGACAGGACGAAGGTCGTCATCGCGAACCCGGCGATCCCGACGGGCACCGGATCGGCGATGGCCGGCACCGAGACCGTCGCGGGCGTGGCCGGACCTTGAACACCTTCGGAGACATGCGCTGATGAGGACACGGTGGCTCCTCTCACGGGTCACGGGACTCCCCGGCCGGGGAGCCGAGATGTATCTGCCTGCGATGTACCCAGGGGCGCGGGCCCGCAAACGGCCCGATTTCCCACTGCGGGCGGAGCGTCGGTCGCCGGATCGACCGTACGGCGGTCAGCCGACCTGGCTCCCCAGCGTGACGGTGGCTTCCGCTCGGTGCCCGTCTCGAAGATAGCTGAGCGCGACCCGGTCGCCCGGCTGGTGGGACCGGACGGCAACGATCAGCTGGACGCCGTCGGCAACCGGGGTCGGCCCGACCCGGGTGACTACGTCGCCACCCCGCAGCCCCGCCCGCTGCGCCGGACCACCGGGCGTCACCTCGAGGATCCGAGCGCCGCCGCCGCCCGAGATGGACACCTGCGCGCCGATCACCGGGTAGACCGCATGGCCGGTGCGGATGATCTGACGCACCGTGCGTACCACCTGGTCGATCGGGATGGCGAAGCCGACGCCGATGTTGCCCGACTCCTGCGTGCTCTGGCCGAGCGTCGCGATGGCCGAGTTGACTCCGATCACCCGGCCGGCGAGGTCCACCAACGGCCCGCCGGAGTTGCCCGGGTTGATGGCGGCGTCGGTCTGGAGCGCGTTGATGAAGGAGATCTCGCCCTCGCCGCCGGCCTTGACCGGTCGGTTCAGCGCACTGATGATGCCGGCAGTCACCGTGGCGTTCAGGCCGAGCGGCGACCCGAAGGCCACCACGCTCTGGCCCACCTGCACGTTGGCGGACCGCCCGAGCGTCGCTGGGGTCAGCGGACCCGGGTTGCGCAGCCTGACCACTGCGAGGTCGTACGACGGGCTGCGCCCGACGATGGTCGCCGGGATGTCCTTGCCGCCGGCTAGCGACACCATGATCTGGCCCCCGTTGGCCGCGTTCTCGACCACGTGGTTGTTGGTGACCACGTTCCCGGCCGCGTCGTAGACGAAGCCGGACCCGCTCACGTCCGCGCCGTCCCCTCGGACGTCGATGGACACCACGCTGGGCAGCACCCGTCGCGCCACCGCGACCACCGGGCTGCCTGCACCACTGGGCAGCTTTGCCGTCGAGATCGTCGGCGCGGCCGCGGCCGGCGCTGTCGGGCCGGGGCGGTTGGTCTGTACGACGAGGTAGGCACCACCAGCGCCGCCACCGAGGCCGAGCAGGAACGCGAGGACCACGACCGGCACCCACGGCAGCCTCGGCTCACCGCGCGGACGCGGCGGCGCCGGCTGCCCAGGCCAGCGCGGGGGCTCGCCCTCCGGCGGGCCCCAATCGCCCCCGTGCTGGTCCGACACTGCGCGCTCCTCGACCCACTTGCAGGTACCCCAAGCATGCCCTAACCCCACGCCGTTCCCACCCCCGCGGGAGCCCGTCGACGCACGCTGCGGGTCCGGTGCGCACCGAGTGCCCTGACGTTAGGCTCGGAGCGACCGCGCCCGACTTCCCGCCCCCACGGGCTCATCGAGGAGGCCACCATCGCCACCGCCATGAAACCGGCATCCTGGACGTACGCCGAGGAGTTCGTCGCCGAGGACGATGTGCTACGCGACGCCCGGGAGCGGGCCGGCGAGGTGGCCGCCGTACCCATCGGTCAGGGAGGCGGCGCAGCGCTGCGCTTCGTCGCCGCGGCGCTCGGAGCTCGCAACGTGGTGGAGATCGGTACGGGCTGCGGCGTCTCCGGGGTCTGGCTGCTCCGCGGCATGGTCCCCGATGGGATCCTCACCTCGGTCGACCTCGAGGCGGAGCACCAACGGCTGGCTCGGGAGGCGTTCACGGCGGCCGGGGTGGCCACCCAGCGGGTCCGGCTGATCCCGGGCGCGGCCCTGGAGGTGCTCCCCCGGCTGACCGCCGGTCACTACGACATGGTCTTCTGCGACGGCGACAAGCGGGAGTATCCGCAGTACGCCGAGCAGGCCCATCGGCTCCTTCGGACTGGTGGGGTGATGGCGGTCGACAACTCGTTGTGGCACGACCGGGTCGCCGACGCCGGCAACCGCGACCCCGAGACGATAGCGGTGCGCGAGATGCTCCGCGCCGTCCAGGAGAGCGACGCCTGGCTCCCGGCGCTCCTGCCGGTCGGCGACGGCCTCCTCCTCGCCCGCAAGGCCTGACCCGGCGCGCCGGCCCTCCCGGGTCCCGGGTTCGGCCCGACGCGTGGCTCCGCTGTCTGCAGCGAAGGGTCCCGGCGCCGCGCGGCACCGGGACCCTTCGTGGTCGGCCGTGGGGGGAGTCGGCCCCGGCACTGGGGTGGCTCAGGCGGTCACGGCGCTCAGCGCGTCCTCCAGCGCCTTGGCCTCCTCAACGTTGAGCTCGACGACGAGCCGGCCACCACCCTCGATCGGGACGCGCATCACGAGGCCCCGTCCCTCCTTCGTGACCTCCAGCGGACCGTCGCCTGTCCGCGGCTTCATGGCCGCCATGCGCACACCTACCCTTCCTCACGAGCGCCGAGTTACTCCGCCCAAGGGATGAGCCGAGCGTCGGTGGCGCACTGGTTCGTGTCACCCATTATCCCACCTCAGCTTGGTTACGGCAGACTGCACAGTTGTGAACGCCAGGTCCGCGCTGTTCGACCTGTACGGCGACCATCTCAGCGACCTTGGTGGCGCGGCCCCCGTGTCGGCGCTGGTCAGGATGCTCGCGACGCTCGGCGTGACCGCCCCGGCGGTACGCACGGCGATCTCCCGGATGGTGCGCCAGCGCTGGCTGCGACCGGTCGCCACCGAGCAGGGGCCGGGGTACGCCGCCACCGCGCAGGCGAGCCGGCGACTGGCCGAGGCGGCGACCAGGATCTACCGCCGCGGGATCGCACCCTGGGACGGGAGCTGGCACCTCGTACTGGTCGACCCGGCACCGGACCGGCCCACCCGGGCGCGGGTCCGAGCGGGCCTCGGCTACCTCGGCTACGCATCGCTCGGCGACGGGACCTGGATCGGCCCACGGGAGTCCGATCAGATCGACGACGTCCTGGCCGGGCTGCCGAGCCGGCGCTTCCGAGCGGCCTTCGAGGACGACGACGGGGTTCTCGCCAGCAGGGTGTGGGACCTCGGCGCGCTTGCCGCCGCCTACCGGCAATGGGTCGGCGAGGCCCAGTCCCTGGTGGGCGACTGTAACGGCTCGGGGTCGAGCGCCGAGGCCTTCCGGGTGCGCAGCAAGCTGGTCCACGAGTGGCGCAAGTTCCTGTTCAGCGACCCGAACCTCCCCCGGGAACTGTTGCCGAGGGAGTGGCCGGGCGACCGAGCCGCGGCCTTCTTCGACGCCGAAGCTGCTCGCCTCATGCCGGCCGCGCGCAGCTACGTAGAGGCCTGCCTGCACGGAAACGGAGACGCATGATGACCGACCGCCCCGCCCAGATCCCAGCCGGCCAGACGCCAGCCGACCAGGCGCCGGTTCGCTACGAGAGCAGCGACGGGGTCGTCACGATCCGGCTGGATCGGCCGGAGTCGATGAACAGCCTGGACACGGCCAGCAAGGCCGCGCTGCTCGCCGCCGTCCGGCGCGCCGCCGAGGACCCGGCCGCACGGTGCGTGGTGCTTACCGGGTCGGGCCGTGCCTTCTGCGTCGGCCAGGACCTCAAGGAGCATGCGGGCAACCTCGCGAGCCGGCCGCTCGAGGAGGTCTGGTCGACGGTGGCACAGCACTACTCCCCGATCGCGCAGGCCCTGGCCACCATGCCCAAGCCGGTGGTGGCAGCAGTCAACGGCGTCGCCGCCGGAGCCGGCATGTCGATCGCCATGGCATGCGACTGGCGCTTCGCCGCGGACACCGCCAGCTTCAGCACCGCCTTCGCCGGCATCGGGCTGTCCTGCGACACGGGCTCGTCGTGGACGCTGCAGCGGTTGGTCGGTCCGACCAGGGCGATGGAGCTCCTGCTGTGGCCGCGCAAGGTCGAGGCGGCCGAGGCACTCGAGCTCGGGCTGGTCAACTGGGTGGTCCCGGCCGACGAGCTGGCCGGCCAGGTGTCCGACGCCGCCGGCCGGCTCGCCGCCGGCCCCAGCCTTGCCTTCGCCGCCATCAAGGCGTCCGTGCGCTACGCCGCAACGCATACCCTCGAGGAGGCGCTCGCCTTCGAGGCGGAGATGATGGCGCGGACCGGCTCGTCGCAAGATCATCGCAACGCCGTCGACGCCTTCATGGCGAAGCAGCGGCCGACCTTCACCGGGACCTGACGGGGCTCCGGCTCAGGTTCGCTGGGCGCCCCGCCGTACGCCGACGAAGATCAGCACCATGCCGACAATCTGCACCAGGTGGTAGACGGAGTTCTGGTCCAGCACGACGCCGCCAACGCGCAGGGCGGGCAGGGCCAGGGTCACCGCTCCGCCGCCGCTGACGACGAGCGCTGCCGCCACCCAGTCGGCCATCGGGTGGCGATGGACCAAGGCAGACCCCCAGAGCCCGAGCACGCACACCATCACCGGACTCTCGGCAGCCAGGATGGCCACCGGCCCGCCGAGCATGGCCGCAGCCAGTCCGGCGTACACCAGGACGCTGAATATGCCCACCCAGCGAAGGACCAGATGCCGTCCCGACCCGAGCACCTCGTCGGCAGAGGCGAGCAGCAGGTAGGCGAGCGAGACGACCACCATCACGCTGATGACCGCCCAGCTCACCGAGGCGACGGGCTGCCAGCGTACGAGGACCGCATGATGGACGACCCCCAGCAGGGCCGACACGCCGACCCAACCGAACATCGGCACCCAGTGACGGCTGACGCCTGCGAGATGGCGAACTCGAGTTGTCAGGGCCGCGACCACCACCGCCAGCGACAGGTCCGTGAGAGCGGCCGCCGGCTCGGCTAGCAGCACTGTCAGCGGCCTGCGAGGGGCGCGGCCGGGTCAGCGCGCATCGTGAGCCTGCCCCTCGTCCGGAGCCGCCGGGTCGGCGGGGCGGTCCTGGTCCCCGGTGCCCTGCGCCCGATCGCGCTCGGACCCTCCGGGTGGGCGCCCGGGCTCCGCCGCCGGCTCGGGGCGCTGCTGCGCGGCTCGACCCTCACGGGCCAGCAGGTCGGCGGCGATCCGGTCCAGGAGGGCGTCAACCTCGTCCATCCGGTAGCCCCGGAACCCGGTGGAGAGCCGGACGGCGCGCAGGTCCTCCGCGGTGAGCGGGCGGCCGGCGGTCACGACGGCGTCCGCTCGGTCGTCGTACACCTCAGCCAGCGAGCCGCCCCGACCCGACGCCACCACGACGATGCCGCCGATGATGACGACCAGGACCACGGCCCAGACCCACACCATGTGCACGATCGTGCCACGCTTGGGTGGCTGTATCGGCGAGCGGGGAGGAGCGGGCGTTGTCGACGGTCGAGCCCCTCGTACTGGGTACCCGGACCTTCGCTGCCGGGGAGCTGGCCGTGATGGCCATCGTCAACCGCACGCCCGACTCGTTCTACGATGCCGGGGCGACGTACGACGAGGCAGCGGCGATCGATCGGGTGAGCCGAGTGGTCGAGGCGGGTGCCGACATCGTCGACATCGGCGGGGTACGCGCGGGCTACGGGCCGCCGGTGGACGCCGCGGAGGAGCTGCGGCGGACGGCGCCGTTCGTCGAGAAGGTGCGCACCGCACACCCCGACCTGGTCATCAGCGTGGACACCTGGCGCGCCGAGGTCGCCCGCGAGCTCTGCCGCGCCGGTGCGGACCTGGTCAACGACACCTGGTCCGGCGCCGACCCGGCCCTCGCGGAAGTGGCCGCGGAGTTCGGCGCGGGGCTCGTGTGCAGCCACACCGGCGGCCTCAGCCCTCGGACGGATCCCCATCGCGTCACGTACGACGACGTGGTCGCCGACGTCATTGCCGGCGTGACCGCGCTCGCCGACCGGGCCGTCGCGGCCGGCGTACGCCGCAACGGCATTCTCGTCGACCCCACCCACGACTTCGGCAAGAACACCTACCACTCGCTGGAGCTCACTCGGAGACTCGACGAGCTGGTCGCGATCGGCTGGCCGGTCCTGGTGGCGGTCTCCAACAAGGACTTCGTCGGGGAGACGCTGGCGCTGGCCACCCACGAGCGGTTGGTCGGCACCCTCGCCGCGACCGCGGTATCGGCGTGGCTGGGCGCCCGGGTGTTCCGCGCCCACGAGGTCGCCGAGACGCGGCAGACCCTGGACATGGTCGCGTCGATCCTCGGATGCCGGCCGCCCGCCCGCGCCGTCCGCGGGCTGGCCTGACGGCGCCGCCGGGAAACACCGCAGCAGGTGGCGGACCGGCGCCGTCGGCGACCCGGCGCTCTCGCCTCACGATCCGGGCTCGACCAGGGACTCCCCCGGCGACGGCGCCAGGCCGTGCTCGCTGTCCGCCTCGACGATGATCGACACTGCCTCGTCGACGTCGTCGGTGAGGTGGAACGTGTCCAGGTCCCGGCCGCTCACCTTGCCCTCGGCGAGCACGGTCGACCGGATCCAGTCGAACAGCCCGCCCCAGTACGACGTCCCGAGCAGCACGATCGGGAACGAAGTCACCTTCTGGGTCTGGACGAGGGTGACCGCCTCGAAGATCTCATCGAACGTCCCGAACCCGCCCGGCAGCGCCAGGAAGCCCTGCGCGTACTTGACGAACATGGTCTTGCGGGCGAAGAAGTAGCGGAAGTTCAGCCCGATGTCCACCCACTCGTTCAAGCCGGACTCGAAGGGGAGCTCGATGCCTAGCCCGACCGAGACACCACCGGCCTGGGACGCACCCTTGTTGACCGCCTCCATGGCGCCCGGGCCGCCGCCGGTGATGACCGCGAACCCGGCGTTGACCAAGGCGCCGCCAAGCTTCACGCCGAGCTCGTACTCCGGGTCGCCGCGTCCGGTCCGCGCCGAGCCGAACACCGACACCGCGTGACCCAGCTCCGCCAGCGTCCCGAACCCCTCCACGAACTCGGCCTGTATCCGGAGCACCCGCCATGGGTCGGTGTGCACCCAGTCGCTGGGTCCGCGGGAGTCGAGCAGACGCTGGTCGGTGGTCGTCTCCGGCACCTGGCTACGGCGCATGAGCACCGGCCCCCGGAACCGCTCGATCGGGGGCGTCACTGGTTGGCGACCCGGCTCACCCGGCTCACCTCCGGACCGCTGTCCCGTCACACGGCCAAACCTAGTGGGCCCGCGCCAGGTTCCGTTGCCGGATCTGGAGGCGGGTTCAGCTCAGCCAGGTCGCCATCCGGCGCAGGCACGACCGCAGCTGGCCGAGCGGAACGTGCTCAGCCTGGCTGTGCGCCAGCTCGGGGTCGCCCGGCCCGAAGTTGACCGCCGGCGTGCCAAGCTGAGCGAACCTGGCCACGTCGGTCCAGCCGAACTTTGGGTTGACGACCCCGCCCGCCGCCGCCACGAAGTCGCGGGCCGCCGGCCCAGCCAGACCCGGCGGAGCTCCGGGCGCAGCGTCGACCAGCTCGACGTCGTACCCGGCGAAGAGGTGGCGCAGGTGCGCCTCGGCCTCGGCGACTCCGTGGTCGGGCGCGAACCGGTGGTTGACGCGTACCGTGCACGAGTCCGGTACGACGTTGCCGGCGACGCCGCCCGAGACGCCGACCGCGGTGAGCCCCTCCCGAAAGCGGAGGCCGTCTACCAGCGGGCGGCGCGGCTCATAGGTGGCCACCCGCTCGAGCACCTCGCGGGCAGCGTGGATCGCGTTGACCCCACGCCACGACCTGGCGGCGTGCGCTCGTACGCCGGACACGGTGATGTCGACGGTGAGCGAGCCCTGGCAGCCGGCCTCGATAACAGCGTTCGACGGCTCCATGACGACCGCCAGGTCGGCGGCCAGTAGGTCGGGCCGCGAGGCCGAGATCTGCGTCAGCCCGTTGCGCGCCGCCTCGACCTCCTCGCACTCGTAGAAGACGTACGTCACGTCCCGAGTAGGTGCCCGCAGGGTGGCGGCGAGGACGAGCGCGACCGCGACGCCGCCCTTCATGTCGCACGAGCCGAGACCGTACAGCGATCCGCCCATCAGCTTCGACGGGAGGTTGTCGTTCGGCGGGACCGTGTCCAGGTGGCCCGCCACGACGACCCGCTCGGCGCGGTCCAGCTCGGTCCGCGCGATCACCGAGTTCCCGTGCCGGGAAAGGCTCAGCCACGGCAGGGCGGACAGGGCCGACTCGACCGCGTCGGCGACTTCCGCCTCGGCGCCGCTGACCGACTCGAAGTCGACGAGCGCTGCGGTCAGGTCGGCGACATCGCTGCTCAGATCGAGGCTGGCCACCGGGTCATTCTGGCGTACTGGCGAAGGCGCAGAACTCGTTGCCCTCCGGGTCGGCGAGCACGTGCCAGCGACACTCGTCCGTGGGTGGCTGCAGGATCTTGGCGCCCACCGACACGAGGTCGGCCACGGAGTCGGTGGTCACGTCCCAGTGGATCCGGTTCTTGACGGTCTTCGGCTCCGGGACCGGGACGAAGGACCAGCCGTCGAACGGCAGTCCGGGCACGTCGTCGAGCCACCACCACCCCTCGTCCTCGCGCCCCCCGAGGGTCGCGCCGAACACGTCGGCCCACCAGGCCGCTACCGTCCGCGGAGCCGCTGCATCGACTACCACCTCGTAGAGCCGGTAGTCGCGGAGCTCGCTCGCCGCTCGCACGAAGGCGCAGAACTCCCCGCCCTCGGGATCGGCCAGCACGCTCCAGTGGCGGCCGGGATGGTCCTCGATCGGCTCTAGCACTGTCGCCCCGAGAGCGACGAGCTCGTCGCGAGACGCACAATGCACGTCTAGGTGCACCCGGTGCTTCACCGTCTTGGGCTCCGCTACGACGTTGATCCAGACCCGCTGTGCCGGCTCGACGCCGACCAACGACCCAGCCTCTCCGTCGGGCTCGAACCGCAGCCCGAGCGCCGACGCCCAGAACCGGCCGAGCACCTCGCTCGGCCCGGTGTCCATGCAGAGATCCTTGAACCGAGCCAACGGCATCCGCCGATCCTACGACGATCGAGCCCCCCGATGACCTGACGCCTGGTCCGCGCCCAGGATCGCGACCGCCGGGCCACTAGGCTCGGGCCGGTGACAACGTCATCACGCTCTGCGTGGGCCTTCGGCCTCGCCACCTACGACGAGGCCGACGTCCTGCTGGATGCCTGGTTCCCCGACCCGTCAGTCGGCGAGGCGTCGGACGACTACCACGTGCCGTCTGCGCTCAGCGCCCTGGCCGGCCCGGACGACGTACGCCCGGTCAGCCGCCGCGCCGAGCACGTGGTCGTGGCCGACCTCGGCGACCCACCGGCCGGACCAGCAGATGCCTGGCTCCGGCTGCACCTCCTCAGCCATCGCCTGGTTCGCCCGCACGAGGCGAACCTCGAAGGCATCTTCGGGCTGCTCGCGAACGTGGTGTGGACGAGCCTCGGGCCCTGCCCGGTGCCGAGTTTCGAGGAGACCCGGCTCCGCGCCGCGGAGGCAGGTCTGCGCATCGACGTGTACGGCGTGGACCGGTTCCCGCGGATGACCGACTACGTGGTGCCGAGCGGGGTCCGGATCGCCGACGCCGCCCGGGTCCGGCTGGGCGCCCACCTGGCGGTCGGGACAACGGTGATGCACGAGGGCTTCGTCAACTACAACGCCGGCACGCTCGGCGCGGCGATGGTTGAAGGCCGGATCTCCGCCGGCGTCGTGGTCGGCGCGGGGACCGACGTCGGCGGCGGTGCGTCCATCATGGGCACGCTCTCCGGCGGCGGGTCCGAAGTCGTCTCGATCGGCGAGCGGTGTCTCCTGGGGGCCAACTCCGGGGTCGGCATCTCGCTCGGCGACGACTGCGTGGTCGCGGCCGGCTGCTACGTCACTGCTACTACGAAGGTCACCCTCCCAGGAGGAGGAGTGGTGAAGGCTCGGGACCTCTCGGGCCGGCCTGGCCTGCGGTTCTGGCGCAACAGCGTCACGGGCGCGGTCGAGGCAACGCCACGGCAAGGCGCCGGGGCCGGCCTCAACGCCGCCCTGCACGACCAGTAGCCATGACCAGGCGCGGGAAGCTGCTCGCGGCGGTGCTGGGCCTGGCCGTCCTCGGCGCAGCCGGGGTGTACGCCGTACGGACCGGGCTCGGGCCCCTGCCGGATCCCGAGGGCTGCGTGGCCACTGCCCCGGATGGCTCCGCCGTCAGCCTCTCGACTGAGCAAGCCCAGAATGCCTCGATCATCGCCGCGGTCGCGATCCGGCGCGGGCTGCCGACCAAGGCGGTCTCGATCGCGATGGCCGCGGCGATCCAGGAGTCGAAGCTGCGCAACCTGGGGGGCGGCGACCGCGACTCACTTGGCCTCTTCCAGCAGCGTCCGAGTCAGGGCTGGGGCACCCGGCGGCAGATCAGAGACCCCTACTACGCGACCAACGCGTTCTACAACGCGCTCATCAAGGTCCCCGGCTACCTCCGGCTCCCGATCACGCAGGCGGCCCAGTCCGTCCAACGCTCCGCCTTTCCCGAGGCGTACGCCGAACACGCTCCGGTCGCCCGCGCCGTCGCCGCCGCCCTGACGGGAGTGGCCAAGGCGGACTTCACCTGCGTAGTACACACGCAGCACCTGTCCGCGCAGCGCCCCGCGGGGGACGGGCTCACTCCGCGGGAGCGCAGCGTCCGGCGGGACCTGCTGACCGCCTTCGGTCGGCTGGTGCTCTCCGCTCCGGCGACGGATGGGCGGGCCAGCCCGCCGCCGGCCCGGTTGCGGGTGGCGATCGCTGGGACGCCGGCCGTAGATGTCCGCCGCGCCCGGACCGTGGCGCGCTATCTGGTCGCCAACGCCCGACGACTGCACCTGCAATCGGTGCTCCTCGGGGGCCGGGTCTGGTCGATGGGGTCGGCGTCCGAGCAGGGCTGGCAGCCGGACCCGAAGACAACCGGGCCACCGCGGTACCTGTACGTCGCGGTGCTCTAGCTCGACGGCTGAGGGCTGCCCACCGGCGGTTGAGGCGGCGTTGAGCACGACTCCGTCACGGGACTAGCCACTCCACTAGGGAATGGTCGACACCTGCCTAGCGAAGCTCAGTTGAGCCGCTGCGTGCCGGTGTGGTCGACGAGGTAGTGGTGCCCGTGCGGGGACCGCCAGACCAAGATGCCGTCGAAGGGCTGGGCGACCTGCCATCGGCCGTGGGTCTTGAGGCGGTGGTGGAACCGGGTGAGCCGGGCGATCCGCCGGGCGATCCAGACCGGGAAGCCCCCGATCCGGGTCCTCGCCCAGACCCGGGGCAGCCGGTGGCGCAGGTCCAGCGCGTCGGCGACCAGCCGCTCGGCGGCGTAGCCGGACAGTCCCAGCTCGCAGCCCAGCTCGGTGGGGGCGAACTCGCAGACTGCCGGCGTACCCTCGCCGCCGAGGTCGACCAGCCGCTCGCAGCCCGGCAGCACCCCCGAGGCCACCGGCTCGAGCACCGCGTGCAGGTCGGCCCAGTGCGCGGCCAGCTCGACCAGCCGGACCTCGGCCGCGTGCGCGGAGCGCTGGGCCGCACGGGCCGCCTGCAGTGTCTCGTCCGCGTCCAGCGTCTCGTCCGAGTCGAGCTCGACGGCTGGTCCGGACGGGCCGAAGAGCGCTGGTACGCCGCGGTTTGCTGTATCGAACATGCATACGATAATAGGGCCGGGCGCTGACGTTCTCCCCCGCCGATCCGCAAACTGGGGACAACGACATGGCCTGGGGATTAACCCGGTCTCCCGCAGGCAGTCGACGTGCGCCGGCCCTGCACTGACGCCGCAAATTGCTAGTGGGGCCCAGGCCTACGGCAGATGTTGTGTCCTAGGGCCTCTCGAAGTCGAACAGGACGTCATCGGTTGCGTCGCGGGTCGCTCCGAGCGCCCGATAGAACCCCATCGCCGCCTCGTTGCGCAGGTTGGTGATGACGAACGCGCGACTGATCTCACGGTCGCGGCAGATCTTCTCCAGCTCATCGAAGAGAAGCCGTCCGACGCCCTCCCGTCGGTGGTCATCCCGCACGCCGATCTCGTAGGTAAACATGACCTTGCCGTCGCCGTGGCGACGGGTTAGCTCGTACGCCAAGAGCTGGCCAACGGGCTCAGCGCCTATGAAGGCCGCGAGCTGCACGTTGGTCTCGGCTGTCAGAAATGCGTGCGCGCTGCCGACCGTATGCGGCGTTCGGGTCCTTGGCTCGACCCCCGCCTCCTCGAAGCGCGCGTCCTCAAGCGACAGCCGCCGCAGGACGTCCTCGTCGCCGACCGTCAACCGCCGTACTCGGATGGTCATGCTCCTGCAGCGTAGGCGCCCGGCCCGGCCGGTGTTCGCTGGCGATGCGGGGGCGGGGCTGGCGTCCTAGCCTTCCGGTATGGCTGGCGAGCCCGGACCTGGTGAGCTCTCCTACGCGGCCGGGCCGACCGACGTGCCCCTCCTCACGGACACCATCGGGGGAAACCTGGAACGGACGGTAGCCGCGCACCCTGAGCGCGAGGCACTGGTCGAGGTCGCCACCGGCCGGCGGTGGACGTACGCCGAGCTGGGCGCCGCCGTGGACGAGGTGGCGCGCGGCCTGCTGGGGCTCGGCGTCGAGACCGGCGACCGGGTGGGCATCTGGGCCCCGAACTGCGCCGAGTGGACGCTGGTGCAGTACGCCACCGCCAAGATCGGCGCGATCTTGGTCAACATCAACCCGGCGTACCGCACCCACGAGCTCGCCTATGCGCTCAACCAGAGCGGCGTCTCGACCCTGGTGTCGGCGACCGGGCGCAAGTCCAGCGACTACCGCGCGATGGTGGCGGAGGTGCGCGACGACTGCCCGGCGCTGGCACGAGTCGTGTTCATCGGCACCGCGGACTGGGATGCGATGGTGCGGGCCGGCCTGGACCAGCCCGCGGACGCGGTTGCCCACCGGCTCGCCGGGCTGCGGGCGACGGACCCGATCAACATCCAGTACACGTCGGGGACGACCGGCTACCCCAAGGGCGCTACCCTGAGCCACCGCAACATCTTGAACAACGGCTACTTCACCACCGAGCTCATCGGCTTCACCGAGGCGGACCGGCTCGCGATCCCGGTGCCGTTCTACCACTGCTTCGGGATGGTCATGGGCAACCTCGGATGCACGAGCCACGGCGCGACGATGGTGATCCCGGCACCGTCGTTCGACCCGGAGGCGACGCTGCGGACGCTGCAGGACGAGCACTGCACGGCGGTCTACGGGGTCCCGACGATGTTCATCGCGATGCAGAACCACCCGGACTTCTCGTCGTACGACCTCACGTCCATGCGCACCGGCCTGATGGCCGGGTCGCCTTGCCCGATCGAGGTGATGAAGCGCTGCGTGTCCGACATGCACATGCCCGAGGTGGGCGTCGCCTACGGGATGACCGAGACGTCGCCGGTGTCGACCCAGACGCGTGTTGAGGACGACCTCGCGCACCGCACCGAGACGATCGGCCGCGTGCACCCGCATGTCGAGGTGGGCATCGTCGACCCGATCTCCGGCGAGACGGTGCCGCGCGGCGAGCCGGGGGAGCTCTGCACGCGCGGCTACTCGGTCATGGTCGGCTACTGGGAGCAGCCCGACAAGACCGCCGAGGCCATCGACGCCGACGGCTGGATGCACACCGGCGACCTCGCGGTGATGAACCCCGACGGCTACGCCAACATCGTCGGTCGGATCAAGGACATGGTGATCCGCGGCGGCGAGAACGTATACCCGCGGGAGATCGAGGAGTTCCTCTACACCCATCCCGATGTCGCCGACGTGCAGGTCGTCGGCGTACCGGATGAGAAGTACGGCGAGGAGATCTGCGCCTGGCTTCGGATGAAGCCCGGCTCGCCGCCGCTGGACGCCGCGGCGGTGCGGGCGTTCTGCGCGGGCCGGCTCGCGCACTACAAGATCCCGCGCTACGTGCGCGTTGTCGACGAGTTCCCGATGACCGTCACCGGCAAGGTCCGCAAGGTCGAGATGCGCGAGCGCTCCGTCGCCGACCTAGGACTCGCCCCACCGACGGCTACTGCC
>DASSHZ010000013.1:0-56482 GCA_035692425.1 Nocardioidaceae bacterium
GGCTGTACTTGTCGTTGTCGGGGAGGATCATCGTGTAGCCCAGCGCCCGGCCACGCGGCAGGATCGTGATCTTGTGGACCGGGTCGTTGCCCGGCAGCGCCGCCGCCACCAGGGCGTGCCCGCCCTCGTGGTAGGCGGTGATGAGCTTTTCCTTCTCGCTCATCAGGCGGGTACGCCGTTGCGGGCCCGCGATCACGCGGTCGATGGCCTCGTCCAGCGAGGCATCGGTGATCAGCTTCTGGTTGGAGCGCGCGGTCAGCAGCGCGGCCTCGTTGAGGACGTTCTCCAGGTCGGCGCCGGTGAATCCCGGCGTACGACGCGCGACCGAGAGCAGGTCGATGCCCGGGGCCAGCGGCTTGCCGCGAGCGTGGACCTGGAGGATCTTGTGGCGGCCGGCCAGGTCGGGGGCGTCGACCTGGATCTGGCGATCGAAGCGGCCGGGCCGCAGGAGCGCGGGGTCGAGCACGTCCGGGCGGTTGGTGGCCGCGATCAGGATGACGCCGCCGCGGACGTCGAAGCCGTCCATCTCGACCAGCAGCTGGTTGAGCGTCTGCTCCCGCTCGTCATGGCCGCCCCCGAGGCCGGCTCCGCGGTGCCGGCCGACCGCGTCGATCTCGTCGATGAAGACGATGGCGGGCGCGTTGTCCTTCGCCTGCTCGAAGAGGTCTCGCACCCGGGAGGCGCCGACGCCGACGAACATCTCGACGAAGTCCGAGCCGGAGATCGAGTAGAAGGGGACGCTCGCCTCGCCGGCAACCGCCCGGGCGAGCAGGGTCTTGCCCGTGCCGGGCGGACCGTACAGCAGGACGCCCTTCGGGATCTTCGCCCCAACCGCTTGGAACTTGGCCGGCTGCTGGAGGAACTCCTTGATCTCGCCGAGCTCCTCGATTGCCTCCTCGCACCCGGCGACGTCCGCGAACGTGGTCTTCGGCGTGTCCTTGCTGACGAGCTTCGCCTTGGACTTGGCGAACTGCATCACCCGGCCGCCGCCGCCCTGGAGGCTGTTCATCATGAAGAGGAAGAACAGAACGATCAGCAGGATCGGGAAGATGCCGGACAGGAACGTCCACAGCAGGCTGGGCTTGGGGACCTTGACGTTGTAGGACCCCGAGATCGTCCCGTTGGATACGTCCCTCTGCACCAAGTTCGCGATGTAGGTGCTCTGCCCGCTGAGGTACTGCGCCTGCAGCTTCTGACCGTTCTTGAGAGTGGCCTGGACCTCCTGGTCACCGTCGACCAGGGTCACCGCCTTGACCTTGCCGGACTGCAGGGTCCGGATCATCTGCGAGGTATCGACGCTCTGGAAGCTGCTGTGCGACGAGACGATGTCGAGCACGACCAGAATGAGAATCGCAAAGAGGACGACCCAGAGCCACGGGCCACGCATCCACCGTTTCACGTTGTCTGTGCGGAGCGACTGGCTCCGACCCTCCTCGCGGTTGCTTGCCGGCTGATACCCGTAGGTTTCTAGTTTCCCCTACCGAGCCAAACCCGACGTCGAGAGCAAAACTTCCTCAGATTGTCCCAGCCGCCGGAGCCGGAGTCCAACCCGCTCGGCTCGCCGGGTGGACCCGTCCCACGGGGCGCGCAGAGTCGGGAATGGTCGGCCGGGCCCGGCCGCCGAGCGCCTCGGCTGCTGGTCAGGAGTAGACGTGCGGCTCCAGGGTGCCGATCGAACGCAGGTTGCGGTAGCGCTCGTCATAGTCGAGGCCGTAACCGACGACGAACTCGTTGGGGATGTCGAAGCCGACGTACCGGACATCTACCGCCCGCTTGACCGCCGCCGGCTTGCGCAGCAGGGCACAGACCTCGACGGTGGCGGGCCGGCGGGATC
Source organism: Nocardioidaceae bacterium (assembly GCA_035692425.1). Classification (GTDB taxonomy): domain Bacteria; phylum Actinomycetota; class Actinomycetes; order Propionibacteriales; family Nocardioidaceae; genus DASSHZ01. The sequence continues at coordinate 1,835 of DASSHZ010000013.1, forward strand.
GCAGGTTGGCAACCAGCCAGGACAGGGTGAGCCCGGTATCGATGATGTCCTCGACCACCAGCACATGCGCTCCCCCGATGTCGGTGTCGAGGTCCTTGAGGATGCGGACGACCCCGGACGAGGTGGTCCCGGCGCCGTACGACGACACAGCCATCCAATCCATCCGCAGCGGCGCCCGGAGGGCCCGGGTCAGGTCGCCCATGAGCATCACGGCTCCCTTGAGCACTCCTACGCACAGCAAGTCCCGGCCCCGGTAGTCGGCGTCGATCTCGGCCGCCAGCTCGTCCACGCGCCGGCTGATCTGGCCCTCGGTGAGCAGGACCCGCGCGAGGTCGCCCTCGAGGTCGGTCTCGTCCATGGCGTCTCCTGGCGGGCGAACGGCGCACGGGTGGTAGCGGGCCAACCCTGCCACACCCCCGCAGCAGCGGGTCGGATCACCCGGCCGGCGGAGGCGCGGCCCGGAAAGTCAGGTAGCTGCCGTGGCGGGAAGCGCGGACCCGGCCGGGCAGGTCGACCCCGGCCTGCCCGTGCCAGGCCGTCACCAAGTTATCGACGGCACCTACGTGTACGTCGAACAGCTCGCCCGGCGGCGCACCGGCCCGCAGGGCCGCGGCCCGGAGGACTCGACGGCGCACTGCGGGCGGCTCGGTGGCGAGCCGGTCGACAGCCAGCCCGGCCTCCCCACCGAGCTCGGCGTACCTGTCGTCGGCCAGCCGCTCGAGCAGGTCCGCGTCCCACCTCGCCTGGCGCGCCGTCCGGGCGAGCGCCTCGGCCACACCCGGCCCGACTGCCGCCTCCAGCGCCGGGAGGACGTCGAGGCGGATCCGCACCCGGGCGAACCGACGGTCCTGGTTGTGCGGGTCCTCCCAGACCTCAAGCTGCTCGGCGCGGCACGCCTGTCGCGTCTGGGCGCGGCGCAGGGCGAGCAGCGGCCGTCGATACCTGCCCGCGATGGACGCCATGCCAGCGATGGACCTGGCGCCGCTGCCCCGGGCCAGGCCGAGCAGGACCGTCTCCGCCTGGTCGTCCAGGGTGTGCCCGAGAAGTACGACGGACGACCCCCGCCGGTCGGCAGCCGCGGCCAGGGCCGCATAGCGCGCCCGCCGGGCGGAGCCCTCCGGCCCGTCGGCTCCGGTGGCATCGACCGCCACCACCTCGACCGGGTCGCACCCCATCGCGCGAAGGTGGTCCGCCACCGCGCTCGCCACCTCCGCGGAGCCGGGCTGCAAGCCGTGGTCCACTACCACGGCACCGACGAGCCAGCCGGAGCGACGGCTCTCGAACACCACCGCCGCCGCCAGAGCCATCGAGTCGGGGCCACCGGAGCAGGCGACGAGCACGACCGCCCCCGGGTCCACGTCGGCGAGGCAGTCGCGGACGGCGGACCGGACCTCTGCCACCGCGGGGTCGGGACCGGCCGTGGAGACCACGCGAGCTCAGCCGTGGACCCGGCGCACCCAGGCGGCCGGGTCGGCGATCTCCGCCGGGGTTGGCAGCCGGTCCGGGCCCTCCCACACGGCGTTGAACCCGGCCACTCCCACCTCCGCCAGGGCTCCGCGGACGAAGGCGGCGCCGTCGCGGTACTGCCGCAGCTTGGCGTCGAAGCCCAGCAGCCGCCGCAGCAGCTGGTCGAAGGTCCCCGCCGTGCCTCGCCGTACGTCGAACCGCTCGCGGATCACGTCGACGCTGGGGACCACCGCCGGCCCAACGCCGTCCATCACCACGTCCGCGTGTCCCTCCAGGAGGGACATCACCGCCGTCAGCCTCTCGAGCCGCTCGCGCTGCTCCGGGGTCTGCACGAGGTCGAGCAAGGAGACCTCGGCCCCGCCGCGCAGCATCCGGCCGAGGGTCCCCACGGCCTCCTTCGCCATCGAGGCCAGTCGGGCTGGGTCGACCTCGGTGCCTCCAACCAGCCCGGCCAGCTCGTCCAGCAAATAGCGCCGCAGCCATGGCACCGCGGTGAACTGGGTCCGATGGGTCTCCTCGTGTAGGCACACCCAGAGCCGGAAGTGGGCGGGCACGACGCCCAGCTCCCGCTCCACGTGCACGATGTTCGGGGCCACCAGCAGCATCCGACCACCAGAAGGCTCAGAGACTCCCTCGAAGAACGGGTCGAACTGCCCGAGCACCTTGTTGGACAGGAACGCGAACAGCCCGCCGGCCTCCAGTCCGGTCAGCCTCGACCCGACCGCGGCGGTCGCCGGCCCGGGTGCGCCACGGTGACCGCGGAGCTTCTGCACGAGCGGGCGGAGCACCGTGCGCATCCCATCGGCGTTCGCCTGCACCCAGCCGGCGCGGTCAACGACAACTGCCGGCGCGGTGCCGCTCGGCGCGGCCAGTTGGGTATACGCACGCACATGACCCACGGACTCGGCCGCGAAGCGGCGTAGCGCACCGACAACCTCGGCCGCCTCGGCTGGGGTCACCGCCGGCCCAGGCTTCATCAGGCGTCGCGCGGTCGACACCGCCAGGTCCCAGTCGACCATGTCCTCCGCGAGGTTCCGCCGCGCCGGCAGCGGCGCCGGCTGGTCGGCCGTCATGGGTCCACGGTACGGCGTTCACGCCGGTGCCAGCCCGGACCAGTCAGCGCGAGCATCCGCAGGTTGCCAGGCGCGCCGCCAGCAGGTCGAGGTCGGCACGGGCCTCAAGGCCGTCAGCCGCCCGGTTCACCGCGGCGGCGAAGACCAGCGTCTGACCGCTCCTCGTCTGGACAAGCCCGGCCAGCGCCGCCACGTCGGTGAGTGTGCCGGTCTTCGCCCGCACCACTCCGGCACCCGGCGCTGCCGCACCGGTGAACCGGCCGGTGAGGCTGCCGCTGAAGCCACCCACCGGCAGTCCGGCAACAACTCCACGGAGCTGTGGGTGCGCGGGGGATGCGTCCAGCTGCAGGATGTCTACGAGCAGCCGCAGGGGCACCCGATCAGCGTGGCTGAGCCCGCTCCCGTCGTACATCCGTAGGCCGCCGGTGGGGAGCCCGAGCCGGTTCAGGGTCGCGCGAACCACGCGTAGGCCGGCGGCCGTCGAGCCGGGCGCTCCGCCGGCGATCGCCGCCTGGCGAAGCAGTACCTCGGCGCCGTCGTTGTCGCTGACGGTGAGGATGTGCGCCACGATCTGGCTCAGCGGGGCCGACCGCACCGCGCCGAGTACCCGCGCCCCCGTTGCGGCGACTGCCGCCGAGGGTCCGGACCGGACCGCAACACCGTGGCCGGTCAGCTGCGACGCGAAGGCCTGGGCAGCAAGCAGCGCCGGAGCATCCGACCCGATCGCGCCGCCGTCCCGGCGCCCCTCGTCGACCCAAAGGGCGGTGGTAGGGCTCACCCAGCCGTCGGGGACGTCGGTCGGGTCCCAATGCGAGTTGATCGACGGCCCGGTGAACAGCGAGTCGTCGTACGAGAGCCGCACTCGGTAGATGTGTCGGGACCGGAGACTGGCGGCTGTCTGGGCGGCCAGCCGCTGCAGGGTGGCCCGCGCCGGATAGCCGTTGTGGTTCCGCCGCACCGCCGCGCTGCTGGCCGCGAGCAACGGATCGCCGCCGCCCACCAACACGATGTCGTGGCGGCTCGGGCCCTGCACCACGCTGGTAGTGAAGCGGTGGTCCGGGCCCAACAGCTGCAGCGCGGTGGTCGTGGTCAGCAGCTTCAGGGTGGAGGCGGGCTCTACCCGGCTCAGCCGGCCGGCCTGGAACAGGACCCCTGGCCCGCCCAGCTCGGCGACGGCCAGGCCGGCCGCGCCCGCCGCGGAGAGCTGACGGACGGCCGGCGCCACAATTCGCCGGAGTCGGGCCGGGGACACCTCGGGGGCCGCCGGCGACTCGCCGAGCACCGCCGGGCCGGCCGGCGCTCTGGTGAGATGGAGCGCTGGCGAGGAGGCCCCGCCGCGCGGGCCACCGGCCGAGACCGGGCCACCTGCCGATGGCGTGCTGGCCGCGTCTGTACCGGGGACGAGCCCGGCGGCGGCCGCGCCGGCCGCCGCGAGCAGCAGCGCGACCGCAAGGTAGCCGAGCTTGTGGTGCAGGCTGCCGCGCTCTCCTCGAACCGGGAGCAGATCGGCCCGTCGGTACGCCGGGCGGGTGCCCGGATGCATGGTGCGGTGCATGTAAGGAGGGTAGTGGTCATGACCGGAAATTCGTCCTCGAACAACTTCCGGTCATGACCACCCGTGCTCACCCCGGTGCCCTAGTCTCGATGTCAGCGGGGTCGGCTGGTGGCAGAGGAGCAGCGGGTGGACTTCGACGTGACGATCGAGATTCCGAAGGGGCATCGGAACAAGTACGAGGTCGACCACGAGACCGGCCGGATCCGGCTGGACCGGACGCTTTTCACCGCGACTCAGTACCCCGCGGACTACGGGTTCATCGAGGACACCCTGGGCCAGGACGGCGACCCGCTGGATGCGCTCGTGCTGCTGCCGGAGCCGACGTTTCCCGGCTGCCTGATCCGGGCCCGAGCCATCGGGATGTTCAGGATGACCGACGAGCATGGCCCCGACGACAAGGTGCTATGTGTCCCGGCCAAGGACCCCCGCCAGGAGCACCTGCGCGACATCCACCACCTCCCGGAGTTCGACCGGCTCGAGATCCAGCACTTCTTCTCGGTCTACAAGGACATCGAGCCCGGGAAGTCGGTGGAGGGCGCGACCTGGGTGGGCCGGACCGAGGCGGAGGACGAGATAACGGCGTCCCGGCGCCGCTTCGCCGAGCTCGGCACCGACCAGCCCGCGGTCGTCGCGGCGCCGGTGCCGATGGAACCGCCCCCGGTCGGGCGCCACTCCTGACCCCGGGCGAGGTCGCCGGATCAGACCCGGGAGTAGAAGTTGGGCAGGATCCAGGAGTAGATGCTGCGGATCTGCACGTACGCTCCGGTGTGCGGTGCCTCGATGATCATCCCGCCCCCGAGGTACATCGCGACGTGGTGGATGCTGTACGGGCTGGAGGTGTAGCCCCAGAAGACCAGGTCACCCGGTCGCAGCTGGCCGAAGCTGATTGGCGTGGTGGCCAGGTACTGGTCGTCCGCGACGCGGGGCAGCGTGATACCGGCCGCCAGCCAGGCCTCCATCACCAGCCCCGAGCAGTCGTATCCGTAGGGACCGGTCCCACCCCAGACGTAGGGCTTGCCGAGTTGCGCCTTGGCGTACGCGATGGCCGTCTGCACCTGGGCGGCAGTCGGCCCGGCCGGCGGTGGTGAGTAGACCGGGGGCGGCGGGGGCGGGGGCGGGGTAGGCGAAGGCGACGACCCGCCCTGCTGGGCGGCCCGCTCCCGGGCGGCCCGCTCGGCCCGGCGATGTGCGGCGGCTCGGCGCGCCTCCGCCCGGCGCTCGGCAGCCAGCCTGGCCGCCGCCCGGCGCTCGGCGGCGCGACGTGCCGCTGCCTCGCGCCTGCGCTTCTCCTCCAGTCGCTGCTTTCGCAGCTCCTCCAGACCCTTCTGCCGCTGGGCCGCCAGCTGGACCGAGATGTGCTCTACGCTCGCCAGCCGGTGCACGAGGGTGCTCCGCTGTGCCTGTAGGGCGGTCACGCCAGCCTGGGCCTGCTGGGCCGCAGCTTCGGCCGCAGCCTTCGCCCGGCTCGCGGCCGCCTTGGCCGTCGTTACTCGCTCCAGGGCCCGCTTGGCGTTGGCGGCGTAGACCTTGGCCAGCCGGGACGACGCCTGCCACTGCTGGAAGTGGGTGTCTAGCACGTCGCTCGACGCGTCGTACACGGAGAGCTGGCTGAGCAGCGACTGCGGGCCGTTGGCGGTCAGCGCCGTGCTCAGGGCGGTGAGGGTGCTGCTCGCCGTGTCGTGGGTGACGACGTAGCCGGCGAGCGTGTCCCGCGCCCGGCCGGCCTGGCGCTTCGCCCGCAGCGACTGTTCGCGCGCCGTCGTCGCTTCCTGCTTGGCCTGCCGCCAGCGGACCATTGCCGCGTCGTAGCGCTGCCCGGCGTTCTCGGCCGCCATGTACAGGTTCTGCAGACGCTGCTGGGCCGTGGCCAGCTCGCGCCGGAGCCGCGTTATCGACTGCTTGGTGCTGGCAACGCGGTGCTGCGCGGAAGCCACCTGCTGCTTGCTGGGGATCACCGGATGGTGGGGATCCGCCTGGGCGAGCGGCGAGACGAGGAGCGTGGTGGTGACGGCGGAGGCGAGTACGACGGACCGCAATAGGTGCTTCCGGCTTGGCGATGGCACGGGAGTCCCTTCGTGGATTGGCCGGCCGCCTTCCCCGACGGCCGGACGTCTGTCCCAAAGGGAACTTAGCGATATCGAGCCCCAATGTGAACACCTATCACAGAAAAAACTCCAGTAACACGGCGTGTTTCCTTGACAAATCACATCGTTGTAACTTCAGATACCGGGGTATTAGATGGGTTTTGTTGGTTTGCGTCCCGATCTTGAATGACACCCGCGTGACTCCACAGATTCCGGCCACTGGTCGTCGTACTAGTCGGCGACCTGCGTCTCCCACCGCGGTGGTCGCCGCTCCCGGAATGCAGCCATGCCCTCGCGCGCCTCAGCAGAGGCGAACAGTCGCGCCGACAGCGCGGTCAGGTCGGCACCGTCCCGCTCGATCCGCTCCAGCAGCGGCCCGTTCAGCAGGGACTTGGTCTCCCGGGCTCCCTGTGGGCTCACTCGCGCCAGCGACGAGGACAGGGCTTCGACGGCCCCGGGCAGGTCTTCGGCAGGCACCGACCGGGTCACCAGACCGCATCGTGCCGCCTCGACGCCGTCGAAGACCTCGCCGGTCAGGAACAGCCGGGCGGCGTCCCGGTCGCCGAGCCGGGTCCGGGTGGTCAGCGAGATCACGGCGGGCGCGAGGCCCAGCCGGGCCTCGCTGAACGCGTAGGTCGAGTCGTTGCTCACCACAGCCAGGTCGCAGGCGCCGAGGAGTCCGATCCCCCCGGCACGCACATGTCCACGGACGACCGCGACGACCGGCTTGCCCAGCCGCAGCACGGCCGCAAGCAGCGCCAGCAGGTCCGCGGTGCCCCGCTCCATCCCGAGGCCCGCCGCCTCCCGCAGGTCCGCGCCGGCGCAGAACGTGGTACCGGTGTGGGTAAGAAGTACGACGCGGGTCGCGGCGGAGTCCTCGGCGGTGCGCAGGCAGGCGGCCAGCTGGGCGACGAGTCGCCGGGACAGCGCGTTGCGGTTCGCCGGCGAGTCCAGGGTCACCGTCGTGACCGCGCCGGCGCGCTCGAGGTGGACGAGCTCGACTCCCTCGGTCATCATCGAGCCTCCGTCGGAACGCGTGCTGCCTCATCGTAAACCGGACCGGACTCTCGGGCAGGGGCCCCGCGAGGTAGGCTGGCGGGGACGACAGGGGAGCGCCCCGAGCGCTGAGAGTGCGGATCGACCGCAGACCCTCGAACCTGCCCCGGCTAGCACCGGCGAAGGAAGTCGAGCCTCGAGTGGGGCGACCCACTTCCCCTCCCGCGAGTCGGGGAGGACACATGGCACTGCTCAATCGAAACCGGACCGCTGAGCGGGCCCGCTGGCGCACTGTCGATCTGCTCACCGCCGCCATGGTCGGGGTCGTGTTCGGGGTCGCCTACTGGGGCTGGGACTCGATCTATGGCGGCCTGGGCGCGCTCGTAAGCGCGCTCGGTCCCGCCCAGGGCCTGTTGGGCGGGCCGTGGCTGATCGCCGGCGTGGTTGCCGGTCTGCTGGTACGGCGTCCGGGCGCGGCCCTGTTCGCCGAGCTCCTCGCCGCCACCGTCGAGGCCGTCTTCCCAGGCAACCCCTGGGCTTGGACGACGCTAATCTCCGGCGGGCTGCAGGGGATCGGCGTCGAGGTGGCGCTCGGTCTGCTGTTCTACCGCCGCTTCGGCTGGCCGGTTGCCGCGCTCGGCGGCGCGCTGGCCGCGGCCGGGGAGATGGTCTATGAGTGGAGCGCCTACTGGCAGGGCTACTCGCTGGTGTGGAAGCTCGCCTACCTCGGCAGCTTCATGCTCTCCGGCGCGGTGGTCGCCGGCATCGGCGGCTGGCTGCTCACCCGGGCGCTGGCTGCCACCGGCGCCGTCGACGCGCTGCCCGCCGGGCGGGAGGCGGCCCGGCGGCACGCGGTCTGACTCGCGACGGGAACCCGGATGCCGAACGGCGGAGCCGAGCTCACCGTCGATCGACTGACCTGGCGCCCGGTACGCCGGCGTACCCCGGTGCTCACCGAGGTCACCTTGCACGTCCCGGCCGGTCAGCGGGTGCTCCTGGCGGGTCCCAGCGGGGCCGGCAAGTCGACGCTGCTCCGCGCCATGTCCGGCGTACTGCGCAGCGCGGCCAGTGGTGACCTCGAAGGGAGCGTGACGGTCGGCGGCCGGGTGGTCACCGGGCGGCCGGGACGGGTCGGTCTGCTCCAGCAGGACCCGACCGCCAACGCCGTCGCCGAGACGGCCGGCCGCGACGTCGCCTTCGGCCTCGAGAACCGCGGGCTCTCCCGGGCCGAGATCTGGCCCCGGGTGGACCGCGCCCTGCGCGCGACGGAGTTCCCGTTCTCGTCGACCCGGCCGACCGCCGCGCTCTCCGGCGGCGAGGCGCAGCGCCTGGCGTTGGCCGGCGCGCTGGTGCTCGACGCCGAGGTGCTGCTCCTCGACGAGCCGACATCGATGCTCGACCCGCCCGCCGCGGCTGCCGTCCGGTCGGCGATCCGGGGCCAGGTCGACCGAGTCGGCGCCACGACTGTCGTGGTATCCCACCGGCTGGCGCCCTGGCTGGGCTTCGCCGACCGGCTGGTAGTGCTGGGCGAGCACGGCTCGGTGGTGGCCGACGGCCCACCGGCAACCGTGCTGGCCGAGCAGGCCGAGGCTCTGCTGGCGCAGGGGGTGTGGGTGCCGTCGGCCGGCGTCCCCACGCCCGCTCGGCTGCCGGGCGACCTGGTGGGCCCGTGGCGAGGCCGAACGGGCGAGCTGGTGGACGCCACCGGCGTGGAGGTGCGGCTACGAACCGGTCTCGCCCACCGGCAGGCAACGGTCGCCCTCCGTGGGGTCGACGCCCGGGTGGTGGCGGGCCGGGCACTCGCCCTGACCGGCCGCAGCGGCGCCGGCAAGTCCACGTTGCTGGCCGTGCTGGCCGGCCTGCTGCGGCCCAGCTCGGGCAGTTGCCTGGCGGCGGCCGCGCTCGCTACCCGGCGCGGACGCGAGCCCTGGCGCTGGTCGTCACGAGACCTGGCCGCCCGGCTCGCCTGGGTGCCGCAGCTTCCGGAGCACGGCGTGGTTGCTCGGACGGTCCGCGACGAGGTCGCGACCGCGGGCCGAGCCTGCCGGCGAGAGCCAGCTCGGCTGGCCGAGCGGGTGGAGGGCCTCCTTGACGCGGTCGGGCTCGGCCGGCTCGCGGCGGCCAGCCCCTACCATCTCTCCGGCGGTGAGCAGCGGCGCCTGATGGTGGCAGCCGCGCTGGCGCACGGGCCCAGCGCGGTCCTGCTCGACGAGCCGACGGTCGGCCAGGACCGCGGCACCTGGGCGGCGGTCACCGGGCTCGCGGCCTCGGCTCGACAGGCAGGGAGCGGGGTCGCCATCGCGACCCACGACGCGGACGCCGTGAAGGCGCTGGCCGATGACGTGCTCGAACTCGACCACCGGACGGAGCCATGACGTCCCGGCCGGGGCCGCTCGCCCTGCTGTCGGCCTGCCTGCTTCCGGTGCTCGGCGGGGTCGCGATCGGTTCGCCGCGGTTGGGTGTCGTCTGCGTCCTGGCGGAGGCGGTCGCGCTGGGCTGGCTGGCGGTCGACGCCCGCGGGGCAGCGGTCCGGCTCGCGGTGGCGCTGCTCGCGGCCGGGTCGATCGCCGGCTCCACCTGGCTGTACGGCGGCCACCACGCGCACAGCTCGGCCGGCGCGGCCCTGCGGATCCTCTACATCGTGCTCCCGGCCGTCCTGGTGACCCCGCAGATTCGACCGAGTCCGCTCGGCGACGCGCTGGCGCAGCGGCTGCGGCTCCCGGCGCGCCCGGTCGTCGCCGCGGTGGCGGCGCTGCAGCGGCTGGACTCGCTGTCGGGCCAGTGGCAGCAGGTGCGGCGCGCCCGGCGTGCCCGCGGCCTGGGTGCCGACGGTGGACTCGATCGACGCGTGCGCCACCTCGGCGGGGCGGCCTTCGGACTGCTGGTGGTGGCCATGCGCCAGACCGGGACGACAGCGGCCGCCATGGACGCACGGGGCTTCGCCGGGGCCACTCGACGTACCTGGGCGGAGGCAGCGCCCTGGCGCGGCGGCGACACCCTGGTGCTGGTGCTGGCGCTGGGTCTAGCCGCCCTGCCGTGGGTACTGCGCGCCGGGCCCCTCGGCTGACTAGAGCGTCGGGACCGCGAGCGCGCCACCGGTGCGGGCGACTGGCGGGGCAGGTACGACGCAGCGCACGACCGTGCCCACGTCCGTGCTCAGCGTCTGCACCTCCTGGCTCACGGCTCGGACCAGAACCAGACCCCAGCCCTTCTCGCTGCCATTCGGTGGCAGTGCCAGGCCGCGCTGGTCGAGGGCGGAGTCGCCACGGCCGTCGTCGGAGACCTCGATGACCACGGTGTCCGCCTCGAGGCTGACCCCCAGCACCACCAGCGAGCGTGCCCAGACGACCGCGTTGGCCAACAGCTCACCGGCCACCAGGACCACGTCGTCGCCGCGCCGGCGGTGCGAGCCCAGCCAGTCCCGGAGCTGGTGCCGAGCCGCCTGCATGGATGCCAGGTCGCCAGGCAGGATGTCCCAGCTGGCCCGACCGGGAATCTCCCGGACGCGAGTCCGGCGGACCACCAGGGCGAGCGAGTCGTCGCGGCGATCGGCGCCGCGCAGCGACCTGGCGATCAGCTCGTTGACGAACTGCTCCGCCGGCAGCGCCGCGATGTCTCCGGCATGGGACATGAGGGCCTCCAGCCCGTCCAGGACGTTCTTGCGGGCCTCGATCAGGCCGTCGGTGTAGAGGACGAGCGCGTCGTTGATGCCCAGCATGACCGTGGCAACGTCGTCGCTGCCCACCCCGGGCCAGCCGATCGCCCCGCCGGCGGCTCGGACCTGCGTCACCTCGCCGTTCGCCCGTACGACGAGCGCGGGCGGGTGCCCGCCGGAGACGACGCGCAGCTCGCCGGTTTCGGGGCTGAAGCGGGCGATTACGGCGGTGGCGACGAGCTCGCTGTCCTGCGCGGACAGCAGCGAGTCGGCCCGGGTGACCATCTGCTCGAGCGGCGTGCCATCGACCGCGGCGAAGCGGAGCGTGTGGATGACGGTCAGCGCGTCCTTGGTGGCGGCCACCCCGTGACCGACGACGTCGACCACGGCAACGTGGAGCTCACCGCTGGGGAGGACGCGCCAGTCGAACAGGTCACCGCCGGTTGGCGAGGACGGGTCGGATGCGACGTAGGCCACCGCGATCTCGGCGCCCTCGACGCTCGGCGGCTCTGGCGCCACGGCCTGCTGCAGGTGGTCCACGACCAGCCGCTGGGCCTCCTGGGCCTCCACCAGCCGGCCGAACTGCTGCTGCAGCTCCTGGTACCGCTCGGCCGGGGTGATGTCGCGGGCGACGACGACCAGGGTCCGGGTCAGGCCGTCGCTGGCGGTGCTCGTCGAGCACGACAGCCGCCGGTCACCCGACCCGGGCGGGGTGATCAGGATCTCGGCCGGCAGGGACTGCGCCTGCGCCCAGCGGGCCAGGTCGACCCGGTTCCCGAGCGCCGTACGTGCGTCGAGCTCGCGGAACACGTCCCGACGACCGAGCACCCGGGCGGCGGGCAGGCCGGTGATCTGCTCGCAACCGCGGTTCCAGGTCAGCACGTCGCCGTTCTCGCTGAGGGTGAAGATGCCGTCCGAGGTGGAGCTGACGATCTCGTCGAGCTTGCGGCGCTCGTCCATCACCTCGTCGAACAGGAGGCCGCGGGCGATCGTATGAGCGGTCTCGCGGGCGAGCGCCTCGAGTACGGCGAGCTCGGCCACGCTGTCCCGCTCGATGCCCGTCTGGTCGAAGACCGCCACGGCGCCGATCCGCCGCTCCTCGTCCACCAGCGGAGCGCACATGCAGTCACGCCAGCCGGCGGCGAGCAGTAGGGCGGCGAACGCGCCCGGCTCCGAGATGGCAGCCCGCACCGGCTGCGGTTGCGCCGCGAGCACGGACTCCAGGCCGAGCCCGTCGGCCGGCACCGTGAAGGACGAAGAGCGACCGGCGTGCCGCAGGTAGACGTTGTAGACGTTGCCGTCCGACCGAAGCAGCAGCGCGGCAGCCTTGGCGTCGAAGCAGTCCCCGACCTCGACGAGGAACTCGTCGACGGCGTCCAGCGGGCGGATCGGCTGCGACAGCGTGCGCGCGGCCTGCCGCAGGCCGGCGAACCGCTGCCGGTCGGCGTGCGCGGCCGCCCGCTCGCGGTAGGCGAGGTGCAGCGCGATCAGCACGATCGGGAAGAGCACCACCGCCGCCGGCTCGCTCTCGTACGCAAGCACGAACAGCAGGCCGGCGATCACGTTGACGGTCCAGCCGCCGAGCCAGCCGGGCACGATGACCGGCTTGAGCTCGCGCAGCACGGCCGGCACGGACCGGCCGCCCGAGATCGCGAGCACCAAGGTGAAGGCCGCGTTGTTGACTGCCCCGACGCAGACCAGGGCAACGATCAGCCACCCGATCGTCGCCAGCCGAGGCTCCCCCTGCAGCGCCAGGGAGTTGAAGACGAGGCTGCCTACCGCCGCCGCCAGCGCCAGCTGCGCCAGATTAAAGACTGCCTTTGTAACACTCCGCCGCGCAAGAACCGATACACCAATCTGCGCGACAACAACCGTGCAAACGACCGGCAGAGTCCCGAACGCAAAAAGGAGCGGAGCGAGCACCGCCTCATGCAAAGTCAGCAGGTCGACGTCGTCACCATGTCGGAACCTGACGCTGAGATGACTGGCGGCGACGAGAGCCGGCGCAAAGAAGGCCAGCGTCCACCACGGGTACGTCGTCGACGGGCGCTGTCCGACGGTGAAACCGAGCCACGTAACCGCGGCTGCCGCGATTACGAGCGCAAGTACGTAGCAGGTGACGCGCCGTCTAGCAGACATCACCCGCTACGCCTACGACCGAGAACTTACGAGCAGGGCATCAGCCCCACTCGTTGCCGCCAGCCGCTCCGAGGGTGTGGCTTACGCCGCCCCACTCGTTTCCGGTAGCCATGTGCGTACCGTGCACGCCGCCCCACTCGTTGCCCTGGGCGAGCGTTGCCGTGCCCGAACCGGCGATGACGAGCGTGGCGAACAAGCCGGCGGTCGCGGCGGCGATCAAGCGCTTCTTCATTTGCTTCTCCGATTGGATCGGGGTTGAGGGGTACCTCAGTATGACACCACTTGGCACGAACGGATAGGGGAAAGCCTTCAATATTGTCAGGCGATCCGCCCGACTTCTCCGCACCTGTACCAGATGCCAGCCCGGCCGACGGCGGTCGGCACCTGCCGGAGGCTACTCGACGTACTCGTCGGCCACCGAGAGAGCGTCGTCGATGATGCCGATCCCCTCTTTCAGGTCGGCCTCCGCGATCACCAGCGGGGGCGCCACGTGCACCCGGTTGAAGTGGGTGAACGGCCACAGCCCGGAGCGCTTGCAGGCGGCGGCGAGCCGCGTCATCGGCTCGGCGTCCGCCCCGGTCGCGTTGAAGGGCACGAGCATCTGGCGAGTGTCGCGATTGCGGACCAGCTCGATGGCCCACATCAGGCCGAGCCCGCGCACCTGCCCGACGCTGGGATGCCGGTCCGCGAGGTCCGCGAGCATCGGTCCGACCACGTCGCGCCCGAGGGTCCGGACATGGTCGATGATGTGCTCCTCCTCGAAGGCCCGGATCGAGCCGACGGCGGCCGCGCAGGCCAGCGGGTGCCCGGAGTAGGTCAAGCCACCGGGGAAGACGCGGTCGGTGAACGTGTCCGCGATCTCCGCACTGATGAGTACGCCGCCGAGCGGGACGTAGCCGGAGTTGACCCCCTTCGCGAACGTCACCAGGTCGGGGGCGACGTCCCAGTGCTGGACGGCGAACCACTCCCCTACCCGCCCGAAGCCGACCATCACCTCGTCGCAGATCATGACGATGCCGTACCGGTCGCAGATGTCGCGTACGCCGGCCAGGTAGCCGTCCGGCGGCACCAGGACCCCGTTCGTGCCCACCACGGTCTCCAGGAGGATCGCCGCCACCGTGGAGGCGCCCTCGAGGGTGACCACCTCCTCCAGGTGAGCGAGCGCCCGGCGGCACTCCTCCTGCTCGTCGGCGGCACCGAACGCCGAGCGGTAGGCGTAGGGCCCGAAGAAGTGCGACACCCCGGGGGCCGTCGGCTCGTTGGCCCAGCGACGCGGATCGCCGGTCACCGAGATCGCCATCGCGGTGTTGCCGTGGTAGCTGCGGTAGGTCGACAGCACCTTGAGTCGGCCGGTGTGGGCGCGCGCCATCCGGATGGCGTTCTCGTTTGCGTCGGCACCGGCGTTGGTGAAGAACACCTTGGCCATCCCGGCCGGTGCGCGCTCGACGATCAGCTCGGCCAGCTCGCCCCGTACGTCGTTGGCGAAGCCGGGCGCGATGGTGCAGAGCCGATCCGCCTGCTCCTTGATCGCCGCCACGACCCGAGGGTGCTGGTGGCCGAGGTTGGCATTGACGAGCTGCGATCCGAAGTCGAGGTACCCGTTGCCGGCGTAGTCGAAGAAGCGCACCCCCTCGGCCCGCGCGATCGGCATCGGGTCGATGAGGCCCTGCGCCGACCAGGAGTGGAAGACGTAGCGGCGGTCACGGCCGCGTACGGTCGCCTCGGTCTGGTCTGAGCCCATGGTCTGCTCCTCGCTCTGCTGCACCACTGCAGCTCAGTGGTGGGTTGGGAAGCCTAGGTCGATGGTGCTGGTGGCAGGGTCGGGCCACCGCTCGGTCACGACCTTCGTCCGGGTGTAGAAGCGCACCCCGTCGGCGCCGTAGATGTGCGTGTCGCCGAACAGGCTGGCCTTCCACCCACCGAAGGAGTACGACGACACCGGGACCGGGATGGGGACGTTGACGCCGACCATCCCGACCGTCACCTCCTGCTGGAACTCGCGAGCCGCCCCGCCATCACGAGTGAAGATCGCGACCCCGTTGCCGTACGGGTTGGCGTTGACGATCCCGATGGCCTCGGCCACCGAGTCGGCCCGTACGACGGACAGCACCGGTCCGAAGATCTCGTCGGCGTACACGCGCATCGTGGGCCGGACGTCGTCGACGAGGCTCGCGCCGAGGAAGAAGCCGCGCTCCGCCACCGGGTCGGTGCGCCCGTCGACCACCACCGACGCGCCTTCCTCGGCGGCCACGTCGAGATAGGACGCCACCCGGTCGCGGTGTGCCGCCGTCACGAGCGGGCCCATCTGGGACTCCGGCTCGGTCCCGGGCCCGACCTGCAGCCGGCCGATCCGGTCGCGTACGGCCGCCACGAAGTCCTCGGCGATGTCACCGACGGTCACGGCGACCGACACCGCCATGCAGCGCTCGCCGGCCGAACCGTACGCCGCGGACACCGCGGCGTCGGCGGCTGTGTCCAGGTCGGCATCGGGAAGGACGACCATGTGGTTCTTGGCGCCGCCAAGTGCCTGCACCCGCTTGCCCGCCACGGTCGCCCGCTCGTAGACCGACCGAGCGATGGGAGTCGACCCGACGAAGCTGATCGCCGCCACGTCGGGGTGTTCGAGCAGCCTCCCGACGGCCTCGGCATCGCCCTGCACGACGTTGAAGACGCCGTCAGGCAGCCCGGCCCGGCCCAGCAGGTCGGCGATCAGGAGCGAAGCCGAGGGGTCCTTCTCGCTCGGCTTGAGCACGAAGGCGTTGCCGCAGGCGATGGCGTTGGGGATCATCCACAGCGGCACCATCGCCGGGAAGTTGAACGGCGTGATGCCGGCCACGACGCCAAGCGGCTGACGGAGCTCGTAGACGTCGACGCCGGTTGACACCTGCACCGAGTGGCCGCCGCGGAGCAGCTGGGCTATCCCGCAGGCGAACTCGACGCACTCCAGCCCACGCGCCACCTCGCCGGCGGCGTCGGTGAGCACCTTCCCGTGCTCGCTGGTGATCGCCCGTGCGATCGCCGTCCGGTTCTCGTCGAGCAGGCGATGGAATGCGAACATCACGGCGGTTCTGGTCGCCAGGGTGGAGTGCCGCCACTCCTCGTATGCCTCGGCGGCGGTGGCTACCGCGACGTCTACCTCCGCGACCGAGGCGAGCGCCACCTCGGCGGTTTGCGTTCCGGTCGCCGGATCGAAGACCGGGCCCACCCGGTCGTACGACGCGATGTCCTTGCCACCGACCCAGTGACCGATTCGCCTCACGGCAAGCTCCTCCACTCCACGCTCTGGACGCCGACCAACCGGCCGGTTGTTGTCACGGCTGCGGCCGACGCGGGGACGCAGCGTCGCGCCCGACCAGTATGTCGCCCCCGGCGGAGCGGGGCGCGCACCAGGGGTGCTCGTGAGACACCCCGGCGTCCCGGCGGCGACACCGGCGTCCCGGGATTTCGAGACGGCCGCTGGCGCGGCCCGCTCATGCCGTGGTGGACTCCTGCGACTCGAGGGTGGCGCGGGCGCCCTCGAGCCGTGCGACCGGGACCCGGAACGGCGAGCAGGAGACGTAGTCGAGGCCGATCGAGTCGAAGAAGTGGATCGAGCCCGGGTCGCCGCCATGCTCACCGCAGATGCCCACCACCAGGTCGGCGCGGGCCCGCCTCCCCTCGCGGGTAGCGATCTCCACCAGCCGACCGACTCCACGGGTGTCCAGCGTCTCGAAGGGGCTGACGCCGAAGATGCCGTCCTCCAGGTAGCGCGGGAAGAACTCGGCCTCTACGTCGTCGCGGCTGAACCCCCACGTCGTCTGCGTGAGGTCGTTGGTGCCGAAGGAGAAGAACTCTGCCTCCTCGGCGATCTGTTCGGCGGTCAGCGCGGCGCGCGGGAGCTCGATCATCGTCCCGATGGGGAACTCGAGGTCGAGCCCGGCCGAGGCAGCCACGTCGGCCACCGTCCGGGCGGCCCGCCCGCGGATGATGGCCAGCTCTCGCACGTCGCCCACGAGTGGCACCATGATCTCCGGCTTCGGCGACCGGCCGCGCTTGATGAGCTCGGCCGCCGCCTCGGCGATGGCCTGCACCTGCAGGTCGAAGAGCTCGGGCACCACCAGCCCGAGTCGCACCCCGCGCAGGCCCAGCATTGGGTTCTGCTCGTGGTGCTGCTGCACCTGCTTGAGCAGGGCCGCCGCCTCTCGGTTGGGCTGACCGGTGGCTTCCGCCACCGCCACCTCGACCGAGAGCTCGGTGAGGTCCGGCAGGAACTCGTGCAGTGGGGGGTCGAGCAGCCGTACGACGACCGGCAGCCCGTCCATCGCCTCGAAGATGCCGATGAAGTCCTCCCGCTGCAGCGGGAGCAGCCGCTGCAAGGCTGCCTCCCGGTCCTCCGGTCGCTCCGCGATGATCACCTGCTCGATCACGCGTCGGCGCTCCCCGAGGAACATGTGCTCGGTGCGACAGAGCCCGATGCCCAGCGCGCCGAGGTCGCGGGCGCGCTTGGCGTCTTCCGGCGTGTCCGCGTTCGCCCGCACGCCCAGCCGCCGGGTCTTGTCCGCGTGGGCCATCAGTCCGAGCACGGCTTCGACCAGCTCGCGCTGCTCGGAGTCGCCGCTCTGGCCGTCCTCGTCGAGCAGCGCTTCGACCACCGGGCTGGGCGCGACCGGGACGTCGCCCACGAAGACCTCCCCGGTGGAGCCGTCGATCGCGATGACGTCACCCTCCTTCACGGCGGTGCCGTCGGAGGTGCGGAACTCGCGCGCCCTCGGGTCCACGTCGAGGGACTCGACGCCCACGACGCAGGTTCGCCCCATGCCGCGGGCGACGACGGCTGCGTGCGAGGTCTTCCCACCCCGGCTCGTGAGGATCCCCTTGGCCGCGATCATGCCGCGCAGGTCATCGGGGTTCGTCTCCCGGCGTACGAGGATGACGTCCTCGCCCTGCGCGGCGCGCTCAACCGCGGTGGCCGAGTCGAACACGGCCTTACCCACCGCCGCGCCGGGGCTTGCCCCCATCCCGATGGCGACCCGGTCGCGCTTCGCCGACGGGTCGAACTGGGGGAACATCAGCTGGGCCAGCTGCGCCCCGGTGACCCGGCGGAGGGCCTCGTCGGAGTCGATCAGACCCTCGTCGACGAGCTGCATCGCGATGCGGAACGCGGCCGCGGCGGTGCGCTTGCCGACCCGGGTCTGCAGCATCCAGAGCTTCCCCCGCTCGACGGTGAACTCGATGTCGCACATGTCCTGGTAGTGACGTTCCAGCGTCTGCATGATGTCCATCAGCTCCTGGTACGACTTCGGGTCGCGCTCGCCAAGGGCCGCCAGCGGCAGGGTGTTCCGGATCCCGGCCACCACGTCCTCGCCCTGTGCGTTGGGCAGGTAGTCGCCGTACACGCCCTGATGACCGGAGGCCGGGTCGCGGGTGAAGCAGACCCCGGTCCCGGAGTCGTCGCCCAGGTTGCCGAAGACCATCGCCACCACGTTGACCGCGGTGCCGAGGTCGTCTGGAATCCGCTCCTGACGCCGGTAGACCTTCGCGCGGTCGGTGTTCCAGGAGCGGAACACGGCCTGGATCGCCAGCTCCATCTGCCGGCGGGGATCCTGCGGGAAGTCCGCTCCGGTGTGCTCGCGGATTATGCCCTTGTACGTCGACACCAGGCCCCGGATGTCGTCCACGTCCAGGTCCAGGTCCGACGAGGCGCCCTTGGCGGACTTGAGCTCGTCCAGGGCCTCGTCGAAGGCGGCCCGCTCGACGTCGAGGACGGTGGCGCCGAACATCGACAGCAGGCGTCGGTAGGAGTCCCAGGCGAACCGGTCACTGCCGGAGACCGAGGCCAGGCCCACGACCGACTCGTCGTTGAGCCCGATGTTGAGGACCGTCTCCATCATTCCGGGCATCGAGAACTTGGCCCCCGAGCGAACCGACACCAGCAGCGGGTCGTCCGGCTGACCGAGCCGCCGACCCATGGCCTGCTCCAGACCCGACAGGTGCTCGGCCACCTCACCGGCCAGCTCGGGCGGCTCCTCCCCGGTGTCGAGGTAGACCCGGCAGGCGTCGGTAGTGATCGTGAAGCCAGGTGGCACCGGCAGGCCGATGTTGGTCATCTCGGCGAGGTTGGCTCCCTTGCCGCCAAGCAGGTCCTTGTCCTGGGCGCTGCCCTCGGTGAACTTCCACACGTACTTCGACATGCCTGCTCCTTCGGAACCGAGTCACTGCGGCTGGGACGGCTTGCGTCTCGTGCATCCATCTTGCCGCCTTCGCCAGGGGCCAGCGCACGGGCCCTGCCGCCCTCTACCCTGGGTGGACCGCATGCGGTGCCACGAGGGAGCGCGGCAGGTCCCGAAGGGGGAACCCCGGCGCCGGGGAGGAGGACAGCGGCGGTGCGCAAGAGCGTGGTGACCGTGCTCGGCTGGGTGCTGGTGCTGCTCGGCGTGGCGGCACTCGTACTGCCGGGTCCCGGCCTGCTGCTGCTCGTGGTCGGGTTGGTAGTGCTCTCCCAGGAGTACGACTGGGCCGAGCGTCGGGTTGAGCCGGTCAAGGAGAAGGCGTTCGCGGCGGCTCGCCAAGGCGTTGCCACGATCCCTCGCATCGTCATGAGCGCGCTGGGAGCGCTGTGCGTGGTGGCGATCGGCGTGCTCTGGGGAGTCGACCCGCCGGTCCCGTCGGTGGGGCCGCTGGGCGGGAGCCTCCCGTTCGGCGGGTGGGCCACCGGGAGCAGCATCCTGGCCTCCGGGCTGGTTGCCCTGGTGCTGCTCGGCTACAGCATCCGTCGGTTCCGGGGGACGTCTGGTCCAGCGGCGCGGCCGGCGACGGACTCGCCGGCGGGACGGCCGGCGTCGAGATAGGCAGTCGGTCCGGAGGCCGCGCCCGCCAACCGATGACCGCGGTCGGCCAGGGCCCACGACGTCCACCACCATCTCTCGGGGACCAGCCCAGACCATAGGCTGGCGGCCATGAGCTCTCACTTCGACGTGGTCGTGCTGGGTGCTGGCCCGGGCGGCTACGTGGCAGCCATCCGAGCAAGCCAGCTTGGCCTGCGGGTGGCAGTGGTCGAGGAGCGGTACTGGGGAGGCGTCTGCCTCAACGTCGGGTGCATCCCGAGCAAGGCGCTGCTGCGCAACGCGGAGCTCGCCCACATCTTCCGGGCGGATGCGGCGCTGTTCGGCATTTCGGGTGAGGTCAGCTTCGACTACGGCGCGGCCTTCCGGCGCAGCCGGACGGTCGCCGAGGGCCGGGTCAAGGGCGTCCACTTCCTGATGAAGAAGAACAACATCACCGAGTACGACGGCCGCGGCACCTTCACGGACGCGCACACGATGACGGTCCAGCCACCGTCCGGCGCCGCGGAGACGCTGACCTTCGACAACTGCATCATCGCCGCCGGCTCGGTGACCAAGCTCCTCCCGGGGACGCGGCTGAGCGACCGGGTGGTCACCTACGAGGAGCAGATCATGACGGACCAGCTGCCACGGTCGGTCATCATCGCCGGCGCCGGCGCCATCGGTGTCGAGTTCGCGTACGTGCTGGCGAACTACGGCGTCGAGGTGACGATCGTCGAGTTCCTGGACCGAATGGTTCCGCTCGAGGACGCGGAGGTCTCGCGCGAGCTGGCCAAGGCCTACCAGAAGCTGGGCGTCAACGTGCTCACGGGTACCCGCGTCGACGGCATCGACGACAGTGGCGACACCGTCCAGGTGACCGTCAGCAATGGCGACCAGCAGCAGGTCCTCGGGGCGGACAAGGTGCTGCAGGCGATCGGGTTCGCGCCGCGCACGGACGGATACGGCCTCGAGACGACCGGGGTGCGCCTCAGCGAGCGCGGCGCGATCGACGTAGACGGGCGGCTGCGCACCAACGTCCCCGGCATCTACGCCATCGGCGACGTGACGGCCAAGATCATGCTGGCGCATGCGGCCGAGGCGATGGGGATCGTCGCGGCCGAGACGATCGCCGGTGCCGAGACGATGGAGATCGACTACGCGATGGTGCCGAGGGCGACGTACTGTCAGCCCCAGGTCGCCAGCTTCGGATACACCGAGGAGCAGGCCCGCGAGCGCGGCCACGACGTGAAGGTCGCGAAGTTCCCGTTCACCGCTAATGGCAAGGCCCACGGGCTCGGCGACCCGACCGGCTTCGTCAAGCTGGTGGCGGACTCGCAGTACGGCGAGCTGCTCGGCGCCCACCTCATCGGCCCGGACGTCACCGAGCTGCTGCCCGTGCTCACCGTCGCTCAGCTCTGGGACCTCACCGCTACCGAGGTGGCCCGCAATATCTTCGCCCATCCGACCCTCTCGGAGGCGGTCAAGGAGGCCGTGCACGGCATCGCCGGCCACATGATCAACTTCTAGTGGCCCTCCTCGCCAGCGGGGTTTGCCGGCGCCCGCGGGCGGGTACGAAACAGCCATGGCAGGGCGCACCACTCTGCCTTACCCGTGAAGCTGTCCCACTTCGAGTTGAGCATCCGAGGTCCCAGCTGTGACCGTTGCCTGGACCGGCCTCATCACCGGGGTCGCCTCGACGCACCCGCACTGGTCGGCCGTCGCGATGTTCGCGGGTCTGGCGATCTCCGCCCTTGCCCTGCTCCTGGCCGCCTGCCTCGCCGGGTACGCCCTCGGCTGGCCGGAGCTCCTGCTGCGCCCGCCGAGGCGGTGGCTCTCCCGCCGCCGCCGCAAGGAACGCACCCTCGAGCAGCTGATCAGCGACCTCCAGCACCTGGAGGCCCTGCTCACCCGGGTCGAGCGGTCGCGCTCCCCGTTGCGACTGCGACGCGTGAGCATGCTGACGGTTCAGTACGACGAGACCCTCGCCGAGTGCTGCGCCGTACTCGGTCTCCCGAGCCCGAGCGACCCACCGCTGAAGGCGCTGGACCGGATTGAGACCGAGGCAGCGCTCTGCCTGCACGGGGTGACCTGGTAACCGGCCGGGGCGGTCCAGGCACAACCCCACCGGTGGAGCCTGCTCAGCCGCCGGAGGTCGCCCCGAGGACCAGACCGATCGGGATGCTGACGAGCACTACGACGACCAGGGCACGGAAGACCCAGGCCGGCCAGCCGGCCTTGCCGGGCCGGCGTACCGCGAGCACCACCAGGCCCAGACAGCAGACCAGGAGCGCGCCGCCGAGGTCGACGACCGCCGCGACCTGCAACAGCGTGCCCGCCAGCACGGCGGCGTTGCCGACGTTCCAGGTCACCAGCTCAGCCACCAGCAGCGGCCGCGACACACCGCGAGGCGCCAAGAGCGCCTGCCCGGCGCCGAGAGCGATCTGCACCACCCCGGCCACCAGCACCAGATAGGCGGCGGCCCACGCACTGTGCTCCGAGGCTTGCGGCGCCGTGGCGGCCGAGACCAGCCCGCCGGCCACGATGCACGCGGACCCGGCCAGCAGGAACGGCCAGCTCGACCAGACGGGGGCAGGCCCGCCAGCCACCCTCGACCCGGTCACGTCCCGAGCCTATTTCGGGCCGACGCACCCGCAGGCGGCGGTAGCCTCGGCGACGACCATGGTCTCGGGCGCTTCGCATAAAGCCCACCGGCGGCCCGCGCCACGGCGCTGGGCCGAGGGACGCCCCGGCACCGAGCAACCACAAGGACGACATGACCATCCGCAGGGTCGGCACAGCTGACCCGACCGCCAGACAGGCCGGCCTTCAGCACCCGAGCGTGCGCATCTTCTCGGCCGCCCGACGTGGCACGCTCCCGCGCGACGACCCACGCTGCGCCGTATCGAGCGTCTGGGGGCACCAGGCGCTCCTGTCGGCCGGCGCGGCGATCGAGACGTTCCTGTGGTGTCGGGAGCGATCGGAGAGCCGGATCGCCCAGCAGGTTGGTGCGGCGGCCGCCGCGGCCGCGGCGACGACGTACCTGATCTCGCCGCGAACCCTCGGCCGGGTCGCCCCGGGTGAAGGCGCTGGCGGCCTGCTCTCCGTGGCGCGGTTGCCCGCCTGGACGCCGGACTCGGTGGCACTCCGCAGCAACGCACTGGTGCTAGTCGTGGACGGGGTCGAGTACGCCGGCAACCTCGGCACCCTCCTGCGCGACGCCGACGGCGCGGGCGCGGACCTCGTCGTACTCACGAACGCGAAGGCCCGGGTCACCAACCCGAAGGTCTTCGTGGCCAGCCGGGCGACCGTGCTGACCATGCCGATTCTGGAGTTCGCGAGAGTCGAGGATGCCAGGGTCTGGCTGCGCGAGTGGCAGGTCGACGTGTACGTCGCCCAGCCGGACGCACCCACCGGCTACCGAGAGCCGGACTACGCCAGGAGTCGGACTGCCTTCGTGCTCGGCTCGGAGCGCCAGGGGCCCGCCGACGCCTGGCTGGGCGGGGTCAGCGCCGTGTCGATACCAATGCGCGGGCGAGCCGACTCGCTCAACGTCGGCACCTCGGCGGCCGTCCTGCTCTATGAGGCCCGCGCCCAGAAGGATGTCGGCGGCGGTGCCGCGGCCGGGTAGTGGTCTTGACGACTAGTGATCGGCGCTGCTGCGGCGAGGTCAGCGCTGGATCCGGCGGCGGGAGCGTCCGCGCAGGTGGATGCCGCTGAAGACCAGATCCAGCGCGAAGATCACACAGCCGATGATGAGCAGCCAGATCAGGCCCTTTACCAGCACGCCGACAAAGCCCAGGACCACCGCAACTAGCACGATCAGCAGGATCAGGGTGAACATCGCTACCTCCTCGCGAGCCTTCGCTCGCCGCCGCTGCCGGGCGCGTAGTCCAGGCTGTAGTGCTCGAAGATCGCGGCCTCGTCGGTCGCCGGCAGCTCGCCGTCGGTCCCGATCGAGGGCGCGTCCTTCACGAGCTTCTTGTCGAACTGCACGCGGACATGCCTGGGCGCCACCCTCGCGCCGGCGAGCGGCACGAAGACCAGCCGGCTCCGGCCCGGCAGCCCGACCCGCACGGTCGCGAACGCGGGCTCGTCGGTCGCCGTGTCGACGTAGACCGCCTCCAGCGTCCCGATCTTGTCTCCGCCCACGTCAACGACCGAGTGGCTGCGCCAGTCGCGCAGGTTGTCCGCCTCGAACATCCGGCCTCCTCGTTGCGTACCGCACCGCCCGTCGCGCACGCCGCGCCGCCCCTTGTGCACGCCCGACACCGATCCGGCGCAGACCCCGCCCCCCCAACCTACCCGGCTCCGGGGCCACCGAGCTCCCACAGCGACGGGTCCGCCCAGGCTCCGACGATCGCCACGTCAGGATCCTGGGACCGCTTCGCCGCCCATCGCGCGGCGAGCCGCTGCAGCAGGATCGTCGTGGGGATCTGGGCCAGCGCCGGCGGCGCCGCACTGGCGGCCGGCAGCGACCAGCTGGCAACTGGTATCCCCTCGGCTGCAGCGGCCCGACCCAGGGCCGCCACCAGCCCGTCCGGGTCGGCTGCGGGCTCCAAGAGCAGCACCCGGTCGTCGGCGGTGAGAGGGACCGCGGAACCGTGCAGGAAGTACTCCGCGTCGAAGCCCTCGGCCAGCAGGCGGGCCCCCTCGCGGACCTTCAGCGCGCCCTCCCGGGCCGTAACCCCCCAGAGGCCGGCCCCCACGACCGCCAGCGCGCGGGGCGGTGGCTCCAGCGCGTCGGGCAGTTCGGACGCCAGGGCCGCCTCCACCGCCGGGAGGAGCCCGCGGACGGCATCGGCGTGGTACTCGGTCGCCCCCAGCGCGCCGGCCAGCACGGCGAGCGCCGCGAGCGCCGCCGTGTAGCTGACCGTGTAAGTCTCCGCCTGCTCCTTGGCAACGGTCTCAACCGCCTCCGGCCAGCGGCCCACCACGCCGGTCACCGAGGCAAGGGCCGCGCCCGACTCGACCGCCAGGTCCCTGGCCCGCCGGGCGAACGCGGTGTCGGTCGTATGCGAGATCACGATCACACCGTCGCCCGGCCCGACCGGCACCGCACCGTGGGCGAAGGCACTCGAGGGTACGGCGAGCGCGACCCGACCGGCCTGCGCGAACATGACCGCCCCGAGCTCAGCAGCGTGCTGGCTGGTCCCGGTGCCCACCAGCACGACTCGTGTCGCGGGTCGCAGGGCTGCCGCCCGCTCCTCGACATCGAGCGAGGCGACCCGCTCGATCGCCTCAGGTTGCGCGGCGATCATGGCATCCAGCGCGCTCATCGGCGCCCCTCCCTCGATTCGGCTGCTGCTTCGGAACCTCGTGCCGCGTGCGGATCCGCGGCCAAGTCCGGACCGGTGCCGACGCTCAGAGAAACTCGGCGAGTGGGAACGAGCGGTGTGCCCGCGGCGGCAGCAGCAGATTCTGCCGGTGCGTGGTGACCAGGAACTTCGTGAACCCGAGGTTCTCCTCGGGGAGGCCGTAGCGCTGCTGGTGCTCAACGCCATCCATCTCGAGCCGCATCTTCTCGTAGTGCTGCGCCGACGGCCCGAACCCGACGAAGTGCACGCCCGCGCGAGGGGTCGCGTCCAGGGTGTCGGACGTGGAGAAGGCGAACGGGTTCTCGATCGTGTTGAAATCCTGGCGGAGGAAGAACACGGTCCCCCGTGGCAGCCGCTGACCGTATGCGGTG
Organism: Nocardioidaceae bacterium; assembly: GCA_035692425.1. GTDB lineage: Bacteria > Actinomycetota > Actinomycetes > Propionibacteriales > Nocardioidaceae > DASSHZ01. The sequence goes on from DASSHZ010000013.1 coordinate 27,293, forward strand.
GTGGTGTCCTCCTTCAGTCGTGACAGGAACTGCATCTGCTCGTTGTGTCCAAGGAGCCCGTGCTCGGCCGCGTCCTTGTCCCGCTGCTCCTCGAACGTCACCGTGTCCGGAGACTGGTCGGGCGACAGCACCTCGGCGCCCTCGGTGCGTCTCGGGTGGAACATCCGATGCAGCCGGCCCTGGGCGCTCAGCGCGTACCACTGGTCGAGGTTGATCGCGATGTGCGAGAGGTGCATTGCCGTACCGCCGGCGAAGTAGTCATCGACGCCGACGTCCGTGTAGCCCGGCAGGGTCTCGAAGCTGGGCAGGTTGCCGCCGGCCAGTCCGTCCACGTGGCTGGACGTGAAGCCCATGAAGAGCATCGAGCCAGCCGGGATGTGCTCAGAGCCGGGGATGCCGAGCCGGGACCCGACGACTCGCGGCATCCCGTGACCAGCGAACCCTCGGCGTACTGACGTGATCGTGAACAGGTCCCCGACGTACGAGCACTCTGCGGGCAGGCCGTTGAGCTCCTGCTGGCCGGGCTGGAACATCGCGGCCAGCACGTTGTCGAGGTGGCCGCGGTAGTCGCTCTTGAAGTGGAAGCAGACGTCGTTGGACTCCAAGACGATGTCGTCGGGGTCCTTCGGGAAGCGGATCGAGTCGATGACCGCCCAGTCCCCCTCGGTGCCCGCCATCGTCGACTTCGGCAGGAACTTGTCGGCCACGGCAGTGCCGATCCGATCGCGGAAGTACGGCAGCCCGTAGGCGACCTGCAGGAAAATCCCTCCCGGCGAGAGCGGGTAGACGCGCTCGATCTCGGCCAGGGCGGCGTCGAGCCGCTGCTGCGCCGCCACCAGGGCCCGTTGGTCGTCGGGTGCGAACGTGAGCCGAGCGGTCACGATGGCATGCCACAGCGGTACGACGGCGACGGGCACGCCGAGGTGGTCCTCCTCGGTCACTCCCGGGAGCTCGTACTGCGTCTTGGGCGGGACGACAGCACGGCGCTTCGAGTAGTCGACGACACCTGTCCAGTCGAATGGTGCCGCGTCCGCCGAGGTTCCCGAAGTCATCTTCCAACCCTTCTATCAGTGATCTACGAGGCACCGACCGGTGCGGTGGGGCCCCCTACCCGCAACCTATGCCGAGCCGAACGCGGGCCCGCAGGCACCCCCCCGCTGACCTAGATTCGACAATGCACCAACAAGTGCACTATATTGCACCTGTGGAAGAGAGCACCGCTTGCCTGGCCGCCGCCATCGGCGGCCGGGTTCGGCAGGAACGCCAAGCTCGACGGTGGACGCTCGACCAGTTGGCCGAGGCAGCGGGAGTGAGTCGGCGGATGCTGGTCAACGTCGAGCAGGGCGCCGCCAACCCCAGCGTCGGAACGCTGCTCCGGCTAAGCGACGCCCTGGGCGTGGGACTGCCGTCGCTGGTCGAACCTCCCGGAGCCACCACGATGAAGATCACGCGTAGGGGCGAGGGCGCGCCGCTCTGGGCCGGACGCGGCGGTGGCCGCGGCGTTCTGCTCGCGGGCACTCAGCCACCAGACGTCCTCGAGCTGTGGGACTGGACCCTCGGCCCCGGTGACGCGCACACCAGCGAGGCCCACGCCGCCGGCACGCAAGAGCTGGTCCAGGTCCGTCAGGGCAAGGTCACAATCACAGTCGGCGACGGGGAAGCCGTCCTTGCGGCCGGAGACGCAGTCGCATTCGCCGCCGACGCCGAGCACGGGTATGCCAACCTCGGGAAGAAGGCGGCTCGGTTCTCCCTGGCCGTGTTCGAACCCGGTGTCGGGGGCTCCCCGATGGCGGCCAAGTCGAGCCATGCGAGCAGTCGGTAGTCAGTGATGGCTGACCTCGAGGCTTTCCTCGCCGGCGCCCGGGTCGACGACGCCGTCTTCGACCTGCGGCCCGACTACCGGGCCCTGCTGCTGGCGGTCGACGGCATCGTCCCGGGCGCAAGCGATGCGCACAGCGAGGCGCTGCTCGCCGCGGCCGAGGCCAACATTCGCGAGCTGGGCGGCCAGCCCGTCGAGGAACTCCCGCACATCGCGGCATGGCGAGCGGCCTATCGCGCGTTCGGCGCCAAGCCACAACGCACGCGGAACAGCCTCGAGGCGCTCATGCGCCGCACCACCTCCGAGACGGGACTGCCGCGCGTCAACCAGCTCACAGACCTCTACAACGCCGTTTCGGTCCTCCACCAGATACCGCTCGGCGGCGAGGACCTGACCCGCTACGCCGGGCCGCCTCGGCTGGTCCGCGCCAAGGGCGACGAGCCGTTCGACACCCTTGCCGACGGAGTCGACGCCGTCGAGCACCCAGCTGTGGGTGAGGTGCTCTGGTGCGACGAGGCCGGCGTGACCTGTCGCCGGTGGAACTGGCGCCAGTGCCGACGCACCCAGCTCGGCGATGACACGACCACGGCGCTGTTCATCCTCGACGCGCTCGATCCGCTGTCGGACGCAGCCTTGAATGACGCCGCCGACGACCTCCTCACGCACGTCTTCCGGCTCGGCCCGGAAATCCGTGCCGCCCGTCGACTGATAAATCGCTGAACTGCACCGAGCCGATCTCACCCGTGCCAGCCGATACGACGAAGCGACCAGGAGAACTCCCATGATGTGCTGCCAGTTCATCTTCAAGCCAGGCACGTACGACGACGACTTCCATCGTCTGGACGGCCAGATCGACGAGTACGCGCGCAACCTGCCGGGGTTCGAGCGAACCGAGAAGTACTTCTCGCCCGACGGCACGGTCGTGAATGCGATCTACTACTTCACCGACAAGGAGAACGTCGCCCAGCTCGCCCGGTTCCCCGTTCACCGCGAGGCCAAGGACCAGGTGGGGCGCTGGTACGACGGCTATCGCATTGTCGTCAGCGAGGTCACCGCCACCTACGGTGACGGCCGCCTGCTTCTCTGACGATCCTGACGCAGTCGCCATCGGGCAAGTGAGGAGGTGCGTAGCGCATGGCCGAACCACCGGAAGTCGCCCTTCAGGCGGAGGAACGCAGCGTGAGCGGAGCCGCGGAGCCGCCGGTCGGAATCGAACCGACGACCTATTCATTACGAGATTCATTCAAGGGGTTACGGCCGTCGTTGAGAATTGCCGAATTGCCGCGCTGACCTGCGGCTTTGCCGTTGACAGCAGTTGGCTGTGAAGGGTGGGGATTGGCGCTCCCGTGTACTGGTTGAGTACAGCGCGGTCGGTGAAGGCCCTATTCCCATGCTCAGGCATGGCGCGGTGGTGGCCTGCGCGCCTCACGTTGGAGGCGAACTGTCGCAGCGCGCGTCATCCCGATTCTGGGGGGTGGCGACTGGAGACCGGATGGAGTTGTATGATTGGCCCATTCCATACGGATGCATACCAAGCGTCGGTGGGGTGCGATGCTGGTCAGCCCGTACAAGCCTGGCGGTACGCCGCGCCATCTCGCCGGCCGCGAACGTGAGCTTCAAGCGATCCGGGACTACCTGGCACCAGTGATTGCGTACGGCGAGAAGGCCGACGCGCAGATGGTCCTTCATGGACCGCGCGGTATCGGCAAGACCTCCGTCATGGCGGCGGCCGCCGAGGAGGCCCGGGCAACCGGCTTCCTCGTCGCCTGGACCTCCTGCCGTCGCCAAGAGGCATTCCTCGCTGACCTGGCGCACTCCGTCGAACGTGAGCTCCGCCGCGCCGGGGTCAACTTGCCGGCCAAGCGGTGGAAGCTGACCGTCGACCGGGTCGGTATGGAGGTCGCAGTACCCGCGCTCGCGAAGGTCAGCGCCGAGGTCAAGCGGGGGACCCAACCCACCCCGCCGGCTGGTGTGGTCTCCGCGGTCGAGGACCTACTGCATGAGGCGGCCGCGGCCGCCGCCGGGACGGCGGGCAGCCATGGTGCCGGCGTTGGCCTGCTCGTAGCGATCGACGAGCTGCACGCCGGCGACCCTGGCGAACTCGCAGTCCTGCTCAACGCCAGCCAGAACCTCAATCGGGAGAGGGGCCAGAACCCCGTCGCGCTCCTCGGCGCCGGGCTCCCTTCGACGCTCGGAACGCTCACTTCCGCCGCGACCTTCGGCGAACGCAGCCGGTGGCTCGGGCTCCCGGAACTGCGCGATGAGGACCTCGCCGACGCGATCATCGCGCCTGCCAGCGAGCTTGGCGTCACCTGGGACCCCGCGGCCGTCCAGATGGCGCTTGCCGCCTCGCACCACTACCCGCACTTCGTCCAGGTCATGGGAAACGCCGTGTGGCTGGCTGCGCGGCCGGAGGACGGGCACACGATCGGCGTCGAGCACGCCAGAGCCGGCATCCGGGCCGGAACCGCGGAGGTGACCGACCTGCATCGAGCACGCTGGGGGTCACTCACCGCGGCTGAGAAGCGCATCGCCGCGACGATCGCGGGACTCGGTCGCGACGAGGTCGTGAGCCGGTCCGCCATTGAAGCTGCTGTTGGCGGCGACATCTCGCCCTTCCGCGCCCGGCTGCTCGACAAGGCAGTTCTCGAGGATGTCGGTCGCGGCCGCCTCCGCTTCACGCTCCCCGGCTTCGCCGACTTCGTCCTCGCCGAGACACACCTGGGAACTCCCGACGAGCCACACGAGCTGCCGACCGCACGGCCTCAGCTCGGCCGCGGCCCACGATGACCGGGAGCCACCCTCAGGTGAGGGCCCGAGCGGGCTGCACCGCGGCCGCTGAGCCGGTCTCGACCCAGGAGGCTTGCACCCGCCGTCCCCTGACGCGGCGTCTCGTGGCAGCACGGTTCCCGCTTCCCGGTCCGGTCGCTCTTGCGGCTCAGGGAGCCGCATCCCCGTCGTATCACTGGCTGGCTTCGACCCGAGGCCCAATGCAAGCTCCACTGCGCCAACCAATCGCTTCGGGGCGTGCTGACGCCACGCATCTTCGACAAGAGACTTGGGCACATTGAACAAATAGTGCTGCTGCTCGGTCACTTCCGGCAGAGCCATCGCCCAGCCCCGGATGTCGTCCGTGTTGCTCACTGATCCAACGCATCCCGCCTACAACCGTTCTGCGCCCGGTCCGGTGGCGGACCCCCAAACGACGACGCGGCAGCTTGGCGCGCTCAGTTGATTTGCTGCTTCCCCGTATGGGCCGTCCGGGGAGATTCCCGGTGACGGGAGGCTCTGCGAGCCCCCCGTCGTCGCCAGCCGTCGTGGCTGAGCTGAGACCGGGTTGACGGACGGGGGGGAGGGAGCCTTGGCTCAAGGGTTCCAGGATCCTCAAGGATCGAGGGGCCGCCACGGACCTTGCCAAGGTCTCGGCCAATGGTCAGATCACCGTGCCGGCGGAGGCGCGCCGCCGACTGCGGCCGCCTCCGGGCAACAAGGTGCGCTTCATCGACAAGCCCAATGGTGAGGTCGATGTGGCCAAGACAGCGCTGTCTGCACGCGGTGCCAACGTGAAGGCCGTTCAGCGGACGCTGGGACACAAGTCGGCCGCGATGACCCTCGACGTCTACTCCGGCCTCTTCGACGACGACCTGGACGGGGTGGCCGATCGGCTGGACGCCGACGCTCATGTGTACTCGCTGTGTACTGACGCGGATGTCGTGAAACTGCCGGAGACCGGCGCAAGCGGCTGACCTGCGGGTTTACTGGAGCCGCCTGTCGGAATCGAACCGACGACCTATTCATTACGAGTGAATCGCTCTACCGACTGAGCTAAGGCGGCGCGGCAGCGAAGGCAGCCGACGGGAGAGGTTACCAAGGAGCGGGAGGCCCGCCCAAGTGATCTTCCGCGCTGCCCCGATCGCGACGGCCGCCGCCGCGAACGGCCACCGCGCACTCGGCCCACATGCCCGCCAGGTCGCGGGCCCACACAGGCCGGGGCCGCGTTAGCGGTGGCGACCGCGGGGGCGGAGCCGGACGGTCGGCATGGGCGGCGCGAGAAGACGCTCCCCTGGGAAGCCGGCCACCTCACCGAACTGCGCGGAGCCGGCGTTCCAGAGCTCGCGGAAGCGGACGATCTCGTCATGGTCGCGCCCGATGAAGTTCCACCACATGACCAGGTCCTCCGTGAACGGCTCGCCGCCGAGCAGGAACCCTCGGGCCGGGCCGTCCGAGCCGAGCGCAATCACGTCGCGGCCGCCACCGAGGTAGCCCACCTCGCTCTGACCGAGCGGCCTGCCCTCGACCCGCAGCGCGCCGCCTACACAGAGCACGCCGTGCTCGAAGTCGGGCCGGACCCTGATCGACACCTCCCCGTCCACTTCGAGCTCGGCACCGACGATCGGGCTGTACGCCGAGGCGGACGAGACCTGCCCCTCCAGCTCGCCGAGCACCGCGGTCGCCCGCAGCCCGGGGCGCCGTAGCCGCGGCAGGTCCGCGTACCGGTCGAAGGCAGGCGGGACGCTGAGCCGGACCTCGTCGGGGAGGGCCACCCAGAGCTGCAGCCCGTGCAGCTCGGTGGAGTGCGCATCGGGAGAGATCTCCGAGTGGGCGATGCCGGCACCGGCGGTCATCAGCGCCAGCTGACCGGGCAGCACGACAGCGTGGCTGGACAGGCTGTCGTCGTGCTGGACCTCACCGGCGAACAGCCAGCTAACGGTCTGCAGGCAGGTGTGCGGGTGCGGCGGCACCCACATCTTGGGCTCCCGAGTGATGTCGGCCGGACCGTAGTGATCGGCGAAGCACCAGGGCCCGATCATCCGTCGCTCGCGGTTCGGCAGCACGCGGCGGACGTGCTGGCGGGGTCCGAGCGGGACCGAGCGCGCCGTCAGAATCTCCAGGGACGGCGTCAACGCACCGGCCTCGGCGCCGAACTCGGCGATCTCGACGTCGGCCTCGAAGTTGCTCATCGCCGCGGCGTCCCCTCGGTGCCCTGGCTGCCGGTCAACACATCGTCCCGGGCTTCGGCGGCGTACCCGTGACCAGGTAGTTGTTCACCGCGTCGTCGATGCAGGGGTTGCCGCTGTCGTACGCCGTGTGGCCGTCGCCGTTCCGGCTCAGCAGCACCCCGGAGTCCAGCTCCTTCGACAGCCGGACTGCCTGCTCGTACGGCGTGGCCGGGTCGCGGGTGGTGCCGATCACGACGATCGGTGGGGCGCCGGGGGCGGCATAGTCGGGCTGGGGCCACGACGGCTTCTTGGGCCAGTTCGAACAGGCGTAAGGCCACCACATCGCCGCCGGGCCGAAGACCGGGGACGCCTTGAGGAAGGCACCCTTGCCGGCCTCGATCTGCTTCAGCGTCGCGTGTTCGGGCTTGTCCAGGCAGTTGACCGCGGACTGGACCTGCATCGAGTTGTCCTTGTAGGTGCCGTCCGGGTTCCGGCTGGTGTACGCGTCGGACAACCGCAGCAGGATGGCCCCATTCCCCTGGAGCGCCTGGGAGAGCGCCAGCGTCTCGTACTGCCAGTTGGCCCGGCTGTAAAGCGGGACGATGACGCCCAGCCAGGCCAGGCCCTCGGTCAGCCTGCGGCTGCTCGACGTCGGGAGCGGATGCCGGTCCACCTGCTTGAAGAAGGCGTTGAGCCGCTGCTCGGCGGCCGGCACCGAGCTCCCGAGCGGACAGCTGCCCTGGCCGATGCAGTACCTGAGATAGGCGTCCAGCGCCCGCTGGAAGCCCGCGGCCTGGCCGATCTCCGAGGCGTGCGGCGACTCCAGCGGATCGATGGCGCCGTCGAGCACCATCCGCCGTACCTTCGTGGGGAAGAGCGCCGCGTAGGTGGCGCCCAGATAGGTGCCGTACGACGCACCGAAGTAGTTGAGCTTCGCGTCGCCCACCACCGCCCGCAGGATGTCCATGTCCTTGGCTGCCTCGATGGTGGAGACGTGCCCCAGCAACGGTCCGGTGTGCTGGACGCAGCCGCGGGTGAAGTGTGTCCACAGCTGCTGCATCCGGCGGATCTCGGCGGCGGTGTCCGGAGTGGGGTCGGACGCGACGTAGGTGTCCAGGGCGCGGTCGGACACGCACTCGACCGGAGTGCTCCGACCGACCCCGCGCGGGTCGAACCCGACGATGTCGTAGTGGGCGGTCACCGACGACCCGAAGTCGACGTAGCTCAGATAGTCGATGCCGGACCCTCCGGGCCCGCCGGGGTTGATGAACAGCGAGCCCTCCCGCTCGGCCGGGTCGGTGGCGGGCTGCCGCTTCGTGGCGATGATGATCGACTGCCCGTCCGGGTGGTGGTAGTCGAGCGGCACCCAGATGGTGGCGCACTGGTCACCGCGCGGCCCGCATGCCTTCCAGGTGACGTGCTGGTGGTAGAAGCGCTGGAGGCCATGCCCGGCCGGGCCGGGACCGAAGTCCCGTCGCGGGGTGTTCGGAGCCACCGACCGCGGCGGCAGCCCCTGGCTGGGCGCGGCGGTCGAGGGCGGCGGGGCGGGGCTGGAGCGAGGTGCGCTCGACCGGCTCGTGCTGGCAGGGCTCTTGGAGGCGATCGTCGCCGCTCCTGAGCAGCCCGCCAGCAGGCTGGCTGCGGCGCATGCAGCCACGACCAGGGACGGCTTGCGACGTGCCATGCGGGGAACCCTTCGAGCGGACGGTGCAAAGCGCGGCGGCTCGCGAGCCCACTCTAGGCGCTCAGCCCGCGTCCACCGACGGAGAGCGGTGGATGTGGGCTAACACCTCAAGCGGCAATCAGTCCCGCGAGGCTGACCAGCAGCGACTCCAGGGCGAGCTGGGGCGCGACCTGCCCGACCAGGGCCTCCCGAGTGGCGAAGATCGCGTCGATCGCGGCCAGTGCGTGCTCGGGCTGCGTATCGCGAGCGAACCGCTCGAGGCCGGTCCGGCTCTCCTCGTTGACCAGGCTCACCTCGGCCCCGAGCTGCAGGACCAGCAGGTCACGGTAGAACGTAGCCAGGTCGACGAGAGCCCGGTCGAGGGCGTCCAGCACCATCCGCTTCGACCGCAGGCGTTGGCTCCGTTCGAGCTCCTTGCGGGCGGGAGCGGCGGAAGTCAGGGCCCGCTCCCCGGCGGCCCCGTGGATCGCCTCGAGCGCGGCGAGCTCCCGAGCGTCCATCGGCTCGCTGCGTTCGGCGGCGGCGTCCCGGGCGGCATCGGCCAGGTTGGCCGCAGAGGCCATCGCGGTACCCAGGTCGCGTAGCTCGGCCGGGATCCGCAGGACCACCTGGCGACGTCGGCGGGCGAACTCGTCAAGCGCGAGCGCCCGAGCCAGCCCGATGTGCCCCTGGGAGGCTCGGGCGGCGAAGGCGGCCACCGACGCGGGGACCGCCTCCCGGGAGGCCAGGTGCTCCGCCACTGCCGCGGTGGGCGGCGTCCGCAGGACCAGCGGGCGACACCGGGACACGATCGTCGTCGGGACGTGTTGGGGGTCCGGCGATGGCGCGCACAGGACCCAGATCGTATGTGCCGCCGGCTCCTCGATGCTCTTTAGCAGCGCGTTCGCGGCGGACTCGGTGAGCCGGTCGGCGTCCTCCACGATCACGACCTGCCAGCGGCCACCCGCGGGCGCCAGCGCGGCCCGGAGCGCCAGGTCGCGTGCCTCCTCGACACCGACCGACAGCACGTCGGTGTCGACGACGGTCACGTCCGGATGGGTGCCTGCCAGTACAGTGCGGCAGGCCCTGCACTCGCCGCAGCCGCCTCGCTCGCACTGCAGCGCGGCGGCGAACGCGCGAGCCATGGTGGACCGTCCCGAGCCGGGGGGCCCGGTGACCAGCCACGCGTGCGACATCGCTGCGGCCGGGCGGTCCGGCGCGCTGTCGCCGCGGGCTGCCTCGTCGACCGCCGCTCGAAGCACCGCGACGAGCGGGTCCTGGCCCACCAGCGCGTCCCAGACGCTCAAGACGGGGCTCCCTGGTGCCCGGCCACGCCGCCCAGGTGGCCGGCGAGCCGGTCCCGGATGCGCACAGCCAGCTCGTCCCTAGGCAGGGCGGCGTCCAGCACCAGGTAGTGCTCGGGATCGGCGGCCGCCCGGGCCAGGAAGAACGCCCGGACCCGGCGGTGGAACTCGACCGGTTCGGCCTCCAGCCGGTCGGCGTACTCGATCCGGGCGAGCGCCGCGTCCGGGTCGAGGTCGAGCACCACGGTCAGGTTGGGTCGCAGGCCGCCGGTCGCCCAGGTAGCCACCTGCGCGACCTCGGCTCCCTCCAGCGCCCGGCCGGCGCCTTGGTATGCCAGCGTCGAGTCGACGTAGCGGTCGGTCACGACGATCGCCCCGCGGGCGAGCGCCGGCCGGACGACCTTGTCCACATGCTCGGCCTTGTCAGCGGCGTAGAGCAGCATCTCGGCCCGGTGGTCGAGCTCGCCAGTCTCTGGGTCCAGCAGGATGTCGCGCAGCTTGCGGCCGACCGCGGAGTCGCCGGGCTCGTGGGTGAGTACGACGTCGTACCCCTGCTCGGTGAGCCACGCGCCGAGCAGCCGCGCCTGGGTTGACTTGCCTACCCCCTCGCCGCCTTCGAGCGCCACGAATACCCCCGTGGGCGGGTAGACACCGTCGTTGCGCATGAAGGACTGCCTCAGCTCGGTAGCGATGGAGACCCCTGGCCGGTCGTTCATGTGATGGTAGGCGACCAGTCCCACGATGGTCATGGCCACCGCCGAGCCGAAGAGCGTGATAGCCGCGCCGTTGTAGGTGAGCACGGCGTCGGCGTCGATGCGCCACTGGTGCCGGCCGATCACCCCGGCCGCCGCGGGGGCGGCCGCGAGCACCAGTGCCAGCGTGAGCCGGATCAGGGTCTGGACGAAGGCGAACGTGCGGCCGCGGATCGCGTCGTCGACCTCGAGGCCAAGCAGCGTGTAGCCGGTGATCCAGGCCGTCCCCGCGAAGAAGCCGAGGACGACAGTGAGTCCGGTCACGACCACGAGGTTGGCGATCACCGCGATCGCGGCGAGGGTGACCCCACCGGCCACCAGCGCGAACCCGAAGAGCCGTCGGCGCGACATCCCGAGCAGGAACCGCGGGCCGCGCCACATGCCGACCGCCAGGCCGGCGAAGACCGCGGCGAACAGCATGCCGTAGCCGGGGTTGCCGCCGCCGAGGTCGCCCACGTAGACGCGAGCCAGGCCGATGACCACGCCGCCCGCCGCGAAGGCGCCGGTGATGCCGAGCACGAGCCCGCGCACCATCGGGTCGCGCCCAACGAACGCCCACCCCTCCCGGACAATCTTCCAGACCCCCTGGTCCGGCGACCGCCCAACCGCCGGACCCGACGGGATCTCACGCAGGGTCACGATCACCAACCCGCTGACCACGAACGAGGCTGCGTTGAAGTACAGCGAGAGCGTCACCGGCGCGTTGCCCAACCAGCCCAGCGAGTGCAGGCCCTTGGTGCCGAGGGAAAGCAGCACGAAGATCCCAGCGGCCGGCAAGGCCGAGCCGTACGTCGTGGCGATCGAGATCTGGTTGGCCGTCTGCAGGTCCCGCGGCGGCACCAGGTTGGGCACCGTGGCGTCCTTCGCCGGCAGCCAGACGAGGCTGATCGCCTCGATGATCACCGTCGCGACCAGCACCCAGGTCAGCGTGTCGACGATCGGGATCGACACGAACACCGCACCGCGCAGCAGGTCGCCGACGACCAGCGTCCAGCGGCGGTCGAGCCGGTCGGCCACATACCCGGCGAGCGGGCCCATCACGATGGCGGGCAGCACGCGGAGGAGCAGCACCCCCGAGATCGCGAAGCTCTGGTCGGCGTAGCTGTTGGGGGCGAGCGCGCTGGCCATCGCGGTCAGCGCCAGCAGCCCCAGCCAGTCGCCGAGGCTGGACAGCCCGAGCCCGATCCAAAGCCGCCGGAAGGCGGTGATCCCCAGCACGGACCCGCCGAGGCGCCGGGCTGCGGGCTCTGTCATGCGCCGGCCTGCCGCCCTCGACCGGCTCGGCCGGCTCCGCCGCGGTGGTCCGGCTGGTCGACCATCGACGCCCGCACGCTCTCGGCGATACCAGTCACGAGCGCTTGCCCCGCGCCGGGCCGTTGCGGGCGCCGCCCTTCCCGAGCTTCCGGCGCGGGGCCGCGGGACCCTTTGCCCGCTTCTCGGCCAACAGCTCGGCAGCCCGCTCCAGCGTGATGCTCTCCACGTCGTCGCCGCGGCGGAGGGTTGCGTTGTACTCACCGTCGGTGACGTAGGGGCCGAAGCGCCCGTCCCTGACGACCACCGGGCGCTTGCTGGCCGGGTCCTGGCCGAGCTCGCGCAGGGGACCCGTCGTACGCCGACCACGCTGCTTGGGCTGGGCGTAGACCGCTCTGGCCTCGTCCAGCGTGATCGTGAGCAGCTGCTCCTCGGAATCGAGCGAGCGGGAGTCCGAGCCCCGCTTCAGGTATGGGCCGTAGCGGCCGTTCTGCGCCGTGATCTCCTCGCCGGTGTCCGGGTCGACGCCGAGCACCCGCGGCAACGTGAGCAGGGAGAGCGCCTGGTCCAGCGTCAGGCTGTCGAGCCTCATGGAGGCGAACAGGCTCGCCGTTCGCGGCTTGACGCCCTTGGGTGCGTCCCCGGGAAGCACCTCGGTGACGTAGGGGCCGTAGCGGCCAACCTTGGCGACGATCTCGCGACCCGTCGCCGGGTCGGTGCCCAGCGGCCGCTCCCCGCCAACGGGGTTGGCGAGCAGCTCCGCCGCCTTCTCCGCGGTCAGCTCGTCTGGCGGCAGGTCGTCGGGGACGTTGGCGCGCCGACCCTCGCCATCCTCGACGTACGGCCCGTATCGCCCAACCCGGAGGACGGTGCCGTCGGAGATCGGGAAGGTAGAGAGCTCCCGGGCATCGATCTCGCCGAGCTCGGTGACCAGCCGCTTGAGGCCCTCGTGAGCGGCACTGCCGAAGTAGAACTCCTGCAGCTCCGACTGCGCGTCGCGCCGGCCGCCGGCGATCTCGTCGAGCACGTCCTCCACTCGCGCGGTGAAGTCGTAGTCCACCAGCCGGCTGAAGTGCCGCTCCAGCAGGCGCACCACCGAAAAGGCCAGCCAGGCCGGGACCAGGGCCGAGCCGCGCTTCTGGACGTAGCCGCGCGAGAGGATCGTCCCGATGATCGACGCGTACGTCGAGGGGCGGCCGATCTCCCGCTCCTCGAGCTCGCGCACGAGCGTGGCCTCGGTGTAGCGGGCTGGCGGGCGGGTTTCGTGCCCGCTCGGGGTTATCTCGACGGCGGCGAGCAGGTCGCCCTCCGCCAGGTCCGGCAGCCGGGCCTCTCGGTCGTCGGCGTCCGACTCCGGGTCGTCGGACGCCTCGACGTACGCCTTGAGGAAGCCGTGGAAAGTGATGACCCGCCCACTGGCGGCCACCTCGACCGACGCACCGGAGGTGGTGGCCGCCGTCATCCGGACCGAGACCGTACGGCCTTCCGCGTCCTTCATCTGGGAGGCGATCGTGCGCATCCAGACCAGCTCGTAGAGCCGGAGCTCGTCGCCACTCAGGCCGGCTTGCCCCGGGGTCCGGAACTGCTCGCCGGCCGGCCGGATTGCCTCGTGCGCCTCCTGGGCGTTCTTGACCTTGCTCCGGTAGGTCCTTGGCGCTGGCGGCAGGTAGTCCGGCCCGTACAGCTCCCGCACCTGCGCCCGCGCCGCCGCCACGGCCGACTCCGAGAGGGTCACCGAGTCCGTGCGCATGTACGTGATGAAGCCGTTCTCGTACAGCCGCTGGGCCACCGCCATCGTGCGCGCGGCCCCGAAGCCGAGCTTCCGGGAAGCCTCCTGCTGCAGGGTGGTCGTCCGGAACGGGGCGTAGGGCTGGCGGCGGTAGGCCTTGGACTCCACCGAGGCGACGCGGAAGGACTGCCCCTGCAGCCCCTCCGCCAGGGACTCCGCTGCGTCCTGGTCGAGCCTGACGACGGCCGACGGGTCGCGCAGTTCGCCGGTGGACACGAAGTCGCGACCCTGGGCGACGCGGCGACCGTCGACGCCGGTCAGCCTGGCCGTGAAGGTTCGCGGCGTCTTCTCCTCGCCCGAGTCGAGAAGCACCTCGAGGTCCCAGTATGTGGCGGCACGGAACGCCATGCGCTCCCGCTCCCGGTCGACCACCAGCCGGATGGCGACCGACTGGACCCGGCCGGCCGACGTACCCGACATGACCTTCTTCCAGAGCACCGGCGACACCTCGTAGCCGTACAGCCGGTCGAGGATCCGCCGGGCCTCCTGGGCCTCGACCAGGTCCATGTCGATCTCGCGCGGATGCGCCACCGCCTCCCCGATGGCCGCCGGGGTGATCTCGTGGAAGACCATCCTGCGCACCGGGACCTTCGGCTTGAGCTCGTCCTGAAGATGCCAGGCGATGGCCTCGCCCTCGCGGTCCTCGTCGGTGGCCAGGTAGAGCTCGTCGGCGTCTCGCAGCAGCGTGCGGAGCTTGCCGATCTGCTTCTTCTTGGCGGCCGGCACCACGTAGACGGGCACGAAGCCGGCGTCGACGTTGACGCCCAGGCGCCCCCAGGGCTCGCCCTTGTACTTCGCCGGCACCTCGCTGGCGTTGTTGGGCAGGTCACGAACGTGGCCTATCGACGACTCCACGACGTAGCCGTTGCCCAGAAAGCCCGAGATCGTCCGCGCCTTGGCCGGCGACTCCACGATCACGAGCTTGCGCCCTGCCGATGCCACTACCGCACTCCTACCCGAAACGTCCTGCCGTGCCTGTGATCTCCGCGCTAGAACGGTAGCCTGCCAACCACGGCCCGGGACGTGGACGCCCTCGGCCGGCCCGCTCGATCCAGCCGGCTGTCACCCTGTGGACGAGCAGGCGGCGAAGTTTATCCCTGGACCGTTGGACCGTGCCGTCTCGGCCGCCGCCACCACCGGCCGCGCGAGGCCGACTGGGGGCTGACACCCAGCCGGGCAGCGCCGTGCTCGCGCGCATCGCTGGGCCGACGCGCCCCCTGCAGCATCTCCCGTGCGCGTCGCAACTGCCGCCGCAGGCTGCGCCGGTCGCGCCAGACCTGCCGGTAGTCGGAGAGCATCGTGGACATGGCGTTCAGCGCGGCGTCCAACAGGGCGTCATCGCCCACCCGGTCCGGGTCGGCCGGGTACGCGGCATCGGGGTCGCCCAGCAGCTCGTCGAGATCGCCCACGACCTGGTACCCCGCCTCGCGCAGGCGAGCCACGCTCTCCGCACCCCACTCGTACATCTCCTTGCGGCGCTGGTCGTCGAGCCCGAACCTGGCACCTCCACCGATGGCAAGTACGTGATCGGCGAGGTAGTTCCGAGTCCACATTGGCACCTCGCCCGGCCCGCGGATCTCGTCTGCCAGCCTTGAGTTCACGCGTCTGAGCAGCTCGACCTCCACGGCCCCCATCGAGTTGTTCGCCCGGACCTGGTCGGGCGCGACCGTCGCCACGTCGATCCCACAGGCTGACGCGAAGCGCTGCCAGAGCAGCTCGCTCGGTGCGCCCGGCCTGGGCACGGTGACCACGTGCACCCGCGACGGCGGCAGGGTCGCCCCCCAGCGACGTAGCGCGCCGACAACGTCGACGCCGCGCCACCCGAACAGCTCGTTCGGGTTCGCCGGCGCGTCGGGGTGGAGGCGGAAGTCGGACAGTCGCCCGGTGTGCCGATACTTGACCTGCTCCTGCCACAGCGCCGGCACTACCCGGATCAGGTCACGCGCGGTGTAGACGACGTGAACCTCCGCTGGTGCCAGGCACGCCAGGGCGGCCTCCGCCTGCGCTCGGGTGGCAAGGCCGAGGAACTCATGGCTGATCACCGCATCGCCGGGGAAATCTCTGACCTGCGCCAAGATGATCTCCCAGGCTCGAGCTGCGCGCTCCGACGGCGGTGTCCCATGCCGGACGGTGATGCTCGCCCAGACGTGGTCGCGGTCGTCCTCGCCGGGGAACAGGGTGCCCACGGCACTCAACCGCTCCCGGTTGGCCCACATCAGCCGCTGTAGGTAGGTGGTGCCCGTCTTCAGCCCACCGACGTGCAGAAATACCCGTCCAGCCATCCGCGTCCCGCCTCGGCTAAATCGACCCAAGGTATTGCTTGAGCAGCTTCTGGGTGCGCGCCTCGTCGCGGTGGGTGGCCGGCAGAAGCACCTCGCTCACCAGATCGGTCACCTCCGCCACCCGCTTGTTGAGCCGCCGACACTCCTGGACCTCCTGCTCGAGCTCGGTGACCCTGGCCCGCAGCTCCGCCAGCTCATCGCGCAGGTGCCCCAGCTGGTTGCTCCGCAGTCGGTCCAGGTCGACCCCGGCCACCCGCTCCCGCAGTCGCCGAACTGCCGGCGAGGACTTGGCGGCGGCCGTGATCCGCTCTCGCCACCCCTGCTCGCTCATGCCGGTTGCCATGCCGCGACGATACGGCAGACCTCGGGATCCTCACCACGTAGACGCGCCAGCCCCCGGCCGGTGACGAGATCCTCCAGGTGTGCGCCGGCCGCCTCCAGCTCGGCGACCACCAGCTCGGGGTCGAGGTACTGGCGCCAGTGCGTCCCGAAGTTGTGCCGGATACCTCGGGAGCGATCCGTCCGGAACTCCAGGTAGAGCCGCCCCCCGCCACGCAGCAGCATTCGCGCTACCCGCCAGAAGTTGGCGCGGCCTTGGTCCCTTAGCGCGTCCAGCAGGAAGCGCGCGTACACCATCGGAGGCTCCGTCCCCCACTCGTAGGCCCAGGCGGCCGCCGTACCGAGAGCCTGCCGAGCCTCGTAGAGGTTCAAGGACTCGAACTCGATGCCCAAGACCCCTTGCTCCTCCGCTCGACGAGCGGCCAGCCGGAGCGTGCCCGCGGTGTAGTCGAAGGCCCGAACCCGAGCGCCGCGGCGAGCGAGCCAGATCGCGTCGCGGCCGGTGCCCGTGCCGGCGTCGACGACTCGGCCGAGGGTGCCCTCCCGCTCCGCCACCCAGAGCGCGAACGGGGATGGCTCGGTTGGCACCCGCGCGACCGCCTGGCTCGAGTGGAACTCGTCCCAATAGCGGCGCATGTCGTTCTCGCCCCGCATCCACCCGCTGAGGCGCCGCTTGACCCGGCGAGGAGTGGCGAACCGGAATGCCGGGTCGGGCTGCTGCCAGCCGCGCCCGTAGGTCAGCTCGAGGAGGGCCGCCGGGTCGGCCGGCGCCTTGATCGAGTGGCCCTCGAGCGCGACGGTGGACTGCGGGAGCAGCGCGGTGCGTGGCAGCGGCCCGCTGACCTCGCCCATCAGGTAGAAGATGTCGTCGACGTAGAAGGACCCGAAGACGTCGATCCCGAGCTGCCCGCCATCAAGCCTGGCCATGACCTTGAAGTCGTCGCTCGACATGCGCCGGGTCCGGAACCCGGCCCGGGAGAGTCGATGCTCGATGCGGAAGGACTCCAGGGTGACGTCGAGTGGGTGCGTATGCCGGCTCAGGTACGACACGTCTACATCGAAGTCGTGCCCGATCATGCGACCCTCCCGAACCGCGCCCAGCAGGCAGCCGTAGCTGAGGAAGGACGGCACCCCGCAGTCATCCTCGAGGAAGTCGAGTAGGCGGCTCACCTCATCGAGCAGCTGGTGAATGTCGGCGCCGGTCCGGGTGGTGAAGAGCTTCTGCAGCCGGCCCGACTTGTCGACGCCGAGCGGCGTACCGTCCGCGGCCGAGACGTCGACCCGAGTCCGGTCGTCGCTGAACTGGATCTCGTCGTCGAAGATCGCCTGCTCTGCACCGTGAGGCCGGATCTCGACTCGGCTCGCGCCACGCAGAAACGGCCGGAGGCTGCGGGGCCACGGGACCACCCGCCCACCGTTCACCCGCCGGCCATCCAGCCGAGGATGGAAGGACCACACCCGGCGCCCGTCGAAGAAGATGTCCAGCGGCGCGTCGAGGTCGGGGACGCGAATGCGCGTCCGCGAGACGTGCGGTACGGGGCTCGGCACGGCTACCGACCTCTCCGCGCGAGGTTGGCCAGCCGCCACCACACGGTGCGCAGCCGGGTCAGGCTACGGTGTCGCTCGGAGACTGAGACGAGGGCCCGCTTGAACGGCTTGGACTGCAGCCGAGCGACCTCGGCGGCGCCGTCGGCGGCCGCCTGGTGCGCCGCCTCGAGCTGACGGCGCGCCGCCTGGACCTCGCCGGACAGCAGCCGGCCAAGTCCGACCAGGCCCTCCAGCGCCGCCTCGAGCAGCTCTCCGTCCGAGACCTCCGTCGACGTTGCGCCGACCTCCCCCGGCTCGGCGACCAGATCGGCGAGGTCGCCGCAGACCCGCACCCGATGCGCCCGCACCTGGGCGACCATCGCCTCCGACTTGGCGGCGACCCAGCCGGCGTACTCCGCGGGGAGCCGAAGCGTATGCTCCTGTGGCCGCCGCCGACTGAGTACCCGCTTGGCAAGACGCGCTTTGAAGACTCGTTCGTACTGGCGCCGGTCGACGTTTTCCCGCTTGCTCACGAGGTTCAGCCGCCGCATCAGCTCAGCCGACTCCAGACCCAGCGAGGCGTTCGTGCCAGCCCCGACCAGGTCCAAGGTCTCCGCTGACGGCAGGCCCAGAGCGTCGGCGAACCGCGCCCACAGCAGGTTCGGGATGGACCCTGGCGGGGGCACGGTCACCACCGTCACATCTTCGGGCGACAACACGTCGGTCCAGACCGCGAGCATCTTGCCCAGGTCCTGCTGGGTCCAGAACAGGCTGCCGGCCTCGGTGGACATCGGCCGGTCCGCCGTCACCGCCCGGAGGAACTCGGGCCAGGACCAGGTCTCGGCGTTCTGGCAGAACTCCTGCCAGGCGGCGGGAATCGTCCGGGCCAGGTCCCGCGCAGTCACTATCACCTTCACGTCGGAGGGTCGGAGGGACTCGACCATTCGCCGGGCCTGCTCGGTGCGCACCGAACCGAGCCACTCCATGGTGATCACCGCCGCGTCGCCCGACCAGGCATCGATCTGCTGAGTGATGCGCTCCCAGGCCCCGCGAGCCTGCGGGTTACGGCCGTCGCTGAGCACGTCGCGCGCGGCGTTGACGAGGTCGCCCCAGGTGTCGCCGGCACAGAGCAGCCCGGCGCGGTCGGCAAGCCGCTCCCTGTTCCCCAGGAGGATCGACTGCACGTAAGTGGTGCCGGACTTGGGCGTGCCAATGTGCAGATGAACCGTCTTCGCCACGCCGGCCGTCCTTGGGTTACGCGACGTCAGTGCCGCGAATCCCGATCCTCCACCCGGTGCAGCGACGCGTCAAAGGTGGCCTTCCAGGTGTCCGGGGACACCAGGCCCGGCAGTGCCTCCTTGAACTCAGCGGAGAGCCGCGGCCACTCCCTCGCCAACCTGGCATGCAGCCGGACCGAGCGCACCAGAATGTCGCGGAACTGCTCGGGGTTGCGCTTGTACCACCAGGCAGCGGAGCCGTCGGCCGAGGACACCAGCGCCGAGTCATAGTGCGACAGGCGCCACCAGTAGGTGTCGAGGTGCGGCACCCCGACCTCCGGGTGCTCGCGGGACATCGGCCGGATGGGCAGGAACTGGCGCAGCGTCCCCGCCACCATCTCCTTCACCTTGGCGGGCCGCCGGCGAGGCATCGTCGGCGTGCGACCTCGGCGCGGCGGCTTGCTGCGCTTGGGCGCCGGGTACCGGTCGAGGTCCGGCTGGGCATTGGCGTCGTCGAAGCCCTTCCGGAGCTCGCGCAGGTCGTCGAGCCGGCTGAGCAGGTCGCGATGCATCCGCTGGGTGCCGTCGAGGATGTCCTCGATCGCCATCAGGCCCATCTCCGCCGGGCCGTACTGCATCGACATCAGGAACTTGAACTGCATGTCGAGGCTCTCGCGCACCAGCCGGCCGCCGCGGGGGTACGGCGAGTAGAGCAGCGCGGAGACGATGCGGTTGCGCCGGTGGTAGTAGGACTGCCAGTCGACGGTGTCGTCCTTCTCGGTCCATGGCACGTGCCAGACGGCCACCCCGGGCATGGTCACGGTTGGATACCCGGCGGCCCGCGCGCGCAGGCCGAACTCCGCGTCATCCCACTTGATGAACATGGGCAGCGACAGGCCGATGTCCTTGACCACCTTGGTCGGGATCAGGCACATCCACCAGCCGTTGTAGTCGACGTCGATCCGCCGGTGCAGCCAGGAGGTGGACCGGAGCGAACGGCGGGCGAAGTCGTGGCCCTGGGTCGTGTTCGGCGCCGGCCCCCAGAACCATCGGTACTGCTGGACCGTCTCCCCGAAGGCGTGCAGCACGGACCGCACGTAGAGGCTGAACATCTGCCCGCCGACGATGGTCGGCTGCTTGGCCAGGTCCGCCAGGGCGACCGCCCGCAGGATTCCTTCCGCCTCGCAGACGACGTCGTCGTCGAGCAGGAGCACGTAGTCGGACTGCCCCTTCGACGCGACCTCGTGCATCGCCCGGGAGAAGCCCCCGGAGCCACCGAGGTTTCCCTGCTCGATGATCCGGAGCTTGCCACCAAGCCCCTCAGCCGCCTCGGCGTACCTAGCGTGCTCGCTCACCTTGTCGGTGCCCTGGTCCACGACGATGATCTCGTCGAGTGCCGCCAGCACCTCGGGCTCGTGCAGGAGATTGAGCAGCTGGGCTACGCAGAAGTCCGGGCGGTTGAACGTCGTGATGCCGATCGAGGCGCGGCCGGACTCGGCCCGCTCGGTCTCGATGCTCCAAGTCGCTCCATGCAGTGTGATGGGCTGGCTGGCCGCCTGGATCTCGAACCAGTACCAGCCACCGTCGATGAACGGCCCGAGCGAGAGGTCCAGCTCGAGTGCCTGCGGGTCGACGGAGTCGACGGAGATCGCCTGGACCCGTTGGATGTGCCCCTTTGCGGTCGACCGGTAGACGATGAAGGTGCCGAGGCCGGACACCTCGGCCCGCAGCCGAACCGACCGGTACTCGGTCCACCGCCGCCAGTAGCTCGCCGGGAACGCGTTGAAGTAGGTCGCAAAGGTCAGCCGACGCTCCGGGCGCGCGGTCGCGTGCCGGTCGACTATCTCGCCGCCACCGCCTGCGCCGCCCTCGTAGTCGGCGGACAGATCGTCGGTCTCCTCCTCATCTTCGCCCTCGTCGAAGGAGCCGGACTGGCGCGCACCGCTCGCCCCGCCGGCGGTGGTCTGGGCGACCAGCCCGCCGACGTACAAGGGGAGAACGTCCAGCTCGAGGCTCTCGCGCAGGACCGTCCGTTGCACGGTCCGGAACTGCCTGGTGGACGTGCCTCGCTCGGCGCCGTCGGCAGCCGGGGCGGTGGGTTCGGTCAAGGTCTCCTCCAAAATGCCTGCCGGGCAACGCTATCAGCCCGACCACAGCGGATCCCCTTACGGCGAGCGGTCGGCGGCGCCTCGCCGCCTATGATGTGGCGGTGCCCGTCAGCCCGTCGAAGGTCTATCTGCACATCGGGCCACCTAAGACGGGCACTACTTATCTGCAAGACATCCTGGACAAGAACCGCCGGCGGCTAGGGAGCAGCGGAGTCGCGTTCCCGAAGCGTCCCATCGACCACTTCCGGGCCGCGCTGGACCTGCGTGGGATGCGCTTCGGCGGCTTCGAGGACCCCCGCACGGAGGGCGCGTGGGCCCGGCTCGCGGACGCCGTGGCGCACTGTCGGCGGCCGGCCGCCATCGTCTCGCACGAGATCCTGGCCGGCGCCAGCGAGCGGCAGGCCGCCCGTGCGGTCCAGAGCCTGGCTCCGGCGGCGGTGCACGTCGTCTACGCTGCTCGAGACCTCGGTCGGCTGCTGCCGGCGGTCTGGCAGGAGTCGCTGAAGAACCGGCGGGTCCGACCCTATGAGGCGTTCGTCGAGCAGACCCTGCGGCAGTACGGATCCGACCTGGAGCGACCGCACTTCTGGCGGTCCCAGGACCCGGTACGAACCCTGCAACGCTGGGGGACCGCCGTGCCGAGCGCTCACATCCACGTGCTGGTGGTGCCGCCCAGCCGCCAGCCGCCTGACCTGCTGTGGGTGCGCTTCTGCCAGGTGCTCGGCATCTCCCCGGAGGGCTTCCGCCTCCGGGTCGCCCGGGTCAACCGGTCCCTTGGATTCTCTGAGGCCGAGGTGCTCCGGCGTGCGAATGCCGAGATACCCGAGGAGGTGCCCTGGCCCCGGTTCGAGCGCGTCGTCAAGGACTTCTTCAACCGGCGAGCCGCCCACGGGAGCAGCACGGACGACGCGATAGTGGTGCCCGACCAGCACCGAGCCGCTGTCATGGCGATCGCCGACGAGATCCGCGCCGCCCTCGCCGACTCGCCGTACGACGTCGTCGGCGACCTGGCGGAGCTGGTCCCGGCGCCCTCGGCGTTCGGCCCGATGCCGCAGCCGCAGTCGCCGATGGTCGCGGAGGCGGCACGCAACATGCGAAGGCTTCGACACCGGCTGAAGCGAGGATTCCGACCACTGTGAACATCGCCGAGCAAGGGCGGGGCCTGGCCGGGGGCCACCGGGTCTTCTTCCACATCGGGGCGCCGAAGACGGGGACCACGTTCCTGCAGAGCGTGCTGGCCGCCAACCGGGAGCGGCTGGCAGAGCAGGGGCTCCTCTACGCGATCCAGAGCCAGCAGGAGAGCTTCGAGGCCACCCGGGACTTCGTCGGCCAGGGCTGGGCGCGCCGCCCGGCCGCTGTCTTCAAGGGCAAGTGGGAGGTGATAGCCGAGCGATGTCGCGCCTGGCCGGGCACGGTGGTTATCTCGAATGAGCTCCTGGGTGGCGCCAGCCTGCAGCGCGTCGAAGCGGGCATCGCCAGCATCCTGCCCGCCGAGGTGCACGTGGTCTTCACCGCCCGGGACCTGGGCCGCCAGCTGGTCTCGGACTGGCAGGAACAGGTCAAGCACAAGCACACGGTGACGCTGGAGAAGTTCGTCGGCGAGCTGATCGAGCAGGGACTGGACGCCCCGGCGCCGTTCGGCCAGATGTTCTGGGGTCTGCACGATGCGCCGTACATCTTGGCTCGCTGGGCGCCGCTAGTGCCGAGGGAGCGCATCCACGTCGTGACGGTCCCACGGCCGGGGGCGCCGAGCGCGACGCTGTGGCGCCGGTTCGCCAGTGTGCTGGGTCTCGACCCGGAGGGGTACGACCTGAACGTACGGCGGACGAACCCGTCCATGGGCGTCGCCGAGACCGAGTTGGTGCGACGGCTGAACTTCGAGCTCAAGCGCATCCCCGCTCGTCAGTACGACGCCCTGGTACGACTGAATCTCGCCGAGCAAGTACTCGGCGGCGGCAAGCCGGGCCTAACCTTGCCGCCGGAGCGGCTCCCGTGGGTGGTCGAGCGGTCCAAGCGGCTGGTGGCCGAGCTGCGCGAGGCGAGGTACGACGTGGTCGGCGACCTCGACGAGCTGATCCCCGCCGCGGACGATCTCCCGGACCACGTGTCCCCTACCGGGCTGAGCGACCGCGACCTCGCAGAGGCTTCGCTCAAGGCGGCGGCCGGTGCCATCAAGCTCGCCGCAAAGGTTCGCGAGGAGAACCTGCTGCTTCGCGAGCAGCTAGCCAAGCCCGAGCCGGCCCCGGCCCGTCCCGGCGAGCCAGCCGCCACCACCGGCCACGGCCCCGTCCGACGACTGGTGGGCAAGACCCTCCGACGGGCGCGGGCGGTCCGGGAGCGGCTCCGTTGAAGTTTCCGCTACCGCGACTCCGGCTGGGTGTCTCAGCTCCGACGGATGGCGCGGTAGAGGGCGCGCGCCGCCCTACCGAGCCGCCACCGCACGCGGTCGAGCAACCGCGGAAGGGGGGCGGGTGATGGCAGCAGGGAGTCGAAGATCAGCCGGCCGGCCAGGTCCATCTGCTGCTCGCGAACGGCCTCCGGCGGCTCGCCCGTGAGGTCCGCGACCACCGGCAGCAGCTCGTCGAGGTCGCCTACCACCCGACAACCCGAGGCCACCAGGCCAGCTCTGATCTGCTCGGCTCGCTCCACGACCTGCGGGTGCCATCGGTCGGGTACGCCGATCCGGCTTGAGCCGGCCAGCTCGCCAAGCACCTTGCCGGCGAACCCGAACTTCACCTCCCGCTCGTACGTGCGCCAGTCGAAGTCGGCTGGCACGGCCATGTTCACCCGCCGCAGCAGCTCGGTCTCGGCTCGGCCGAGCGAGGGGTTCGCAGCGGGCACGTCGAGCTCGTAGTCGAGGTCCGGCAACCCGGTCGACTCCCGGAACCGGTGCCACAGAACCGACCGGTCGGTGCCCGACCTCGGCACCGTGACCACGGTGACCTGGTCGGCCCCGGCTGCCTTGGCCCACCGGGCCACCACCCGGTCTATGCGCTGCGCCTGCCAGAAGTACCGCCCCCGTGGCTGGTTCGGGCGCGTGAAGACCGCCTGCAGCAGATCCTCGTAGCCGAGCGTGGACTGGTTCTTGACCATCTCCTGCCAGACCGCCTGCACCTGCCGGCCGAGGTCTCGCGCCGTCACCACGACCTGCACCTGGGAGTCCCCGAAAGATGACAGGGCTCGTTCGATCTGTTCGGGTGAGCAGCGCGCCATGGTCTCGTGCGAGAGCAGCGCCCGGCCGGGGTGGGCACGCACCTGCGCCGTTAGCGACTCCCAGCGCCCGGCCGCCCGCCGAGCGGCGTACCTGGGCTCGTCGGCGAGACCCCGCAGGTCGAGGGCCGCCACGTACTGATCCACCGGCCGGTCGCCGGGATAGAGGATCCCGGCATCTGCAAGTGCCCGACGGTTCTGGAACAGCAGCGTCTGAAGGTAGGTCGTTCCGGTCTTGGCGACCCCTACATGCAGGACCACGATTCGCGACACGGCGTACTCTCCAAAGTCCCCGCGCTGTGACTCCCAACCGGGCGCTTACCTGCTGCGGCGCCCGGGCGAGACACACCACTAACCCTCAAGCTGCGACGTCTACTGGCTCCTCGTCCTGGTCCGGCTCCCCGATCGAGACCCGGCGGCGTTTCGAGATGTAGACCGCGGTGGCGATGATGAGCACGGCGACAATCGCGATCACTATGCGGAGGGTGGTGTGCGCGCTCGCGCCGTAGGTGAGCTTGACCACCGCCGCGGCGATGAGTAGTGACACCAGGTTCATGACCTTGATCAACGGGTTGATCGCCGGTCCCGCGGTGTCCTTGAAGGGGTCGCCGACCGTGTCGCCGATGACCGTCGCGGCATGGGCGTCCGAGCCCTTGCCGCCGTAGATGCCGTCCTCGATCAGCTTCTTGGCGTTGTCCCAGGCGCCGCCGGAGTTGGCCAGGAAGATCGCCATCAGGACTCCGGCGGCGATGGCACCAGCCAGGTAGGCGCCCAACGGGCCGACGCCGAGGCCGAAGCCGACTGCGATCGGGGCCATGATGGCCAGAAGACCGGGGGTGGCCAGCTCACGCAGCGAGTCGCGCGTGCAGATGTCGACGACCTTGCCGTACTCCGGACGGCCGGTGCCCTCCATGATGCCGGGGATGTCCTGGAACTGGCGGCGTACCTCGAACACGACTGCCCCGGCGGCTCGGCCCACCGCACTGATGGTCAGCCCGGAGAACAGGAAGACGACGGCAGCGCCGAGCAACAGGCCGACCAGGTTGGCGGGGTCGGCCACGTTGAGGTCGCCGGCGAGACCGGCCAGGTCGTGCGCCGAGAGCCCGGTGAGGTTGCCGAGCTGGCCCGCGGCCGCCGTGATGGAGTCGCGGAACGAGCCGAAGAGGGCAGTCGCTGCCAGCACCGCGGTGGCGATCGCGATGCCCTTGGTGATCGCCTTGGTGGTGTTCCCGACGGCGTCCAGCTCGGTAAGGATCGCGGCCCCCCGCTCGTCCACGTCGCCGGACATCTCCGCGATGCCCTGGGCGTTGTCGGACACCGGGCCGAAGGTGTCCATGGCCACGATGACTCCGACGGTGGTCAGGAGCCCGCAGCCCGCCAGCGCCACGGCGAAAAGCGCGACGACCACCGAGCCGCCGCCGAGCACGAACGCGCCGTAGAGGGCCGCGGCGATCACGATCGCGGTGTAGACAGCCGACTCGTAGCCGATCGAGATGCCCGAGAGGATGACCGTGGCGGCACCCGTCAGCGACGTCTTCGCGACGTCCTTGACCGGCCGATGCTCGGTGCCGGTGAAGTACCCGGTCAGCGACAGGATCACCGCAGCCAGCGCGATGCCGATCAGCACCGCGATGAAGGCGACGACGCGTGGGTCGCCGTGGTGGCCGGCGAGTGCCGAGGAGACCCCGCTCAGTCCAGAGAACGAGCTAGGGAGATAGGTGAAAGACGCGATCGCGCAGAGGATCGCCGAGAAAACGGCGGAGATGTAGAACGAGCGGTTGATCGTCCGCAGACCGCCCTCGGTGGGCCGGGGCCGGGTGATGTAGACGCCGAGGATCGCGGTGATGGCCCCGATGGCCGGGACGATGAGCGGGAACACCAGCCCCTGTGAGCCGAAGGCGACCTTGCCCAGGATCAGCGCGGCAACCAGCGTCACGGCGTACGACTCGAACAAGTCCGCCGCCATGCCGGCACAGTCGCCCACGTTGTCGCCCACGTTGTCGGCGATGGTGGCGGCGTTGCGCGGGTCGTCCTCGGGGATGTTCTTCTCGACCTTGCCGACGAGGTCGGCGCCGACATCGGCCGCCTTCGTGAAGATGCCGCCGCCGACCCGCATGAACATCGCGAGCAGAGCGGCGCCGAAACCGAAGCCTTCGAGCACCTCGGGTGCGTTGCCGCGGTAGAACAGCACGACCAGCGATGCGCCCAGCAAGCCCAGGCCCACGGTGGCCATGCCGACCGCACCTCCGGTCCGGAAGGCGACTCGCATCGCGGGGTCGCGCCCCACCGTCTGAGCCGCGGCGGCAACCCGCTGGTTGGCCTTGACGGCGAGCGACATGCCCATGTAACCGATCGATGCGGAGAACGTCGCGCCAACCAGGAAGAAGATCGAGCGGCCGATCCGGATGGAGGCGTCGCCGGGCAGGACGAAGAGCACGGCGAAGGCGATCACGGCAAAGACCGCCAAGGTCTTGAACTGCCGCTTGAGGTAGGCCTGGGCGCCCTCCTCGACGGCCTGGCCGATCACCTGCATGTTCGGCGTCCCCTCCGCGGCGGCCAGCACCTCCCGGCGGAACAGCGAGGACATGGCCAGGCCAATCAGTGCGATCACGCCTACCAAGATGACCAGCGTGAGATTGTGGCCCCCGAGGGACACGTCCACGCCGGCGGCGAGGCTAACCCCGGACATCTGCTACCTCCACTGAGCCCAAGCGCGGCTCCACGAGAATGGACCGGCGAGACGCACCGTCAAATGACGGGTCTGCGGGAGTCTAGCGAGCGGAGCGCCACCGGGGCCAAACCGGGGCGCTGGTCAGCTGCCCTCGACGGCCTCGTCGGTAGCCGCGGCAACCGAGTCGAAGATCGGGAAGACCTTGACCAGGCCGGTGATCCGGAAGATCTTGAGCAGCCGCTCCTGGCTGCAGACGAGCCGCATCGAGCCGTCTTGCGCCCGCACCCGCTTGAGGGCGCCGACCAGCACGCCCAGCCCGGTCGAGTCCAGGAAGTCGACCGCCTCGAGATTCAGGACCAGGTTGTAGTTGCCCTCGTTGATCAGACTCACGAGCCGCTCGCGGAGCCGCGGCGCGGTGTAAACGTCGATCTCTCCACCTACGTCGAGGACCATGCGGGACCCCACGGCGCGGCTGTCCAGTGAGAGATCCATGCGGCTCTCCTTACCAGACGGTGAACGGGGACGACACGGGCCTCCGGCAGCATTCAACCACGTCCGCTCGCCTGGAGGCCCGGTCGCGCTGCCGGCGCCGCTCCCGGCTCGGGATAGATCGGGCCTTTCCGGAGCCTAGTCGACTAGCGTGGTGTGGGCACCCGGAGCGGAGAGGAGGCGGGCCTTGTTCGTCTTCGGACTGTTGATGCTGGCGATCGCCATCTTGGTCGCCGTCGTGGTCATCGTCTCGGGAACCGAGCCGGTGCTGCTCGACCTGCACTGGTTCACGGTCCGCACCGAGGTCAGCGTCATCTTGGTAGTCGGGCTGGTCTGCATGCTCGCCGCGGTGCTTGGGTTATGGCTTGCGATCCGCGGTAGCCGGCGGGCCCGGCGGCGTCGCGGCGAGATGGCTTCGCTGCGGGAACGGGCGGAGCGCAGCGAGCGGGCCCAGCGCGAGGCGCGGGCCCACCCGGGCTTCCTCGGTGGCGTCTCCGAGGACGCTGATACGTCGTTCGAGTCGATCCCGCGCGACTCGGAGACCCCTCCTAAGGACCACTCGGACTGACCGGCTCGGCACTGGCGGCTCCTGGTCCGGCCCGAGCTGTCGACCTGATCTTCAGCCGGATTCCGAAGGGCAGCTCCAGCCGGTCGACGACCACCACGACGACGTCGCGGCCATCTACCAGGCAGCGGACGAGCGTGGCGTGGTTGGCCTCCGCCGTTCGGCGCCCCGCCACGCATGGGGCGCCACCAGCCTGCAGTGCGGCGGCCGCGGCCAACGAGGCCAGATCGGCGCCGGCGTCCAGTCGATGCTGGCGGGCGACGGCTGCCCCGACGACCACTCCCAGCAGAGCCACCTGCATGAGAGCGAGGATCCAGGCCGCCGCCCAGACCGTGGCGCTGCCCGACTCCCCTCCGGCCGACAGCGTGGCGCGCGCCCCCGTCACCGCCCGTCCTCCGCCTCAACGCTGGACGTCGACCGAACCGGCACGCCTGGAAATGGGACCAGGAGCCAACCCGGGGGTTCGGCCACCCAGGAGACGGTGACCGACACCGTGGTGCCGTCCCTGGACCACTCGACCCGCGCGAGCTCCGGCGCTGCTCGCCGGGCGGCAGCCGCGGCCGCCGTGGCGTCGTCACCCCGGGCGAGCGCCCTAGCGGCGTCTCGGGCCGCGTCGACGCAGCGAACCTCCGCGATCGTGACCGACACCAACCACATCAGAGCCAACGCGAAGGCCGCGACCAGCGGAAGCACGATCGCCGCCTCCGCGGTGACCGTGCCCCGCTGGGAGCGGGCCGGGCGAAGCGTCACTACCAGATCCACAGGTGCTGGATCGATGTCAGGATCGTCATCAGCAAGCGCGCGAACCACGGATGCAGCAACCAGAGCGTGCAGCCGATGCCGACAGCGGCACAGGTGCCAGTGGCGTACTCCGCCACACACATGCCGAGCTGGGTGCGAGTTCTCCCCATGGGTGACTCCTTGTGATCTCCCCGGCTGGCGGGGTCAGAAGGGCAGGATGTTGAGGACCTTGCCGAACAGGTCCTCCAAGAGCTTCTGGCCGAAGTCCGAAGTGAGGAGCTTGAACAGCAGCCCGGCGAAGCCGCAGGCAGAGACGGTGCCGACGGCGTACTCCGCCGTCGTCATACCCCGCTGCGAACGGGCGGTGCCCAAGCGGGCGGCGATACGCGTGGTCATGTTGACTTCCTTTCGGTTTGGCCGCCTGGTCGGCTCTGCTGCCGGCCGGCGTTGGTTGGTCGGATCCAGGTTCCTGACCGGCGGCCGCGGGCACCAGCAATAACTTGCAGGTTGTTGACGGGGGCCG
>DASSHZ010000014.1:0-19675 GCA_035692425.1 Nocardioidaceae bacterium
GCAGGTCTACACGCACGTGCTGCCTCGCATGGACAAGGCAGCCGCGGACACGGTGGCACGCTTGATACTGGGCGGGACGGGGGCAGATTCACAAACGCACGCTCACCAATCCGCTCACCACAACTCGAAAAAGCCCCTAGAAAGCGAGCTGACCTGGGCGAAGGCCCAGGTCAGCGATGGTAGCGGGGGCGGGATTTGAACCCGCGACCTCTGGGTTATGAGCCCAGCGAGCTACCGAACTGCTCCACCCCGCGGTGGCTGTCTCCAGCAACAACTAGGCTACGGCCACCTCGCCAGCCGATCAAGCCGAGGCGCCCGGCATGGCTAGCAGGCTGACGGGTCGCGGTTGCCGCCACGAGGGGTACTGAGCGCCAGACGGATGTCGCGGCTCATGCCCTCGCCGGGTAAGGGCAGCGTCCTCGCTGGCCCAGGCACGGGCGTCGTACCATCGCGCCGTGGCGGAGATCGAGGTCGAGCCGGACAAGGTGATCGTCAGGCTTACGAGCGCGGAGAAGATCGAAGCGCTGCACGGCGATGTGTCCGTTCCGCGGTCCGCGGTGGTCCGCGCCATTACGGTGCCAGACGGTATGACCGAGGTCCACGGGCTGAAGATGCCGGGGACCGGCCTGCCCGGGGTGATCCTGGTCGGCACCTGGCGGGGGCTTGAGGGCACTACCTTCGCGGTCTGCCACGGGGAGCGACCCGCCGTGGTGATCGAGCTCAGCGGTACGCACTTCGACCGGATCGTCGCCACCGTGGACGATCCGGAGAAGGTGGTGCAAGAGCTGCGGTAGGCCGGCGCCAGGCACTCGTTCCCGCTGGTTTCGAGACGGCCGCTGCGCGGCCTCCTCAACCGGCGGGGTCCCGCCGGCCGGGCGCACGGACGGGATGCGAGTTCCGCCCGTGCGACAACAGCCAGGCGAGGGGCTACTGCGCGGTCAGGGTCACGCCGTCGTACTGGACGTCGCTGACGTTGTCGACTGCCGGCACCGGCTGGCTGGCGTCGGCCACCACGAATACGTCAGTGACATCACCGGTGCAACCGTCGGCGCTCAGTGCCGCGACAGCCTGGTCGTAGGTCATCGGCGCTCCACCGCGGATGCCGCTGCAGGCCTCGACGTTCCAGGTGTGATCGGGGTAGCCGAACAGGTAGCTGCCGCTGGACAGCTCGATGACCCATCGGGGCGACCCGGCCTGGTAGCTGGGGGCCGAGAACGTCGGCTCCTCCGCCGGCAGGGCCGTGGCCACGTGATGCAGGTCGAAGCCGGCGTACGACGACGCGCCGCTCAGGGTCAGCTCGACGACGGATTGGTTCGCAGCCCAGTGTGCGTTGCCCCCTCCGCCGTTGAAGAAGGACAGGTTCATAGAGGGCGAGCCGGCTGAGAAGCCGGGGGCTGCCGCGAGTGCCATCAATGTGGCGGTTGCGGCGGCCAAGCCCAAGGCGCGCTTGAGGATTCCCATATTTCGTTCCTTTCGATCGGTCCCCACGGTCAACCGCTCCAACGCGGCGACGCTACGACAGAGCGACGACAGAATCAGCCAAACGCGGCAAAGAGCCGGGCATCGCAACGAGCGGACGCGGGGTCAATCGCCGGCGAGCGGCCGAGTACGCCGATCACCCTGCAGCCACGCCGCCAATTCGGGCGGCGCGAGGGTGGCCAGACGGTCGGCGTACTCCTTCAGATCGTCGCTGGCCAGCGCGGTCGCCCACTCCCCCGAGCCGCCGCGGCGGAAGAACCGGGCCGGGTCATGGAAGAAGCCGAGCCCCTCGTCCGGCGCGAACGACGCGGGCCGCCTCGACATCCGCTCGAACGTGGCCGCCTCGACCAGCGCCGGCCAGCGCTCCTCCGGCACCGCGATGCCGAGTCGCCCCGCGATCCGGCGCATCTCGGCGGCGAGGCCTGCGGACAGATTGCCGTAGTGGACCAGTACGACGTTCGGCAGCTCCCGCCGGTCCCACGCCACCCCCGCCTGCCAGCAGATGCCACGCAGGGTGTCGAGATTCTCGTACGGCGACACCTCGCTTCGCATCCACGCCAACATCGCCGCCCGGCTTGCCTCCTGCTCGGGCGACCGGCCCGAGTCGCCCACGTCCGTTTGGCTCGGCCGACGGGCTGGCTGGCCACCAGGCGACGACGGATGGGTCACGAGCCGCCGCTGGTTTCGAGACGGCCGCTGCGCGGCCTCCTCGACCGGCGGCGGGGAAGCAACCTCGACCGGCGGCGGGGAAGCGACCTCGACCGGCGGCGGGGAGGTCTTCTCAACCGGTGGGGACTCCCCCATCGCTGCGTCTAGGAGGGCGGCGCTGCCTACCGGGGGCGCTCCGGCCGGTCTGGCAGATCCCGGGTCGGGGCGGACCGCGGCGTCGACCTGCGCGACGAGAGCGGCGATCCGCTGGCGGTCGAGGTTGCGGCCGTGGTGCAGCAGCGAGACGACGACGTCCCGGGGGTCGCGGAAGACCGCAAGGTAGGTGACCCGTTCGTCGTAGGGGACCCCATCGAGTGGCGTGTGGGTTTTGATGAAGCGGCGGTGCTCCTGCGCGGCGAGGTGCCTGCGTACCTCCTCGATCGGGCGCACCCGCATGTCCAGCCACGGCGAGAGCGTGCTCAGCGGTGCCGGCAGGTCCGGCGTCTGGAACACCAGCAGCGCGCAGATCATCTGCGTCCAGGTGGTGCCGCTCTTCGACGGTGCGCTGATGACGATGTCGCCCGCACGGAAGTCGAACCCGTCCCAGCGGGCACTGTCCTCGACATCGGTTCGGTAGCGCGACAGCGCCGGCGGGACCACCCGGTGATCGTAGTGGTCCGCCGAGCGCGACGACATTGACAGGGTCGGGAGCCGCACTACGCTGAAAGACTTCCTACTCCTCTCGGGAGGGCAGCGATATGACTGCGCACCTCAACCCCTACCTCAGCTTCCGCGACAACGCCCGGGAGGCCATGACCTTCTACCACGGGGTGTTCGGCGGAGACCTCAGCCTGAGCACGTTCGGCGAGATGGGCCAGGCCGAGTCACCCGATGCGGACAAGATCATGCACGCCCGGCTCGAGACCGGCACCGGCTTCATCCTGATGGCCTCCGACACCCCGTCGGAGATGCAGTACGGCGGCGGGAGCAGCATTTCGATCAGCCTCAGCGGCGACGACGGCGAGTCGCTCCGCGGCTACTGGACGGCGCTCTCCGACGGTGCCAACGTGATCATGCCGATGCAGAAGCAGATGTGGGGAGACGAGTTCGGCATGCTCACCGACAAGTTCGGCGTCGGGTGGATGGTCGACATCGCCGAGCCGCAGGGCTGAGGTGGTCCCAGGGGTCGGCTGCCCTGCCAGCCCTGCCCAGGTTGGAACGTTGTTGGCACCGCGGGGCCGAAACCTCGACAACTGCGTTCCAACCGACCGTTCCGACCGGCCGGGGTGAGGCGCCCGGACTCAGCCGCCTGAGCTCGACGCGCCGCCGGGCAGAGCGGCGCCGGCTCAACCGCCGGCTTTGGGGCTGCCGCCGGGCTTGGGCGGGGGGTTGACCAGCGCCTGGAGCTTCTGCAGCCACTGGTAGCCGCGCTGGTTGTCGGCCTGGTAGCCGCCGAGGTCGCCCTGCTCGAGCGCGCTCTGCGCAGCCGCGAAGGCCGACATCGCGTTGGCAAGGTAGCGCTTCTCCAGCTGCGCCTTGGTCTGGCTGCCCTGACGGCCCTGGCTGCCCTGGCCGGTTCCGTTGCCCGAACCGGGCGGCGTCGTGCCGCCGTTTCCGTTGCCGGACCCGCCACCCGGCTGGGTGCCCACCGGCGTACCGAGGCCGAGCGCGCGGTCGAGCGCCTGGTCGAAGCTGCGCCCGATGCCGACTTGCTGCCCGACCGACACCGCGACGTACTGCAGGATCGGGTACGAGCCGGCGCCACCGCGGTAGGTGTAGATCGGCTGCGCATAGAGCATCTCCCCGCCCAGTGGCACGGTCAGCAGGTTGCCCTTGAGCACCTGCGCGTCCTGGCGGCTGAACGGCAGCAGCAGCCGGGTGACGGTCGCGTTGTTGCTGAGCACGTTGGCCATCTGGGCCGGCCCCGGCACTGTGTTGTCGGCCGG
Source organism: Nocardioidaceae bacterium (assembly GCA_035692425.1). GTDB lineage: Bacteria > Actinomycetota > Actinomycetes > Propionibacteriales > Nocardioidaceae > DASSHZ01. The sequence continues at coordinate 4,074 of DASSHZ010000014.1, forward strand.
CAGCTGCAGGACGGTCATCTGCCCGTAGTGGCCGCTGGTCGGGTCGGAGTTGACCGACACGAAGCTGGCTAGGTTCTGCCGGTTGAGCGGCACGAACACCCCGCTCAGCGCGAAGTGGGTGGTCTGCCTCGGCAGCTGCACCGTCATGTAGAACGGCGGCTGGGCCACCCCGTCGCCGGCTGACGGGTCCGGCGGCACCTTCCAGTTCTCCGAGCCGCTGTAGAAGGTGCGCGGGTCGGTGACGTGGTACGTCGACAGCACCTGCCGCTGGACCTTGAAGAGGTCCTCGGGGTAGCGCAGGTGCGCGGCCAGCGCGGCCGGGATCGCGGACTTCGGCTTGACCAGGCCGGGGAAGGCCCGCATCCACGCCCTCAGGATGGGGTCCTTGGCGTCCCACTGGTAGAGCGTCACCGAGCCGTCGTACGCGTCGACGACGGCCTTGACCGAGTTCCGCACGTAGTTGATGTTGTCGGCCTGGTGGCCGGCGATCGCCTGCTCCGAGGTGAGGGCGTCGCTGGTTGCCTGCCCGAGGTCGACGATCTGCGACTGCGGGTAGTCGACGCTGGTGGTGTAGCCGTCGACTATCCAGTCCAGCCGGCCGTTCACGACCGCCGGGTAGACGTCGCCGTCCAGGGTCAGCCAGGGCGCCACCTGGTTGACCATCATGCGCGGGCTGCGGTCGTAGATGATCCGCGAGTCGGCGTTCACCCGACCCGACAGCAGGATCGACGAGTTCCAGAACTTCGCCGCATAGATCAGCTTCCGGAAGGTCGACCCGATCGGCACACCGCCCGTCCCCCGGTACGTCGAGTACTGGTCGTGCTGCTTGTTGCCGACCGACGGGATGTTGATCTCGACCGGCGGAGTCCCCGGCGGCGCGCCTACGATCGAGTAGTCCGGCTCGCTCTCGCCGAAGTAGATCTGCTGCTGGAACCTGCCCAGGTCGCCCGTCGACGGCAGGTTGCCCTCCGCCCAGACCGGGTCGCCGTTGGGGGCCCGCCGGTCGCCGAACGCGGCCACCAAACCGTACCCGTGCGTGTAGACCGTGTGCTCGTTGTTCCAGTTCTGCTGGCTCGGCTGCAGGCCGTTGAGGTCGAGCTCGCGGGCGGCGATCACCACGTCCTGCGGCGTCCGGTCCGACCCGACCTGGTAGCGGTCGACGTCCAGTACGTCGGGCATCGTGTAGAAGCCGCGCATCTGCTGGAGGTTCTCGAAGGCCTTCGACACCAGCTTCGGGTCGATCAGCCGGACGCCGGGTAGGCCGGCCGCCTTCACCTTCAGCTGCTGCGCCGACAGCGAGCTCGAGCCGGGGTAGTCGCGCACCTTCACGTCGGCGATCCCGTACGCCGCACGGGTGGCGGCGATGTTCTTGGCGATGTACTGCGCCTCCTTGTCCGCCTCGGAGGGCCGCACGAAGAAGTACTGCACGATCAGCGGCCAGATCCCGCCGATCAGGATCGCGGACAAGATCAGCAGCCCCAGCCCGATCCCGGGCAGCAGCCAGCCGGGTCGGAAGATGTTGCTGAAGAACAGCAGCGCGCAGATGATCGAGATGATCATCAGGACGTTCTTGCTGGGCAGCACCGCATGCACGTCGGTGTAGGTGATGCCGGTGATCAGCCGGCCGCCTGACACGGCCAGCCCGAACTTGTCCAGCCAGTAGGCGACCGCCTTCAGCGCCACGAACGAGCCGACCAGCACCGAGAGCTGCACCTGCGTTGCGGCGGCCACCCGCTCCCCCTTCGCGTGCAGCCGGATGCCGCCGTACAGGTAGTGCGTGACCGCGGTGGCGATGATCGCGATCACGAGCGCCGTGAAGACGAAGTCGAGCAGGTAGCGGTACCAGGGGTAGCTGAAGACGAAGAACCCGATGTCGCGGTGGAAGTAGACGTCGCGCTGCCCGAACGGCACGCCGTTGCGCCACAGCAGGTAGGACTGCCAGTGGCCGGCCCCGCTGGCCCCGGAGAACAGGAAGAGGATCGCGCCGAGTACCCCGACCGCCCACCCCCGGTAGGGGTAGAGCGCGTCCTGGTAGCGCTCCATCGTCGGGTTGCGCTGAGTCTCCGAGACCATGACTGGGCGCAGCCGGTAGGCGAGGTAGACGTTGCCGACGGTGAGCAGCGCGAAGAACGCCCCGAACACAACGAAGAGCCCGATCCGGGTCAGCAGGATCTTGCTGAAGACCCCCGAGTAGCCCAGCGAACCGAACCACAGCCGGCTGGTGTAGACCTCGACGAAGATCGAGATCGCCACCACCAGCGCGATGACGGAGACGACGGCCGGCAGCAGCGCCCGCGGCCGCCGCGACGGCAGTCGGGGCCCGCGGGTACGCCGAGGCCGCCCGCCGGCACCTGCGGCGGCGCTGCTCATCCCGACCCTCCGCTCGCAGACCCTCCGGCGGCGGACCCCGCACTCGCGGACGCCGCGCCACACCAGCTGATCGCGGCCTCGTCGCCGCGGTCGAGCTGGCGCAGCGCCCGCACCGCGTCGCCGATGTCGTGGACCGTTATGAGCCGGACCTTGCCGGCGTCGGGCGCCTTGGCCGCCTCGGCGCAGTCACCGGCCGGGACCAGGAAGTACCGAGCGCCCTTGGCGTAGGCGCCGGCGATCTTCTGCTGCACGCCGCCGATCGGTCCGACCTGGCCGTCGGCGGTGATCGTGCCGGTGCCGGCCACGAACCGGCCACCAGTCAGGGCCCCCGGCGTGATCTTGTCGTAGACCGCGAGCGCGAACATCAGCCCGGCACTGGGGCCGCCGATCTCCGCCACGATGGCGGGGTTGAACCGGACCTTGAACGGCGGCTTGAAGGACTCCGACATCGTGATCCCGATCATCGACTGCCCGGCGTGCAGCGTCGACTTGGTGGTGTGCAAGGACAGGTGCATCCGCCTACCGCTGCGGACCACCGTGACCGTGATTGCGGTGCCCGGCGCCAGCGGCTCGACCACGTCGGCCACCTGGGTCGCGCTGTGGACCGCCTTGCCGTCGACGGCCAAGATGCGGTCGCCCTTGCGGAACACGCCGTACGCCGGGAAGCCCTTCGACACCTTGTCTACCCGCACGGTGATCGCGTGGATGCCCGCCTCCCCCAGTCCGGCGACGACCGCCGCCGACTGGGCTCCCAGCATCTCGCTGCGGTTCTGCCGGACCACCTGGCTGGACGTCTCGTTCGGCGGGTAGATGACCTCGCGCGGCAGCAGCAGGTCGTTGGGCGACCACCAGGCGGCGAGCAGCTGGCCGAGCCGCACGTTGTAGTCGTCGCGGGTCACCGACACCGTCGTTAGGTTCAGGTGGCCGGTGGTCCGGTACGTCGGATGGCCGGCGACGGTGACCACCGGCTTACCAGCGAAGTCGCCCAGGGCGTTGGCGGTGAGCCCCGGCGCCAGCACGACGTACGGCAGCGGCACCAGGAAGGCCACCACGACGAGGATCGCGAGGACCGTGATGGCCAACGCCAGCGCGTTCTTCCGCCTCGTCATGGCGTCGATCATGTCATTCCGCCACCGGATTCGAGCCGCCCGGCCGCCGGGCTCAGGGGCTCCCCACCCACGAGTCGGAGCCGTCCGCGAAGTGCTGGTGCTTCCAGACCGGCAGCCGGTGCTTGATCTCGTCGATGAGCGCCCGGCAGCCATCGAACGCGTCCCCGCGATGCGCGCAGGACACCCCCACCACCACCGCAACGTCGCCGACGGCCAGCTCGCCCACCCGGTGCAGTACGGCGACCGCGTCCGCCGGGTGGTCGGCGAGCACGCCGGCCACCACCTCGCTCAGCACCCGGTCGGCAGTCGGGTGCGGAGTGTATGAGAGCCGGGTGACCGCCCTGTCCTCGTCTTGGTCGCGGACCGTGCCGACGAACAGCGCCACGCCGCCGGACGCCGGAGTCAGCACGGCGTCGTACGCCTCGCGGACGTCGATCGGCTCCGACCGCAGCCCGCACAGTCGGACGCAGGCGGGCCGCCCCGCCACGGTCGGCTCGACCACGTCCGCCCGCTCCGTCACCCCACCGACTGTAGTGACTGCAAGCAAGGGCAGAAGAGTCGAGGCGAGGCTGCCCGCGGCCCAGGGGAAGCGCGCCGGGGCAGGGCAGCAGCACCGCGGTCGGCAGCGGCCCCGGCGTTGGTCTCGGTGGGTAGGTTGGGGCGCATGAACAACCTGCCGTCCCATCCGTCGGACGACGACCCCGACGAGGAGCCGTCGCCGAGCCCCTTCGCCGGTACGCCGTTCGAGGAGCTGTTCGCCAGCCTCGCCCGGGGGGACATGTCGGGTCTGCAGAGCATGTTCGGGCAGCTTCAGCGGATGTTCGCGCCCCACGAGGGGGCCGTCAACTGGGAGTTCGCACACGACCTGGCCCGTCAGGTCACCGCCCAGCATGAGGACCGCTCGCCGGACGCGGGCGACGTCGCCCGGCTGCGCGACGTCGCGCAGCTCGCCGAGCACTGGCTCGACGGGGTGACCGAGCTGCCCGCCGGGTCGAGCACCATCAAGGCGTGGAGCCGGGCCGAGTGGCTGGAGGCCAGCATGCCCCTGTGGCGCAAGCTGGTGGAACCCATCGCCTCCAACGTGGTGCGAGCCATGGGCGAGGCGCTGCCCAGCGAGGCCGCGGCCATGGCCGGCCCGATGATCGGGCTGCTCAACCAGATGGGCGCCGCGATGTTCAGCCAGCAGGTCGGCCAGGCCGTCGGCGAGCTGTCGACCGAGGTGATCTCCGCAAGCGACATCGGGCTCCCGGTGGGGCCGTCCGGACAGCCCGCGGTCGTGCTGACCAACGTCACGGTGTTCGGCGAGGGCCTGGGCCTCGATGCGTCCGACGTACTGCTGTACGTCGTGCTGCGGGAGTGCGCGCACCAGCGGCTCTTCGCCCACGCGCCCTGGCTGCGCGGCTACCTGACCGGGCTCGTCGAGGAGTACGGGCGTGGCATCACCATCGACACCTCGCGGATCGAGGCGAGTATCGGCAGCCTCGACCCGACCAACATCGAGGCGGTGCAGGAGGCGCTGTCCGGCGGGCTGTTCGAGGTCGGCCAGACACCCGGCCAGCAGGCCGCACTGACCCGGCTCGAGACAGCCCTCGCCCTGGTCGAGGGCTGGGTTGACGAGGTCGTGGGCCAGGCCGCCGACGAAGTGATGCCCCAGGCCGGCGCGCTCCGCGAGGCGATGCGCCGCCGCCGCGCCACCGGCGGCCCGGCCGAGGCGACCTTCGCCGCGCTGGTCGGCCTGGAGCTCCGCCCGCGCCGGCTGCGCGACGCCGCCGCGCTCTGGGGCGCGCTGCGGTCGGCGGAGGGGCCGCGCGCCCGCGACGCGGTCTGGGCGCATCCGGACCTGCTGCCGACCTCGGCCGACCTGGACGACCCGCTCGCCTACGCCCAGCGCACCCGCGAGGCCGACGAGCTCGACATCACCTCGGCAGCCTTCGACGAGGCCCTGGCCGCCCTTCTCGAGCGCGGGCGTGGCGATCAGCCCGAAGCTGGCGGCGGGGCGAGGGCCGCCGGGGCCGATCGGCCGGACGCCGGCGACGAGGACGGTGGGGCTGCCGAGCCGAAGCGCGGCCCGCAGGACGCCGACCGGCCCGACGACGGCTCGGGCCCCCCAACCGACCAGCCGCCGGACGCCTGAGGACACTCGGCCAGCAGCCCGGCCCGGGGCCCGGGGGCTGAGGAGACCGCGCAGCGGTCGTCTCGAAGCCCCGGGCGTCGGGGGGCCATAGTCGCGACACGGCGGCTGCGCCGCCCGCTCAACCGGCGGACCCGTGCCCCGTGCGCTGGCGGGCCGCCCCGCGGGATCGGATCCGGAGTGCGCAGCGCTCGCTGGAGGTGCGGTGGCGCTCGCGTAACGACCTGCCCGCCCCCCTGGACAGGTCGCTGCGTGGACTCATCGCAGCGTGCTGGCATCCGGCCGACCCGCCGAGCTCGTGGGGGCGCTCCCTCCAACGCCGACACGGTCAGGGGCGGCGCCAACGAGGCCCCCGGGGCGCGGACCACGCTCGCCTTCCCCTTGCGAACGGCTCCGTTTTCTCGGGGGCCTCATCGACCTCGTCGACGCTAGTGACCCCGCCGGGTCGCGTCAATGAACCGAAGCCGGCCCCTGTGGAGGAGGTTGTGCAGACGCTGTGCGCGACTGCGTAAAACCTGTGGGCAACCCGTGGACAAAACCCCGGAGCCTGTGTACGACGGCCGCCCGGCGAGGTACCGCCGCAGCCCTGACCTGCTCCACCGGCGTCCACCGCTGTGGACAGCAGAAAAGTTCCCCACCAGCGATCGCGCCGTGCTCGGTCGGCCGGCGGCCAGCGGCTAGTTTGACATCGTGCAGCATCCCGAGGCGCCGCTGGTCGAGGTCCGCCGCTCCCGTCGTCGCACCCGCACGGTCTCGGCGTACCGGTCCGGCGAGACCATCGTCGTGCTGATCCCGGCGCGGATGAGCCGCCACGAGGAGGCCGAGTGGGTCTCCACGATGGTCGACCGAGTGACCCGGGCGGAGCAGCGCAGGCGGCCGAGCAACGCGGCGCTGCAGGCCCGCGCCCACCGCCTCTCCGAGCGCTACCTCAACGGCCTGGCCCGCCCCACGTCGGTGCGCTGGGTCGACAACCAGCAGGCCCGCTGGGGGTCCTGTACGCCGGCCGACGGGTCGATCCGGCTGTCGACCCGGCTGCAGGGCCTGCCGACGTACGTGGTCGACTACGTGATCGTGCACGAGCTGACCCACCTGCTCGTGCACGGGCACGGGCCGGAGTTCTGGGCCTGGGTCAACCGCTACGAGCGGACCGAGCGAGCCCGCGGGTTCCTCGACGGCGTGACCGCCGGCGGTTGGCCGGAGGTGCTGCCCGACGACGAGATGGGGGCCGGGGTCGAGCTGCCCTCCCCCCGCCCGGTCGGCTAAGGCCGCCGGTTTCACACCCTTTTGTCCCGTTATTCGACCGCGATCGCAGCGTAAACGACGCGCTGCGCTTAGCCGCGGTGCGTCGCCTCACGTAAGGTGACGCGAGGCACGGTCATCCGAGCCCCCGACGAGGCAGGTTCTCGTCGAGACCAAAGCGGCGCTCGCCGGTCAGGCCGGCCGGTGTCCGGACGAGACGAAGAGGAGGCCCTTCGTGGCCGAAAGCTGGAGCGGCGAGTTCTACTGCGTCAAGTGCAAGGCCAAGCGCGAGGCGAGCGGCGAGGTGCACGTGAACGACAAGGGCACCAAGATGGCGAAGGCCACCTGCCCGGTCTGTGGCACGAACCTCAACCGCATCCTAGGCCGGGTCTAACCCCCAACCCGCGGGCGTCTTGGGCGGACCTGCCGCGGCGCCCGGCGTCAGACCAAGACACGCGACGGCGGACCGGGTCGGTCCGCCGTCGCGTGTCGCATGCCGGCGGCTGTGGACGAGCGCCACGCGCGAGGGCGGCGGCCTGACAGGCTGGCCCCCTCCACCGGCCTCGAAGGGAGCAGCCGTGCGCCCGATCCTCCGCCCCGGACTGCAGGTCCTCCGCCGCGACCTGCGCACCCTCCAGCTCGGCCTCGACTGGCCGGGCACCGGCACCCTCGCCGACACCCCTGCGGTGCGCGCGGTCCTTGGCTCGGTCGACGGCGTCCGCGACCTCGCCGCCGTGGCAGCCGCCGCAGTCGACCTGGGCGCAGCCGTGGAGGCGGTGCAGGAAGCGATCGACCTGCTGCTCGACTGCGGCGTCCTGGTCGACCAGGCAGCCAACTGCCGCGGGCCGTACGACGAGTCGAGCTGGGCGGCGCTGTCGCTGCTGGCTTGCCCCGGCCACTCGGCGAGCGACCTGGCGGCGCACGCGGCCGCCGTACCGGTGCTGGTCGTCGGGGCCGGCCAGGTCGCCGAGACGACGGCCCGGCTCATCGGCGAGGCGCGGGTGCCGCTGACCACTCGGATCGAGGAGGCCGAGCTGGTTGTCTATGCCAGCCAGGTCGAGCCGCCCCGCGAGCTCGCCGACGACGCCCTGCGCCACGGCGTCACGCATCTCTGGGCGCGCGTCCGCGAGTGCGTCGGGCTGGTCGGCCCGTTCGTCGTGCCCGGCCGGACGCCCTGCCTGCGCTGCGTCGACGCGAGCCTGCACGACCGCGACCCGGCCTGGCACACGCTGCTGCTGTCGGCCGAGGCCCGCCCGATGACAACCCCCGCCTGCCACCCGTTGCTGGCCGAGACGGTGGCCGCGCTCGCCGCCCAGGACGCGGCCGCCTGGGCCTGGGGGCTGCGGCCGCAGTCGTGGTGTCGCGTGCTGGAGCTGCCGCTTGGCTTCGGCGAGCTCGGCGTCCAGGAGTTCGAGCCACATCCGCATTGCGGCTGTGGGTGGTCTGCCTGGCGCGAGACAATAGGAGCATGAGCTCCCTGCCCAGGAAGACCGTGGTGCGCACCGCGCGGCTGGCCACGCTTCCGATCGGCTTCGCCGGCCGGGCCACCGCGGGACTCGGCAGGCGGCTCGGCGGCACCCCGGCCGACGTCGTCGCGGCCCAGCTGCAGCAGGCCACCGCCGAGCAGCTGTTCCGCGTGCTGGGCGAGCTCAAGGGCGGGGCGATGAAGTTCGGCCAGGCGCTGTCGATCTTCGAGTCCGCGCTGCCCGAGAACCTGGTGGCGCCGTACCGGGCCACCCTCACCCGGTTGCAGGACTCGGCCCCGCCGATGTCGGCCACCACCGTCCACGAGGTCCTGGCGCGCGAGCTCGGGCCACGCTGGCGCGCCAGCTTCGCGAGCTTCGACGACGACCCGGCGGCGGCCGCCTCCATCGGGCAGGTCCACCGGGCCGGCTGGCACGACGGCCGCGAGGTCGCGGTCAAGGTGCAGTACCCCGGCGCCGGCGACGCGGTGACCAGCGACCTACGCCAGATCGGCCGGGCCGCCACGCTGTTCGCCGGCTGGATCCCCGGCCTCGACGTGAAGCCGCTGGTCGCTGAGCTGCAGGCGCGGGTGGCCGAGGAGCTCGACTACGACCTGGAGGCGGACGCCCAGACCAGGTTCGCGGCGGCGTTCCGCGACGACCCGGTGATCGTCGTACCCGACGTGGTCATCCACACCCCGGCGGTGCTGGTGACCGATTGGCTGCGCTCCGACCGGTCCCTGGCCCGGCTCATCGCCGAGGGCAGCCAGGAGGACCGCAACCGCTACGGCGAGATGTACGTCCGCTTCCTCTTCTCGGGGCCGGCCCGGGCCGGGATGCTGCACGCCGACCCACATCCGGGCAACTTCCGGCTGATGCCGGACGGCCGTCTCGGCGTCGTCGACTTCGGGGCGGTGGCGCGACTTCCCGACGGCCGGCTCCCGGAGGTCATCGGCCGCCTGATGCGCAGCGCCTGCCACGGCCGGTACGACGAGGTGATCGACGGGCTGCGCGCGGAGGGCTTCATCCGCGGTGGCGTGCACGTTAGCCCCGACGAGCTGCGCGACTACCTGGAGCCCTTCGTCGAGCCTGCCTTGGCCGACAGTTTCAAGTTCTCCCGGGAGTGGATGCGCGGGCAGTTCAGCCGGATCAACGACCCGCGGCAGCAGACGTTCACCACCATGATCAAGATCAACCTGCCGCCGGAGTTCCTGCTCATCCACCGGGTCTGGCTGGGCGGCATCGGCGTGCTCTCCCAGCTCGGAGCCGAGGCGCCCTTCCGCCGCATCCTGTGCGACTCGCTGCCCGGCTTCGCCGACTGATCTCTCCAAGCCCGGCCGCGGACGCCGGCGCCACCGGTTCGGCTACCACCACTGCGCGTCGAGCTTGGCCTCGATTGCGCGCAGGTTCTCGCGGGCGCACTGCTCGCAGTAGTGCCGGGTCTGCCCGCCCTCGACCGAGCTGGCCCAGGTCAGCGGCGGCTCGGCCCGCTCTGAGGCTTGCCCGCATAGGCTGCACACGGCCACGGGCCAAACGCTAGTACGGCGGTCGTGGACGGCGCGCCGCCGCCGCAACCGGCTTGAGAGGCACCGATCGCGACTGCCATAAACCGTGAGCGCCCGGCACCCCGCGATGGGGTGCCGGGCGCTCCGGCTTGCTCTTCGGCTCGCTGTGGAGTGCTCACAGCCGCGCCAGCAGCAGGCGGGCCTGCCGCTGGGCTCGGTCGGCCCGACGGGTGAGCCGGCGGGCTCGGGTGAGGTTCTGGCTGCGACGCAGCTCGCGCGCCCGGTCGAGGCGCGCCTCGATATGGGCCCGAGCGAGCGCTTCAGGCATCAGCAACATCTCGGTGCTCCTTGTCGTGTGGTCGTACGGACTCATGGATGGATCTCCTGACGGCGGCCCCGGTAGGGGTCGTCGGCTCGGTTGGTCAGGCGGCAGCGTCGCACTTGCGCGGACGGCCTCTGGGCCGCTTGCGCGCGACGATGACGCCGGCGACGAACAGCTGGCCGCCCCAGACGCCCCAGGGCTCGTGGCGCTCGATGGCGCCGCTGAGGCAGGCGCGCTGGACCGGACACGTATGGCACAGCGCCTTGGCCAGCTCGACGTCGGCCGGGGACTCGGCAAAGAACAGGTCCGGGTCGTTCGACCGGCATGGCAAGCTCTCCGCGCCGACCTCCTCACTCACCGGGAGTGCGTCGAGGACGCTGGTTGTCATGTGTCACCTCCTTGACACTCGTCGTGGACGGGAAACGAAAAAGCCGCGGATCCCGGTTTCGGGGTCCGCGGCTTGGAGGTGGCCGGTCGACGTACATCTAGACCGGTGGACTCCAAGCACGGACATCCGGGGTGGTGGCAGCCTTGACGACGGGCACCGCGAAGCCAATCTTCGTAGCGCCGATGCAACGCCCCTCCGCGGACATGCCGGTCCAGGGGTGCCCGTAGCGAAGGGCAGGCATGCGGAGGCGCGTCGCCGTCGGCGTCAGGTAAGTGACCATCTCCTGCCCCTCCTCTCGCGCTCTCGGGCGGGTGTCACTCGGACTCTTGTGCGGACAGCCTGAACCGCACCTGCGCAAGCGTACGCGCCCGCGCTCGAGCGGCGCAAACCCTTTACGGCGTGGCGGCCCGGCCAATCCGCTCAGCTGCGGCCCACCGGCGACGAGGCCGGGTGGCTGGGCGGCTGGGCCGCACAGATCGCCAGGATGTCCGCGCCGTACTTGTCCACCTTGCGCTCGCCGATGCCGGGGATGCTGACCAGCTCGGCCGGGTCGACCGGCCGCCGCTCGGCGATCGCGATCATCGTGACGTCGGTGCAGACGCAGTACGCCGGCAGGTGCTCCGCGGCGGCTCGGCTGCGCCGCCACTCCCGCAGCGCCTCGAACAGCCCCTCGTCGTAGCTCGTGGGGCAGTCGGCGCAGTGGCCCAGCTTGCGCTCCCGAGGGTCCGCGAGCGGTCGGCCGCAGACCCGGCAGCGGGACAGCGACTTCGTGGCCGGGCGCCGCCGGGCCGGCGCGGTACCGGCAGCGGCGGGCGCGACGAGGCCGTCGAGGAACCTGCTGGGCCCCCGCTGGCCGCGGCCGCCCGGGCTGCGGGCGGCCGACCAGGACACCCGGAGCAGGTCGCGCGCGCGGGTGATCCCGACGTAGAGCAGCCGGCGCTCCTCCTCGACCGCCTGCGGGGTGTCGGCGTAGGCGATTGGCAGGGTCCCCTCATGCATGCCGACCAGGTGTACGACGGCCCACTCCAGCCCCTTGGCCGCGTGCAAGGTGCAAAGCGTGACCCCGCCGGCGGCCGGAGCGTGCTGGGCGTCCGCCCGCCGGCGGAGCTCCTCGGCGAAGCCGGCCAGGTCGAGCTCGGGCTGTTCGGCCAGCAGCTCCTCAGCGAGCGCCACGATCGCCTGCAGCGACTCCCAGCGGTCGCGGGCGCTGCCGCGCGACGTCGGCGCGGTGGCCTGCCAGCCCATCGTGGCCAGCACGTCGGTGACCTCGGCGAGCAGCCCACCGCCGCACTGGGAGCCGTCACCGGCGCCGGCTGGGCTCCGGCCGGGCTCGGCGGCGGCAGTCGGCCCGCTGTGGGCGGCCCCCCGCAGCAGGGCGACCGCCTGGCGCACCTCGGGGCGCTCGAAGAAGCGCTCGGCGCCCCGGACCGAGAACGGGATGCCGCGCTCCGCGAGCGCCGCCTCGTAGGACTCCGACTGGGCGTTGACCCGGAAGAGCACGGCGACGTCGCCGGCCGCACCTCCCGAGGCGACGTATGCCGCGATGGCGCCGGCGACCGCCTCGGCCTCGGCCACCTCGTCGGCGTACGCCGTGAACTCCACCTCCGGCCCTGCCTCCCGGACCGCACGCAGCTCGACGGCGCCCCGGCCGAGCCGGCTGCGCATGACGGTGTTTGCGACGGTCACCACCTGAGGCTGCGATCGGTAGTTGCGGGTGAGCGTCACCGAGGTGGTGCCGGGGTACTTCGCACCGAAGCCGAGCAGCGGCTCGCTGGAGGCGCCGGCGAACGAGTAGATGGTCTGGGCCGGGTCGCCGACCACGCACACGTCTGCACGGTCGCCGAGCCACAGGTCGAGCAGGGCGACCTGGATCGGGCTCACGTCCTGGAACTCGTCCACCACGAACCAGCGGTACTGCCGGCGCACCGCGGCGAGGGCGGCCTCGTCGTCGGCGAGCACGGCCGCCGCGCACAGCAGCACGTCCTCGAAGTCGATCCGGCCGCGGGCGTGCTTGACCTCCTCGTAGGCCTCGTAGACCTTCGCAACCGACCCGAAGTCGTAGGCGGCGAGCTCACGGTGCGACTGCTCGGCCAGGCCGGCGTAGTCGTCGGGACGGACGTTGGAGACCTTGGCCCACTCGATCTCGCCGGCGAGGTCGCGCAGGTCGGCGGCGTCGGCGCGGAGCCGGCAGGCGGCGACGGCCTCGCCGAGCAGTCGCAGCTTGGTCGGTGCCACCGCCGGCAGCTGGCAGCCGTAGGCGCGGGGCCAGAAGTAGCGAGCCTGCCGCAGGGCCGCCGAGTGGAAGGTGCGCGCCTGCACGCCGACCGCGCCGAGCCCGGTCAGCCGGGCCCGCATCTCGCCGGCTGCGCGGGTCGTGAAGGTCACCGCCAGCACCTCGGTCGCGGACATCACGCCGGTGGCCACGCCGTAGGCGATGCGATGCGTGATGGCGCGGGTCTTGCCGGTGCCCGCCCCGGCCAGCACCCGGACCGGGCCGCCGAGGGTCGTCGCAACCTCGCGCTGCTCGGGGTCCAGCGCGTCGAGCAGCCGCTCGTGGTCGGGCAAGACTGGCCTCCTGCGGAATGATCCGGACCTAGCGGGCGTTGCCTACGGTTGCGTAGGCGGGGACGCTGGCGCCGGCTCGCCGGCAACTGTCGGCTCAGCCAGTTGCCACGTCCGTCAGCAGCCGCTGCGGCCTACCGTAACCGAGGAAAGGGACAGTCCTGATGTCGCCCGCGTTCACCCTCTACTCCACGCCGTGGTGTGGGTACTGCCACCGCCTCAAGGGCCAGCTGCAGCGGGCGGGCATCGACTTCGCCGAGGTCGACATCGAGCAGACTCCGGACGCGGCGGACATCGTCGCGGCGGTCAACGACGGCAACCACACCGTGCCCACGCTGATCTTCGCCGACGGCAGCGCGCTCACCAACCCCAGCGTCGCCGAGGTGCGCGACAAGCTCGCCTCCTGAGCCTGGATGCAGGCTGCGGGTCGCCGGCCGTCACCCGGTACGGCGAGTGGGCAGCTCGCCGCCGTACCAGCGGCTGATCAGCGCACCCGAGATCGACACCGTGGTCGGGATCACGAGCGTCCCCGCCTCGACCTCGGCCCGCAGCATGTCGCGGTCGAACCAGCGCGCGTCGGTGATCTCGGTGCCGTCCACCGTGATGTCCGTGGTCCGGGCATGCGCGGAGAAGCCGAGCATGAGCTCGGACGGGAAGGGCCACGGCTGGCTGCCCAGGTAGGTCAGGCGGTCGACCTCGATCGCGGTCTCCTCGCGAACCTCCCGCGCGACCGCCGACTCGGCCGACTCGCCGGGGTCGACGAAGCCCGCGACCGTGGAGTACCAGACCTCGTCCCGCACCGCGTTGTGGGCGAGCAGGCAGCGGTCGTCGTCGTCGATGACCGTCATGATCACCGCGGGGCTGATACGCGGGAAGTCGAGGGCACCGCAGTCGGGGCACGACCTGGCCGCGCCGGCCTGCGTCACGATCGTCGCCGCGCCGCACGCCGAGCACCGGGGGTGCCGCTGATGCCAGTTCGCGAGCGCCACCGCGTGCGCGGCGAGTGATGCCTCCGGGTCGCCGAGCAGGAGCGCCATCCGGCGCAGCGAGACGAGCTCGGCCGCGGTCCGCGGCCCGGCCGCTGCCGCCGCCGAGACCTCCAGCTCGTCGGATACCGGGCTCTGCGGGGCATGCCGCGCGAGCACCAGCAGGTACGTCGTCCCGTCCAGCGCGCCGAGCAGCATCCGCTCGCCGGCTGGCGCGTCGGCGGGCGCCACGAACTCCAACCCCCGATGGTCGGCCCGGGTGGCCAGCCGGCCCTCGTCGACCACAAGCACCCGGGTGGCCGGGTCTGTCCAGGCCCGGTCGACCACGCCCGGCTCGGCCCGCAGCTCGGTCAGCCGGTCATGGGCGCCACGACGGAACGGGAAGTCCGGCAATCCGGCCCGGTCCGTCAGCGACACGGTCCGACCCTATGCCCAGGACGCACCCGCCCGAGGCGGTCGAGCGCCCGCTCCCGCCTCCGGTGCGCGCCCGGCACCTCAGCGAGTCGCCTCGGCGACACGCTGCCCCCTCCACCGCCGGGGGAACCGTCTGGCAAGATCGCCCGACGTGAGCACCCATCTCGCCGCCAAGACCGGCGATGTCGCCCCCCGGATCCTGCTGCCCGGAGACCCCTTACGCGCCCAGTGGATCGCCGAGACGTTCCTCGACGACGCCGACTGCTACAGCCGGGTGCGCGGAATGCTCGGCTTCACCGGCACCTACCAGGGAACGCCGGTCTCCGTGCAGGGCACCGGGATGGGTCAGCCGTCGCTGGCGATCTACGCCACCGAGCTGATCCGCGACTACGACGTCCGGCAGCTCGTGCGGGTCGGTTCCTGCGGCGCACTGGCTGGCGGGCTGACGCTGCGCGACGTCGTACTCGCAATTAGCGCCTCGACCGACTCGTCAATGAACCGGCTGCGCTTCGAGGGCCTCGACTACGCCCCCACCGCGGACTTCGCGCTGCTGCACGCGGCCCACGCCGCCGCCGGGTCGCTCGAGATCCCCGTGGCGGTCGGCCAGGTGCTGTCCAGCGACTCGTTCTACTCCGACCGGCCGGAGCTCGCGCAGCGTCTCACCGAGTACGGCGTGGTGGCCGTCGAGATGGAGTGCGCCGCCCTGTACACCCTGGCGGCGAAGTTCGGCCGCCAGGCACTCACCATCTGCACGGTGTCGGACGTGGTCGAGTCGGGAGCGGAGCTGCCGGCCGAGGAGCGTGAGCGCTCGTTCGCCGACATGGTGCGCATCGCGCTGGGCGCCATGCTGGCCACCTCGCTCGGCTGATCCGACCAGTCCAGGTGGCCTCGCACCGCCTGGCCAAACCGGTGCCCACGCGACGCCGCCGGGAGGACGTCTTGGCGACGGTGTCGGGCTTCTCAGCGGGCGAGGGCGCGGGCGGCGGCGACGACTTCGCCCTCACTCACCAGGACCAGCTCGGCCGCCGGGCCGAGCGGGACGAAGCTGTCCCGGGAGGCCACCCGGGCGACCGGCCCGGCAAAGCCGTGCTCGACGAGCGCGGTTAGCACACC
>DASSHZ010000015.1:0-142750 GCA_035692425.1 Nocardioidaceae bacterium
GGCCCCGCCTCCTCGAACCGGCGGAGCCGGGTCTGCGCGGCGTGGTAGCGGGAGGCCATGTCGGAGTTGTAGGCGGCCTTCTGCTTGTACATCAACACGAGGGCGCGGAGCTTGTCGTGCTCCTCGTCCCAGCGCTTGCGCAGCTCCTCCAGCCTGGCGAAGCGCTCGCTGCGGGCGGCGTGGTACGACGAGTACCCGGCCGGATGAGTCCAGGCGGTGTTGCCGGCAACCCCGAGCTCGACGGTGACCACCCTGGTCGCCGTGTTGGACATCAGCTCGCGGTCGTGGCTGACGAACAGCACGGTCTTGGCCGACGCGTTGAGCTGCTCTTCCAGCCACTGCTTGCCGGGTACGTCGAGGAAGTTGTCCGGCTCGTCGAGCAGCAGTACCTCCTCCGGCCCGCGGAGCAGCGCCTCCAGAACCAGCCGCTTCTGCTCGCCGCCCGAGAGGGAGTCGACGCCGCGGTTGCGGACGGCGTCGTATTCGATGCCCAGGGCAGCGACGGTGCACACGTCCCAGCGGACCTCCGCGTCGTAGCCGCCGGCATCGGCCCACTCGGCGAGCGCCTCGGCGTACCGCAGCTGCGTCCGCTCGTCGTCGCGGTCCAGCATCGCCAACTCGGCCGAAGCCAGCCGCTCGGCGGCTGCGCGGATGCGTTCGGGGGCGACCGAGAGCAGCAGGTCGTGCACCGTCATCCCGGTGGACTCCTGCGTCACCAGCTGGCGCATCACGGCGAGGCCCCCCGACCGGCTCACCGTCCCCCCGTGCGCGGTGAGCTCGCCGGACACGATCCGGAGCAACGTCGACTTGCCGGCACCGTTGGCGCCGACCAGCGCCACCTTGGCGCCGTCGCCGACCCGGAACGAGACGTCGTCCAGCAACACCCGCCCGTCCGGCAGCTCGTACCGCACCCCGCCGACGTCGACATGTCCCACGTGGGTCAATCCTGCCGTGCGGGCGGCCGTCGGCTCCACCAGGTTTCCGGCCAGCCCGGCGGTTGAGCCGCCGCAGGCGGCGAGTCGAAACCCCGGAGCAGCGGTGCCCGGGATTTCGAGACGGCCGCTGCGCGGCCTCCTCAATCGCCGGGCTCTCTCAATCGCCGGGTTCCGCAGCGAGGTCCGAGAGGGCATCGGCGATGGCGCGATGGAAGGTCGGGAAGGCGCCGACCATCGTCCGGAGCGTGGCGGTAGGTACCGCGGCATGGACCGCGAGCGTGAGCACGGACAGCACCTCTCCGCCGGCTGGTCCGACGGACGTCGCCCCGACGAGTACGCCGCGTTCACTGTCCTCCACCAGCTTGATCAGGCCCGCGTTCCCCTGCTGGTGGATCCAGCCGCGCGTCGACGATGGCAGGTCGGTGCTGCCCGTTCGCACCGCCAGCCCAGCCTCCCGGGCCTGCCGCTCGGTCAGGCCGACCGAGCCCACTTCGGGGTCCGTGAAGGTGACTCGGGGGACAGCCCGGTAGTCCGCCGCCGGTCCCCCCTGACCCAGGATGTCCCGGGTCGCTACCCCGGCCTCGTACATGGACATGTGCGTGAAGTTGCCCTTGCCGGTGATGTCGCCGATCGCCCAGAGGCCGTCGCCGGCACGCATCCGGTCGTCGGTCTCGATTCGCCTGGCGGTCGGGTCCAGCCCGACCGCCTCCAGTCCGATGTCGGTCAGGTTGGGCCGCCGTCCCGCGGCCACCAGCAACCGCTCCGCCGGGACGACCCGCTCGCCGAGGTGTACTGCGAATCGGCTCTCGACGTACTCCACCGATGAGACCTCGGCACCGGCGATGACCTCGATCCCCTCGTCCGCAAAGACCCCGGCGACTAGGCGGCTCGACTCGGGCTCCTCGAGGGAGAGGATCCGGCCAGCCACCTCGATCAACGTCACGGCCACCCCGAAGCGGGCGAAGACCTGCGCGAGCTCGCAGCCGATGGCACCGCCGCCCAGAACGACCAGGGACTCGGGGAGCTCCCTCAGCCGGACCGCGTCGCGGTTCGTCCAGTACGGGGTGTCCGCCAGCCCAGGGACCGGCGGCACCCCGGGCTCGGTGCCGGTGTTGAGGAGCACGCCGCGGCTCGCGGTGAACGTGCGACCGGCCACCTCCACCGCGCCCACGCCGGTGAGCCGGCCGTGGCCGCGGACGAACGTGACCCCGCTCTTCTCCAGGCGCTCGACCGCGACGGCGTCATCCCAGCCGTCGGTCGCCTCCGCCGAGATCCGGCTGGCCACCGGAGCCCAGTCGGCGCCGATCGAGCTGTGTCCCGCCATCGCCGACACCCGACGGCCCTCGGCCAGCAGGTCCGCGGCCCGCACCATCATCTTGGTCGGGATGCAGCCGTAGTACGGACACTCGCCGCCCACCAGCCGCTGGTCGATACCTACGACGGCCAAGCCGGCCTGGGCGAGCTCGCTCGCCGCCGCCTCGCCGCCGGGCCCCAACCCGACCACCACCACGTCGACCGCGGTACTCATCGCTTCCCGCCTCCTCTGCAGTCCGCGCCCGCGCTGCTCGGGCCCATGCGAACAGTCTTACCCAGGCGCGTGGCCCGCGACACCCACGGACGCGACCAGAACCAGGGCGTCAGGCAGCCTCCGGGGTCGCGCGCGGGACGGCGAGTCAGCCGCCGGCTCATCCGGCCGGCGGCCTTCGCACCTCCAGGACCCGGAACCCCTTCGCGGAGCCGAGCCGCACGCAGGGGTGGTCGTGCTCGACCAGCCATCGCTGCAGGGAGTCCGCGCCCAGGTTGCGTCCCACCACGAGTACGGCCCGGCCCTCCGGGCTCAGCCGCGGCAGCCAGTGGAGCAGCAGTGCATGCAGCGCCGGCTTGCCGACGCGGATCGGCGGGTTCGACCAGATCTCGTCGAATTCCATGCCGGCCGGCACCTCGTCTGGCTCGCAGACCGTGACCTGTGCCGTCGGCGCCAACCGCCGCGCGTTGTCTCGACACAGGGTGAGGGCGCGTCGGTTGATGTCGACCGCCCAGACCTCCGCTCCGGGCACGGCAAGGGCGAGCCCGCAGGCGATGGCGCCGTACCCGCAGCCCAGGTCGAGGAAGCGCCCGGGAAAGTCGCGTGGCTGCGCCTGCCGGAAGAGCACCGCGGTACCGACGTCGAGCCGGCCGAGCGCGAACACCCCCGAGGCGGTGTCGAACTCGAGCCGGCGGCCCCACACGGTGGCGACGACAGTTCGACGCTGCTCCGCCGACGCCGGGTTGGCAGTGAAGTACTGCTCGCTCAAGTCGCGCTCCGTCGATACCTGCGCGCCGCGCTGGCCCGGGCCCCGAGCTGGTCGTCCGGGGGATAGCCGACCTCTTCCAGGGTCAGCCCGTGCGGCTTGACCACCAGTACGGCTGGGTCGCGCACGCCCGCGGCGAGTACGGCGGCTGGCCAGCCGACGTCGCGACGACCTTCTCCGACGGCAGTGAGGCAGCCGACGAGGGACCGGACCATGGTGTGGCAGAACGCATCCGCGACCACCCGGCCGGTGATCTGCGACCCCTCCCGAGTCCAGGCCAGCTCGACGAGGCTCCGCACCGTCGAGGCCCCCTCGCGGCGGCGGCAGAAGGCGGCGAAGTCGTGCTCGCCGAGCAGCGCTTCGGCCGCGTGGTTCATCCGGGCGACGTCGAGCCGCCGCGGCCAGGTGAGCACCAGGTGACGCCGCAGCGGGTCGGCTCCGGCGGCATCGTCGCAGAGCCGGTAGGAGTAGCGCCTCCACATCGCCGAGAAGCGCG
This sequence comes from Nocardioidaceae bacterium, assembly GCA_035692425.1. Taxonomy (GTDB): domain Bacteria; phylum Actinomycetota; class Actinomycetes; order Propionibacteriales; family Nocardioidaceae; genus DASSHZ01. Next base: position 3,723 of record DASSHZ010000015.1, read on the forward strand.
CGTCGAAGCCGACCGGCGCCACGCTGACCCGTCGTACGACCACATCTGCCGGCAGCAGCCGGAGCAGGCGGTGGTGCAGGCCGTCGAGTCGACCGGGCTGCGCTGGCTCGTCGGGAAGGTCGAGATGGCAGACCTGACCGCGCGCGTGAACTCCGGCGTCCGTCCGGCCCGCCACCGTCAGCCGCAGGTCGGCAAGCCCGAGGGAGGTGCCGAGGGCGGCTTCGAGCACTCCCTGGACGGTGCGCTGACCTGGCTGAGCCGCCCAGCCCGCGAACGCACTGCCGTCATACGCAAGGTCGAACCGGACGCGCACGAGCTGTCCCGGCGAGTCCATGTCCCATATTGTGTCCGGCCACGCGCCGCACCTGCCCGCTGGTTGCGCCGAGGTCGAAGACGCCGCACCTGCCCGGTGATCGAGCCGGCGCCGAAGGCGCCGAGCCGAACCAAGGCAGAAGCGCGGCCGCTGGTGCCGAGACGGCCGCCCCGGCCTCCTCAACCGGCGGCCGGGGCGGCCTCCTCGGCGGCAGGGGGCACCGGGTGGATCTCGGCACAGCACTCGCCGGGCGCCGGTGCGAGCTCGACACCCAGGGTCGTGATGCCGATGCCATCCAGGATGCCGCCGAGGAAGGCCACGTTCACACCACACACGACCCCCGGTGCCCGCTCCGCCAGCGGGTGGAACGGGCAGTTTCGCAGCCGGATCCGGTCGGGAGCGGGTCGGTAGGGTTCGAACCCCTTCTCCTCCAGGACGGCCTCGAGCACGGCCATGGCTCGTTCGGCACCGAGCCGCCCACGGCGGCCGGGCGCCTCGACCGACGCACCGACCAACCTGCCCTCGGCCGCGGCCGCCCTGGCCCGAGCGGCCGGAGCCGGCTCGTCCGGTCGACCGGTCGCCGCGGCGTTCACGAGGATCGCCGCAAGCAGGTCGTGCGAGCGCGCTGGGATGCTGACCGCGACCGTGCGCTCTCCGGGCTCGTAGCGCTTCGGGGCCCGCCCCACCATCCGGGGCCCCGGCCGGGACCCACTCGCGACCCGGAGCAGCCCGACCGCCACGAGCTTATCTAGGTGGAAGGCGGCCAGCTTCCGTGAGATCCCGATGGCGAGGGCAGCCTCTTCCCGGGTCACCGGACGGCCGGCTCGACGTACCGTGTCGTAGAGCCGTCTGCGTTGCGGGTCCTCCAGCGCGGCAACCGCCGGGATGTCGGCCCGGCCAGGCGTTGACATGTCACCAGAATATCGCTAAGTCCAGTTGGTGTTGGCGCACTCACGCGACAACTTTCCCCGGCTCTTGACGTGCTGGGCCGAGTTTGGCTAATGTTAGTTAGTGAAATCAAGCCAGCACCGAACCGCAGCGCAGCCTTCGGGTCGACTGGCGCAGACGGCGACGAAGGCGGCCCCCGTGAGCCAGACGCTAGATGACATCGACTCCACCGAGCAGCGCGATTGGCTGCCGGACCGGCCGGATCGGCGGCCACACCTTGAGCTGGCTCGCGACGTCGACCTGGCCGCGGCGACTCGGGCTTCCGCCGCCTTCCTGGCCGCGCTCGGCATCCACCCGGGCGCGTCCGAGTCCCTGCGGGGCACCCCCCGGCGGATGGCGCAGGCGTACGCCGAGCTGCTCGATCCGCGGCCCTTCGAGCTGACGACGTTCCCCAACGACGACGGGTACGACGAGTTGGTGATCGCCCGCGACATCCCGCTGCGGTCGGTGTGCGAGCACCACATGCTTCCCTTCGTGGGGACCGCCCACGTCGGCTACCTGCCCGGGGAGCGAATCCTTGGACTGAGCAAGCTGGCGCGGGTGGTCGAGCACTTCGCCTGCCGTCCGCAGGTGCAGGAACGGCTCACCACCCAGGTGGCGGACTGGCTCAGCGAGCAGCTGAACCCGCTAGGGGTGGGCGTCGTGGTAGTCGCCGAACACACCTGCATGACCCTGCGGGGGGCCCGGGCCGCCGGCTCGAGCACGGTCACCTCGGCGGTTCGAGGGTTGATGCGCACCGACCCGAGGTGTAGGCAGGAGTTCCTGGCGCTCACCGGCGTGCTCAGCTGAGCAACATCCCCAACTGACGTCCTGGAGGTATCTCGATGCGTCACTTCTCGTTCGCGCCTTCCCTGACCATGACCGGCAGGGAGAACCGCGGCCTGCGTGGACTCGCCGGCAAGCCGCTGCATCCACCGCTCACCGACATACCGGTCGCGGCGTACATGTTCGCGGCCGTGTTCGACATCATCTCGCTTGCCATCCACGGCAGTCACCCCACGACCGGCCGACAGCTGTTCATCGCGGCCTCCTGGGTGCTGGCCGGCGGCGTGGGGGTGTCCCTGCTCACCGCGTTGACGGGCTGGGCGGACTGGCACCGGTCGAGCGAGCCTGGCACTCAGGCGCGGCGGACCATCAACGCCCACGCGATAACCATGATCGTGGTGACGGTCATTGCCCTCGTTGACGTGCTGTTGCGCTACATCGCCTACCCGGGGCGGACGGGCACCCCAGCCGGCCTGATGATCCTCTCCATCATCGCCGCCGCCCTCGTCTTCGTCGGTGCGACCATCGGCGGCGGGCTGGTGTTCGACTATGGGTTCAACGTCGAGACCGCAGGGGATCACCCGGTCTGGCACGTCAGCGAGACCGACCTCCGACCCGGCCACCACGACGTCGAGCCACCCGAGGCCACCTCAGCCGTCGAGAGCGAGGCCGGCGCGCAGGGCCAGTAGGTCCCCAGCCGGCTCAATCAGTCGCCGGGGCGCTGAGCTTCGTCGGCGCCTGCTTCTTCGACGGCGCCCGCCTCGTCTGACGACTCGGTTGCCGGTGCATCCACGACCGGCTCGGCCTCTTCCGCGGCCGACTCGGGCTCCGCGGCCGAAGCCGCCTCCGGCGTCGCTGCCTCGACCTCCTCGGCGCTCTCCGCCTCGTCGTCCGCTCCGGGCTGCTCGGTCGCTGCCTCCGATGGCTCCGCCGCCTCCGATGGCTCCGCTGCCCCCGATGGCTCCGCCGCCCCCGATGGCTCCCCCGCCTCGGCTGGCTCCCCCGCCTCGGCTGGCGCCGCCGGCGGCGCCACGGCGGCGGGAGCCGCCACGCTTGACTTGGCCCGCGACCGCCGGGTGAACTCCGCCGCGACGAGCTCGATGACCGCCATCGGGGCGTTGTCGCCCTTGCGCGGACCCAGTTTGGTGATCCGGGTGTATCCGCCGGGCCGCTCGGCGTACCGGGGCCCGATCTCGGTGAATAGCACGTGCACCGCGGTCTTGTCGCGGATGACCGAGAGGACCTGACGTCGGCTGTGCAGGTCGCCGCGCTTGGCCTTAGTCACCAAGCGCTCCGCGAACGGCCTAAGGACACGTGCCTTCGCCTCGGTCGTCGTGATCGAGCCGCGGGTGAACAGGCTGGTGGCGAGGTTCGCCAGGATGGCCTTCTGGTGTGCAGGGCTCCCGCCGAGGCGGCGGCCCTTCTTCGGAGTCGGCATTTCTCTCCTTTACAGGACGGCGACCGGGCAGCGTCCGGCCACCACCCCCCGAGCCGTGTCAGGTACTCGGATCGCGGCTGTCAGGTCAGTACTGCTCGTCTTCGGCGTAGCTGGTGTCGTCGTCGTCGTAGGTGTCCACCACGGTTCGCGGATCGAACCCGGGCGAGCTGTCCTTGAGCGACAGGCCCATCTCGGCCAGCTTGGCCTTCACCTCGTCGATGGACTTCGATCCGAAGTTGCGGATATCGAGGAGGTCCTGCTCGCTACGGGAGAGCAGCTCGCCGACGGTGTGGATGCCCTCGCGCTTCAGGCAGTTGTACGACCGGACGGTCAGCTGGAGGTCCTCGACCGGGAGGGCCAGGTCTGCGGCCAGCTGTTCGTCTATCGGCGACGGGCCGATGTCGATGCCTTCGGCTTCCACATTGAGCTCCCTGGCCAGCCCGAACAGCTCCACCAAGGTCTTCCCAGCCGACGCCAGCGCGTCCCGGGGAAGCATGGAGGGCTTGGTCTCGACGTCGATCACGAGCTTGTCGAAGTCGGTCCGCTGCTCGACTCGGGTTGCCTCGACCTTGTAGGTGACCTTCAGCACCGGAGAGTAGATCGAGTCCACCGGGATCCGGCCGATCTCCGCGTCCTGCGCCTTGTTCTGCACGGCGGAGACGTAGCCGCGCCCGCGCTCGACGACCAGCTCCATGTCGAGCTTGCCCTTGTCGTTGAGGGTGGCCAGCACCAGCTCGGGGTTGTGCACCTCCACCCCTGCGGGGGGCGCGATGTCGGCCGCGGTCACGACTCCTGGGCCCTGCTTGCGCAGGTACATGGTGACGGGCTCATCCTGCTCGGAGGAGACGACGAGCTCCTTGAGGTTCAAGATCAGCTCGGTGACGTCCTCCTTCACGCCGGGCACGGTGGAGAACTCGTGCAGCACTCCGTCGATTCGAATCGAGGTGACGGACGCCCCCGGGATGGACGAGAGCAAGGTACGGCGGAGCGAGTTCCCGAGCGTGTAGCCGAAGCCGGGCTCAAGGGGCTCGATGGCGAACCGCGATCGGGTCTCGCCGACGACCTCTTCGGACAGGGTCGGGCGCTGGGCGATGAGCATTGTTACTTCCTTCCCACGCCGCCCGCTATATGACGGCGCAGTCCTCGGACACGTCCCGCCGGGGTGGCGGGTCGCTGTTCAGTTGTCGTCTCCACCGCGCCGCTTTGGCGCAGCGGAGGATCCGGCTCTACTTCTTCGAGTAGTACTCGACGATCAGCTGCTCTTGGATCGGCATGTCTATCTGCCCGCGGACCGGCAGCTGGTGCACCAGCACGCGCATCCGCGACGGGATAGCCTCCAACCACGCCGGCACGATGCGCTCCCCGTGTGTCTCCCTGGCTACGATGAACGGCGTCATCTCGACCGACTTCGGCCGCACCTCGACGACGTCGTGCGCCGCCACCTGGTACGACGGGATGTCCACCTTGCGGCCGTTGACCATCAGGTGGCCATGGGCCACCAACTGGCGGGCATGCCGCCTCGACCGGGCGAACCCCGCCCGGTACACGACGTTGTCGAGTCGGCACTCGAGCAGCTGCAGCAGGTTGTCGCCGGTCTTCCCCGGCCGCCGGCTCGCCTCATGGTAGTAGCGACGGAACTGCCGCTCCAGCACGCCGTAGGTGTAGCGCGCCTTCTGCTTCTCCAGCAGCTGGTTGCGGTACTCCGACTCCTTCACCCGGCCACGGCCGTGCTGGCCGGGCGCGTACGGACGCTTCTCGTACGCCAGGTCGCCACCGACGAGGTCGACCCCGAGTCGGCGTGACTTCTTGGTCATCGGACCGGTGTAGCGGGCCATTGGCGGGCCGTCTCCTCTTCTACTCCTGAGTTCGCTGCGTGGTCAGACGCGGGGCCGCTTGGGCGGACGGCAGCCGTTGTGCGCCGTCGGGGTCACGTCCTGGATCGTCCCCACCTCGAGGCCGACCGCGCCGAGGGACCGGATCGCCGTCTCGCGACCCGAGCCGGGGCCCTTGACGAACACGTCGATCTTCTTCATGCCGTGCTCCATCGCGCGCCGGCCGGCCGCCTCGGCCGCCATCTGCGCGGCGTACGGCGTGGACTTGCGCGAGCCCTTGAACCCGACGGTGCCGGCGCTGGCCCAGGAGATCACCCCGCCAGCGGGGTCGGTGATCGTGATGATGGTGTTGTTGAACGTGCTCTTGATGTGCGCCTGGCCGAGGGCGATGTTCTTCCGCTCCTTGCGGCGTACCTTCTTGGCACCGGCGGCGGTGCGGCTCCTGGCGGGCATCTGTCAAACGCTCCTGACGGCGGACGGTTGGTGAACGGTTGGCATCAGCGGCCCGCCTTCTTCCGGCCGGCAACGACGCGCTTCGGGCCCTTGCGGGTGCGAGCGTTGGTCTTGGTGCGCTGGCCGCGCACCGGCAGCCCCTGGCGGTGTCGGCGGCCCTGGTAGCTGCCGATCTCGACCTTACGGCGGATGTCGGCGGTCACCTCGCGGCGCAGATCGCCCTCGACCTGATAGCTCGCCTCGATGTGGTCGCGGAGCTTGACGAGATCCTCGTCGGTCAGGGCGTGCACGCGCACGTCGGGGCTCACCCCGGTCGCCGCGAGCGTCTCCGCCGCGCGGGTCTTGCCGATGCCGTAGATGTAGGTGAGTGCGACCTCCAGGCGCTTGTCGCGCGGAAGGTCGACACCGACGAGGCGTGCCATCAGGCGGTGCACCTTTCCATTCGGGTCAGCCCTGCCGCTGCTTGTGGCGAGGGTTCTCGCAGATCACCATGACGCGTCCGTGGCGGCGGATGACCTTGCACTTGTCGCAGATCTTCTTGACGCTCGGGTTGACCTTCATCGAGCACTCCATGGTGGCCGTGGGACGCCGGCGGCTCCCTGGCCCGGGTTGACGGATTGGCTGATCACTTGTAGCGGTAGACGATGCGTCCGCGGTTGAGGTCGTACGGCGAGAGCTCCACGACGACTCGGTCCTCGGGCAGGATCCGGATGTAGTGCTGGCGCATCTTGCCGCTGATGTGGGCGAGGACTCGGTGGCCGTTACTCAGCTCGACCCGGAACATGGCGTTCGGTAGCGCTTCGACCACGGTGCCCTCGATCTCGATGACCCCTTCCTTCTTCGGCATATCCTCCGCATTCTGGGTACTGGGCCTGACCTTCGGGTCGGCGACGGCTCAGTTGCCGCCGTCGCTCCGTCGGCCCGCGGACCGTACGGCGCCCTCCCCTTCCGGGGCAGCCGCTGGGCGCACGAAAACGGACCCGAACCGGGCCGACGGCCCAGTCTACGTGGCGGCTCCGGATTCGCGAAATCGAGGGCCTAGCGGAGGACTCGTGTGGTGCCCGCTGTAGGTCAGCCCTCGTAGCCCTCCACCACGCTCTCGGACCGGACCCGGGCACCACTGGGGTCCTCGCCGTACTCGCGCGCCGCAGCGCGCTGGCGCAGCAGGTCCCAGCACTGGTCCAGCTGGGCACCGATATCGCGCAGGTGCTCGTGCTCCTCGTCGGCGCTGATCTCGTGCCGGCCGAGCCGGCCGCGTAGCTCCCGTTCCTCGGCGACGAGGTCCCCGATGCGCCGGTGGATCTCACTGTCTTCAGCCATGCCGCCAGCCTACGAGGGAACCGCAGTTTGCGCCGCGGTCAGGAGACGGCACAGGGGACGCCGAGCTCGGCGAGCCGGGCCGCGCCGCCGTCCATCGCGGTCAGCACGACGAGTCCCCGGTCGGTGAGCGCGAACGAGTGCTCGAAGTGCGCCGACCAGGCCCCGTCGCTGCTGACGACGGTCCAGTCGTCGTCGAGCACCTCGGTGTCGATCCCGCCGAGGGTGACCATGGGCTCGACGGCGAGCGCCATCCCGGCCACCAGCCGGGGACCCTTCCCGGCGCGCCCGACGTTGGGCACGTTCGGCGCCATGTGCATCGCCGACCCGATCCCGTGCCCGACGTACTCCTCGACGATCCCGTAGTCGCCCTGGGCGCGCACATGCGACTCCACCGCGGCGGAGATGTCACCCACCCGGCCACCGACCCGGGCGGCGGCGATCCCCCGCCACAGTGCCTCCTCGCAGACCGCCATCAGCTCCAGGTGAACGGGAGCGGCCTTGCCCACCGCGACCGTGACCGCAGCGTCCCCGTGCCAGCCCGCGACGATCGCGCCGCAGTCGATCGAGACGAGGTCGCCCTCGCGGAGCTGTCGCTCTCCGGGAATGCCGTGTACGACGACATCATCGACCGAGGTGCAGATGGTGGCCGGATAGCCGCGGTACCCCAAAAAGTTCGAGGTGGCGCCGCGGCCCGCCAGGTGCGCTGCGGCGATGGAGTCGAGCTCCCTGGTGGTGACCCCCGGCGCGACGGCGCTGCGCAGCAGGTCGAGGGTCTCCGCGACAACCAGCCCGGCGCGGCGCATCTGCGCGATCTGCTCGGGAGTCTTGACCTCGATAGCGCGGTTCTGGAACACGAGCCCCTCTCAGCGGCCCGGCTCCGGCGGTGCCATCGCGTCGAGTGCCGCTATCGCCTTCTCGGTGATCTCGTCCACGGCGCCCTCGGCAATCACGGTCCGCAGCAGGCCCCGGTCGCGGTAGTAGTCGACCAGCGGTGCGGTGTTCTCGGCGTACACCTCCAGGCGCCGGCGGATCGTGTCCGGGAGGTCGTCGTCGCGCTGGAACAGCTGGCCACCGCACACGTCGCAGACCCCCTCCTTGGCTGGCGGGTCGAACTCGACGTGCCAGACGTGGCCGCAGGACCGGCAGGTACGGCGACCCGACAGTCGCCGCACCACCTCGTCGTCGTCGACGTAGAGCTCGAGCGCGACGTCCAGCGGCGTACCCATCTCGTCAAGCATCGCGCCGAGCGCGGCCGCCTGCGGAACCGTGCGCGGGAAGCCGTCGAGGAGGAAGCCAGTTTGGGTGTCCTCCTCCCGTAGCCGGTCCCGGACGATGTCGACAGTCACCTCGTCGGGGACCAGGTCACCGGCGTCCATGTACTTGCGGGCGGTCTTCCCGAGCGGCGTCTGCCGGGCGATGTTCGCCCGGAAGATGTCCCCGGTCGAGATGGCCGGGATGGCGAAGTGCCGGGCGATGAACTTCGCCTGCGTCCCCTTGCCGGCGCCGGGTGCGCCGACCAGGACCAGCCGCATCAGCGGAGGAACCCTTCGTAGTGGCGCTGCTGCAGCTGGGCCTCGATCTGCTTGATCGTGTCGAGGCCGACACCGACCATGATGAGCAGCGAGGTGCCACCGAAGGGGAAGTTCTGGTTGGCGTGGACCAAGACCAGGGCAACCAACGGGATCAGCGCCACCAGTCCCAGGTAGATCGAGCCGGGCGCCGTCAGCCTGGACAGCACGTACGCGAGGTAGTCCTCGGTCGGCCGGCCGGCCCGGATCCCCGGCACGAAGCCGCCGTACTTCTTCATGTTGTCGGCGACCTCCTGGGGGTTGAACGTGATGGCCACGTAGAAGTACGTGAAGAACACGTTCAGCAGGAAGTACACGATCATGTAGATCGGGTCGTTCCCCTGCACCAGGTGCGCCTCGACCCAGGTCGCCCACCAAGCCGTCGGGTTGAACTGGGCGGCCAGCGCCGGCAGGTAGAGCATGCTGGCGGCGAAGATCACCGGGATGACGCCGGCCTGGTTGATCTTCAGCGGGATGTACGTCGACGTCCCCCCGAACATCTTCCGCCCCACCATCCGCCGGGCGTACTGCACCGGCACCCGCCGCTGGGCCTGCTCCATGAAGATGACAGCGCCGATGATCGCCAGGCCGAGGATCATCACGATGATGAAGACGCTCCAGCCGTGCTCGTTCTTGATCGACCACAGCGCCGACGGGAAGGCCGATATCACCGAGGTGAAGATCAGGATCGACATGCCGTTGCCGATCCCGCGCTCGGTGATCAGCTCACCCAGCCACATGATGGTCGCGGTGCCCGCGGTCATCACGATGACCATCAGCACCATCGTCGTGATGTGGTTGTTGATGAGCAGCGGCAGGTTGCAGGTGCCCTGGAAGATCTGGCCGCTGCGCGCCAGCGCGACGAAGCCGGTGGACTGCAGGATCGCCAGTCCGAGGGTGAGGTAACGGGTGTACTGGGTGATCTTCGTCGTACCTGCCTGGCCCTCCTTCTTGAGTGCCTCGAGGCGCGGAATCACCACCGTGAGGAGCTGCAGGATGATGCTCGCGGTGATGTACGGCATGATGCCGAGCGCAAAGATGGTCAGGTGCAGCAGCGCACCACCGGAGAACAGGTTGATCAGTCCGTAGATGCCCTGGTTGCTCACCTGGGAGACGCATTCGTGCACGTTCCGGTAGTTGACCCCCGGGGCCGGGATGGTCGACCCGAGCCGGAACAGCACGATCATGCCGAGGACGAACAGCAGCTTACGGCGCAGGTCAGGTGTCCGGAACGCGTTCAGGAAGGCGCTCAGCACGCCGGCCTCCCGGGGCAGCAGGATTCGATGGTGTCGCGGGCCGAGGTGGCCTTCGCGGGCGCCGTCATGTCCTCGGACAATAACAGCCGAGCGGGGGTCGGTAGGCCACAGCCAGCCACTTCGTTACCTACCGGACCCGCCGAGCGCGGGGTCATGGTGCGCCCCCGACCCTTCAGAGCTCGGTTGTCGTTCCTCCGGCGGCGGCGATCTTCTGCTTCGCCGATGCCGAGAAGGCGTGCGCGGACACCTGCAGCGCTACCGAGAGGTCGCCGCCGCCCAGGACCTTGACGGGCGACCCGGCCCGCACCGCTCCCCGGGCCGCCAGCAGCTCGGGCGTCACCTCGCCGCCCTCGGGGAACAGCTCGCCGAGCCGGTCCAGGTTCACCACCTGGTACTCCACCTTGAACGGGCTCCGGAAGCCCTTCATCTTCGGCAGCCTCATGTGGATGGGCAGGTTCCCGCCCTCGAACCAGGCCGGCACCTGGCCTCGAGCGCCGCTGCCCTTGGTCCCCCGGCCGGCCGTCTTGCCCTTGCCGGCCTCGCCGCGGCCGACCCTGGTCTTGGCGGTCCGGGCACCCGGAGCCGGACGCAGATGGTGCAGCTTTAGCGTCACGTCAGTCCACCTCCTCAACCGAGACGAGATGCGGGACAGCCGCGACCATACCGCGGATCTCTGGTCGGTCCTCCTTGACCACCACGTCCCCGATCCGCTTCAGCCCCAGGCTCCGCACGGTCTCGCGCTGCTCCTTCTTCCGCCCGACGGTCGAGCGGATCTGTCGCACCTTCAGTCGGGCCATCAGTCCGCCACCTCCGCGCGGGCCCGAAGGAGCGCTGCCGGGGCGACCTGCTCCACCGTCAGCCCGCGCTGCGCGGCGACCGCCTCCGGCGTCTTCAGCATCTTGAGTGCCGCCACGGTGGCGCCGACGATGTTCAGTGCGTTCGAGGAACCCAGGGACTTGCTCAAGACGTCATGGATGCCGGCGCACTCGAGCACTGCCCGCACCGGGCCTCCCGCGATCACGCCCGTCCCGGGCGCGGCCGGACGCAGCAGGACGACGCCGGCGGCGTCCTCACCCTGGACCGGGTGCGGGATGGTGCGCTGGCTGCGCGGCACGGTGAACATGGACTTCTTCGCTTCCTCGACGCCCTTGGCGATGGCGGCTGGGAACTCCTTTGCCTTGCCGTAGCCCACCCCGACCTTCCCGTCGCCGTCACCGACTACGACGAGGGCGGTGAAGCTGAACCGCCGGCCGCCCTTCACGACCTGGGCGACCCGGTTGGTCGCCACGACGCGCTCGATGTACGCCGCCCGGTCGGCACCAGGGCCGCGGCGGTCGTCTCGACCCCGCCGGTCGGATCCGGCACCGCCGGTGCGGCGCTGGGTTCCGTTCATCGAAGATTCCTTCTCTCTCTCGCTACGTCGCTGGTCAGAGGCTGAGGCCGCCGGCGCGAGCCCCGTCGGCCACGGCCGCCACCCGGCCGTGGTACTTGTTGCCGGCTCGGTCGAACACGACGGCACCGATCCCAAGCGCCCCGGCGCGCTGGGCCAACGCTTCCCCCACCATCCGGGCCTTGGCGGTCTTGTCGGCGGCGGCTGCCCGGACCGGCTCCTCCATGGTGCTCGCGCAGGCAAGGGTGCGCCCATCTACGTCGTTCACGAGCTGGACGAACATGTGCCGGTTCGTGCGCGTCACCACCAGTCGAGGACGCTCGGCCGAGCCGGTGACCCGCTTGCGGCCGCGGACCTGCCGGCGCAGCCTCGCGGCGGCCTTCGCGGTCGTGTGCTTGCCCGACCTGAGTGCGATCGCCATCACTTGCCCGCCTTCCCGACCTTGCGGCGTACGTGCTCGCCGGCGTACCGGATCCCCTTGCCCTTGTAGGGTTCCGGCTTCCGGAGCTTGCGGATCTTCGCGGCCACCTCGCCGACGGCCTGCTTGTCGATGCCCTGCACGGCGAACCGGGTAGGGCCGTCGACGGTGAACGTGATCCCATCGGGCGCGTCGAAGCTGACGGGATGGCTGTAGCCGAGCGAGAACTCCAGGCTGCCGGGGCCCTTAGACACCACCCGGTAGCCAACCCCGACGATCTCCAGCTGCTTCCGGTAGCCCTCGGTGACCCCGGTGACCATGTTGGCGATGAGGGTTCGGGACAGCCCGTGCAGTGACCTGCTCAACCGCTCGTCATCCGGCCGGCTCACCCGAACCGTCCCGTCGTCGCTCTTCGCAACCGAGATCGGCCGGGCGACCGTCTGCGAGAGGGCGCCCTTGGGCCCGGTCACCGTCACGGTCTGGCCGTCGATGGCGACCTCGACACCGGCGGGCACGGTGATCGGCAGCTTCCCGATGCGCGACATGCGTTGCCTCCTTCCGTGCCTCGGCTACCAGACGTAGGCGAGGACTTCCCCGCCCACGCCTTTCTGGTTCGCCTGCCGGTCCGTCAGCAGGCCCGTCGAGGTGGAGATGATCGCCACCCCCAGCCCGCCCAGTACCCTTGGCAGGCCGGTGGACTTGGCATAGACCCGGAGCCCGGGCTTGCTGATCCGGCGTACGCCGGAAATCGAGCGCTCGCGGTTCGGTCCGTACTTGAGGGTCAGCACCAGGGCCTTCCCGACTGGGCTCGCCGGGTCCGGTGGCTGCTCGACCTGCCACGAGCCGATGTAGCCCTCCTGCTGCAGGATCTGCGCAACGCCGGCCTTGAGCCGGCTGTACGGCACCGAGACGCTCTCGTGGTATGCCTGGTTGGCATTGCGCAGCCGCGTCAGCATGTCTGCGATCGGGTCGGTCATGGTCATGGCCGGGGGCCTCTTTCCCGCCGCGGTTTCGTCGGACGACGACCTGCGGCGACTCGTCGGTCGGTGGTGGTCACCAGCTGCTCTTGGTGATGCCGGGGAGCTCCCCCCGGTGCGCCATCTCGCGCAGGCAGATCCGGCACAGACCGAACTTGCGGTAGACCGCCTTCGGGCGGCCGCAGCGCTGGCAGCGCGTGTAGGCGCGCACCGCGAACTTGGGCTTGCGGGCGGCCTTTACGCGCAGGGATGTCTTCGCCATCAGTTCTCCTTGAAGGGGAAGCCGAGCTGCCGCAGCAGTGCCCGCCCCTCGTCGTCGCTGGCTGCGGTGGTGACCACGGTGATGTCCATGCCGCGCTGGCGGTCGACCTTGTCGGGGTCCACCTCATGGAACATCACCTGTTCGGTGAGCCCGAAGGTGTAGTTGCCTCGGCCGTCGAACTGCCCGGGAGCCAGCCCCCGGAAGTCCCGGATCCGGGGCAGGGCGAGCGTCAGCAGCCGGTCGAGGAACTCCCACATCCGGTCGCCACGCAGCGTCACGTGCGCGCCGATCGGCATGCCCTCCCGCAGCTTGAACTGGGCAATGGACTTGCGCGCCCGGGTCACCTGCGGCCGCTGACCGGTGATGGTCGCCAGGTCGCGGACGGCACCCTCGATGAGCTTCGAGTCCCGCGCCGCCTCGCCCACCCCCATGTTGACCACGATCTTGCTGACCCGGGGGATCTGCATGACGTTGCGGAAGCCGAACTCCTGCTGCATCGCCGGCATGATCTCCGCGCGGTAGCGGGTCTTGAACCTCGGCGCCGGCGCTCGATCCGACACCGGTGCGGTCGTCATCAGATCTCCTCCCCGGTCTTGGCGGCCACCCGCCGGCCGCGCTGCGTCGGGTACGTCGAGCCGTCCGGCCGCGTCTTGGTGACCTCCACCCGTTTGGAGCCCACCCGGGTGGGCACCTTCTTGCCGTCGACCTCGGCCAGGAGCATGACGTTCGAGACGTGGATCGAGGACTCCTGGGTGATGATGCCGCCGGTCGTGCCGGCCCGGCCGCCCGACTGCACCAGCTTGGTGTGACGTTTGACGCGGTTGACACCCTCGACCAGGACCCGGCCCTCGCCGGTGAGCACGCCGATCACCTTCCCCTCGACGCCCCTGTCCTTGCCGGCGATCACCCGAACCAGGTCACCCTTCTTGATCGACATTCCCCTGGCCATGTCAGACCTTCCCAGCCAGCGTGCGCACGTTGGCAGCGCGGCCGCATTTGTGCCTGTTGAGTGTCGGTGACATCTAAAGCACCTCCGGTGCCAGCGAGATGATCTTCATGAATCGCTTCTCCCGCAGCTCCCGGCCCACCGGGCCGAAGATGCGCGTGCCACGAGGCTCCCCGTCGCTCTTGAGGATGACGGCCGCGTTCTCGTCGAAGCGGATATACGAGCCGTCGGGGCGTCGATGCTCCTTCACGGTGCGCACCACCACGGCCCTCACCACCTCGCCCTTCTTTACTCCGCCCCCGGGGATCGCGTCCTTCACCGTCGCCACAATGACGTCGCCGATCCCGGCGTACCGCCGACCCGACCCGCCGACCACGCGAATGCACAGGATCTGCTTGGCCCCGGTGTTGTCGGCCACCTTCAGCCGCGACTCCTGCTGGATCATCGGGTCACTCCTGCGCGGGGTAGTACCCGAGCGCGACCGGCGCTCGGGTAGGGCTGCGAGGCACGTTGCTCGCGGGACATCACTTGGCCCGCTCGAGAATCTCGACCACTCGCCACCGCTTGGTGGCCGACATCGGCCGCGTCTCCATCACCAAGACTCGGTCGCCGACGCCGCAGTCGTTCCGCTCGTCGTGCGCCTTGAGCTTGCTCGTCCGGCGCAGCACCTTGCCGTACAGCGAGTGCTTGACGCGGTCCTCCACGGACACGACGACGGTCTTGTCCATCTTGTCGCCGACCACGACTCCCTCGCGGGTCTTGCGTCGGTTCCGCGCCGCGACATCGGTGCCGATCACGGTCTTCTCGGTCATGCCCCGGCCTCACTGTCGGTGGTCAGCTGTTCGGTGATCCCCAGCTCGCGCTCGCGGATCGTGGTGTAGATGCGCGCAATTTCTCGGCGTACCGAGCGGAGCCGTCCGTGCGACTCCAACTGGCCGGTGGCTGCCTGGAACCGCAGGTTGAAGAGCTCCTCCTTGGCCTGCCGCAGCTTCTCCTCGAGGGTCTCGTCGTCGAGGTGGCGCAGCTCGAACGCCGACGTCGCAGCCATCAGAGCTCACCACCCTCACGCTGAACGAACCGGCACTTCATGGGCAGCTTGTGAATGGCCCGGCGCAGCGCCTCCTTGGCAACGTCCTCTGGCACCCCGGAGAGCTCGAACATGACCCGCCCGGGCTTGACGTTCGCGACCCACCATTCAGGTGAGCCCTTGCCCGACCCCATCCGCGTCTCGGCCGGCTTCTTGGTCAGCGGCCGGTCCGGGTAGATGTTGATCCAGACTTTGCCGCCGCGCTTGATGTGCCGGGTCATCGCGATCCGGGCCGACTCGATCTGGCGGTTGGTGACGTAGGAGCGCTCGACAGCCTGGATGCCGAACTCGCCGAAGGCGAGCTGGGTCCCGCCGGTCGCCATGCCGGAGCGACCTGGCCGGTGCTGCTTGCGGTGCTTGACCCTGCGCGGGATCAACATCGTCAGGCCCCCTCTCCGCTCGGCACGGCGACGGCCGGCCGGCCTGCGGCCGCGCCGGCCTGCTCGCCCCCGGCCGCCTCGCCGGCCCCGCCGAACCGCTCGCCACGTTCACCGCGGCGCCGACCGGGCCGGCCGTGTACGCCCGCGGCGGCCAGCGCGGCGGCCTGCGCCTCTCGTCCGGCCCGGGTCCCGGCCACCTCGCCCTTGTAGATCCAGACCTTGACGCCGATCCGCCCGAACGTGGTCCGGGCCTCGCAGAATCCGTAGTCGATGTCCGCGCGCAGCGTGTGCAGCGGCACCCGGCCCTCGCGGTAGAAGTCCGACCGCGACATCTCGGCGCCCCCGAGCCGGCCGGAGCACTGGACCCGGATCCCCTTGGCTCCCGAGCGCATCGCGGTCTGGATCGCCTTGCGCATCGCGCGCCGGTAGTTGACCCGGCCGGAGAGCTGCTCAGCGACCCCGAGGGCCACCAGCTGCGCGTCGACCTCCGGGTTGAGGACCTCCCGGATGTTGAGCTTTACCTGCTTGCCGGTCAGCTGCTCGAGGTTCTCGCGGATGCGGTCCGCCTCCGCACCGCGCCGGCCGATCACGATCCCCGGCCGCGCGGTGAAGATCGTGACCGAGACCCGGTCACGCGTGCGCTCGATGTCGACCCGGCTGATCCCGGCACGCTCCATGCCCTTGGTGAGCAGCTTCCGAATCGCGACGTCCTCCCCGACGTACGACTTGTACATGCCCCGGTCGGCGAACCAGCGACTCTTGTGGTCGGTGGAGACGCCGAGGCGGAAGCCGTTCGGATTGACCTTCTGGCCCATCAGCTGGCCACCTTTCCACGGGCCGCACCGTTGCTCGGCAGGTCGCCGGGCTGGACGACGAGCGTGATGTGGCTCGTCCGCTTGAGGATCCGGCTGGCGCGGCCCTGGGCGCGGGGGCGGAACCGCTTCAAGGTGGGACCTTCGTCGACCATCGCCTTGCTGACCACCAGGCCGCGGCGCTCCAGCCCCTCGACGGTGGTGGCGTTCGAGACCGCGCTCTCCAGCAGCTTGTAGACCGGCTCGCTCGCGCTCTGCGGCGAGAACCGGAGGGTGGCCAGCGCGTCGTCCACGGCCGCCCCTCGGACGAGGTCGACCACGCGCCGGGCCTTCTGCGGTGTCACCCGGACGAACCGGGCTACGGCGAAGGCGCCCGGCTCGTCGCCGAGCAGGGTCTCTCGCCGGGCGCTGATGCGCCGTCGTTCCACTGGGCTCATGCTCTCTCGCGCTCTCGCTTCTCTCGTTCGCCGGTCCGGCTCAGCGCCGGCGACTCTTGCGGTCGTCCTTGTCGTGGCCGCGGAAGGTCCGGGTGGGTGCGAACTCTCCGAGCTTGTGGCCGACCATCGACTCGGTGATGAAGACCGGCACGTGCTTGCGGCCGTCATGGACCGCGATGGTGTGGCCGATCATCGCCGGCACGACCATGGACCGGCGCGACCAGGTCTTGACGACGTTCTTGGTGCCCTTGTCGTTCTGCAGGTCCACCTTGCGCTGCAGGTGGTCGTCGACGAACGGGCCCTTCTTCAGGCTACGCGGCATGTTCAACCAGCCCTTCTCAGCGCTTCCCGGACTTGCGACGGCGGACGATGAGCTGGTCGCTGGCCTTGCGCCGGCGGGTCCGGCCCTCGGGCTTGCCCCAGGGGGAGACCGGGTGCCGGCCGCCGGAGGTGCGGCCCTCGCCGCCCCCGTGCGGGTGGTCGACGGGGTTCATCACGACCCCGCGCACGCTCGGGCGGCGCCCCTTCCAGCGCATCCGCCCGGCCTTGCCCCAGTTGAGGTTGGACTGCTCGGCATTGCCGACCTCGCCCACGGTGGCCCGGCAGCGTACGTCGACGTACCGCACCTCGCCGGACGGCATCCGCAGCTGGGCGCGGCTGCCCTCGCGAGCGACCAGCTGGACGGCCGCCCCGGCAGACCGACCGATCTTGGCGCCGCCGCCAGGCCGCAGCTCGATGGCGTGCACCGTGGTACCGACCGGGATGTTGCGCAACGGGAGGTTGTTGCCGGGGCGAATGTCGGCGCGCGGGCCGTTCTCGACCGGCATCCCCTGCCGCAGACCCACCGGCGCGACGATGTAGCGCTTCTCGCCGTCCGCGTAATGCAGCAGCGCGATTCGCGCGGTCCGGTTCGGGTCGTACTCGATGTGGGCCACCTTGGCCGGGACGCCGTCCTTGTCGTAGCGGCGGAAGTCGATCACCCGGTAGGCACGCTTGTGCCCACCGCCCTGGTGCCGGGTGGTGATCCGGCCCTGGTTGTTGCGTCCGCCCTTCTGTGCGAGCGGCTTGACCAGCGACTTCTCCGGCGTGTCGCGGGTGACCTCGACGAAGTCCGCCACGCTGGCGCCCCGCCGGCCCGGCGTCGTGGGCTTGTACTTGCGGATTCCCATGCTTCCTCAGTCCTCGCTCATCGCCCGGTCAGGAGACCGGCCCCCCGAAGATGTCTATCCGCTGGCCTTCCGCGAGGCTGACGATCGCCCGCTTGGTGTCCGGTCGCGCACCCCAGCCGTTCCGAGTGCGACGCCGCTTCCCTGGCCGGTTGAGCGTGTTGACGCTCGTCACCTTGACGTTGAAGACCTTCTCCACCGCGATCTTGATCTCGGTCTTGTTGGAGTCCCGGCGGACCAGGAAGGTGTACTTGTTCTCGTCGAGCAGCCCGTAGGACTTCTCGCTGACCACCGGAGCGACGAGTACGTCGCGATGGTCCTTGTAGAGGTTGCTCACCGGCCCCCCTCCTCGGTCTGCGACGTGGCCTTGGTCCGGGTGCCCGCCTTGACGAAGCCAGCCGCCTTGGCGGCCTCCTCGGTTCGGAACCAGACCTCGGCGACGGTGGCGTCGTACCAGCGGCCACCCGGCAGGTGGTACTTCATCGAGCTTCGGTTCCCCTTGATGGTGAAGCCCTCGGGGGCGCTCCCGTCCGCCAGCGGCTCCGCCGAGTCCGGGCTCGACTGCGCAGCGTCAGCGGGCGCCTCCTCGGCCGCCCGCGGCGCTGGCTCCGCCGCTGCCGGGGCGGCTGCGCGGCCGGCGGGGCGGTCGCCCGACTTGGCGGACTCGGCCGGTACGGCGGCACCTCCGTCGGACGACGAGACCAGCGCGTCGAACGCCGCCCGGGTGAACACGACGTCGTCGCTCTGCAGGACGTCGTACGTGTTGAGCTGGTCGACCGCCAGCAGGTGAACGGTGTCGACGTTCCGCAGGCTCAGCCAGCCGAGTCGGTCCGCTCGCTCGAGCACCACCAGCGTCCGGGGCCGGCTGGTGAGCCGGCGCAGGACCGCCAGGGCGCCCTTGGTCGACGGAGCCTCGGCGGCGGCGAGCGTGTCCACGACGTGCACGCGGCCGTCGCGCGCGCGGTCGGAGAGCGCACCGCGCAGCGCGGCCGCCTTCATCTTCTTGGGGGTCCGCTGGTCGTAGCCGTGCGGCCGGGGACCGTGTACGACCGCCCCGCCGGTGAACTGCGGAGCCCGGATCGACCCTTGCCGCGCCCGCCCGGTGCCCTTCTGGCGGTACGGCTTGCGCCCTCCGCCGGAGACCTCGCTGCGGGTCTTGGTGCTGTGCGTGCCCTGCCGGGCCGCAGCCAGCTGGGCGACCACCACCTGATGGATCAGTGGGACGTTGACCGTGACATCGAAGATGCGCGCGGGGAGCTCGACCTTGCCCGCGGTCGAGCCGCCGGCGGCGTGGACGTCGACCGAGGTCATGATGCCGCCCTGCCCTTCACGGCACTGCGCAGCAGAACCAGGGTCCCCCGCGGACCGGGCACCGCTCCCTTCACGAGCACCAGCCCTCGTTCGGCGTCCACCGCGTGCACCGTGAGGTTCTGCATCGTCACCGTCTCGTTGCCCATCCGCCCCGCCATGCGAAGTCCACTGAAGACTCGGCCGGGGGTCGCGCAGCCTCCGATGGAACCTGGCTTCCGGTGGTTGCGATGCGCACCGTGCGACGCGCCGACCCCAGAGAAACCATGCCGCTTCATGACTCCGGAGAAGCCCTTGCCCTTGCTGGTTCCCGTCACGTCGACCAGCTCCCCAGCCGCGAAGACGTCAACGCCGAGCTCTTGGCCGAGCGAGTAGGTCTCAGCATCGGCGGTCCGGAACTCCACCAGGTGGCGGCGAGGTGTCGTGCCAGCACGCTCGAAGTGCCCGGCGAGCGGTTTGGTCACCTTCGTCGCGCGCACCTCGCCGAAGCCGAGCTGGACCGCGTTGTAGCCGTCGGTCGACACGGTGCGGACCTGGGTCACGACATTGGACGCCGCCGCGATCACGGTGACCGGCACCACCCGGTTGTCGGAGTCCCAGACCTGGGTCATGCCCACCTTGGCGCCAACCAGGCCACGCACATTGCGCCCAGGTCGGGCTGGTGCAGTGCTCATGAGTCCTGGGCCCCCTCAGAGCTTGATCTCGATGTCGACCCCGGCGGGCAGCTCGAGCCGCATCAGAGAGTCGACCGTCTTGGGGGTGGGATCGATGATGTCGATCAGGCGCTTGTGGGTGCGCATCTCGAAGTGCTCCCGGCTGTCCTTGTACTTATGGGGGGAGCGGATGACGCAGTACACGTTCTTCTCGGTCGGCAGCGGCACCGGGCCAGTGACGCGCGCGCCAGTGCGGGTCACCGTGTCGACGATCTTGCGCGCCGAGCTGTCGATGACCTCATGGTCGTAGGCCTTGAGCCTGATGCGGATCTTCTGTCCCGCCATGCTCTCGCTTCGTCCTTCTCTAGTGCCGCCGATGGCCCGCCTGGCCCCACCCGAGGACCAGGCCCACCCGGCCGACCCCCGAGGTCGGGCGTGTCGCACGTTGGACGCGCAGCATGCCAACTGTCGGTTGTCGGTGTGGGAACTGTCGCCGGGGCATCGAACCCCGACGTGCGGCAGGTCTCCGGTGCGGCACCCCGGTGCGCATCACGCGCGCCGAAGGGCCCCGGCGGCCCGCCTGGGCAACCCCGCTAGTCTGCCAGACCGCCCCGAGCGGTGCCAAATCGGCTCCCCCCGGACCATCGCCGAGACTGCCCCGGCGATGGCATCGATCACTCCGCCGAGCGCCCGCAGGAGGCCCCGACGCGGAGCGCAGCGGCTCTGGCTGTGCCAGCATTGGACCGCCTCGCCGTACGGCGACGCCCGTTTCGAAAGGACAACCCGATGCCGGTGCTGGCGGGCTATGTGCCCAGTCCCGAGGGGAATGCGGCGCTCGACGCCGCCATCGTGGAGGCGAGACTGCGCAACCTCGACCTAATCGTGATCAACGCCAGCCGAGGCGCCGCGCGGGACGACGCGACGTTCGCGGACGACGACACCGCCACCGCGCTACGCCAGCGGCTGGACTCGAGCGGCGTGCCCTACCGGCTGCTACGCAGTCTCAGCGCACGCGAGCCCGCCGACGAGATAGTCGCGCTCGCCGCCGAGCACGACGCGGCGCTGGTGGTGATCGGTCTGCGCCGACGCACCCCGGTCGGCAAACTGCTGCTGGGCAGCACCGCCCAGCGGATCCTGCTCGACGCCGGCTGCCCGGTCCTCACCGTCAAGCCGCCGAGCGGTCCGCCGCCACCTGAGAACTAGCAGCGTGTCATGGCTGGTGGGTGGGCGCGTACGCGCCCACCCACCAGTTGTCCGTCCAGCGCGCTACTTGGCGATCTTGGTGACCCGGCCTGCGCCGACCGTCCGGCCACCCTCGCGGATCGCGAACCGGAGACCTTCCTCCATGGCGATCGGCTGGATCAGCTCGACCGACATCTCGGTGTTGTCGCCGGGCATGACCATCTCGGTGCCCTCCGGCTGGGTGACCACGCCCGTGACGTCGGTGGTGCGGAAGTAGAACTGCGGACGGTAGTTGTTGAAGAACGGGGTGTGGCGCCCGCCCTCCTCCTTGCTCAGGACGTAGACCTGCGCGTCGAAGTTCGTGTGCGGGGTCGTCGTACCCGGCTTGATCACGACCATCCCGCGCTCGACGTCCTCGCGCTTGGTCCCGCGCAGCAGCAGCCCGACGTTCTCGCCAGCCTGCCCCTCGTCGAGGATCTTGCGGAACATCTCGACGCCGGTGACCGTGGTGGTCTGCTTCTCCGGCCGGATGCCGATGATGTCGACCGTCTCGTTGATCTTGACGACGCCACGCTCGATCCGGCCGGTCACCACGGTGCCCCGGCCGGTGATCGTGAAGACGTCCTCGACGGGCATCAGGAACGGCTTC
This sequence comes from Nocardioidaceae bacterium, assembly GCA_035692425.1. Taxonomy (GTDB): domain Bacteria; phylum Actinomycetota; class Actinomycetes; order Propionibacteriales; family Nocardioidaceae; genus DASSHZ01. The sequence continues at coordinate 25,283 of DASSHZ010000015.1, forward strand.
TCGGTGTCCCGCTGCGGGAGCGGGATGTAGGTGTCAACCTGCTCCATCAGGTCCACCACGGCCTGGGCCCACTTCTCGTCGCCGTTGAGCGCCGGCAGGGCCGCGACGCGCACGACCGGCAGGTCGTCACCGGGGAACTCGTACTCCGACAGCAGCTCGCGGACCTCGAGCTCCACGAGCTCGATCAGCTCCTCGTCGTCGACCATGTCGCACTTGTTGAGGGCGACGACGATGGCCGGCACACCAACCTGACGGGCGAGCAGCACGTGCTCACGGGTCTGGGGCATGACCCCGTCCGTCGCCGCCACGACCAGGATGGCGCCATCCATCTGGGCGGCCCCGGTGATCATGTTCTTGATGTAGTCGGCATGCCCAGGGCAGTCCACGTGCGCATAGTGGCGGTTGTCGGTCTGGTACTCGATGTGCGCGATCGAGATCGTGATGCCCCGCTGCTTCTCCTCGGGCGCCTTGTCGATGTCGTCGAACGCGAACACCGGGTTCAGGGCAGGGGACTTCTCGTGGAGCACCTTCGAGATCGCCGCGGTCAGGGTGGTCTTCCCGTGGTCGATGTGGCCGATGGTGCCTATGTTGACGTGCGGCTTGGTCCGCTCGAACTTGGCCTTCGCCACTTGGACTTCCTCCTCTGTAGGAACGTGACGGCTACGCCCGGTGTGACCCAGGTTGGGTCACTCGCCCCGGACCTTCTGGATGATCTCGTCTGCGACGTTCTTGGGAACCTCGGCGTACGAGTCGAACTGCATGGAGTACGAAGCGCGACCCTGGGTTTTCGACCGCAGGTCACCAACGTATCCAAACATCTCGGAGAGCGGAACCAGCGCCCGCACCAGCTTCGCGCTGCCGGCGCCCTCCTCCATCGCCTGGATGTGGCCACGGCGTGAGTTGAGGTCCCCGATGACATCCCCCATGTAGTCGTCCGGGGTGGTCACCTCCACCGCCATGATCGGCTCGAGCAGGACCGGGCCGGCCCGCCGGGCCGCCTCCTTGAACACCATGCGCCCCGCCATCTTGAAGGCCATCTCGGAAGAGTCAACCTCGTGGTAGGCGCCGTCTTGGAGCGTCACCTTCAGGTCGACCATCGGGTAGCCGGCCAGGACGCCGAACTCCATCGCCTCCTGGATGCCCTCGTCCACTGCCGGGATGTACTCGCGAGGGATCCGGCCGCCGGTGACCGAGTTGACGAACTCGTAGCCCCCGTCGCCGCCACCCGTGGGCTCCATGTCGATCATCACCTTGGCGTACTGACCCGACCCACCGGTCTGCTTCTTGTGGGTGTACTCGACCTTCTGGACGTGCTTTCGGATCGTCTCGCGGTAGGCGACCTGCGGCTTGCCGACGTTGGCGTCGACGTGGAACTCCCGGTGCATGCGGTCGACGAGGACCTCCAGGTGCAGCTCGCCCATGCCGGCGATGACCGTCTGCCCGGTCTCCTCGTCGGTACGGACCGTGAAGGTCGGGTCCTCCTCGGACAGCCGCTGGATGGCTATGCCGAGCTTCTCCTGGTCGCCCTTGGACCGGGGCTCGATGGCTACGTGGATGACCGGAGCGGGGAAGGTCATCGACTCGAGGATCACCGGGTGCTCGAGGTCGCAGAGCGTCTCGCCGGTGGTTGTGTCCTTTAGGCCCATCACCGCCACGATGTGACCGGCCCCGGCCGAGGCGATCTCCTCGCGCTTGTTGGCGTGCATGCGGTAGATCTTGCCGATGCGCTCCTTGCGGCCCTTGGTGGGGTTGAGCACCGTCGTGCCCGTGTTTAGCCGACCCGAGTAGAGCCGCAGATAGGTCAGCTTGCCCAGGTGCGGGTCGGCCATGATCTTGAAGGCCAGCGCGGAGAACGGCTCGTCCTCGCTCGGATGCCGCTCCACCACCACGGTCTCGTCCTTGACGTCATGGCCCTCGATCGCGGCCACGTCGACCGGGGACGGCAGGTAGAGCACCACCGCGTCGAGCAGCGGCTGGATGCCCTTGTTCTTGAACGCGGTCCCGCAGAGGACGGGCGTCACCTTGTCGGCCACCGTCGAGCGGCGGATGGCACCTTGCAGCTGCTCGACGGAAGGCTCGTGCCCCTCGAGATAGAGCTCCATCATCTCGTCGTCGGCCTCGGCCACCGTCTCGAACAGCCGGTCGCGCCACTCCCGCGCGGCCTCGGCGTGTGTGGCCGGGATCTCCTCCACGTCGTAGTCCTCGCCCTTGGCCGTCTCGCCGCGCCAGGTCAGCGCCCGCATCCCGACCAGGTCGACCACGCCGACGAAGTCCGCCTCGGTGCCGATGGGGATCTGCAGCACGAGTGGAGTGGCACCCAGCCGGCTCTCGATCATGTCCACACAGCGGTGGAACTCCGCACCCGTCCGGTCCAGCTTGTTCACGAAGCACATCCGCGGGACGTGGTAGCGGTCCGCCTGCCGCCAGACCGTCTCCGACTGCGGCTCGACACCGGCCACACCGTCGAACACGGCGATCGCACCATCGAGAACCCGGAGGGACCGCTCGACCTCGACGGTGAAGTCGACATGGCCCGGGGTGTCGATGATGTTGATGGTGTGGTTCTTCCAGGTGCAGGTGGTGGCCGCGGAGGTGATCGTGATCCCCCGCTCCTGCTCCTGCTCCATCCAGTCCATCGTGGCGGCGCCCTCGTGGACCTCACCGATCTTGTAGTTGATGCCGGTGTAGAACAGGATGCGCTCGGTGGTCGTGGTCTTGCCGGCATCGATGTGGGCCATGATGCCGATGTTGCGGACCTTGCTCAGGTCGGTGGTGATGTCGACTGCCACGGTTGGCGATCCCTAACGGTGTGCGAGCGGATGGTCAGGCGGGAGACTGGTACGGCGTTCGGCCGGGTCCGGACGTCGGCCGGCGGAGCTCACCAGCGGTAGTGGGCGAAAGCCTTGTTGGACTCGGCCATCTTGTGGGTGTCCTCGCGGCGCTTCACAGCCGCGCCCAGCCCGTTCGAAGCGTCCAGTAGCTCGTTCATGAGCCGCTGCGACATGGTCTTCTCGCGGCGCGCCTGGGCGTACTGGACCAGCCAGCGCAGGCCCAGCGTGGTGGACCGGGAGCCACGCACCTCGACCGGAACCTGGTAGGTGGCGCCCCCGACCCGACGGCTGCGCACCTCGAGGGTCGGTTTCACGTTGTCGAGAGCGCGCTTGAGAGTCACCACAGGGTCGGTCGACGTCTTCGCCCGGCAGCCCTCCAGGGCGGAGTGCACGATGCGCTCTGCAACCTGCTTCTTGCCGTCGACGAGCACCTTGTTGATCAGCTGGGTGACCAGCGGGCTCCCATAGACCGGGTCGACCTCGATCGGCCGCCGTGGGGCCGGGCCCTTGCGCGGCATCAGCTTTTCTCCTTCTTGGCGCCGTACCGGCTGCGCGCCTGCCGGCGCCCCTTGACGCCCTGGGTGTCGAGCGAACCCCGGATGATCTTGTAGCGCACGCCGGGCAGGTCCTTCACGCGGCCGCCGCGGACCAGCACGATCGAGTGCTCCTGGAGATTGTGCCCCACCCCGGGGATGTACGCGGTGACCTCGATCCCGCTGGTCAACCGGACCCGGGCCACCTTCCGGAGTGCCGAGTTCGGCTTCTTCGGGGTGGTGGTGTAGACGCGGGTGCACACGCCGCGCCGCTGGGGCGAGCCCTTGAGCGCGGGGGTCTTGGTCTTCGACACCTTGTCCTGGCGGCCCTTGCGGACCAGCTGCTGGATGGTGGGCACCGCGTCGTTGCCTTCCTGCCGTCGTACGTGGATGTGGACGTCCTGGTCGCCTGCGTCCACGCCCCCGCGCTCGGGTGTGTCGCCCGGAGCGGCTCCCGGGCACTCCAGGAGCACGCGGGCGGGGGCCTGCACAGACCTCATGGTCGGTAGCCCGCCGTGGCGGGTCAGCCGGACACACAAGAGGGACCCGGACTGCTCCGGGCACGGTGTTCAAGGCTACCGGCTGACCCGACGCCGGTCAAAATGCGTTTGCCGCCACCGGGGCGGCCGGTCAGCCCGGCCCCTGCTCCCGCACCGCTCGAACCTTCCCCATTGCCTCGGTGAGCTCGGCCAGCCAGTCGGCTGAGTGCCGACCCACCAGCCGGACGCACCAGGCCAGGGCATCCGACCGCGACCGGGCCACGCCCGCATCGACCAGGGTGTCCAGCACCTGCCGCTGGGGCTGCCGCAGCCGGGTCATCGCCGGAACCGCGAGATGGGTGAACATGGTGGTGCGACCGCCGATCGTCGCACCCCACGACACCTTCCGGCGGAACCTGCGCTCGGCCTCGGCCGCGATCTCGATCCGCGCCTCCCGGGTGTCCTCCCGCCAGCGGGCAACCCGCCCGTCTGCGGCCTCCTGGGTGGCCGACTCGCTCGCCGACCCCGGAAGCTCGACGGCGTCGATGGTGACGAGGAGGACGATCTCCTCCCGGTCGACGGTGATCACCGGGTCCACGGCGGTCCAGTCCTTGGGCAGCCGACCGGTGAACCAGGCGGAGATCTCCTCCGCCGCCTGTGAAGTAATCATGTAATACAGATTACTCCACTAGGCAAGCGCCCTTCCTGGCTAGCCCCGGTACGTTCCGTAGTCGATGTCGTCGAGGAGCACCGACTCCGTCGTCGGTTGGCCGAAGTCGTAGTCGTAGTTCTCGTAGTTGATCGAGTACGCCGCCGCGCGGGCCTCCTCCGTCGGCTCCACCCGGATGTTCCGGTAGCCCTCCAGGCCGGTGCCGGCCGGGATGAGCTTGCCCAGGATCACGTTCTCCTTCAGGCCGAGTAGCGAGTCGGACTTGGCGTGGATCGCGGCGTCGGTGAGCACCCGGGTGGTCTCCTGGAACGAGGCGGCCGACAGCCAGGACTCCGTTGCGAGCGAAGCCTTGGTGATCCCCATCAGCACCGGACGGCCGGAGGCCGGCGTACCGCCCTCGGCCACCACGCGCCGGTTCTCGGTCTCGAACTTGATCCGGTCGACCAGCTCACCGGGCAGTAGCTCGGAGTCGCCCTGGTCGATGACCGTGATCCGCCGCAGCATCTGCCGGATGATGATCTCGATGTGCTTGTCGTGGATCGAGACGGCCTGCCGGCGGTAGACCTCCTGGACCTGCTCCACCAGGTACTCCTGGACCTTGCGCAGCCCGAGCACCCGGAGCACGTCCTGCGGGTCGGCCTTGCCGACGGTCAGCTGCTGGCCGACCTCCACGTGGGAGTCGTCGGACACGACAGCCCGAGTCCGCTTGCTCACCGGGTAGCTCTGCTCCTCGGACCCGTCGTCGGGCACGACCACGATCTTCCTGCCCTTGTCGGTCTCCTCGACCCGGACCCGGCCGGCCGCCTCCGCGATCGGGGCCTTGCCCTTGGGGGTCCTGGCCTCGAACAGCTCCACGACGCGAGGGAGACCCTCGGTGATGTCGTCGGCAGACGCGACCCCGCCGGTGTGGAAGGTCCGCATGGTCAGTTGGGTGCCAGGCTCACCGATCGACTGGGCGGCGATGATGCCGACCGCCTCGCCGATGTCCACCAGCTTCCCGGCGGCGAGAGACCGTCCGTAGCACTTCGCGCAGGTGCCAGTCTTCGCGTCGCAGGTGAGCACGGACCGGACCTTGGCGTCGGTCACTCCGGACGCCACCAGCTGGCCGATCACGAGATCGCCGAGGTCGTCACCGGCACGGGCCAGTACCTCGCCCGTCTCCGGATGCGTGACGTCGACAGCGAGGTTGCGCCCGTACGCCGACGTCTCGACGTACTCGTCCTTGACGACGCGACCGTCGTCCAGCCTGGTCCCGATGACCTTGGTCAGGCCCCGCTCGGTGCCGCAGTCATCCTCCCGGATGATCACGTCTTGCGACACGTCGACCAACCGCCGGGTCAGGTAGCCGGAGTCGGCGGTCCGCAGCGCGGTGTCGGCGAGCCCCTTCCGGGCGCCATGGGAGGCGATGAAGTACTCGACTACCGACAGGCCCTCGCGGAAGTTGGACTTGATCGGGCGCGGGATGATCTCGCCCTTCGGATTAGCCACCAACCCCCGCATGCCAGCGATCTGGCGGACCTGGGTCATGTTCCCCCGGGCGCCGGAGTTGACGATCATCGAGATCGGGTTCGTCTTGTCGAAGGTCTCCTGCATCGAGCGGGCAACGTCGTTGGTGGCGGTGTTCCAGATCTCGATGAGCTCCTGGCGCCGCTCGTCGTCGGTGATCAGGCCACGCTCGTACTGCTTCTGGACCTTCTCCGAGGCAGCCTCCCACTTGCTCATGATCTCCGGCTTGTCCGGCGGCGTCACCACGTCGCCGATGGAGATCGTGACGCCGGACCTCGTCGCCCAGGAGAAGCCGGTGTCCTTGAGGCTGTCGAGGGCGTGGGAGACCTCGACCTTGGTGTAGCGCTCGGCCAGGTCGTTGACGATGACGCCGAGCTTCTTCTTCCCGACCTCCTCGTTGACGTAGGCATAGTCACCGGGCAGCGCCTCGTTGAAGAGCGCGCGGCCCAGGGTCGTCTCGAGGACCAGCGGACGCCCGGGCTCCCAGCCCTCGGGCCGGGCCATGCCCAGCGGCGGCACGATGTCGGCGAACCTGATGCGCACCTGGCTCTGCAGGTCGATCTCGCCCAGGTCGAACGCCATCATGGCCTCGGCCACCGACGAGAAGACGCGGCCGTCCCCACGATGCGCGGCCCCGTCCATGGTGAGGAAGTAGATGCCCAGCACCATGTCCTGGGTCGGCATGGTGACCGGCCGGCCGTCGGCGGGCTTGAGGATGTTGTTCGTCGAAAGCATCAGGATCCTGGCCTCGGCCTGGGCCTCGGCAGACAGCGGGAGGTGGACCGCCATCTGGTCACCGTCGAAGTCGGCGTTGAACGCCGAGCAGACCAGCGGGTGGATCTGAATCGCCTTGCCCTCGATGAGCTGCGGCTCGAACGCCTGGATCCCGAGCCGGTGCAATGTCGGTGCGCGGTTGAGCAGCACCGGGTGCTCGGTGATGACCTCCTCCAGCACGTCCCAGACCACCGAGCGGCTCCGCTCCACCATGCGCTTGGCCATCTTGATGTTCTGCGCGTGGTTCAGGTCGACGAGCCGCTTCATCACGAAGGGCTTGAACAGCTCGAGCGCCATCTGCTTGGGCAGGCCGCACTGATGCAGCTTCAGCTGCGGGCCAACCACGATCACCGAGCGGCCCGAGTAGTCGACCCGCTTGCCGAGCAGGTTCTGCCGGAAGCGGCCCTGCTTGCCCTTGAGCATGTCGGACAGCGACTTCAGCGGCCGGTTGCCCGGGCCGGTGACCGGCCGCCCGCGGCGGCCGTTGTCGAACAGCGAGTCGACGGCCTCCTGCAGCATCCGCTTCTCGTTGTTGACGATGATCTCGGGAGCCCCGAGGTCGAGCAGCCGCTTGAGGCGGTTGTTGCGGTTGATCACCCGGCGGTACAGGTCGTTCAGGTCGGACGTGGCGAACCGGCCGCCATCCAGCTGCACCATCGGCCGGAGGTCGGGCGGGATCACCGGCACGCAGTCGAGGACCATTCCCTCGGGGCTGTTCGTCGTCGTCAGGAACGCCGATACGACCTTGAGCCGCTTGAGGGCGCGGGTCTTGCGCTGGCCCTTCCCGTTGCGGATGGTGTCGCGAAGGGTGGCCGCCTCGGTCTCTAGGTCGAAGTCGCGGAGCCGCCGCTGGATCGCCTCGGCACCCATGGAGCCCTCGAAGTACTTGCCGTAGCGGTACTTCATCTCCCGATAGAGCACCTCGTCGCCCATGAGGTCCTGCACCTTGAGGGACTTGAACGTGCTCCAGACCTCCTCGAGCTGGTCGAGCTCGCGCTGGGCCCGGTCGCGGATCTGCTTGACCTCGCGCTCGGCACCGTCTTTGACCTTGCGCTTGGCGTCGGACTTGGCGCCCTCCGCCTCGAGCGCAGCGAGGTCCTCCTCGAGCTTGGCCAGGCGCGCCTCGACGTCGGAGTCCCGGCGCTGCTCGGCCTGCTTGCGCTCGACCCCGAACTTGGTCTCCAGCGACGGAAGGTCGCGGTGGCGGGCATCCTCGTCGACCGACGTGATCATGTAGGCGGCGAAGTAGATGACCTTCTCCAGGTCCTTGGGTGCGAGGTCGAGCAGGTAGCCGAGCCGGCTCGGCACGCCCTTGAAGTACCAGATGTGGGTGACCGGCGCGGCCAGCTCGATGTGGCCCATCCGCTCGCGACGGACCTTGGAGCGGGTCACCTCGACCCCGCAGCGCTCGCAGATGATGCCCTTGAAGCGGACCCGCTTGTACTTTCCGCAGTAGCACTCCCAGTCCCGGGTGGGACCGAAGATCTTCTCGCAGAAGAGGCCGTCGCGCTCCGGCTTGAGCGTGCGGTAGTTGATCGTCTCGGGCTTCTTCACCTCGCCGTGGCTCCACTGGCGGATGTCGTCCGCGGTAGCCAGGCCGATCCGGAGCTCGTCGAAGAAGTTAACGTCCAGCACGACTCTTCCTTTTGGTTTCTGTTGTCGACGGCGAGGAGTTGCCGGGTCCCCGCCGGTGGGCGCGGGACCCGACGCGAGGGTCAGACCTCTTCAACGCTGCTGATGCCTTCGTTTGGACGGCGGGCCAGGTCGATCCCGAGCTCCTCGGCGGCGCGGAAGACGTCCTCGTCCGTGTCGCGCATGTCCATCGCCACGCCGTCACTGGAGAGCACCTCGACGTTGAGGCACAACGACTGCATCTCCTTGACCAGCACCTTGAAGGACTCGGGAATCCCCGGCTCGGGGATGTTCTCGCCCTTGACGATCGCCTCGTAGACCTTGACCCGCCCGGTCACGTCGTCGGACTTGATCGTCAGGAGCTCCTGCAGCGCGTACGCCGCGCCATAGGTCTCGAGCGCCCACACCTCCATCTCGCCGAAGCGCTGGCCGCCGAACTGTGCCTTGCCGCCCAGCGGCTGCTGGGTGATCATCGAGTACGGTCCGGTCGAGCGAGCGTGGATCTTGTCGTCGACCAGGTGGTTGAGCTTGATGATGTAGGTGTAGCCGACCGCGACCGGCGCCGGGAAGGGCTCCCCGGTGCGACCGTCGTACAGGCTGGCCTTGCCGTCGACGCCCACCAGGTGGTCGCCGTCCCGGTTCGGCAGGGTGCTCGCCAGCAGCCCGGTGATCTCGTCCTCGCGCGCACCGTCGAAGACCGGGGTAGCCACTTTGGTGCGGGGAGCTGCGTCCGCGGCCCCGATGTGCACGAGCCGCTGCTGCCAGTCCTCGCGGCCACCGTCGACGTGCCACCCGTTGTGGGCGATCCAGCCCAGGTGGCACTCGAGAACCTGGCCGATGTTCATCCGGCCGGGCACGCCCAGCGGGTTGAGGATGATGTCGACCGGCGTGCCGTCCTCGAGGAACGGCATGTCCTCGGTCGGCAGGATCTTCGCGATGACGCCCTTGTTGCCGTGCCGGCCCGCGAGCTTGTCGCCGTCGGAGATCTTGCGCTTCTGGGCGACGTACACCCGGATCAGCTGGTTGACGCCGGGCGGCAGCTCGTCGTCCTCCTCGCGGTCGAAGAGGCGCACCCCGATCACGATGCCGTTCTCGCCGTGCTTGACCTTCAGCGACGTGTCCCGGACCTCGCGTGCCTTCTCCCCGAAGATGGCTCGCAGCAGACGCTCCTCGGGGGTCAGCTCGGTCTCCCCCTTGGGGGTCACCTTCCCCACCAGGATGTCGCCGGGAACGACCTCCGCACCGATGCGGATGATGCCGCGGTCGTCGAGGTTGGCGAGCATCTCGTCGGAGACGTTGGGGATGTCGCGGGTGATCTCCTCCGGGCCCAGCTTGGTGTCGCGCGCGTCGACCTCGTGCTCCTCGATGTGGATCGAGGTGAGCACGTCCTCCTGGACCAGCCGCTGGCTCAGGATGATCGCGTCCTCGTAGTTGTGGCCCTCCCAGGGCATGTACGCGACCAGCAGGTTACGGCCGAGGGCCATCTCGCCGGAGTCGGTGCTGGGGCCGTCGGCGATCGGCAACCCCGCCTCGACTCGGTCGCCCTCGGCGACGATCGGCCGCTGGTTGACGCAGGTGCCCTGGTTGGAGCGTCGGAACTTGGCTAGCCCATACGTCGTGTACTGGCCACCGTCCTCCATGACCTCGATGGCGTCGGCCGACACCGAGGTCACGACACCCCCGGCCGTGGCGACGGTGACGTCGCCGGTGTCGACGGCGGCGCGGTACTCCATCCCGGTGCCGACCAGCGGGGCTTCGGTTCTGATCAGCGGGACCGCCTGCCGCTGCATGTTCGAGCCCATCAGCGCACGGTTGGCGTCGTCGTGCTCGAGGAAGGGGATGAGCGCGGTGCCCACGGAGACCATCTGCCGGGGCGAGACGTCCATGTAGTCGACGTCCGCCCGCGGGACGTAGTCGACCTCGCCCTTGCGCTCCCGGACGAGGACCCGCTCCTCGGCGAACTTCCCGTCGGCCGTCAGCGGAGCATTGGCCTGAGCGATGACGAAGCGGTCCTCGTCATCCGCGGTGAGGTACTCGATCTGGTCGGTGACCTTGCCCTTCTCGACCTTGCGGTAGGGCGTTTCGACGAAGCCGTAGGGGTTGACCCGCGCGAACGTCGAGAGCGAGCCCATCAGGCCGATGTTGGGACCCTCCGGCGTCTCGATCGGGCACATCCGGCCGTAGTGCGACGGATGCACGTCGCGCACCTCGAAGCCGGCGCGCTCCCGGGACAGACCGCCCGGGCCCAGCGCCGAGAGCCGCCGCTTGTGGGTCAGTCCGGCCAGCGGGTTGATCTGATCCATGAACTGGCTGAGCTGCGAGGTGCCGAAGAACTCCTTCAGCGCGGCCACGACCGGCCGGATGTTGATCAGCGTCTGTGGGGTGATCGCCTCCACGTCCTGCGTCGTCATCCGCTCCCGAACCACCCGCTCCATCCTGGCCAGGCCGGTCCGCAGCTGGTTCTGGATGAGCTCGCCGACGGTACGCAGGCGGCGGTTCCCGAAGTGGTCGATGTCGTCGGCTTCCACGCGGATCGGGCCCGCCGGGCTCTCGATCTCGGTCTTGCCGTCGTGTAGCGCGACGATGTAGTGGATGGTGGCCACGATGTCGTCGGTGGTAAGGATCTGCTGGTCGAACGGCTCCTGCCGGCCCAGCTTCTTGTTGATCTTGTAGCGCCCCACCTTCGCGAGGTCGTACCGCTTGGCGTTGAAGTAGTAGTTGTCCAGCAGCGCCTGGGCAGCCTCGCGCGTCGGCGGCTCCCCCGGCCGCAGCTTGCGGTAGATGTCAAGCAGCGCGTCATCCTGGCCGGAGGTGTGGTCTTTCTCCAACGTGAGCCGGATCGACTCGTAGTCTCCGAACTCGCCCAGAATCTGCTCCTCGCTCCAGCCCAAGGCTTTGAGGAGCACGGTCACGTTCTGCTTGCGCTTGCGGTCCAGCCGCACCCCGACGAGGTCGCGCTTGTCGATCTCGAACTCCAGCCAAGCGCCCCGGCTCGGGATCACCTTCGCGGTGAATATGTCCTTGTCGGAGGTCTTGTCGGGAGTCCGCTCGAAGTAGACCCCGGGAGACCGGACCAGCTGCGAGACCACGACGCGCTCGGTGCCGTTGACGATGAAGGTGCCCTTGTCCGTCATCAGCGGGAAGTCCCCCATGAAGACGGTCTGGCTCTTTATCTCGCCGGTCTCGTTGTTCATGAACTCGGCTGTCACGAACAGCGGGGCGGAATAGGTGAAGTCCTTCTCCCGGCACTCCGCCACCGAGTACTTGGGCGGCTCGAACCGGTGGTCGCGGAAGGACAGGCTCATGGTGCCGGAGAAGTCCTCGATCGGCGAGATCTCCTCGAAGATCTCCTCCAGACCGGAGCGGGCGGAGACGTCGTTGCGGCCGTGTGCCTTCGCCTCGGCGGCGCGCTGCTGCCAGCGCTCATGGCCGATCAGCCAGTCGAAGCTGTCGGCTTGCAGGGCGAGCAGGTCTGGGACGTCGAGCGGATCTTCGAGTTTCGCGAACGAGACTCGGGTGGTGCCGGGAGGTGTGGTGCGGGTCTTCTTACGTGTGCTGGCGTTGCGCGCGGCGGCCAAGTGGGGTCCTTCCGGTGGCTCGCGGACTCATCCCGTAGCGCATGCCGAGCGCACCCAGACAAGGTCGGGTTGGGCGGGAGGGCAGCGCAAACAAGCAGTCTACCCCATCGGGGGACTGCTGTCTAACGGCCACTCCGTGTGGCCTTCGCCACACCGGACAACCTCATGGCCGTCAACGCACCGCGAGCGGAACACTGCCTGCGAGCATGCCTCTCGAACTGGCTGCAGTCAAGCATCTAGCCCGAATCTGTGCGTATAAACAAGGCAAATCACCCGGCCTTACCCCGCCACGGTAGCGGGGCGGTCGTTCTTGGCGCGCCGGCCGGCGAGGTCGGCTACTTCAGGGTGACGGTGGCGCCAGCGCCCTCGAGGGCCGCCTTCGCCTTGTCGGCAGCCTCCTTGTTCACCTTCTCCAGGACCGGCTTCGGGGCCGCCTCGACGAGGTCCTTGGCCTCCTTGAGCCCGAGGGAGGTGAGGTTGCGGACCTCCTTGATCACCTGGATCTTGTTGCCGCCAAAGCTCTCCAGGATCACGTCGAACTCGTCCTGCTCCGGCTCCTCGTCAGCCGCAGCCGGGGCGCCGCCGGCCGGGGCAGTCGGAGCCGCGGCCACGGGTGCGGCGGCGGTCACGCCGAAGGTCTCCTCGAACTGCTTCACAAAACCGCTGAGCTCGAGGAGCGTCATCTCCGTGAACGCGTCGAGGAGCTCGTCGGTGCTGAGCTTTGCCATGATGGCCAACCTTTCGTTACTGGGTTCTCGGTCGGTACGGGTCGACTGGGGCAGGACGAGTGGTCAGGCCGCTGACGAGTCGTCCTGCTTGGACTGCAGGGCGCCGAATACCCGCGCGGCCTGCGACAACGGGGCGTTGAGCAGCGCAGCGGCGCCCTGCGTGGCCGCCTGCAGGGCTCCGGCCAGCCGAGCGAGCAGCGCCTCGCGGGACTCCAGGTCGGCGAGCTGGGCGATCTCGGCGACGGTCAGTGGCCGGCCGTCCAGAACCCCGCCCTTGATAACGAGGGCCGGGTTGGCCCGAGCGAAGTCGCGCAGCCGCTTGGCCGTCTCGACGGCGTCGCCCTTGATGAACGTGATCGCCGACGGGCCGGCGAGCAGGCCCTCGAACGCCGTCACGCCCGCCGCCTTGGCAGCGATCATCGTCAGGGTGTTCTTGACGATGGCGTAGGTCGCGTTGCCGGTGAGTGCGCGACGCAGCTCCTGCAGCTGCTGGACGGACAGGCCGCGGTAGTCGGTCAGCACGGCCCCGGTCGAGCCGCGGAACTCCTCGGCCAAGCCGGCAACGGCGGCTTCCTTGTCAGTACGCGCCATGCGCCCTCCGCTTGCAGGTCGATGCCACCACCGGGGCTAACGACGGCGTACCGCGAACAACGAGAAGCGCCCCGCGCAGGAGCACAGGGCGCAGGTCCGCTGGCGCGGTCCGGTTGCTGTCCACCTGCGCGGGCCGCCCGCTGAGCGGGGCCTTCGGCCGCAACCCAGTACTGGGCGCGGCGACCGGCGGTCTTCGGTACGCCGAGGGTACTTCCCGGACCGGGCCCGTGCCAAATCGACCGGAGCGAGCGGTCCAGCTAGCCGTCAGCGGCTCAGCCAGCGGACCTCCGCCGCCGGTGGCGCCTGCACCGACACCGACTCGCCCCAGTGCGAGAAGCTCAACGTTGCCCTGGCTCCCCGACTGGCTGCGCTCAGCCGCACGGGCAGTCCCCGAGCGTCGAGCCAAAGGTCGGCGGTCACGATCCGCCGCGCGCCGTCCGGCCGGTCAAGCCCGAGTCCTAGGCCCGGCCCGGCGAATGCCCGGGCGAGCTGGTTCGGATTGAGCCGCAACCGATAGTGGGTGGCCCGCACCCCGTGGACGACCTGTGGGCCGAGGTCGCGTACGGCCGCTGCGGATCGCAGCAGGGCAGGCAGGTGGCTGATCTGCAGCCGCGAGGCGATCCGATGGTAGACCTCGGCGAGGGGCTGGCCGGCACCACCGAGTCGGGCTCCGAGCCAAGCCTTGGAGTGAGTGTTGCCCATGAGCTGCGGGGCCCGGATGTACGCCGCCCCGTCGACCACCAGCAGGGTGACCGGAGAGCCGTCGACCCGGGCGTGCGCCCGGATCCGCAACCCGTGCAGGACAGTGCCGGTGCGCGCCTGGTCGAGTGCGAACGTGACCTCGTGCCGGCCGGCGTTCACCCGGCCGGAGACGTGCACCGACTCCGCCTTGGCGACCGAGTGGGCCAGCGTGCGGGCCAGTCCCGCGCCGGTGAGGTCTGCTCCGTCGGCGCCAGCCCGGACCAGCGAGCTTGGGGAACCCTGCCGGCTGGCGATCCCGCTTGCACCCCCGCAACCGGCCACGGTGGCGGCGCACACGACGAGGACCGCCGAGACTGCCAGCCTGGATCGCATCACGACGAACCCCCTCGAGTCCTAGGTCGCTGTCAAGACCTCCCTGCGACCACCAGCGTACGCGTGGCACCAGGGCGCCGGCTCGGGTCCGGTGCGGGTCTCAGCCTCGGCCCAGGCTCAGCCGGCGTCCTCGAGGGCGACGTTGCGGGTCCGGTTCGGGTCCACTGGTACGCCTGGGCTCATCGTCGCCGAGAACGTAACTTTCCTGACATAGCGGCCCTTGGAGCTCGCCGGCTTGAGCCGGAGTACCTCGTCGAGGGCCGCCGCATAGTTCTCGGCCAGCTGCTCGGCCGAGAACGACGCCTTCCCAACGACGAAGTGCAGGTTGGCGTGCTTGTCCACGCGAAACTCGATCTTCCCGCCCTTGATGTCGCTGACCGCCTTGGCCACATCGGCCGTCACCGTCCCGGTCTTCGGGTTCGGCATGAGCCCGCGCGGGCCCAGCACCCGCCCCAGTCGGCCGACCTTCCCCATCAGGTCAGGCGTCGCGACGACCGCGTCGAAGTCGAGCCAGCCACCCCCGACGCGCTCGATCAGGTCGTCGCTGCCAACCCAGTCGGCGCCCGCCTCGCGGGCCTCCGCGGCCTTGTCCGCACTGGCAAAGACGAGCACCCGGGCAGTCTTGCCGGTGCCGTGCGGTAGGTTGACCGTCCCTCGAACCATCTGGTCCGCCTTGCGGGGGTCCACCCCGAGCCGGAGCGCGACGTCGACGGTCGGGTCGAAACCCGCTCCAGCGGCGGTCTCCTTGACCAGCTTCAGGGCCTCGAGCGGCTGGTAGTTACGGGATGCGTCGATCTTCTCGGCCGCGGCTCGGTAGGACTTGCTGCGCTGCATGGTCTGGTTCCTCTCGTCTTCGCACCAGGTGTGGTCGGTCGGGCCAGCGCGGCCCTGCCACGTCGTACGTTCTGTGCCGGTGGGTCCTCAGCCCTGCACCGTGACGCCCATCGAGCGGGCGGTGCCCGCGACGATCCGCATGGCCGCCTCCACGTCGTTGGCGTTGAGGTCCGGGAGCTTGGTGGTCGCGATGCCACGGATCTGTTCGCGGGTGATCCGGCCGACCTTGTCCCGATGCGGCACCGAGGAGCCCTTGGCGAGGCCGGCCGCCTTCTTGATCAGCTCCGCAGCCGGCGGCGTCTTGGTCACGAACGTAAAGGACCGGTCCTCGTAGATCGTGATGTCGACCGGGATGACGTTGCCGCGCATCGACTCGGTGGCCGCGTTGTAGGCCTTGCAGAACTCCATGATGTTTACGCCGTGCGGACCCAGCGCCGTACCGACCGGTGGGGCGGGCGTGGCGGCGCCGGCCTGCAGCTGGACCTTCACCAGTGCGGCGACCTTCTTCTTGGGGGGCATGTGTGGCTTCCTGGCTCTCTCGGCTCTCGCGGCTAGCGCTAAATCTTCTGGATCTGGCTGAAGCTGAGCTCCACCGGGGTCTCACGGCCGAAGATCTCGACCAGCGCTTTGACCCGCTGGGCATCGCCGTTCACCTCGGTCAGCGTCGCGTGCAGGGTCGCGAACGGCCCGTCGACGACCATCACCGCGTCGCCCGCGCCGAAGTCGGCGAGCGCCTGCCGGCGGGCTCTGGGCTGCTCTGCGCTGGTCGCCTGCTCCACGACCGTCGGCGCCAGCATCGCCTCCACCTCCGAGAGGCTGAGCGGGACGGGCTGATGGCTGTGACCGACGAAGCCGGTGACAGAGGGGGTATGGCGGACGGCCGACCACGACTCGTCGGTGAGCTCCATCCGAACCAGGACGTAGCCGGGCAGCACGGTACGGCGAACCCGCCGCGGCTGTCCGTTCTTGATCTCCCGGACCTCCTCCTGCGGAACCTGGACCTCGTAGATGAAGTCCTCCATGTTGAGCGACGAGGTGCGGTTCTCCAGGTTGGCCTTCACCCGGTTCTCCATACCGGAGTAGGTGTGGACGACGAACCAGTCGCCGGGCTTGGAGCGCAGGGTCGCCCGAAACTCCTCGAGGGGGTCAGCGGGCTCCTCCGCTGCTGACTCGCCCTCGGGAACCGGCTCCGCCTGGCCAGCTTGTTCGGCCGCGGCAGTTTGCTCCGTCTCGGCAGGTTGCTCGGCCGCAGCAGGGGCGACCTGCTCTGCCCCGGCGCTGCCATTCTGCGCGACCTCGGTCTCGGTGTCCGCGGACGCTGCGGCTGCCTCAGCAGCGACGTCCCCGGCCAGTTCGGCCGCCGCCGCGGCCGAACCCGGCTCGGTGGTGGATGTTGGCTCGGAGTCCGCACCTTCCGTGGTCGTCGGCTCGGGCGCCGCTGCGGTCGGCGAGCCGACACCGTCGGCGGCCATCGGCTCGGCCTCGTCCGCCGGTGCGGGCTCGGGGTCCGCGGCGGACACCGGCGCCACGCCTGCACCGTCGGCAGCGGGCTCGCGGAAGGGGTCTGACACAGGTGGCTCCGTCACTTTCTGGTAATCGTCAGCTCTGGCTCAACCGAAGATCTTGAACATTGCCGTGTTGAACCCGTAGTCAAGTAGCGCGACGAACGCGATCAGGAAGCACACGAACACCAAGGTGACCGCGAAGTAGGTCCGGAGCTGGTCGCGAGTCGGCCAGATGACCTTCCGCAGCTCCGCGACCACCTGACGTACGAACAGGCCGAGGCTTGTCCGCCCGGGGGTACCGGACCTGCTCTCGCTCGTGGAGCGCGCGGAGCGAGTTTCGGTCACCGCGCTTCCTTCCTCGTCGGGTATGTCTTCGGGTCTGCAGGGCAGGAGGGACTCGAACCCCCAACCGCCGGTTTTGGAGACCGGTGCTCTACCAGTTGAGCCACTGCCCTCCGGAGGTGACGACCCGGGAGCAGCAGCCCGCCCGACGACCACGCCGACAAGCGGGCCGACCGGGCCCACGGTGCATCAGCCACCAAGGAGTCGAGTGTACGGGTTCGACGCCCCCAGGTCGAACCGGCTCCGGGCCGACAGCGGCGAAGGAGGGCCGGCGGCCGAGCGCCGGGCTGCGCGCCGGACCCGTCCGGGCCACGCCGGGGAGGGCGGGACTGCGGGCCGCCCCGGTCCGGCGTACGGGTGCAACGATAGGGACATGAGTGAGCACGCGCCTGCCAGTGGTCACGACCGGCGGATCTCCGCGCGGGTGGCCGCCATCGCCGAGTCGGCGACATTGGCGGTCGACGCCAAGGCGAAGGAGCTGCGAGCGGCGGGGCGGCCCGTGATCGGGTTCGGCGCCGGGGAGCCCGACTTCCCCACGCCTGACTACATCGTCGCCGCCGCCATCGAGGCGGCCGCCGACCCGCGAAGCCACAGGTATACGCCGACCGCGGGGCTACCGGAACTGCGGGAGGCGATCGCGGCCAAGACGCTCCGCGACTCGGGGCTGGAAACCGAGCCGGGCCAGGTACTGGTCACCAACGGCGGCAAGCACGCCGTCTACCAGGCCCTGGCCGCCCTGCTCGACCCTGTGGACGAGGTGCTGCTCCCGACGCCGTACTGGACGAGCTATCCCGAGGCGATCCGGCTGGCCGGGGGCGTGCCGGTCGACGTCTTCGCCGATGACGCCCAGGGCTACCGGGTCTCGGTGGAGCAGCTCGACGCCGCGTGGACGCCCCGCACCAAGGCCCTGCTGTTCTGCTCGCCGTCGAATCCGACCGGTGCGGTGTACCCGCCCGAGGAGGTGGCCGCCATCGGGCGGTGGGCGGTCGGGCGCGGCGTATGGGTCATCGCCGACGAGATCTACGAACACCTCGTGTACGGCGACGCCCGGTTCAGCTCGATCGCCACCGCGGTGCCGGAGCTGGCCGACCGGTGCGTCGTGGTCAACGGCGTCGCGAAGACCTACGCGATGACGGGTTGGCGCGTCGGGTGGCTCATCGGCCCGCCGGACGTGGTCCGAGCCGCGGTCAACCTGCAGTCCCACTCGACCTCCAACGTCAACAACGTCGCCCAGCGCGCCGCGCTCGCAGCTCTCCGGGGGGACCTCGGTGCGTTCGAGCACATGCGGACCGCCTTCGACCGTCGCCGCCGGATCATCGTCTCGATGCTGTCGGAGATCGACGGACTCAGCTGTCCCGACCCGGCCGGGGCCTTCTACGTGTTCCCGTCCGTGCGCGAGCTGCTTGGCCGGGAGGTCCGCGGACGGTCGGCCGAGACGTCCGCGGAGCTGGCCGAGCTGATCCTCGACGAGGCCGAGGTGGCGGTCGTGCCCGGCGAGGCGTTCGGAGCGCCGGGCTTCCTGCGGTTCTCCTACGCCCTCGGCGACGAGGACCTGGTGGAGGGCATCTCCCGGCTGCAGAAGCTCCTCGGCTGACGAGCAGCCGACGGTGGGTGCGGCGACGCGCGCGGGCGGCAAACCCCTGTCCGGACGACCTCTGAGCCTGCTGCCCAAGGCACACCTGCACCTGCACTTCACCGGGGCGATGCGGCACGCCACGGTGGTGGAGCTTGCCGCCGAGCAGGGGCTTGCGCTGCCCGATGCGCTTACGGTCGGCTGGCCGCCAAGGCTCTCGGGAGTCGACGAGAAGGGCTGGTTCCGGTTCCAGCGGCTGTACGACGTTGCCCGCTCGGTGCTCAGGACCGAGGAGCACGTACGACGGCTGCTGCGGGAGGCCGCCGAGGACGACCTGCGCGACGGTTCGCGCTGGCTCGAGATCCAGGTGGATCCCAGCGGCTACGCCCAGCGGTTCGGCGGTATCACCAGCTTCACCGAGCTCGTGCTCGACGCCGCCCGAGAGGCCGCCGAGCACACCGGACTCGGCCTGCGCGTCATCATCGCGGCGAACCGGACCAGGCATCCGCTCGATGCCCGGGCCCTCGCCAGGCTGGCGGCGCAGTACGCCGGGCGCGGGGTGGTCGGCTTCGGCCTCTCCAACGACGAGCGACGCGGTGACCCGGCCGACTTCGCGCGAGCCTTCGGCATTGCCGAGCGGGCCGGCCTCTTCGCGGACCCGCACGCGGGTGAGCTCTGCGGGCCGGAGAGTGTCGCAAGCTGCCTGCGCCTGCTCCACGCCCGCCGGATCGGGCACGGCGTCCGGGCGGCGGAGGACACCGAGCTGGTCGCTCGCCTCGCGGACTCCGAGGTGACCCTCGAGGTCTGCCCGGCCTCCAACGTCGGCCTGGGTGTCTACCGCGATGCCGGCCGCGTCCCGCTACGCCGCCTGTTCGACGCCGGTGTCCGGGTGGCGCTCGGGGCCGACGACCCGCTCTTGTTCGGCTCGCGGCTGCAGGCGCAGTACGAGATCGCCAGGACCGTCCACGGCTTCTCCGACCCGGAGCTGGCCGAGCTCGCCCGGATGTCCATCGCCGGCTCGGCCGCGCCCGCCGACGTGAGCGCAGGGTTGCTGGCCGGGGTGGACGACTGGCTGAACCTCGCCCCGGTGGCCGCCGTGACCGCGTGACCGGTGCCCGCGCCCTACAGCCGGCAGCCCACCAGGGTCGGTTCGGGCTTGAGCTCGACACCGAACCGCGCCGCGACGCCGTCGCGGACCGACCGTGCCAGGGCCAGCACGTCGGCCGTCGTAGCGCCCCCGCGGTTGGTCACGGCGAGGGGGTGCTTGGTGGACAGCCGGACCCGGTCGTTGCCGTGGCCACGGCCGAAGCCGGCGTGCTCGATCAGCCATGCCGCGCTCGTCTTCACCGACCCGGTGGACTGCGGCCAGGCCGGCGCGCCGGCCGGCACCCGGTCGGGCGCGAGGAACGGGTTGGTGAAGAACGACCCCACACTCCAGGTGTCATGGTCGGCCGGGTCTAGCAGCATGCCCTTGGTCGCGCGTACGCCGAGGACCGCGGACCGGAGCTCGACCAGCGGCACCTGGGCGCCGACGGGCACCCCAAGTCGAGCCGCGATGTCGGCGTACCTGACCTCGGCGGTCGGGTGCACCGCCAGTCGGAAGGTGACCGCGCCGATCGCGTAGTGCCCCGGCGCCGCCTTGAAGACGCTGGTCCGGTAGCCGAACCCGCAGGCGACGCTGTCCAGCACGGTGGGCCGCCCCGCTCGGCGGTCGTAGGCATGCACGGCGACGACGGTCTCGCTCACCTCGCGGCCGTACGCACCGACGTTCTGGACCGGCGCGGCACCGACCGTGCCGGGTATGCCGGAGAGCGCCTCCAGCCCACTCCAACCGCGGTCGACCGCGCGGCTCACCAGGCCGTCCCAGTCCTCGCCTGCCTCGACTGTCACCTCCACGCTGTCACCGACCGAGGTCGCGGCCTCGCCCGCGGTCCGCACCGCAATCGTCGTACCGGGGAAGCCGGCGTCCGCGACGACCAGGTTGCTGCCCGCGCCCAGGACCAGCACGGGGTCGGCTGCGCCGTCGGCGGCGGCCACCGCGTCGTAGAGCTCGGCCCGCTCGCCGACCTCGAGGAACGCCCTCGCGGGGCCGCCCACTCGCAGCGTCGTGAGCCCGGACAGCAGGACGTCGGACCTGGTCAGCACCGGACGACCGCTTCGGTCGCGCCGAGCACCTTAGCGTCGCCGCTGGTCACGGTGAGCGAGAGCGTGGCCAGCCCGTCGCGCACCGACAGCACCCTGCCGCCCACCCGGACCGTCGTCCCGACGTCGTCGTCGGGGACCTCCACCGGCCGGGCGAACCGCGTCCCGAACGAGACCACGGCGGCCGGATCGCGCACCCACTCGGTGAGCGCCCGACCCGCCAGGGCCATCGTGTACATCCCGTGCGCGATCACTCCGGGGAGGCCCACCGACCTCGCCACGCGCTCGCTCCAGTGGATCGGGTTGAAGTCCCCGGCGGCCCCGGCGTAGCGGACCAGGTCTGCCCGGGTCACCGAGAAGCTGAGCTCGGCGAGCTCGGCACCCGCCTGCCAGGTCACGGCCCGCCGTCCCGATGCACCAAGGTGGCGTACGCCGTCACCACGTGCTCCCCGTCGGTCGTGTCGACCTCCGTCCTGGTCGAGACCAGGTCGACACCTGCCAGGCTGCGCACCGAGTCGACGGTGAGTGTCGCGGTCAGCCGATCGCCGGCCCGAACCGGCCGCACCTGCTCGAACCGTTGGTCCCGATGCAGCACGTGCTCGAGCTCGATGCCGGCATCGGGGTCCGCGAGCAGGGCCGCCATCGCCGGGAAGGCGACGACGATCGGGAACGTGAGCGGCGCGGTGGAGCCGCCCCCCACGGGTGCCGCACCGATCGCCAGGTTGAACTCGGCGATCTTCTCGCGGCTGACGAGATACGGGTCGGTCGGCGGGAAGGTGCGGCCGACGAGGCCGGTGCCCAGGCTCACGTGAGAGCTGCCGGTCGCGGACGTAGCGTCAGCGGGTCTCGCGGTGCGGGGTGTGCCGCCGGCACCGGGGGCAGAACTTCCTGAGCTCCATCCGGTCGGGGTCGTTGCGCCGGTTCTTGCGCGTTATGTAGTTGCGCTCCTTGCACTCCACGCACGCCAGCGTGATCTTCGGGCGGATGTCGGTGCTCTTGCTGGCCACGGGTCCTCGTTTCGCTGCGCTCTCGTCTGTGCCGGCGGCTCGGGCCACGACAGCCGTCACCGCTCGCCGTACTCGTAGCGGGGGCGGGACTCGAACCCGCGACACCACGATTATGAGCCGTGTGCTCTGACCACCTGAGCTACCCCGCCGCTGGGCCTGCCCCGCCGGTCGGCCAGGCGCGGTCCAGAGCCCCAATACGGAATCGAACCGTAGACCTTCTCCTTACCATGGAGACGCTCTACCGACTGAGCTATTGGGGCGGGCGACGTACGAGGATACACAGCGCGCGGCGGACCACGCGAATCGCCCGATCGCCGTTGTACGGCGGCCGGGGCGACGAGGCGAGCGCGCGGCGTAGTGGCAGGTGTTGGATTCGAACCAACGTAGGCGTAGCCGGCGGTTTTACAGACCGCTCCCTTTGGCCGCTCGGGCAACCTGCCTGGCGCGCAATCGCGCGGACAGACTACCCACCGCCTAGGGTGGTCTGCAAAGCCCCTTCGGGGACTCGGCACCGCCCGGAAGGAGGCGCCATGGCCGGGGAGTCATCGTTCGACATCGTCAGCAAGTTCGACCGCCAAGAGGTCGACAACGCCTTGAACCAGACCTCCCGGGAGATCTCCCAGCGCTTCGACTTCAAGAACACCGGCGCCACCATCTCGTGGCACGGCGATCACTCGATCGCCGTCGCCGCCAACGCCGAAGAACGGGCGCTGGCGGTCGTCGACGTCCTCCGCGAGAAGCTCGTGAAACGGCACCAGTCACTCAAGGTCCTCGACGTCGGTGAACCCCGCGTCTCCGGGAAGGAGGTGCGCCTCGAGATCGACCTCAAGGAGGGCATCAGCGCCGACAACGCGAAGAAGATCGCCAAGCTGGTCCGGGACGAGGGGCCCCGGGGGGCCCGCGTCCAGGTGCAGGGCGAGGAGCTGCGAGTGTCCGCCAAGAAGAAGGACGACCTACAGGCCGTCATCGCCCTCGTCAGGCAGCAGGACTACGACTTCGCCGTCCAGTTCACCAACTACCGCTGAAGCGACGCTCGCGCAGGTCAGAGGCCTAGTGGGTACTCAGAGTCCGCAGAATTCTTGGTTTTCTCCGGGAAGACCCTCGACATCGTGCCCGCGGCAGCGTTGCGCGTGCGGCCCTCGGCCCTGGGCCACAGGTGGCTGTAGGTGTTGAGCGTGATCGACGGCGAGGAGTGCCCGAAAGCGTGCTGGACTGTGACGACGTCGTAGCCGGCAGCGATCAGTCCTGAGGCATAGAAGTGGCGCAGGTCGTGCAGGGTGAACTCGTCCATGCCGACCTGCTTGCCGACCCGCCGCCACTGGTTGCCACCCAGCCTCGGTATTCGATGCCCTTGACGGGACCGCATCGGTATGACAATACTTACCGTTCGTATTCACTTACCGAGACAATGAGATGTTGGGCGCCCTGGCCGATCACAGCAGGCGCGCCATAGTGGCGTGCCTGGCCGAACGTCCGCGGGCGGTCGGTGAGCTGGCCGACGAGCTGCCGATCAGCCGACCCGCTGTCTCCCAACATCTGAAGGTGCTCAAGGACGTGGGACTGGTGAGCGACCGCGCGGCAGGTACGCGCCGGATCTACCGGCTCAACCCGGCGGGGGTGGCTGCGCTGCGCGACCAGCTCGACGCCTTCTGGAATCGAGCGCTCGCCGGCTACCAGGCCGCCGTCGAACAACCGGCCGGCGAACAAGGGACAGAGGGAGACTTATGACGCAGGCCGAGGCCGCGGTGGTCCGCCTGCAGATTGTCGTCGACGCGCCGATCGCGCGGGCCTTCGCCGTGTTTACCGAGCGGTTCGGCGATTTCAAGCCGCCCGAACACAACCTGCTCGGCGCGGACATCGCCGAAACCGTGTTCGAACTGCGGGTCGGCGGCCACATCGTGGACCGTGCGGTCGACGGGACGCAGTGTCGGTGGGCGCGGATTCTCGCCTACGAGCCGCCGGATCGGGTCGTGTTCAGCTGGGACATCGGCCCGCAGTGGCAGATCGAAACCGACCCGGACCGCACCAGTGAGGTCGAGGTCCGGTTCGTCGCCGAGACCCCGCAGCGCACCCGTGTGGAGCTCGAACACCGCCACATCGACCGGCACGGACCCGGCTGGCAGGCCGTCAGCGAGGGCATCGGCGGGGATGCCGGCTGGCCGCTGTACCTGGCCCGCTACGCGACCCTGTTCACCGAGGAAGGCAGTTGAATGCCGCCGATCACCGTCAGCACCGAAATCGACCGGCCGGCCGAGGACGTCTTTGCCTACGCCACCGACCCGACCCGCTTCGCCGAATGGCAGGAGCACGTCATCGACGGACACCTCGACGAACCCGGTAACCCGAGGGTCGGGGCGCGGTGCGTCACCACCCGGCGCATCGGCTTCGCCAACCGGCCGAGCACCGCCGAACTCACCCATATCGACCCACCCAAGACGTGGGGGGTGCGCGGTATCGACGGACCCATCCGGGCCACAGTCGATGTCATCGTCGAACCCCTCACCGCCGTGCGGTCACTCCTGACCATCGCGCTCGACTTCGACGGCCACGGCATCGGCAAGGTCCTCGTCCCGCTCGTCGTCCGACGCGAAGCCGCCAAGGAGATGCCGGCCAACCTCGCAACACTGAAGCGGCGCCTCGAGGACCCGGGGGGCAGAAAGTGAGCCAGTCGAGGCCGATCATGAGGTCTGCGGCCAGGTCCTCGGGTGCGAGGGCCCAGGAGTCTCCTGCTGCCGCTGCGTAAGCATCGATGAGCCAACGGGCGACCTTGGGTCGCCGCCAGCAGGCCAATGATGTTGCGGTCCTCGCGAGCTCTGCACGCGGATCCCAAGGCGCCGCGACGTCCCAGTCACACAACGTCGGCCCATGCTTGGTTACAAGAACGTCCGCAAGGTTCTCGGCGGCCCCAGCATTCTTCAACGTCACCAAACGGGTAAGCGCAGCCTCAGGTCACCGTTGTCGACGACAGCCAACGCGAGCAACTACGCGGGCGCGCTTCACCAACTACCGCTGATCAAGGACCGGCGGGGGCCGAGTTCCGGTGGCTCGCCGGGATTGCTCCACTTTCGACATTCGTCCTCCTCACCTAGGGTGTTGCCCAAGGCGGGTCCGCCGGGGCGATCCCAGCGGGCCCCATGGACACCGAGGGGACGGTGGGTCGACACGTCCCCGCGGACGACCCAGGATGGTGACTCCTTCCGATGCGACACTCCACCCGGCGTCGCCGGCTCCTCGCCCTAGCCGTTGGTCTCGCAGCTCCCCTGATCGGACTGGCCGTCGTACAGCCGGCCGCCCAGGCATCAGGGACCCCCGGCGGCGGCAACGAGATCCGGCCCTACCGCCCCGGTGCCGACGACAACGGCCCCGACATCCCAGCTCCGAAGTCCAATGCGCCGTCCCGGGTTCCGGCCAGCCACGTGCCCACCCCGCGCGACCTCCCGGTCACCGGCGCGTCCGGCGTGACCGAGCAGTGGTCGGGCCTGACGATGAAGGACCAGCGGACCGCGAATGGCGGCAACTCCTTCTCGCTGGAGCCGCCCGACCAGGGACTCTGTGTCGGCAACGGCTACGTCATCGAGGCTGTCAACAACGTGTTCTCGATCTCCACGACGTCCGGTGCCCTGGTGTCCGGCCCGCTGTCGATGGCCCCGTTCTGGAACAACGGGACTCCCGAGATCGACCGCTCCAACCCGCAGTCCCCCGTCTACGGGCCGTTCGTGTCCGACCCGAAGTGCTACTACGACCCGGCGACGGGTCGGTTCTTCATGACCGAGCTCCAGCTCGGCACGAATCCGACCACCGGCGACTTCGACGGAACGAGTTTCGAGAACATCGCAGTCAGCAAGTCCAGCACCCCGTCGACCGACAGCAGTGACTGGTACCTCTACCAACTCGACGTGGCCAACGACGGAACCAACGGCACCCCGAACCATCAGGGCTGCCCGTGTCTCGGCGACCAGCCGCTGATCGGCGCCGACAAGTACGGCTTCTATCTCACGACGAACGAGTTCCCGATCTTCGCGCCCGGCTTCAACGGCGCCCAGATCTACGCCTTCGACAAGGCAGCGCTCGAGAGCGGGACGATGACCGTGCAGCGGATCGAGACCGACGCGCCCGGCCTGCCGCTGGCGGAGGGGACGGCGTACAGCGTGCAGCCGGCGACCTCCCCGACGGCCGGCGAGTGGGACACCGCGAACAACGGCACCGAATACTTCATGTCGGCGCTGGAGTTCACCGGCAAGCTCGACAACCGGATCGCGGTGTGGGCCCTGACCAACACCGCCTCGCTGGCGAGTGGTTCCCCCGACGTGACTCTCAGCCACGCGGTGGTCGGCTCCGAGGTCTACGGCTTCCCGCCCGACGCCACCCAGATGAAGGGCGCGGTGCCGCTGGCCGACGCGGTCAATGCGAAGGAGAACCTGATCGCCTCCAACGACGACCGGATGAACCAGGTCGTGTACGCCGACGGGAAGCTCTGGGGCGGCCTGAACTCGGTGGTGAAGAACCGCAATGGCAACACCAACGCGGGCATCGCCTACTTCGTCGCCGCGCCGAGCATCGACGCGACCGGAACCGTGAGCGCCACGATGGCCAACCAGGGTTACGTCGCGGTCAACCGCAACAACGTGATCTTCCCGGCCATCGGCGTCAACCCCGACGGCAGCGCGGTCCTGGTGTTCAGCCTCACCGGGAGGAACTACTTCCCGTCCGCCGCGATGGTGCACCTCGACTCCACCGGCGCGCTGACCTCGGGCGTCCAGGTACTGGCCGAAGGCCAGGCTGCCGACGACGGGTTCAGCGGCTACACCGCCTACGGGGGCGCCGGGGTCGGCCGCTGGGGCGACTACTCGGCGGCCGTGTCCGACGGGTCCGGAAACGTCTGGGTTGCGACCGAGTACATCCCAGGCACGTTCGGCTGGTCCGGGTACTCCAGCGGCAACAACGGGTTCCTCGCTAACTGGGGCACCTACGTCGCCCAGGTGACGCCATGACAGCGCACTGAGCTCGGCGAACGCCAGGCCCCGGTCGCGGTCATCACGATCCGGCCGGGCCTGGCGTGTGTCGCAACCCACCTCGACCTCGGCCTCGACCGATGCCCCACCGCGTAGAATGCGGGAGTAAGCGCAGGACTCGAGGTTGAGCGGAGAAGTAGTGACCAAAGAGGTCAAACAGCTCGACCGTGTCATTATCCGCTTCGCCGGGGACTCCGGCGACGGCATGCAATTGACCGGGGACCGGTTCACCCAGGAGTCGGCCGCCTTCGGCAACGACCTCTCGACGCTGCCAAACTTCCCCGCGGAGATCCGAGCCCCCACCGGCACGCTGCCGGGCGTGTCGTCCTTCCAGTTGCACTTCGCGGACCACGACATCCTTACGCCCGGCGACCTACCCGACGTCCTGGTGGCGATGAACCCGGCTGCGCTGCGGGCGAACGTCGGGGACCTCGCGCCCGGCGCCACGATCATCGTCGACACCCACGACTTCTCCAGCCGCAACCTCGGCCGGGTCGGCTACCGCGCCAACCCGCTCGAGGACGGTTCGCTGGACGCGTTCACCGTGCACGCGATCGACCTCACCTCGGTGACCCTGGAGGCGGTCAAGGACCTCGGCCTCACCAGGAAGGACGCGTCCCGGGCCAAGAACATGTTCGCGCTGGGGCTGCTCTGCTGGCTGTACGGTCGCCGTACCGAGGGCACGGAGGCGTTCCTGGAGCGCAAGTTCGCCGCCGACCCAGCGGTCCGTGCGGCGAACCTCCGGGCCTTCCGGGCCGGCTGGAACTTCGGCGAGACCACCGAGGCGTTCGCGGTCTCGTACGAGGTGAAGCCGGCCCCCATGCCGAGCGGGCGCTACCGCAACATCTCGGGCAACCTCGCCCTCAGCTACGGCCTCATCGCCGCCTCCCGGCAGTCAGGCCTGCCGCTCTTCCTGGGCGCCTACCCCATCACGCCGGCTTCGGCGATCCTGCACGAGGTCAGCAAGCACAAGCGCTTCGGCGTCATCAGCTTCCAGGCCGAGGACGAGATCGCGGCGGTCGGCGCGGCCCTGGGGGCGTCGTTCGGCGGGGCGCTCGGGGTGACGACCACTTCGGGGCCGGGGATCGCCCTCAAGAGCGAGACGATCGGCCTGGCCGTCGCCTTGGAGCTGCCGCTGCTCGTGGTGGACGTGCAGCGAGGCGGCCCGTCCACCGGGCTGCCGACCAAGACCGAGCAGGCGGACCTGCTGCAGGTGATGTTCGGCCGCAACGGCGAGGCCCCGCTCCCCGTGGTGGCCGCGCGGTCCCCCGGCGACTGCTTCGGCGCGGTGCTGGAGGCGGTCCGGATCGCCCTCACCTTCCGTACGCCGGTCGTGTTGCTTTCCGACGGCTACCTGGCGAACGGCTCCGAGCCCTGGCTGCTCCCCGCGCTGGACCGGCTGCCCGACCTCAGCCCCGACTTTGCGACCGAGCCGAACCACGTCGAGGCCGACGGCACGGCCGAGTTCTGGCCGTACGTGCGAGACCCGGCGACGCTCGCTCCGACGCGGGCGATCCCGGGGACCCCCGGCCTGGAGCACCGACTGGGCGGCCTGGAGAAGGCCGACGGGAAAGGCAACATCTCCTACGACCCGGCCAACCACGACCTCATGGTCCGCACCCGCGCTGCCAAGGTCGCCGCGGTCGCCGACACCATCCCCGAGCTCGACGTGGACGACCCGACCGGCGACGCCCGGGTCCTCGCGCTCGGATGGGGCTCGACCTACGGACCGATCGGGGCGGCCTGCCGGGCCCTGCGCCGCGAGGGGCAGTCGGTGGCCCAGGCGCACCTTCGGCACCTGAACCCGTTCCCGTCGAACCTGGGCCGGGTGCTCTCGTCGTACGACCGGGTGGTCGTGCCGGAGATGAACCTCGGCCAGCTTGCCCTGCTGCTGCGGGCCAGGTACCTGGTTGACGTGCTGGGATACAACGCCGTCCGCGGCCTGCCGTTCACCTCGATCGAGCTCGCGGACGCGTTGCGCAACGTGATCAAGGAGACCGGGACATGACCGAGCCGACGCCGGCCGGCGTACGTGGCATCCCCGTCAGCGACGTCTCGATGACCCGCAAGGACTTCACGTCCGACCAGGAGGTCCGGTGGTGCCCCGGTTGCGGCGACTACGTCGTCCTGGCGGCCGTGCAGGGCTTCCTGCCATCGCTCGGGCTACGCCGGGAGAACATCGTGTTCGTCTCCGGGATCGGCTGCTCGTCGCGGTTCCCGTACTACCTCGACACCTACGGGATGCACTCGATCCACGGCCGCGCGCCGGCCATCGCGACCGGCCTCGCCACGGCCCGGCCCGACCTGTCCGTGTGGGTGGTCACCGGGGACGGCGACGCACTGTCGATCGGCGGCAACCACCTCATCCACGCCATGCGGCGCAACGTCAACCTGACGATCCTGCTGTTCAACAACCGGATCTACGGGCTCACCAAGGGCCAGTACTCGCCGACGTCCGAGCTGGGGAAGGTCACCAAGTCGACGCCGATGGGGTCACTTGACCGCCCGCTCAACCCGGTCTCCCTCGCCCTGGGCGCCGAGGCGACGTTCGTCGCCCGGACGCTCGACTCGGACCGGTCGCACCTGACCGAGGTGCTGCGGGCGGCGGTCGCGCACCGCGGCACCAGCCTGGTGGAGATCTACCAGAACTGCCCCATCTTCAACGACGGCGCGTACGACATGCTCAAGGATCCGGGGGACGGCCAGGCCCGGCTGATCCGCCTCGAGCAGGGCAAGCCGGTGCGCCTCGGTGGCCGCGAGGTGATCCATGACGCCCACGCGGCAGACCCGAGCCAGTCCTTCGAGATCTCCCGCATGGACGACGGATCGATGACGCGCGTCCCGATCGGAATCTTCCGCGACGTCGACGCGCCGACGTACGACGATCTGGTGCACGAGCAGATCGACCGAGCCCGGACCGACCAAGCCCCCGACCTGGAGGCACTCCTCGCCGGCAACGACACCTGGACCGTCGCCGCGTCCTGACGCGAGGGGGCGAGTCCCGCCGCTAAGCGGTGCGGGTCGTGATGTGGTCGCAGATGCTCACGAGCGCGGTCCTGGCCGGGATGTCGGGCAGGTCGTCGAGCAGGCGTCTGGCGGCGTCGGTACGGGCGCGCACCTCAGCGCGAGCCTTCGTCATCGCCGGGTTGCTGCGCAGCAGCCGGAGGGCCTCCGCGTGACGGACGTCGTCGCCGATCGGGCCGGCCAGCAGCTCCAGCAGGCGCAGGTCGGTTGGGTGGTGGGACTGCTGGGCAAGCAGCGTCGGGAGGGTCGGCACGCCGGCCCGCAGGTCGGTGCCGGGCTCCTTCCCCGAGTCGGCTGTGTCGCTGGCCACGTCGATGATGTCGTCGCTGAGCTGGAAGGCGGTGCCCACCTGCTCGCCGAACTCGGTCAGGACCTCCTCGGCCCGTGCCGGCGCGCCGGCGATCCGGGCCCCCAGCCGGGCGGAGGTGGCGATCAGCGACCCCGTCTTGTCGGCCACCACGGACAGGTAGTGCTGCACCGCGTCCTCCCCCGGCTGCGGACCCATCGTCTCCCGGATCTGTCCTGCCACCAGCCGGGCGAACGTCCGTGCCTGCAGCCGGACGGCCTCCGGCCCGAGGTCGGCGACGATGTCCGACGCCCGCGAGAAGAGGAAGTCGCCGGTCAGTATCGCTACCGAGTTGTCCCAGCGGGCGTTGGCGCTCGCTGCCCCGCGGCGAAGCTCCGCCTCGTCCATCACGTCGTCGTGGTAGAGCGTCGCCAGATGGGTTAGCTCCATCACCAGCGCGGCCGGCACGATGCCGGGCGCACCAGGGTCGCCGAACTCGGAGGCGAGGACCACCACGATCGGCCGGAAGCGCTTGCCGCCGGCGTTCAACAGGTGCCCGGCGGCCTCACCCAGCAGGCCGAAGTCCGACCGCACGGACCGGGCGAGCTCGCGCTCGATCGTCAGCAGCTGCCCGACCACCCGGGCTTCCAGCATGGGGTCTAGCGGCGGCAGGCCTAGCGACGACAAGGACACGGCAGACCCGACTCCCCGGTCACCGGACGAACTCCCCCGCCTGCCGGGCCAGGTCCAGCACAGACTGCGGGACGATCCCCAGCAGCAGGGTCATGGCCGCACCGATCGTGATGACCGTGGTCGTGAGCACGCTCGGTATGACGACGGTTGGCCCGTCGCCGACGGGCTCCGAGAAGAACATGAGGACAATGATGCGGATGTAGAAGAAGGCTGCCACCAGGCTCATCACCACGGCGATGATAACCAGCGGCCAGGCGCCGCCCTCCCAGGCGGCCGTGAATACCGCCCACTTGCCGGTGAAGCCGCTGGTGAGCGGGATCCCCGCGAACGCCAGCAGGAACAGCGCGAACACCCCGGCCACCACCGGAGCCCGCTTGCCCAGTCCCGCCCAGCGCGACAGGTGCAGGGTCTCGCCGCTGGAGTCCCGGACCACCATCACGATGGCGAACGCGCCGAGGGTCGTGAAGCCGTAGGCGACCAGGTAGAACATGACGGCCTGCAGACTGGTCACCTGGTGGCCCAGCAGGGTGAAGCCCTGGTAGACGCCGATGAAGCCGGTAAGGATGAAGCCCGCGTGTGCGATCGAGGAGTACGCAAGCAGCCGCTTCATGTCCGTCTGGGTGATGGCGATGACCGAGCCAACAACCATCGTCAGGATGGCGACGATCCACAGCATCGGCGCCCAGTCCCACCGGGCCCCGCCAAGGGCGACGTAGAAGACGCGCAGCAGCGCTCCGAAGGCCGCCAGCTTGGTCCCGACGGCCATGAAGGCGGTGACTGCGGTCGGCGCGCCCTGGTAGACGTCCGGGGTCCAGTAGTGGAACGGTGCGGCGCTCACCTTGAATAGGAGCCCCATGCCGACCAACGCGATGCCGACGTACAGCAGCGAGCTCGCCCCGGCGCGGCCCGAGACCGCGTTGTCAATGTCGGCGAAGTGCATGCTCCCGGCGTACCCGTAGATAAGGGCGATGCCGTAGAGGAAGAACGCCGAGGAGAAGGCGCCCAGCAGGAAGTACTTGAGCGCTGCCTCCTGGCTGATCAGCCGCCGGCGACGGGCCAAGCCGCACAACAGGTAGAGGGGCAACGAGAAGACCTCGAGCGCGACGAACATCGTGAGGAAATCGTTGGCCGCCGAGAACAGCATCATGCCGCCGACGGCGAAGGCGAGCAGCGGGAAGACCTCGGTGTGCTCGATGCCGCGAGCGGACGCCTCACGCTCCGCCTGGGTGCCCGGCACGGCAGCGGCCTGGCCCGCGAACTGGGTGACCCCACCCTCCAGGTGCCGCTCGGCGAACAGCATCGCGCTCAGCAGCGAGAAGATGAGCAGGGTGCCCCAGATGAACAGCGCCGGCCCGTCGACGGCGATGGCTCCCTCCACCTCGATGGCGCCTCGGGAGCCCGCGCCGGCGCCGGTGTTGGCTCCGATCCCGGACCCTACGACGACCACGCCGATGAAGGCGGCCAGCAGGCCGGCCAGGGTGACCACGGACTGGGTCAGGTAGCGCCGCTGCCGCGGGACGAAGGCCTCGATCAGAACGCCCAGCAGGGCGACTCCGAACACGATCAGCAGGGGGTAGATCCTGCTGTAGGCGATGCTCGGCGCCTGGAAGGGCTGCGCGGCCAGCGTGGTCACTTTGCGGCTCCCTGGGGCTCGGCCGCCACCGTGGGCGCGGGGTCGGTCACTCCGACATGCTGCAGCAGCGAGTGCACGGTCGGGTTGACGACGCTGAGGACCGGTCGCGGGAAGAACCCGAGCACGACGAGCAGGAACACCAGCGGCGCCACCGAGGCGACCTCGCGCACATTGAGGTCCCGCATGTGCCGGGTTGACTCGCGCTCCGGCCCGGTCATCGTGCGCTGGTACAGGTACAGGATGTAGATGGCGGCCAGCACGATCCCGAACACGGCGACGGCTGACGCCACGATCGACCTGGTGAACGTCCCGGCCAGCACCAGGAACTCGCTGACGAACGGCGACAAGCCCGGCAGCGACAGGCTGGACAGGCCGGCCACCAGGAAGAGCCCGGCACAGATCGGCGCCACCTTCTCCACCCCGCCGAAGTCGCGGATCATCTTCGAGCCGCGTCGGGTGATGAAGAAGCCCGTGATCAGGAACAGGGCCGCCGTAGAGATCCCGTGGTTGAACATGTACAGCGCGGAGCCGGCGGCGGAGGTCCTTGTCAGGGCGAAGATGCCGAGCACGATGAACCCGAAGTGACTGATCGAGGCGTACGCGATGAGCCGGCGGATGTCCTGCTGTCCGATTGCCAGCAGCGCGCCGTAAATCACCGACATCACGCCGAGCGCCATGATCACCGGGGACGCCCAGTGCGAGGCGCTCGGGAAGATGCCCAGGCAGAAGCGCATCATGCCGAAGGTCCCGATCTTGTCCAGCACGCTGACCAGGAGCACGGCGGTCCCGGGAGTGCCCTCGCTGGCCGCGTCGGGCAACCAGGTGTGCACGGGCCACATGGGCGCCTTTATGGCGAACGCGGCGAAGAACCCGAGGAAGAGCCAGCGCTCCGTTGTCTGGCCCATCTTCAGGTGCATCAGGTCCTGCAGCAGGTACGTCGGGTGGCCGAACGTCTGCGTCGAGACGACGTACAGGCCCACGATCGACGCGAGCATGAGCAGCCCGCCGAACAGGTTGTAGAGCAGGAACTTGACCGAGGCGTACGACCGCTGGGCACCGCCGAAACCCCCGATCAGGAAGTAGATCGGGATCAGCGTCGCCTCAAACAGGACATAGAACAGGAAGACATCGGTCGCCTCGAAGACACCGATCGACAGGCCCTCGACGGCCAGCGCCCAGGCGAAGAAGGAGTGCACGCTCCAGCGCCCGTTGTCCGCGTCGTGCCACGACGCCAGGATCACGATCGGAGTGAGGATGGTGGTCAACATGACCAGGACCACGCCTAGGCCGTCGAGACCGAGCGCGTAGTGAACGCCGAAGGCCGCGATCCAGCTGTGGATCTCGACGAACTGATAGCCCCCGCCGGCCTTGAAGGAGACGGCTACCACGACCGACACCGCGAAGGCGAGTAGGGAGATCCCGAGCGCCGCCTGCTTGGCCAGGGCGCCGTTCCTTCTGGGGAGCAGGGCTACCACGACCGACCCGACCAGCGGGATCAGGCCGAGAACGGTCAGCCAGGGGAACCAGGTGGAGCTGCCGCTCATCCGAGCTTCACCGCCAGCACTGCGACGACGACCACGATCGAGCCGCCGAGCATGGACAGCGCGTAGGAGCGGACGAAGCCGGTCTGCCATCGGCGGAACCGGCTCGACGACCCCCCGACGAGCGCCGACAGTCCGTTCACCAGGCCGTCGAGGCGGGTGTTGTCGAAGAAGACCAGCCAGCGGGTGAGGTACTGCCCCGGTCGCATGAAGACGGTCTCGTTGAAGGCGTCCCCGTACAGGTTGGCGCGCGCGGCCTTCGTCACCGGCGACACCCGCCTCGGCGCGAGCACGGGCACCTCCTTGGTGCCGACGGTAAACCAGGCCACCACGATGCCGATCGCGACCGCGAGCAACTCGATCAGCGTGATCGCCACGGACGGGATGGGCAGCGCGTGGGTGCCCTCCGGTCCGACCGTCGGCTGCAGCCAGCGCACGATCCAGTCGTCCAGCAGGAGGAGGCCGCCGATCGCGGACAGGGCCGCCAAGATGATGAGCGGCACGGTCATGATCGGCTTGGACTCGTGCGGGTGCGCGCCCTTGGCCCAACGCCGCTCACCGGCGTACGTCATGATCATCAGCCGAGTCATGTAGAAGGCGGTGATCCCGGCCCCGATCATGGCGCCGGCCCCGATGACCGAGCTGTCGGTGAAGGCGGCCTCGACGATGTGCCCCTTCGACCAGTACCCGGAGAAACCGGGGAAGCCGATGATGGCGAGATACCCGCAGCCGAAGGTCAGGAACGTGACCGGCATGATGCGCGCCAGCGCGCCGTACCTGCGCATGTCGACCTCATCGTTCATCGCGTGCATGATCGACCCGGAGCCGAGGAAGAGGTTCGCCTTGAAGAAGCCGTGGGTGAGCAGGTGGAAGATCGCGAAGGCGTAGCCCGCCGGGCCGATGCCGGCTGCCAGCATCATGTAGCCGATCTGGCTCATCGTGGAGCCGGCGAGGGCCCGCTTGATGTCGTCCTTGGCACAGCCGATGATCGCGCCCCAGAGGAGCGTGATGAGTCCGACGATCACTACGGCGGTCTGGGCGCCGACGCTGTGGGCGTAGATGAAGCTCGACCGTACGACGAGATAGACGCCCGCTGTCACCATGGTGGCCGCATGGATGAGGGCCGACACCGGCGTCGGGCCCTCCATCGCGTCGAGCAGCCAGCTCTGCAGGGGCACTTGGGCGGACTTGCCGCAGGCGCCGAGCAGCAGGAGCAGGCCGAGCGCGGTCGCCGGTCCCCCGCCGGTGTGGCTCATGCCTGCGGACACCCCCGAGAAGGACATGGTCCCGAAGCTCGCGAACATCAGCATGATCGCCAAGGACATCCCCATGTCCCCGACCCGGTTGACCACGAACGCCTTCTTGGCCGCCACCGCAGCGCTGTCCCGCTGCTGCCAGAAGCCGATCAGGAGGTACGACGCGAGGCCGACCCCCTCCCAGCCAAGGAACAGCGAGAGGTAGTCGGCCGACATCACCAGCAGCAGCATCGACGCGACGAACAGGTTCATCTGCGCGAAGAAGCGCCGCCGCCGGGCGTCGTGCTCCATGTAGCCGATGGAGTAGACGTGGATCAGGCTCCCGACCCCGGTGATCAGCAGCACGAACAGTGCCGACAGCGGGTCGAAGAGCATGTCGTAGTTGACCTGGAACGGACCCGCGCTGATCCAGGTGAACACATGGTCGTGCAGCGCGTGGGAGGGGGTGCCCTGTAGCTGCACGAAGGCGATCACCCCGAGCACGAACGAGGCGATGGGTGCCGCGCAGCCCAGCAGGTGTCCCCACGCGTCGGTCGCCCGGCCGCCAAGGAACAGGACGGCAGAGCTCGCCATCGGGATGACGACGATGAGGAACAGCCAGCTCACAGGCGCCGCCTCAGTACTTCAGCAGGCTGGCGTCGTCGACCGATGCCGAGCGGCGCGTCCGGTAGATGGTCATGATGATGGCCAGGCCGACCACGACCTCGGCGGCTGCCACCACCATCACGAAGAAGGCCGCGATCTGGCCGTCCAGGTTGCCGTGCACCCTGGCGAAGGTGACGAAGGCCAGGTTGGCCGCGTTGAGCATCAGCTCGACCGACATGAAGACGACGATGGCGTTCCGCCGGACCAGGACTCCGATGGCACCGATCGAGAACAGCAGCGCTGACAGCACCAGGAACGGTGTTGGGCTCATCGGTCTCCCTCCTCGATCTGCCGGGGCGAGGTGACGCTCTCGACCACGTCGGGCTCCCCGACCACGTCTCGCACCGTGCCGCGTTGGCGCATGACCCGCGAGATGGACAGCTCGGACACCGTCCCATCCGGCAACAGCGCCGGGGTGTCGACGGAGTTGTGGCGGGCGAAGAAGCCGGGCGTTGGCAGTGGCCCGGGGTGCACGCCAGACTCGGCGTACTCTCGCATGCGGCGTAGCGAGACCTCGCGCTGGGTGGGCTTCGGGCTGAGCCGCTCCCGGTGCGCCATAACCATCGCGCCCAGGGCAGCCGTGATGAGCAGTGCGCTGGTTACCTCGAACGCGAAGATGTAAGTGCTGAAGAGCAGCCGTGCGACGCCTGGGACGTTGCCGCCAGCGTTGGCGTTCTGCAGCCCGACGACGGCGCCCACCGTGGTCTGCGCGATGCCGAGGATCAGCAGGACCGCGAATACGACGCCCGCCAGCATGGCCGCCCCGCGCTGGCCGCGGATGGTCTCGACGAGCGAGTCCGAGGTGTCCACGCCGACCAGCATCAGCACGAAGAGGAAGAGCATGAGAACTGCGCCGGTGTAGACGATGATCTGCACCGCGAAGAGGAACGGCGCGTCCTGAACGGCGTAGAGCACCGCCAGGCAGATCATCACCACCGCGAGGAGTACGGCGGAATGCACGGCCTTCCGGACCGCGATCATGCCGAACGCGCTGGCCACCATCAGCGGCGCGAGCACCCAGAAGGCGATCATGCCGGCACCTCGCCGCCGCCGGTCGGCTTCGACGGCTGACCGGACCCCCGGTAGTAGTCGCGCTCGCTGTCGCCGAGTCGCATCGGGTGCGGTGGCAGCTCCATGCCCGGGAGCAGCGGCGCGAGCAGGTCCTGCTTCTCGTAGATGAGCGACTCCCGTGAGTCGTCCGCCAGCTCGTACTCGTTGGTCATGGTCAGGGCCCGCGTCGGGCAGGCCTCGACGCAGAGCCCGCACAGGATGCACCGCAGGTAGTTGATCTGGTACACCCGCCCGTAGCGCTCCCCGGGCGAGTAGCGCTCGCCCTCGGCGTTATCCGCCCCCTCGACATAGATGGCGTCCGCGGGACAGGCCCAGGCGCAGAGCTCGCAGCCGATGCACTTCTCGAGTCCATCGGGGTAGCGGTTCAGCTGGTGGCGGCCGTGGAAGCGCGGCGCGGTGGGCTTCTTCTCGAACGGGTACTGCTCGGTGACCACCTTTCGGAACATGGTCCGGAAGGTGACCCCGAAGCCGGCGATCGGGTCCCAGAGCTGCTCTCTGAGGTCAGCCATGCACGCGCTCCTTCCGCGGCATCGGGGGGACCGGGTAGCCACCCGCGTAGGCGTCCACCTCGGCTGGCTCCGGCTCGGGCTCCGGGCGCTTCCGCTCCTCGCCGGCGAACGCCAGGATCACGAACACGACAAGCGCTGCCGCGGCGATCCCTAGCAGCACCCTGCGGTCGAAGGAGCCGGCGAGCGTGATCTCGCGGATGCAGCCGACCGCTATCACCCACACCAGTCCGACCGGGATGAGGACCTTCCAACCGAACTGCATGAACTGGTCGTACCGGAGTCGGGGGAGCGTGCCGCGCAGCCAGACGAAGAAGAAGATGAACAGCAGGAGCTTGATGAAGAACCAGAGCGCGGGCAGGTAGCCGCTGTTGGCGCCGGACCACAGCGACAGCGGCCACGGCGCCCGCCACCCGCCGAGGAACATCGTGGTGGCCAGCATCGAGACTGTCACCATGTTGATGTACTCGGCGAGGAAGAAGAAGGCGAACTTGATCGACGAGTACTCCGTGTGGTAGCCGCCGACCAGCTCACCCTCCGCCTCGGGAAGGTCGAAGGGCGCGCGGTTGGTCTCGCCCACCATCGCGATCAGGTAGATGACGAACGATGGCAGCAAGACGATGGCGTACCACAGCTGCTCCTGCGCGTCCACGATGTGCGATGTGGAGAGCGACCCAGCGTAGAGGAACACCGCCACGAAGGAGAGGCCCATCGCCACCTCGTAGGAGATGACCTGGGCGGAGGACCGCACCGCGCCGAGCAGGGAGTACGTCGAGCCCGACGACCAACCAGCCAGCACGATCCCGTACACCCCAACCGAGGTGACGGCAAGGATGTATAGCACCCCCACCGGCAGGTCCGTGATCTGCAGCGGGGTGTGGATGTCGGTGAACGGGATGCGCACGACCGGCCCGAACGGGATCACGGCGATCGCCATGAAGGCGGTCACGGCGGAGATGAAGGGTGCCGCGACGAACAGCGCGGTGTCCACCGCCTTCGGGATCAGGTCCTCCTTCAGCATCAGCTTCACGCCGTCCGCGAGGCTCTGCAGCAGGCCGAACGGGCCGTGCACGTTCGGCCCCAGGCGGTGCTGCATGCGGGCGACCACGCGACGCTCGTACCAGATGTTGAAGAGCGTGAACAGCAGCAGGAAGGCGAAGCCGAGGACGACCTTGATGATGAGGACCCACCAGAGGTCGTGTCCGAAGGAGGCGAGGCTCTCCGTCACGAGGGCGAAGCTTGCCATCAGCCGCCGCCCTCGGCGGGCCGACCGAGCCGGACCGCGTCCCCCGCCCCCACGCCGAGGTCGCGGCGGAGGTTGACGCCGGCGCTGTTGGCCGGCAGCCATACCACATCGTCATCGATGTCGCCCGCAGTCGCGGACAGGGTCACTGCGCCGGCGTCGGTGGTAACGACCACCGCGTCGCCCTCGGCGAGCCCGAGCCGGTCGAGGGTCGCCGACGAGACAACCGCCACCACGGGCCGCGCGGTCCCCGCCAGATAGGGCTCGCCGTCCACCGCGCGGCTGTCGTCGATCAGCATCCGCCAGGTCGAGAGCAGCCAGGTCTCGCCGCCTCGGCTGCGCGCTGTCTTAGTGCCGCGCTTGGCTGGGCCCTTGGGCGCAGGGTCCGGGAGCCCACGGGAGCCATCCCAAGGACCCAGCTCGGTCATCTCTGCACGTGCCTCTTCCGGTGTCCGGAAGCCGAGTGGACGCCCCATCTCGTCGGCGATGCCGGCGAGGACCCGGACGTCCGGCATGGCCTGCGAGTCCAGCGCCGCCGGGAACGGCCGGACCCTGCCCTCCCAGTCGACGAAGCTCCCGGACCGCTCCGCAACCGGCGCGACCGGGAACACGACATCGGCCCGCTCGGTGACCGCCGACTCGCGAACCTCCAGGCTGACCAGGAAGCCGACCGCGTCGAGGGCAGCGGCAGCGGCCGCCGGGTCAGGGAGGTCGTCCAGCTCCAGTCCACCCACCACGAGCGCGCGCAGGTCGCCCCCCGCAGCGGCGGCCAGGATCTCGGCGCCGTCGCGGCCCGGGCGGACCGGCAGCGCCTCCACACCCCAGGCGACCCCGAGGTCGACCCTGGCCGAGGCGTCGCCCAGTGGGCGCCCGCCGGGCAGCAGGTTCGGCAATGCACCGCCCTCCAGCGCACCGCGCTCACCCGCACGCCGCGGCACCCAGCCAAGCTTCGCCCCGGTCGACCGGGCCAGCGCGGCAGCCGCGGCGAGGGCTCCTGGCACGGTGGCCAGCCGCTCACCGGTAAGGATCACGGAGTCGGCGTCGAGAGGCACCTCGGCGACCCCGACGCCCGACAGGGCGTTCGCTTCGTCGCCGGGTCGCGATCGGATCAGGTGACCGGACATCTTGCTGAGCCCGCGGGATGTGTGGGAGGCGATCGAGTAAATCGCCGTACCGTGCTTGTCGACCGCCTTCCGCAGCCGGAGGAACACGATCGGTGACTCCTCCTCGGGCTCGAACCCGACGAGCAGGACCGTGTTCGCACGCTCGAGGTCGGCGTACGACGGACCTGGGCGGGCGGCTACCTGCGCGGCCAGGAACTCGGCCTCCTCCGGCGACGCCGCCCGAGCCCGGAAGTCGATGTCGTTGGTGCCGAGCACCGCCCGGGCCAGCTTCCCGTAGGCGTAGGCGTCCTCGCTGGGGATGCGGCCCCCGGTCAGTACGCCGACCTCGCTGCCGGCTGCCGCCAGGCCGCGCGCCGCCACCGCGAACGCCTCCGGCCAGGACGCCGGCCGCAGCTCCCCGGTCTCGTCGTCGCGCACCCGCGGGCCGGTGAGCCGGTCCGCCAGCCGGGCGGACATGAACGCGAACCGGCCCTTGTCGCAGTTCCACTCCTCGTTGACCTCCGGGTCATCGCCAGCGAGCCGGCGCATGACCTTGCCGCGCCGCCAGTCCGTGCGCAGCGCGCAGCCCGAGGCGCAGTGCTCGCAGATGGTCGGCGTCGAGACGAGGTCGTACGGCCGCGAGCGAAACCGGTAGGTGGTCGAGGTGAGCGCCCCGACCGGGCAGATCTGGATGGTGTTGCCGGAGAAGTAGCTGTCGAACGGCTTGCGCTGGTACACCGCCACCTGCTGGAGGTAGCCCCGCTCGTTCATCGTGATGAACGGGTCGCCGGGGATCTGCTCGCTGAAGCGGGTGCAGCGGGTGCAGAGGATGCACCGCTCGCGGTCCAGCAGCACCTCGGACGAGATCGCCAGCGGCTTCAGGTAGGTGCGCTTGGGCTCGCGGTACCGGGTCTCCCCGCGGCCGTTGGACATGGCCTGGTTCTGCAGCGGGCACTCGCCACCCTTGTCGCACATCGGGCAGTCGAGCGGGTGGTTGATGAGCAGGAACTCCATCTGGCCCTGTTGCGCCTTGTCGGCAACCGGCGAGGAGTGCTGGGTGCGCACGACCATGCCCTCGGTGACCGGGATCGTGCACGATGCCTGCGGCTTGGGCATCGGCCGCCCGTTGCCGGCGTCGGGAATCTCGACCAGGCACTGCCGGCAGGCGCCGATCGGGTCGAGCAGCGGGTGGTCGCAGAATCGCGGGATCTGGATGCCTATCATCTCGGCGGCACGGATCACCAGGGTGCCCTCGGGTACGGTCGCCGGCACGCCGTCGATGGTCAGCGTGACGGTCCTGACGACCTCGCGGCCGGTGTCGGTCTCCGCGGTCATGCCGACGCCCCCTCGGCTGCCGTCTCGAACAACGCGGACGCGGCCGGGTCGAACGGGCAGCCGCGCTCGGTGATGTGCGCCAGGTACTCGTCGCGGAAGTAGTCGATGGAGGACGTGATGGGCGAGGTGGCTCCGTCGCCGAGTGCACAGAACGCCCGCCCAAGGATGTTGTCGCACTGGTCGATGAGTGTGTCCAGGTCCTCCTCGGTGCCGGCACCGCGCTCGATCCGGTCGAGGATGAGCTGCATCCACCAGGTGCCCTCCCGGCACGGGGTGCACTTCCCGCAGGACTCGTGCTTGTAGAACTCGGTCCACCTCAGCACTGCCCGTACCACGCAGGTGGTCTCGTCGAAGATCTGCAGGGCTCGGGTGCCGAGCATCGACTTCGCGGCGGCGACCGACTCGAAGTCCAGCGGGATGTCGAGGTGCTCGGCCGTAAGCAGCGGGGTGGAAGAGCCCCCCGGCGTCCAGAACTTGAGCTCGTGGCCTTCGCGGACACCGCCCGCGAGCTCGAGCAGCTCCCGCAGTGTCACTCCGAGCGGGGCCTCGTACTGTCCGGGACGTGCCACGTGGCCGGACAGGGAGAAGAACCCCATGCCCTTGCTCTTCTCGGTGCCCATCGAGGAGAACCAGTCGGCGCCGTAGCCGATGATCGAGGGCACCGAAGAGATCGACTCCACGTTGTTGACAACGGTCGGGCAGGCGTACAGGCCCGCAACCGCCGGGAACGGCGGGCGCAGCCGCGGCTGGCCGCGCAGGCCCTCCAGCGAGTCCAGCAGCGCCGTCTCCTCGCCGCAGATATAGGCGCCGGCGCCCGCGTGGACGATCACGTCCAGGTCGAACCCCGAGCCGTGGATGTCCCGGCCCAGGTGCCCGGCCCGGTACGCCTCCTCCACCGCCCGCTGCAGCCGGCGTACCACGTGCAGGACCTCACCCCGGCAGTAGATGAAGGCATGGTTGGCGCCGATCGCGTACGCCGAGATGATGACCCCCTCGACCAGCGTGTGCGGGCTGGCCAGCATCAGCGGGATGTCCTTGCAGGTGCCCGGTTCCGACTCGTCGGCATTCACCACCAGGTAACGCGGCTTGTCCGATGGCGGGGGTAGGAAGCCCCATTTCATTCCGGTCGGGAAGCCGGCTCCGCCCCGCCCCCGCAGACC
This sequence comes from Nocardioidaceae bacterium, assembly GCA_035692425.1. GTDB lineage: Bacteria > Actinomycetota > Actinomycetes > Propionibacteriales > Nocardioidaceae > DASSHZ01. The sequence goes on from DASSHZ010000015.1 coordinate 67,590, forward strand.
GGAGTCCTTCACCGCCGAGATGATGTCAGCCGGCTGTTGCTGCAGCGCCTTGCGGAGCGCGGAGTACCCGTCCTGTGCCTCGTAGGCAGCCAGGGTCCAGGCCCGCTCCTGGTCGAAGTTGACCGACAGGACGGGGGTCAGGGTGTCGGTCACTCACCTGCCTCCTCGTCGCCTCCGGTACGGCGCTTCGACGGCCGACGCGGACGCTTTCCGCCGGTGGCGTCTGTCTCGCCGTCCTGCAGCGCCTCCGCGATCCTATTGGTGGAGCGGCGGGCCGGCCGCTTGGGGCCTGCTGCCTCGGCGGCATCTTGTCCGTCCGCGGCCGGCTCCTTCCGAGCGCGCGACGGGGATCGCGGTCCCGAACTCGTCGGCGGCCGGGCCGGCGCCGGGGCAGCCCAGCCACGCTCCCGGGCGAGCTCAAGGCCGACCAGCGTCGCCGGACCAGCGGCGGGGCCCTCGTCGACAAGGCCGTCGGGGAACCCGGCGAGGACTCGCTCGGCCTGCCGCCAGCGGCAGATGTGTGCGCCGCGGGTCGACTGCACCTGCTTGCCGACTCGCAGGTCCTCGAGGAGCTGGACGGCGGAGTCGGGGGTCTGGTTGTCGAAGAACTCCCAGTTCACCATCACCACCGGCGCATAGTCGCAGGCCGCGTTGCACTCGATGTGCTCAAGGGTGAACTTGCCGTCCGGCGTGGTCTCGTCGTTCTCGACCCCGAGATGGTTCTTCAGCCGCTCGAAGATGAGGTCTCCGCCCATGACGGCGCAGAGGGTGTTGGTGCAGACTCCCACGTGATAGTCACCCACGACTTGGCGCTTGAACATCGTGTAGAACGTCGCCACCGCGGTGACCTCGGCAGTCTCCAGCCCGAGAATGCCGGCGACCGTCTCGATCGCCGTCGGGGTGACGCACCCCTCGATGCTCTGCGTCAGGTGCAGCATTGGCAGCAGGGCCGACCGCGGCTGCGGGTACCGGGCGACGATCTCGTGCAGCTCGGCGACGGTCTCCGCCGGTAGGCCGGCTCCAGTGTCGACACCGAAGTTCGGGACCTTCGGGTCGTTGAGCTGCCTCATCGGTCGACCCCGCCCATGACGGGGTCGATGCTGGCAACCGAGACGATCACGTCCGCCACCAGGCCGCCCTCGCACATGGCCGGGGCGCTCTGCAGGTTGGCGAACGACGGGTCCCGGAAGTGCGCCCGGTAGGGCCTGGTGCCCCCGTCGGAGACGACATGGCAGCCGAGCTCGCCCCGCGGCGACTCCACCACGGCGTACGCCTGCCCGGTCGGTACCCGGAAGCCCTCGGTGACGATCTTGAAGTGGTGGATCAGGGCCTCCATCGACTCGGACATGATGTGGCGGATGTGGTCCAGCGAGTTGCCCAGGCCATCCGATCCCACCGCCAGCTGTGCCGGCCAGCCGATCTTCTTGTCGGCCACCATGACCGGCGCGCCCTCGAGGTCCTGGAGCCGGGCCGCGCACTGCTCGATGATGCGCAGCGACTCGTACATCTCGGCCAGCCGGATCCGGAACCGGCCGTAGGCGTCGCAGGTGTCCCAGGTGACCACGTCGAAGTCGTAGGTCTCATAGCCCCAGTACGGCTGCTTCCGGCGGATGTCCCAGTCGTAGCCCGTGGCGCGCAAGACGGGGCCGGATGCCCCCAGCGCCAGGCAGCCGGCGAGATCGAGGTACCCCACGTCGCACAGCCGCGCCTTGAAGATCGGGTTCTCGTTGCACAGGTCGCGGTACTCGGGCAGCCGCCTCGTCATCAGGCCGATGAACTCGTTGATCTTCTCCAGGGCCCCCGGCGGGAGGTCCTGGGATACGCCGCCCGGCCGGATGAACTCGTGGTTCATCCGGAGCCCGGTGATCAGCTCGAACAGATCGAGGCAGAGCTCGCGCTCGCGGAACCCGATCGTCATCACCGTCAGCGCCCCGATCTCCATGCCACCGGTGGCTATCGCCACCAGGTGCGAGGAGATCCGGTTGATCTCCATCAGGAGGACGCGCATGACCTGCGCCTTCTCGGGGATGTCGGGCTCGATGTCGAGCAGCCGCTCGACCCCCATGCAGAACACGGCCTCGTTGAACAGCGGGGCGAGGTAGTCCGCACGCGTGCAGAACGTGACGCCCTGGGTCCAGGTGCGGTACTCCATGTTCTTCTCGATGCCGGTGTGCAGGTACCCGATTCCGCACCGGCACTCGGTGACCGTCTCGCCGTCGAGCTCGAGGATCAGCCGCAGCACTCCGTGCGTCGACGGGTGCTGGGGACCCATGTTCACCACGACTCGCTCGTCGGCATCTAGGTCGATGCCCGCCACCACGGAGTCCCAGTCCTGCCCGGTCACCGTGAAGACCTTGCCGCCGGTGGTGTCGTACGCCCCGGCGTACGGGTCGGCCGGTCGGGTTCCGCTCATCAGTTGTAGGCCCTCCGCTCATCGGGTGGCGGAATCGTCGCGCCCTTGTACTCGACCGGGATCCCGCCCAGCGGGTAGTCCTTCCGCATCGGGTGCCCAGGCCAGTCGTCGGGCATCTCGATGCGCGTTAAGGCTGGATGCCCGTCGAAGACGATCCCGTAGAAGTCGTACGTCTCCCGCTCGTGCCAGTCGTTCGTCGGGTAGACGCTGACCACCGAAGGGATGTGCGGGTCGTCGTCGGGGCAGGTGACCTCGACCCGGATTCGCCGGTTGTGGGTCATCGACAGCAGGTGGTAGGCCGCGTGCAGCTCCGCGCCCTTCTCGTTCGGGTAGTGCACTCCGCTCACGCCGCTGCAGAACTCGAAGCGCAGCGCGGGATCGTCCCGCAGGACGCGCATCACGGCCAGCAGGTGCTCGCGGCGTACGTGGAACGTGATCTCATCTCGATGCACGAGCACGGTGGGGACGGCATCGGGCGTGCCGGCCTGGCCGAGCGCCTCGTCGAGGCGGTCGGCGACCTCGTCGAACCAGCCGCCGTACGGGCGCTCGGTGGTGCCGGGGATAGCCACCTGGCGGACCAGACCGCCGTATCCGGACGTGTCGGGAGTGTCCTCGATCCCGAACATCCCGCGCCGGGTGTCGACCACCTCCAGGTGCTGGTGCAGAGGCAGCGCGCCCGGGTCCTCGCTCACGATCAGGTCGTCGGGCCGCAGCGACTTGTCCGCGACAGTGCGCTCTGCCTGCGGCTTGTCCTCCAGCGACCGCTCCCCCGCGGGCTTCTCCGGTGGCTCGGGGCGCTCGGCTGGCGGCGTCTGGTCGGTCACCGGAGCAGTCCCTTGAGCTCGGCGCTCGGAGCCGCGGTCAGTGCGGCCTCCTCCCGCTCGGCGATCTCGGCGCGCCGGTCCGGACCGAGCTTGGAGTGCTGGATCTTGGCGTGCAGCTTCAGAATCGAGTCGATGAGCATCTCCGGTCGCGGCGGGCAACCGGGAAGGTACATGTCGACCGGCACGATGTGGTCGACGCCCTGCACGATGGCGTAGTTGTTGAACATTCCGCCGCTGCTCGCGCATACGCCCATCGACAACACCCACTTGGGTGCCGCCATCTGGTCGTAGATCTGACGGAGCACGGGGGCCATCTTCTGGCTCACCCGGCCGGCGACGATCATGAGGTCGGCCTGGCGCGGGGACGGCCGGAACACCTCCATACCGAACCGGGCCAGGTCGTAGCGGGGGGCACCGGAGGTCATCATCTCGATGGCGCAGCAGGCGAGACCGAAGGTCGCCGGCCACAGCGAGGCCTTGCGCATGTAGCCCACCAGCCCCTCGACGGTGGTGAGCAGCACCCCGGAAGGGAGCTTCTCCTCAAGTCCCATCGCCGCTGCCTCCCGTCAGTCCCACTCGAGGCCGCCGCGGCGCCACACGTAGGCGTAGACCGCGAACAAGGTAGCGATGAACAGGACCATCTCGATCAGCCCGAACAGACGCATCTGGTCGAAGTAGACGGCCCAGGGGAACAAGAAGACGATCTCGATGTCGAAGACGATGAAGAGCATGGCGGTGATGTAGTACTTCACCGGGAACTTGCCGCCGCCGACCGGTTGCGGCGTCGGCTGGATGCCGCACTCGTAGGAGTCGAGCTTCGCGCGGTTGTAGCGCTTGGGGCCGACCAGGAAGCTGACCACTATCGAGAACATCGTGAACAGCAGCGCCAGCAGGCCGGTGGCGAGGATCGGTATGTAGGCCGTCACGCCGTCCCACTCCCTCCGCTTGCTGCGTCCGTCATGCGCCTCCGTGCGACTCCCAGCGCGGCCGGGGCCGCACGGGTGCGACCGTCGGCCATCCTAGGACTGCCGCCCTGGTGCCCGAACGCCACCCTCATGCCGCCGGGGCCACCTTCGAGAGTGCGTTGATAAGGCGGTCCATGGCGTCGCCACCCTTGTGATCGGTAAGGTTCGCGAGCAGCTTGAGCATGAAGCGCATCAGCGTGTCGTGGCGCATCCCGCGGCGTACGGCGAGCTGCATCACCTTCGGGTGACCGATCGCGGTCACGAACAGGCGGCCGAGGGTGTAGTAGCCGCCGTACCGCGCGGCGAGGGTGCGGGGATAGGCCTCGAGGGTCCGCTCGCGGGCCGCCGAGGACCGGCTCAGTGCCTGGGTGACGACTTCCGCGGCCAGCGCGCCGGACTCCATCGCGTAGGCGATGCCCTCGCCGTTGAACGGGTTGACCATGCCGCCGGCGTCGCCGACGAGCAGCATGCCCCGCCCGTAGTGCGGCTTGCGGTTGAAGCCCATAGGCAGCGCCGCCCCGTGGACGGGCGCGACCCGGGACGGCTCGCGGAAGGCCCACTCCTCCGGTGTGTGGTCGAGCCACCGGTTGAGGAGGTCGCGGTAGTTGACCTTGCCGAACGAGGACGAGGTGTTGAGGATTCCCAGCCCGACGTTGCAGGTACCGTCGCCGACGCCGAACACCCACCCGTAGCCGGGCAGGAGGCTCCCGTCCCCGGGCGTGCCGTCCCACAGCTCCAGCCACGACTCCAGCCAGTCGTCGTCATGGCGGGGGCTCTGATAGTAGGTACGGACCGCGACTCCCATCGGCCGGCCGGGGCGCTTGTGCAGACCCATGGCCAGGCTCAGGCGCGTCGAGTTCCCGTCCGCAGCCACCACCAGCGGTGCCAGCAGCGTGATGTCCGCACTGGCACGATGGCCGGCCGCATCCACCGGGCGGGCGGTGACCCCCACGATCCGCCCACTCGACTCGTCGAGCACCGGGCCCGTCACGGCCGTGCCCTCGCGGAGCCTGGCACCGAGCTTCTGGGCGTGGCGCGCGAGGGTCTCGTCGAAGTCGAGCCGGGTACGTACCAGGCCGTACCCCGGGTAGTCGCTCAGGTCCGGCCACGGCATGTGCAGCCGATGCCGGCCACCGATGATGCGCAGCCCCTGGTTGCGGATCCACCCCGCCCCGTCGAAGTCGATGCCGAGAGCGGCCAGCTGGCGCACCGCGCGCGGAGTGAGCCCGTCGCCGCAGACCTTTTCCCGCGGAAACCGCGCCTTCTCCAGCAGGAGTACGTCGACCCCGGCCCGGGCCAGGTAGCCGGCGGTGGTCGCGCCCGCGGGGCCGGCGCCGACGACGATCACGTCGGCCTGCCTGTCTGCTGCGGGCAACGTCATCGCGGCGGGTCCTCGGTGTCGCCGGTCGCCCGGGCGGCGCTGGCGGCGCGGTTAGTGAATCGGTTCACGAGCGAACGATCCTAGTCTAGAGCGCCGGGCTCCGCGGGCGCACGTCCGCGTGGGCCCAAGCGACGCGAGAGAGTCGGTCATCCAACCTTCGTGACCGTTCTCGCCGGCCACCGGCCGGTCAGGCAACGGCACGGTGCAGGGCCACGATCCCCCCGGATAGGTTGCGGAACTCGACGTTTCGCCAGCCGGCGGCCCCGATGATCCGGGCGAGCTCTCGCTGGTCCGGCCAGGCCCGGATCGACTCCGCGAGGTAGACATAGGAGTCCGGGTTCGAGCTGACCGCCCGAGCGATGCGCGGCAGCGCCGACATCAGGTACTCGACATACACCCGCCGGAGCGGGGCCAGGGCGGGCTGGCTGAACTCGCAGACCACGAGCCGACCGCCCGGCGCGGTGACCCGGTGCAGCTCGGTCAGGGCGGCCGTCAGGTCCGCCATGTTTCGCAGGCCGAATGAGACGGTGACCGCGTCGAAGGACGCCGGTGCGAACGGAAGCCGGGTTGCCTCGGCTGCGCAGAAGGGCAGCCGCGGCCGCTCGCGCTTGCCGACCCGAAGCATCCCAAGGGAGAAGTCGCACGGCACCACCGTGGCGCCGGTGAGCGCGATCGGCACGCTGCTCGTCCCGGTGCCTGCCGCCAGGTCCAGCACCAGCTCGCCAGGGGACGGGCGGATGGCCGTCACCACCGCCCGGCGCCATCGCCGGTCCTGCCCCATAGAGAGCACGTCGTTGGTCAGGTCGTACCGCTCGGCGACCCCGTCGAACATGGCGGCCACCGCCCGCGGCTCCTTGTCCAGCCCGGCCCGCGTGCTCTTCGGCCCGGCAGCAGAGGTCATGTCCCGTAGTCTGCCCGGTCGGCCCGGCGGCGCTTCGGGGAGTCCGCGGGGCAGGCGTCCGCCGATCGTGAGCCGACCCGGATAGGGTCGATAGCTGTGACGTCCCCCATTGCCGGGGCGGCCGGCTCGACCCGGCCCGACGAGCTGCCCGGAGACGTGCCCCTCGTCGTACGGACGGTCCGCATCCCCGATCCCGGCCCGCTGCTGGCCCTGCTGCCGGCCGAGGCCCCGGTGTGCTGGCTGCACCGCGGCGACGGCATGGTCGCGTGGGGGGTGGCGGCCGAGGTCCGACCGGCGGGCGCAGACCGCTTCGCCGCGGCGCAGCGCTGGTGGCACGACTTCGTGCGTCGGAGCGTGGTCCGCGACGAGGTGTCACTGCCGGGGACGGGGCTGGTGTGCTTCGGGTCCTTCGCGTACGCCGACCAGCCCGGCGAGTCGGTTCTCGTCGTACCGCGAGTCGTGGTGGGTCGCCGCGACGGCACCTGCTGGCTCACGGTGGTAGCCGCCGGCGCCCTGTCGCCGGCCCCGACGCTGCGCTCTGCGACACCGCCGGAGCCACCGACCGGGACCGTGTTCAGCGACGGCGCGATGAGCGGCGCGGCCTGGGAGTCGGTCGTCGCCACCGCGGTCGGACGCATCCGGGCCGGCCGGCTGGAGAAGGTCGTGCTGGCCAGGGACCTGGTCGCCGAGCTGGCGGCGCCCCTTGACGTGAGAGCACCGCTGACGCGGTTGGCGGACCGTTACCCGGCCTGCTGGACGTTCCACATCGACGGCCTGTTCGGGGCCACCCCGGAGATGCTCGTCCGGCGGGAGCTGGGCCTGGTGACCAGCCGAGTGCTCGCCGGCACGATCCGCCGTACTGGCGACGACGCCCACGACCTCACGTTGGCCGCGACGCTCGCCCGGTCGTCGAAGGACCTGGAGGAGCACGAGTTCGCCGTCCGGTCGGTCGCGCAGGCCTTGGCCGTGCACTGCCACAGCATGAACGTCCCGGACGCGCCTTTCGTGCTGCACCTGCCCAACGTCATGCACCTGGCCACCGACGTCACCGGGGTGCTGACCGGCGACGCCACCTCGCTCGAGCTGGCCGCCGACCTGCATCCGAGCGCCGCCGTGGGCGGCACACCCACCTCCGCCGCGGTAGCCCTTATCGCGGAGATCGAGGGGATGGGGCGCGGTCGGTACGCCGGCCCGGTGGGTTGGATGAACGCATCCGGCGACGGCGAGTGGGGCCTGGCGCTGCGGTCGGCGGAGTACGACGGCGCCCGGGTCCGCCTCTTCGCCGGCTGTGGCATCGTCGCCGACTCCGACCCGGCCGCCGAGCTCGCCGAGGCGGCAGCCAAGTTCGTCCCAGTGCGTGATGCACTGGCACCCTGACCACGGCCTCGGGTCACCGGCGCTGGGCCGGCAGGCCAGGGCCAGGCCTAGCCCTGGACAAACGGGCTAGCCAGCCTGCGGGGCTACCGCAAAGGACACCCGGCCGGCCTCGTCCACCGCGGCGTCCAGCGTCTGCTCGTCCAGCGCGGCAGCCGCCGGCGAGTCGAGGAACAGCCTCGCTCCACCAGCCTCGACCACCTGGTCACCGGGGTGTGGGTGCTCGGCCGGGGCAAGAGCCAGCGACGGCTCGGTGCCGTCTGCCTCGCGCGGCTGCTGACTGATGCGCAGCCCGGCCTCGGCCGGCTCGCCGGCCTGCTCGGTCAGGGTCTTGACCACGTCGATGGCGTCGTCGGTCAGCGTCAACATTTCGTCTCCGTCCTGGTGCGATCACCGAAACCCCCACCCTTGCGCGCTGGGCCGGCGTACTCAAGGCTCGGGCGTGTCGGTATCCGGTCGCCGACGGGTCGCCGGAGCACCCGCTCCCGTCCCCGGCCCCCCCATCGCGGGGTCAGGGCTCCGAGCCACCGGTGCCGGGGAAGCCCGTGTCGAGCGGATAGTCGCCGATCGTGTTCCGGGCGGGGTAGCGCAGCCCGACCGGGCCCTTCGCGAACTGCAGGAGAACGTTCGTCGTGACCTGGCGGACGAACCTGCGGCTGACCGCGGGAACCACCGGGTCTCGGCAGATTGGCGATAGGTCGCAGGTCCACCGCTCGGTGGCGGTGTCGATGACACCGGCTCCGGACGGGGTCGTGTAGTAGGTGGCGGTCGAGTGGTCAGGCACCCCCTCGCAGTTGAAGGGCGAGTACGACAGGATCTCCAGCGGATCCGGCGTCCACGGGCCGGGCACGGCCCGGTCCGCCTCGTCCCCGACGACGAGCGGGTACGTCGAGCCCAGCCGGGCACCGGTGCCCCGGTAGCCCCACCAGGAGGGATCCGACACCACGTACGCCGCATCCACCGGGTAGCACTCGAACCGGGCCCCGGTGATCGCCTGTTCGGGGTCGGCGTCCGGCGGGTTGCGGAACTCGTCGGTGGCCCCCCGCGGGTCGGCCGCCGCCTGCGGGTCGAGGGCCGCGTCCTTGTAGCCGACCATGAGCCGGTCCGGGCCCGTGCCGTTGACCCCCGGATGGAGCCGAACCCGCCAGAAGTCGCTGTTCGCGCTGGCCCAGAAGATGTTGGTCCCGCGGTTCCGGGCGGCGGCCAGCCTGGCCCGCTCGACGGCACTCAGGTACTCCGCATGCGCGGTCACGATCACCGCGGTCGCCCCGGCGAGGATGTGCGGATATCGCTGCACGTCGGTGTCGGCGAGGTAGGCCAGCTTGATTGGCAGCGACTCGGCGAGCTGCACCATTGCTGGCATGTCGTACGCCCAGCGGCCGTCGCCACCACCGGCGTCCGGGTTGGGCCGGTCGAATGACACCTCGTAGGAGCGATCGCCGTACCCCAGTGGGCCGGCGTAGAGGCTGTAGCCGCCCCAGTTGTTGTAGGCCTCCCAGGTCTGCGTTGCCGCAAGGAGCACCACCCGGCCCCGAACCGACGTCGACCGGACGACGAGCGGAATCGACGTGTGCAGCCCCGATGGCGTGATCACCTTGGCCAGGTAGGCGCCGGGAACCCAGCCCGTCGTCGGCACGGTGAGCGTCGGCCGCCACGGAGCAACGACGGTCCGGGTGCTCGCGATGAGCTGGGCCGGTGGCTGCGGCAGGGTGCGGACGCCCTTGCGAAGGTAGACCCGGTGGCCCCAGCCGCCTCGGTAGTCGCCCATCCGGTAGACGACCACGGTCACCCGCTTGGCCCGGGCCGACAGGTAGAGCCGGATCGGCCGACCCGGGGGCACCGACTCGGGGTCGGGGTAGCCCTCGACCTGACCCTGCCTCGCCACGTCGCCGGTGCGCCAGCCGTTGCTGCCCCGGAGGCCGCGCTGGCTCGCCGGGCCGGGGGCACCGTGGGGCGGCTCGGCGGGCTGCCCGGCGGACTGGCCGACCCGGATCCGGCCTCCGACCGGTAACGGCTGCAGGCACCCGGCCGATACCCCGAGACCGGCCGCCGGACTCGGACAACGCGCGGAGGGCAGGCCGGGCCTGACGGACCGGACCACCGGCTTGGCCGCCGCGGCAGCGGGGCTGCGGCCCGGGACGGCGGCCGGGCCAGGGAGGGGTCGCGCGGGCAGGCCGCTGCAGGCCGACACCGCGGCGAGCAGCACGGCCGAGTACCCGAGCAGTGCCGGGCGGAGCCCCACCATGACTCCCGAGCAACTCGACGGCGGTCGCCCCCGTGGGCCGCCCCCAGGCAACCACCACCCAGGCTATCTCGCAGCCGGCGGCCGCGGTCCGGTGCAACAAGAGGTCAGCAGCAACGCTCCGGCGGCGGCTGCTCGGTTGTCCGTGACCACTTACGGACCCCCGCGCCACTGCGGTCTCCGGACGGCATTACCGAAGCGGCGGGATCTCCGGCGGCAGCTTGGGGGGCGTACGGCGCATCAGTCGCTCGAGCTCCTGCAGGGCCCGGTCGAGTTGGACGTCGCGCCGGGCGGTCTGGTCCTGCGGGGTTGCCACCACTTCGATGTCGGGGTCGACCCCGTAGTTCTCCACGCCCCAGCCGAACTTCTCGAACCAGAAGGCGTACCGCGGCTGGGTCACCATCGTCCCGTCGACGAGCGAGTAACGGCCGTCGATGCCGATGACCCCGCCCCAGGTGCGGGTGCCGATCACCGGCCCCAGCCCGTGGGTGCGGATCGCCGCCGTGACGATGTCGCCGTCGGAGCCGGCGTACATGTCGGCGACCGCAACCATCGGGCCGCGCCGGGCGTTCCGCGGGTAGGAGTCCGGGTGGTAGCCGCGGACGAGGTCCCAGCCGATGATCGTGCGCAGCAGCTTCTCGACGACGAGCTGCGAGATGAAGCCGCCCCGGTTGCCGCGCACGTCCACGACCAGGCCGTCCCGACCCACCTCCGCGGTGAGGTCGCGGTGCAGCTGCGCCCAGCCACCGAACATCATGTCCGGCACGTGGAGGTAGCCGACCCGCCCGGCGGTGCGTTCGTGCACGTACTCTCGGCGGTCGCGGACCCAATCCTGGTAGCGCAGCTGGTCCTCGCCGGCGAGCGGTACGACGACGACCCGGCGCTGCGGCCCGCCGCCCTTCGGGGCAACCACCAGCTCGACCGGCTTGCCGGCCGCGCCGACGAGCAGCGCGGACGGGCTGACGCCCGCCGACACCGGCCGGCCGTCGACGGCGACCAGCCGGTCGCCCGCGGTGACGCCCACCCCGGGGGCGGCAAGCGGGGAGCGCGCGTTCGGGTCGGAGGCCTCACCGGGCACCACCCGGGAGACCACCCAGGCGTCGCCGTCGGCCTCGAGGTCGGCGCCGAGGAGGCCCTGGCGCCGGCTGGCGTCGGGTGGCTCCGGCGGCGCAAAGCAGTACGCGTGCGACGAGCCCAGCTCCCCGTGCATCTCCCAGATGAGGTCCACTAGGTCGTCACGCGAGCCGAGGCGGTCGAGCAGGGCGCCGTAGCGCTCACGAATCGCCGGCCAGTCGACCCCACCCATGTCCGGCCGCCAGAAGTGGTCGCGCATCAGCCGCCACGCCTCGTCGTACATCTGGTGCCACTCCGCGAGCGGCCGTACCGTCACGCGCAGGCGCCCGAGATCCACCTCGGCGACGTCGGGGTTCGGCGGCTGGCCGGGCGCCTGCTCGACCTTGCGGTTGGCCGGTACGACGCGCAGGCTGTCATGGTCTCGGACCACCAGCCGCTTGCCGTCCCCGGTGACGTGGGCAGAGTCGACCGCGTCGGCCAGGGCCTGCACGACGCCGGTCTTGAGGTCGAGGTGCTGCAGGCTCGGCCGCTCCGGCTCGTCGGTGAGCCGGGCACGGTCGTCGCCGGTCTCGCCGCGGAGCGGCTCGCGCAGCCAGACCAGCCCTCCATCGACGGCCTGCAGGGCCGAGTAGCGGCCGGCGGGCACGGGCACCGGGATGAGGCGCTGGTCGAGCCCGGCGACGTCGACCGTGGTGGCAGGCGGCGAGCCCGGGCCGGTAGCCCCGGAGCCGGGCCGGGCGGGAGCAGCCGCGCCTCTCGCCGCCTCGCTCGCCTCCGCGTTGTCCGCGGCCGGGGTCGCCTGGCCGCCACCGCCGTCGGCAGGCGCCGGCTGCGGCGGGGCCTCCCACGGTCGGCCCCCCACCTGCGCGTCGAAGGGCGACCGGGTGTCGGCCGCCAGCGCCACGAGATGCGGGCGGCAGCCGCCGGGGAACGACAGGTCGAACGTCAGGGCGTCGTAGACCGGGTCGAAACTGCGGTGCGAGAGCAGCGCGATGAAGCGGCCGTCGCGGGTGAAGCAGGGGTCGGTGTCGATGAACCGCCCCGGCGTCACGTCCACGATGCCGCCCCGGCCACCGAGGTCGGTCGCCTTGATGTGCCGCAGCGGGGAGCTCTCCGCCGGCGCGGACCAGGCCAGCCAGCGGGAGTCCGGTGAGAAGGCGAGCCCCTGCAGGTCGCCGTTGTCGGTGCGGTCGACCTCCCGCAGCCGAGCCGACCGGGTCACCTGGCCCTCGGGGACGGGCGCGAGCAGCAGCCGGCCGTCGTGGGTGGCGATGGCGAGCCGGCGGCCGTCCGGAGAGGCGGCGAGCTCGAGCACCCGCCCGGCCCTCCCGGCGGCGACCAGGAGCTGTCGTGCGGCGCCGAGGTTCTCGGTGTCGACGACCTCGATGGCGTCGTCGCCGTGCTCGTCGGTCACCCAGGCGACTCGGGAGCCGCCGCCGAGCACGGTCGGAAGTCGCCGCCGTACGTCGGAGCCATCTGCCAGCGAACGGACCGGCCCGTCGCGGTGGGTCAGCCAGGCCACGGTTCCCCGGGCCTCGACCGCCGAGGCGCGACCGGTCCAGTCCGGGCTGACGTGGCCGACGGCACGACCGCCGCTGACGACCTGGGTGCGACGCGACCAGCGCGGACCGCCGAGCCGGACCTCGACCTCGCGGGGCTCGACCCCGGCGTCGAGCGATTCGAGCAGGAACAGCGAGCCGCCGGCCGCGTAGACGACCTGGCGCCCGTCGCTGGTGGCGTGCCGCGCGTAGTAGGTGCCGTCGGTGTGCCGGGCGAGCCGGGCGCTCGTGGGCGCGCGCCGGCCGACCACCGCACTGTAGAGCTGACCGCGGCCCTCGTGGTCGGAGACGAAGCCGATCCGGGCGCGACCGTCGTCGCCGACCGCCCAGACCGGGCTCGCCAAGCTCGACGGGAGGTCGGCGAAGATCCGGCGGAACTCGCCGCCCCCGGTCAGGTCGAGCCAGAGCTGGCTCGCGGTGCCACCGCGATAATGCTTCCACCAGGCAGGCTCGGCTGCCCCGCCGAGCGTCGACAGCAGGACGCCGCCGTCGGGACCCAGCGCGAGGTCGTGGGCCCACCCGTACGGGAGCCGGCGGGCAGGGGTTCCGTCGAGGGGGACGGCGTACGCGAACAACCGCTCCCGCCCGCCTTCGCCGACACTGCTGACGGCCAGCACCTCCTCGTCGGCCAACCAGCCGCGGACCCCGGTCGACAGGGTCCCCCAGAACGTCAACCGGGTGGTGTCTGCACCGTCGAGCCCGGCGACGTACACCTCCGCCGCGCCGTCGCGGGTGGCCGTCCAGGCGACTCGGGTGCCGTCCGGGGACAGCCGCGGCGACCGGGCCGGCAAATGGTCGGAGGTCACCCGGTAAGCCCGGCCGCCCGCCGGCTCGACCAGCCAGATGTCGTCGTCGGCGACGAACACGATCTGCTCGTCGCGGATGTGGGGGTACCGGATGTACGCATCCATCGTCATGGGCCCCGACCCTACCGACTTGTCAGAAGCCGGACACGCTATAGCGTGCCGGGCTTCTGACAAGTCGGAGCTAAGCCGGCTGGGCCACCCACTTCATGGGGTCACCCCAGCCGAGGTCGGTGATGCCCGCTTGCTTTAGAGCGAGTACGACGAGCGTGCGGTTGTGGGCGGCGAAGGTGAGCACGTGGGCGACCATCCCGCCGTACGTGAAGACCTCGGCGGGCTCGCAGAGGGCGTCCACGAAGGTGTCGTCTAGGCGGCCGTCGGCGACGACCTGGCGCACCTCGGCGAGGAAGGCCGGACCGACTGTCCCGAGCCGAGCCCGCATCGCCGGGATCGCCTCGTGCTCCTCCAGCGACCAGTCATAGGGACGGTTGGCCATCGCGCAGTTCCACATGTCCATCTGTCCGACCAGCCGGGACAGCAGTCGGCGCAGCGACTGGCGGTCCTCGTCGACCGACACGTCGATCTGGGCATCGAGCTGCTCGTCCCTCAGTCGCCCGGCACGCTCGATCATCTGGCCGATCAGCCAGACGTGGTGTTCGACCATCCTGGTCAGGAGCTCCATCGGGGTCACCTTCGTTCGGGCCGGCAGCCGCAGGCTGCCCGGCGGTTGGAAATGCACGCCGTTCGGCGTCGCAAGCTGGATCTGGGTCGGACTGTTCCGCCACACGGAAGGCGCCTCGCCGTACGCGCGCTGGAACGCCCGGGTGAACGCCTCATTGGAGGAGTAGCCGGCCTCGACCGCGACGTCGAGCACGCCGTTGCCACTCGTCACCAGCCGGTACGCCGCACGCTCGAGCAGCACCCGGCGGCGGAACCGCGCCGGCGTCTCGCCGGCCACCGCGCTGACCACGCGGTCGAAGTGGAACCGCGACAGGTACATGCGGGCGGCCAGCTCCTCGCCGCGGGCCTCGTGGTCATCCAGGTTGGTCGCCAGCGAGTCCACGAACCGTACGAACGTGTCGGCGCCGGTGCTGGTCATGGCCACCACCCTGCCATCGAGCCGGCACACCGCGCTTGATCGAACTTGCTGAGGAGGGCTTGCCGAACCTCGTCAACCCGCTGCAGCGGCGACCTGCTCGGCCAGGTCGCGCAGGCAATGCTCGGTCTGACTTCGCGCGTTGCGGGACAGCGGCACCTCCACGACCCGGATGCCGGCCGCCCTCTCCGCGAGCACCTTCGGGAGGTCGGCCGCCGCCGCCTGCTGGTACGGCGTGTGGCTGGCCGCGCAGAGCGCCTCGATATCGACGGAGTGCGGGGTGCCGAAGACCCGCTCGAACGCGGGGCCGAACCTCGGCTCCCCCGGCTCTAGGCTCTCGAAGATCGCGCCGCCGTCGTCGTTGGCCACCACGATGGTCAGGGCCGGCCGAGGCTCCCGCGGCCCGACGAACAGCGCCGTTGCGTCGTGCAGGAAGGTCAGGTCGCCGACGTACGCGAGCGCCGGCAGCGACGGCCGGCCGAGGGCCGCGCCGACTGCCGTCGACACCGTGCCGTCGATGCCGGCCAGACCGCGGTTGCCGATAACGAGGCGGCGCTCGCGGGCCGGGTAGGGCGGGGCCATGACGTCGAGGTCGCGGACCGGCTGCGACGACCCGACCACCAGGAGCCCGCCGGGTGGGACAGCTCCGGCGATCGCCGCGGCCACTTGGTACGGAGCGAGTTCGGGATCGGCGGACACCAGCTCGTCGACGGCCCTCCCGAGCCGGACGTCCGCCGCCCGCCAGGACGCCATCCACGCCGCCGAGCCGGGGCCGGCGACCTCGGGGAGTACGTCGAGGTGCCGGGCCACCCGGCCGGGATCGGTCCAGTAGCCGCCACGGCCGCGGACCGAGATGACCTCCAGGTCGGGACGCGAGATCAGCGCCGTCACCGGGCGGGACAGCGTGGGGTGGCCGGCTACGACCACCCGCTCGATGCGGTCGGCCAGGGCCGTCTCGAGCAGCAGCCGGTAGGTGCGCAGCGCATGGGTGCCGGTGCGGGCGCCGGACGTCGGCTCGGCCAGCAGCGGCCAGTCGGCCCGCTGGGCGAGCAGCCGCGCCGGTGGCCCGGCGTCGTCGCCGGCCACCAGCACGGTGGGCGGCTCCGGGGAGAGCAGCTCCGGCTCGCCCGGCGCCCCACCGGCCGGCTCCCCGGCCGGCTCCCCGGCCGCCCAGTGCCCGGACTGGGCAGCCGGCGGGGCGGCAACGTCACCGAGGTCGAGCGGCCACCGGTCCGGCACCAGCGGCGGTGCGAACTGGAGGTTGACCTGCGCCGGCCCGTGCCGGGCAAGTGCGGCGCGCACAGCCGCGACGGCAGCATCCGCCGAGCCCGGGGGGACGTCGTCGTACGCGACGTCGGCCCCGAAGATGCCGGCCTGGTACGTCGTCTGGTTGGCGCCCGTGCCGCGCAGTGCCGCCGGCCGGTCTGCGGACAGCACGACGACGGGCACCCCGGCGTGGTTAGCCTCCAGCACCGCCGGGTGCAAGTTGGCGACGGCGGTGCCGGAGGTCGTGACCACTGCGACCGGACGGTGCGAGCCCTTGGCCAGGCCCACGGCGAGGAAGCCGGCAGCGCGCTCGTCGAGGCGCACGTGGAGCCGGATCCAGCCGAGGGCGTCGGCTCGGTGGAGGGCCAGCGCGAGCGGCGCGGAGCGCGACCCCGGCGAGAGCACCGCGTCGGTGACGCCGCCCGTACGCAGGGCGGCGACCACGGCCACCGCGACCTCCACCGAGGGGCTCACGGCGCCAGCCCGAGCCGTTCGGCACATCGCGCCAGCCGGTCGCGCCAGCGCGCCTCAGCCTCGGGTGCTGGCTGAGCGGCGTCGAGGCAGGCCGCCAGCGGGTCGACGCGGCCGACGCGAAGGCAGCCGTCCACGGGTCGCAGCGGCTGCGGCACCAGGTCCGCCCCGAGCATGGCAGCCGTGGCCAGCCCACAGGCGTACGGCAGCTCGGGCAGCGCGGCGGCCAGCGCGACGCCCGCGGCGAGCCCGACCGAGGACTCCAGCGCGCTCGAAACCACGACCGGCAGGCCCAGCTGATCGGCCAGCTGCAGCGCTGCGCGCACGCCGCCGAGCGGCTGCACCTTCAAGACCACGATGTCGGCGGCGCCCAGCCGCTTGACCTCCAGCGGGTCGGCGGCGCGCCGGATGGACTCGTCGGCGGCGACGGGTACGTCGGCCCGGCGCCGGACCGCCGCGAGCCCCTCGACGGTCGCCGCCGGCTGCTCGACGTACTCGAGGTCGAACTCGTCGAGCCGCTTGACCGCATGCACGGCCGCCTCGACCGACCAGGCGCCGTTGGCGTCGACCCGGATCTTCCCAGCGGGGCCGAGGGCCGCCCGTACGGCGGCCACCCGGGCCAGGTCGTCGCCCAGGGTCTGGCCGGGCTCGGCGACCTTCACCTTCGCGGTCCGGCAGCCGCCTGACGCACGCACGATCTCGGCGGCCCGCTCCGGGCCGACCGCCGGCACCGTAGCGTTGACCGGCACCCGGTCGCGGACCGGCGCGGGGAACTCGTGCCCGGCCGCCTCGGCGGCGGCCGCCAGCCAGGTAGCGGCCTCGGCGTCGGCGTAGTCCCAGAAGGGGCTGAACTCACCGTAGCCGGCCGGGCCCTGCAGGAGCACGCCCTCGCGATGGGTGACGCCCCGGTACCGCTCTGTCATCGGCAGCGAGAAGACGGTGGCCCTCACTGGACGCCTCGCGCGGCGGGCGATGGGCCGACCGAGACCCCAGGCTCGGCTGGCGACACCGCGGCTGTCACCATTGCTCGGAGCCCGGCCCGGTCGACCTTGCCGGACGCGAGCATCGGCAGCGACTCGACCAGGATCAGTCGGCGCGGTGCCCAGGCGCGCGGCAGCCGCTCGGAAACGAAGTCGCGTATCTCATCGAGGTCGGGCCCGGCGCCGGCGACTGAGCTCGTGGGCACGACGGCGACCACGGCCTCTCCCCACTCCTGGTCGGGTACGGCGAGCACCTCGCAGGCGCCGACGCCCAGCATCGAGGCCAGCCGGCGCTGCACCGCGCCGAGGGGGACGTTGACGCCGCCGGACACGGCGACGTCGTCGGCCCGGCCGAGCACCTCCAGCCGGCCGTCGGGGTCCAGCCGGCCGAGGTCGGCGGTCTGGAACCAGCCGTCCTGCAGCACCTCGGCGGTGAGGTCCGGCCGATCGGCGTACCCGTCGAAGAGCGTTGGCCCGCCGATGCGGATCCGGCCGTCCGCCGCCAGCTTGACGGCCACGCCGTCGAGGGGGAAGCCGTCGTACACACAGCCGCCGCAGGTCTCGCTCATCCCGTAGGTCACCACCACCGCCACACCGCCCTCGCGCGCGCGCTCATGCAGGTCCGGCGCCGTCGCCGCTCCGCCGACGAGCACCGCGTCGTACGTCGACAGTGCGGAGGCGCTCGCGGGCTCGGCCAGCCAGCGGTGCAGCTGGGTGGGGACGATCGCGAGGTAGCGGCGCCCATGGCTCAGTGCGGCGGTCGCCGTCGGCAGGTCGGGCTGGTCGCGCAGCACCACCGGCGACGTCCCCGCGAGCAGCGACCGCACGATCACCTGCAGTCCGGCGACATAGTTTGGCGGCAGCGCGAGCACCCACTGGCCGGGTCCGCCGAGGCGGTCCAGCGTTGCCTGCGCGGAGGCGACCAGCGCGGCTCGCGCGAGCAGCACGTCCTTGGGCTCCCCGGTCGAGCCAGACGTACGGACCGAGAGCGGGCCCGGGGCCGGGGCCTCCAGCCAGCGACGCAGCTCGAGCTCGATCTGTTGCGGCGCGCCCGACACGGGACGCAGCGTCGCGGGGTCGGCCACGCGCCTCAGCCTACGGTCCGCCCCTAGACTCCCGCGCATGCGGAGGAGCCGGATCGAGGCGTTCAGTGACGGCGTCCTCGCGATCATCATCACGATCATGGTGCTGGAGCTCGCCAAGCCGGCTGGCTCCCACCTCGCGGGGCTGCGAGCGTCGGCGACCAGTCTGGAGACCTATCTGCTGAGCTTCACCTACATAGCCATCTACTGGAACAACCACCACCACCTGTTCCACCTGGTTCGCGAGGTGCGCGGGCCGATCCTGTGGGCCAACAACGCGCTGCTCTTCTTCCTCTCCTTGGTGCCATTCACGACCTCGTGGATGGACATCACCCACTTCGCCCGTACGCCGGTGATGGTCTACGGCATCGACCTGCTGGCCAACGCGGTGGCCTACTGGGTGCTGGTGCGCACCATCGCCCACGTCGAGGGACCGGACTCCCTCGTCCGGCAGGCGTTCGGCCGGGACGTCAAGGGCGTGGTCAGCGTGGTGATCTACGCCGTAGGGGTGGCCGGCTGCCTGGGCAGCGTCTGGGTGGGGGTGGCGGCGTACGTCATCGTCGCGGTGGTCTGGATAGTGCCCGACCGGCGGGTCGAGCGGGCGATCGCCGAACGCGACACCACCCAACGCCCAGCCGCAGACGACATCTAGGGTGGACGGCTCAGTTGTCCCAGCCTGGCGGCATGGTTAGAACCATGAAACGGCGTGGGGGATCATCTCGAGCTGAACGACTGGGTGGCGACATTGAATGTTCCGCTACCGCCCGCAGAGGAGTACCGCACAACCAGGTCGGACGCGGAGAGTGATCCGGAGACCGACGTGAGCGTAATGGCGCCGGTGCCACCGGGAGCGACGTACAAACCACCGCGGTAGCCCCGGATGCTGGCCGCACCACCCGTTGCCGGATCAATGACATTGATGATGACGACGCCCTCGTTTGGGTCATGCGTCTCCGCTGCCCCTTCCACTTCCACATCCAGGCCGTCTTCGAGGTCCAACCAGACAGACGTGATGCTGGTGCCAGGCGCCTCCCACTGCTCGGCACCATCACCGACCACGATCTCGCGAGCCTGGCCGGGCTTCTGGGGCGGGTCCCGTTGCTCCATCCTCGATGCAACTGGGGTCGTCGGCGTGGGCCTGCCTCCCGGACGGCTCGTCGGTCGAAGCTGCCCTTCGATCATCGCCGCCTTGCGGCAGCGCAGTGGTCCCCGATAGCCCGAGGCTGCTGCAACCACCGCCCGCCGTGCTGAGCACCTGGACGCCGTCCCACGAGCCCCGCTCGCTGCCACAAAGGCTGCCGAAGCAAGCACCACCGCCGCCGCAACCCCAAGCACGAAGAATGCCGTGCGGCTCCTGCTCTCCACCCGATTGGCGGCCATCGTGTCCCGCTTCCCTGCTCGGCTAACTCCGGGGACGCCCGGGCCGACGAGATGGTTGCCCGAGGGAGCCCCCTTTGACACCACCGGGGCAAGCGACCGGGGACGATCTGACGTCCTCGTGCGAGACTCGCTGCGACATGGCAACCACCGCCGACTGGGTCGAGGGGGCGCGGCTGCGCACCCTGCCGGCCGCGATCTCACCAGTCCTGGCCGGCACCGGGTTGGCCGTCTTCGCCGGCGGCCCGGTGTGGTGGAAGGCGCTGCTCGCCCTGGTCGTCGCGGTGGCCCTGCAGGTGGCGGTGAACTACGCCAACGACTACTCCGACGGCGTACGCGGCACCGACGCCCAGCGGGTCGGCCCGATGCGCCTGGTGGGCTCCGGCGCTGCGACCCCCAAGCAGGTGAAGGGCGCCGCGATCGCCGCCTTCGCGGTGGCCGCGGCCGCCGGCCTCGCGATCGCCGGGACCACCGCCTGGTGGCTGTTGGCGCTCGGGGCGGCCGCGATGCTGGCGGCCTGGTTCTACACCGGCGGGTCCAGGCCCTACGGCTACCGGGGCCTCGGCGAGGTCAGCGTGTTCGTGTTCTTCGGGCTCGTCGCCGTGGTCGGCACCACCTACGCGCAGCTGAGGACCGTGCCCGCACAGAGCCTGCTGATCGGCTGTGGAGTCGGGGCGCTGGCCTGCGCCATCCTGGTCGTCAACAACCTCCGCGACATCCCCACCGACCGCGACAGCGGGAAGCACACCTTGGCGGTTCGCTTCGGGGACCGGGCCGCCAGGCAGCTCTACCTGTGGCTGCTCGTGTCGGCGTACGCCGTCGTGGTGGCGGCCGGGGCCACCCTCACCTGGTGGGCGCTGGTGGCGTTCGTCTCGCTGCCGCTATCCGTGCGGGCGGCACTGGCCGTGCGCCGCGGGACGACCGGCCTCGCCCTGGTCGGCGCGCTCCGCGACACGGGACTGGCCGAGCTCACCTACGCCGCCGGTCTGCTGGCCGGCCTGGTGGTCGCGTTGACCTGAACCTGCGGAGCCACCGGCCAAGGAGCTCGCGCTGAGAACTCCACAAACGCGGCCAGCCCTCGAGCCCCCGCGCATACAAGGTCTGCGGCACACGGCGACCCAAGCGAGATGCAGGCTCCCCTCAGCCCCGGGCGGGCTCGCCCACCTTCACCCCAGCAGGCTCCACCCTTGATGTACCTATCCAAATAGCGAGACCCACAAGTCTTCGCTGGCGAGGTCTTCTTCCCAACGTGTGTCAAAGGCATGGAGCATTAGCATCTCACGTATGCGCACCTTGACATCAGAACGTTCAAGTCCGAACTCACCTTGCCGGACACTAATCCGTCCTGTCTCTCGGTCAGCGGCTATGAAAATCCTCAGGAATCGTCCTTTCGGCAGTGCCCAATGAGACACTCGAGCGAGGACCCCCCGGCTCGGGTCGTTTACAACACGCGTCCACTCCACATGGGCGTCCGACCGCATTCGGACCTCTGCTCCATATCCGATGCGCGCTCCGAACGTGGCCAACTCATAGTCGAAGCGACTATTGAGCAGCATCAGTGCTGCGGCCTCCGTTTCTAATGACGAGGGCAAATGGATCTTATACCAGGATTCGTCGTAGAGTTCGACGTACAAATCCCCTGTCTCCGGATCTTCGCTCCACCTATCGCTAAATCCTTGCGTATCCAGGCCCTCCTGGATATGGATGTCCGGGAAGTTGGCTCGGATCCCCTCTTGCCCGAGTTGGGCGTAGATACTACCCGTTCCCTCACGAGCCGCCACAAAGATCCTCAGAAATCGCCCCTCCGGCACTGACCAGTGCCTCAGACGTATCTCAACCCCGGATCTGGGGCGCGACGTGGCCACAGCCCACTCAACATAACCGTCGACAGAATCCATCGCTCCAAAGCTGGTAGCAGCATTTAGGAAGCCTGCGACATCGGAATGCAACCAGTGGGCCTCCTCATCAAGCGACCTGCCAGGCCCACGGATCACCACCCCACCATGCCTAGCCGTGATACCCGGCTCCGCCCCACGCTACGTCACCCGACGCAACGAAACTGGGGCAGTCCCCTTTGATGGGTGGACAATATGCAGTAATTATGCCCCAAGGAAACCCCATCCGCTTTAATGGTGGGGTCAGATACCACAAGAATATTCGACCACTCCTGGACATGAGTGGCACTCCAGAGTGACTGATTGTAGACCCATCCCCGGTAGTCCCACCGCTGATGTTCTGAATCCCAGCTGCGGTGTGAATTCTGAACATCTAGCGCAATAGCATTTGGATAAACGATGTCATGCTTGTCGATAACGTGAGTCATGCCCCAGGTACTGTCTCCGGTCCGATAGGTGACTACATTTCCTGCTGGATCGAACCACCAGGCCTGAATGAAGAAAGGGCTATCTGGGCCATACTGGGTCCCTCCACCACCTGGCGGCGGAGCGAGGGTAGACGGTGACGACCCATGCGCGATGATGCTGGGTGGCGGATAACTGTTGCGCGAACTTGCTCGCGCGGGGCTACTGCCAATTAAAGCAACGAGCGAGACCAGGCAGGCTAAGATTGAAACGCATGCTCCGTGTCGCAGATGAAGTCGCTTGAGCATCTCACATCCGCTCGGTTGTCATCACAGTGATGGGGCTTTCCCGCTCCAACTTCTACACCAAACACGTAACCAGTGTCAAGGGCGAGCGTTTGACTAGGAAGGGCTATCGTCTGTTTGTTGTCGATTGGCGCAGCGTCGCGACTCGCGATCGTCGGCGTCTTCCTCGGCGCGGCGGGCGTCGTACACCGCCCGGGCCCGCTGGGATCGGTCGTAGAGCTGCCCGGTGAAGCGGTCGCGCAGCCCGCGCAGCCAGAACAGCGAGATCACCGACGAGGCCAGCATGGCGAGAGCGGCCGTGGCGAATCCGCTGATGACGTCCCAGTGGACCCAGTGGAAGATCACCAGCCAGATGACGCCGTAGCACAGCGCGAAAGCGCCGAGCCGAGCCAGCGTGTAGAGCCCGAAGATGCGCACCGATCGTCCCGTGGTTGAACTGACAGAACAGCTACCAGGCTAGACGTTGCCAGGGGCCGTCCGGTCAGCCGGCGAGGACCTCGGCCAGCAGCGCGGGGTCGACGTTCCCGCCGGAGACCACGGCGACAGCCGGCCCTCCCGCGCCGAGCTGGCCATGCGCCAGCGCTCCCGCCACCGCAACCGCCCCGCTCGGCTCCGCGACGACCTTGGCGTCCAGCGCCACGGCTCGCATCGCGGCCCGGATCTGCTCCTCGGTCACCGTGACGACGTCGTCGACGTACGCGCGGATGTGCGCCCAGGGCAGGTCGCCCACGGTGGGCACGCGGAGCCCGTCCGCGATCGTCCGCGAGGTCTGCGACACCGTCCACGCGACGTGCTCGCGCCGCGCGAAGCCCTCGGCCAGGTCTCCGGCGAGGGCCGGCTCGACCCCGATCACCCGGGCAACCGGGCGCAGCGCCTTCACGGCCGTGGCGATGCCGCTGACCAGCCCGCCGCCGCTCACCGGAACGAAGACGCACCCAATCTCCGGCAGGTCCTCGACGATCTCCAGCCCGACAGTGCCCTGCCCGGCGATCACCGCCGGGTGGTCGTACGGCGGCACCGGGGTCGCGCCGGTCCGGCTGCGGAGCCGCTCGACCTCGTCCGCCCGCTCGGCCGCGTCGACGTACACCACCTCGGCACCCAGCGCCTCGACCGCGGCGCGCTTGACCGCCGGAGTCTCCTTGGGCATGACGACCGTGGCCGCCAGCCCCGCGGCCCGCGCTGCCCAGGCGACCGCGCGGCCGTGGTTGCCGGAGGAGTGCGTGACCACGCCGCGCTCGCGCTCGGCCGGCGTCAGCAGCGCGATCGCGTTGGCGGCGCCGCGCGCCTTGAACGACCCGGTCTCCTGCAGGCACTCCGCCTTGAGCAACAGCGGCCGCTCCGGCGGCCCGAGCCCGGTGGGCAGCAGCGGGGTGCGGCGGACCCGTCCAGAGATCCGCTCGCCGGCCGCCTCGATCTCAGCGAGCGTGACCAGGCCGGCCACCGAGCCACCGGACACTGGCCGCGTCACACGCCGGCGTACGAGTGCAGGCCGGAGCCGAAGAGGTTGATCCCGATGAAGTTGAAGAGGAACGTGCTGTAGCCGACCAGTGCGATGTAGGCCGCTGCTTTACCTTTCCACCCGGCGGTCGCGCGGGCGTGCAGGTACGCCGCGTAGCAGACCCAGGTGATGAACGCCCAGGTCTCCTTGGGGTCCCAGCCCCAGAAGCGGCCCCACGCGTACTGCGCCCAGATGGCGCCGCACAGCACGGCGAACGTCCACATCGGGAATGCGAACGCATGCACCCGGTAGGCGACCCGGTCGATCCGCTCGGTCGAGGGCACCTGCCAGAGGAAGCCGGTGCGCGGGCGTTCGGGGTCGGCGGCCGCCCTAGCCTCCACCCGGGCGCGGGCCAGGTAGAGCAGCGACGCGAGGGCGCCGACTGTGTAGGCGCCGCCCGCGATGGCCGCCGACGTCACGTGGATGTAGAGCCAGTAGGAGTGCAGCGCGGGGACGAGCGGCTCGACCGGTCGGTAGAGCAGCACCACCGCGATGCCGAGCGCCAGCGTCAGGAACGCGGTCACCGGCAGGCCCAGCCAGCGAACGCCGTACTTCTTCACCAGCACGACGTACGCCGCGACGATGGCCACCGAGCAGGTGATCGTGAACTCGTACATGCTGCCCCACGGCACCCGCTGCGCGGCGATCCCGCGGCTCACGACGCCGAGCAGGAGGACGAGCATGCCGAGCACCGTGAGCGAGAAGCCGATGCGACCGAACCGGTCCCGGCCCTGGGCGTCGTCCGCAGACTGCGGCGGGGCCGCCGGCGTCACGTTCTCGATGCGGGTGGGACCGGCGCCGGCGGCGACCAGGGCCCCCTGCCGCTCCCGCACCGGTGCTGCGGTCACCTGCCGGGCCATCGCCCACTCGACGATATGCGCCACCATCGCCAGGCAGAAGACGAACGTCGCCGAGTAGACCGCGTTGTTGCTCAGCTGCGCGAACGTGTGGGTCATGCCTGCTCCTTCTCCCGCAGCGCGCCGGACAGCGCCCTGACGTGACTCTCGGGGTCGCCCCCGCCCACCCGGTCCAGCGCCGCGACCTCGACCAAGGTACGCCCCTCGCTCTCCCGCACCCGGACCCAGGTCCGCCTCGGCCGGATGAACAGCGAGCCCAGCAGTCCGACCAGGGCGGCGAGCACGCCAACCAGCGGGATCAGCTTCCCCGGCTGCTTGTTGACCTGGAGCTTGACCCAGGGCTTTAGACCGTCGAACCTGATCGAGCCCATCCCGTCGGCGAGCTTGACCGTCTGCCCAATGCGCAGCGCCAGCGGTCGGGCCGAGCTGCCGGTTCCGGGGATCCGCTTGAGGTGGGTCTTGTCCAGCACGTAGACCGACTGCGGCGCGCCGGAGTCGAGGCCGAGGTTCCCGTGGTAGCCGACCAGCGTGAGGATCGGGTTGTCGGGACCGGGGAACGCCGAGAACGGCTGCCCGGTCGGGGTGAGGGCACCGGTCGGGAAGAAGTAGCCCTCGAAGCCGAGCTGGTCCGGCTTGGCGTCCGGGGCCTTCACCACGCCGTACGACGTGAATGTGCCATCCTGCGGCAGGAACACCACCGGCCCGGAGAAGGCGACGTTGCCGTGTCCGTCGCGGACGGTCACCACCGGCGCGTAGCCGTGCCCGACGAGATAGACCGCGACCCCGTCGACCTGCAGCGGGTGGTTTACGCGCAGCAGGTAGCGGTACGGCGTGGCGCCGGGATGCGACCTGACGGCAAGGCCGGCGTTGAAGTACAACGGCATCCCGACGTCGCCGCCGGTGCGCTTGTAGGCCACGTGGAAGTCGGTGACCTTGAACGTGAACGGCGGGAGGTTGTCGATGTTGTACCAGCCGCCCGGGGTGAAGTCGTCGAACTGGGTAGGGGTGTCCGAGAAACCCTGACCGGACACCACCGCCACGGACGCCTTGAAGCCGAAGAGGCTCGTCACGGCGAAGCCCACCAGGACTGCCACCACCGCGCAGTGGAAGAGCAGGTTGCCCGCCTCCCGGAGGTAGCCCTTCTCGGCCGCTACCACCTGGTCAGCCCCGGACGCGTAGGCGTCGACCCGGTGCCGCCTGCTCCGCAGCAGGCCGGCCGCGGCCGCCGCGACCTCGGCAGCCGGCCGGTCGGTCGCCCAGGTCTCGTACGCCGACAGCCGGCTGAGGTTCCGCGGCGCCCTGGGCGGGCGGGCCCGCCAGGCTCGGGCGTAGTGCTGCAGCCGCGGGATGATGCAGCCGAGCAGCGAGATCATCAGCAGCAGGTAGACGGCGCTGAACCACGGCGAGCTGTAGACGTTGAACATCCCGACCCGGTCGAACAGCGGGGTCAGCCCGGGATGGTCGTGCCTGAACGCGAAGACCGCCGACGGGTCGACGCGCTCCTGGGGGATCAGCGAGCCTGGGATCGCCGCCACGGCCAGCAGGAACAGCAGCACGAGCGCCGTCCGCATCGAGCACAGCTGGCGCCAGATCCAGCGGGCGAACTCGACCGGCTTCAGCGCGGGTACGACGGGCTCGCCGCCGGCCGGCGGCGGAGGCGCTGCAGTAGATGTCCCGGTGGGCTCGGCGACGGCTAGGTCAGACCGCGGTTTCATAGCCACCGATCTGTCCCTGCGTCCACGCGATCCACGACTCCCAGACTCCGCTTACGAGAAGCACGCCCACCGCAATGAGCATCGCACCGCCGAGTCGCATCACCCACACCTGGTGGCGCCGCACCCAGGC
The DNA here is from genome assembly GCA_035692425.1 of Nocardioidaceae bacterium. Classification (GTDB taxonomy): domain Bacteria; phylum Actinomycetota; class Actinomycetes; order Propionibacteriales; family Nocardioidaceae; genus DASSHZ01. The sequence goes on from DASSHZ010000015.1 coordinate 94,203, forward strand.
AACCGCGCCCATCATCTTTCGGAAGGCGACGGCAGCGATGATGAACGGCACGCCGAGCCCCAGGCAGTAGACGAAGGCGAGGAACGCCCCTCGGCCGGCGCTGGCGCTGGCGCTGGAGAGGGAGAGCACGGCCGCCAGGGTTGGCCCGATGCACGGTGTCCAGCCGAGGCCGAACAGCACGCCCAGCACCGGTGCGGCCGACAGCCCGACCGCGGGCACCCGGTGGATCCGGATGTCGCGCTGCAGCCATGGCAGCACTCCCGCGAAGACCAGGCCGAGCAGGATCGTGACGCTGCCCAGGACGACGGTGACCAGCCGCTGGTGCTGCACGAGGACGTAGCCCAACTGGCCGAAGGCGCCGCCCACCGCGATGAACACCAGCGAGAACCCGAGCACGAACAGCAGCGTCCCCAAGAGCAGCCGGCCCCGCCGGCCCCGGCTGGCCAGGTCGGCTCCGGAGAGCCCGGTGACGTACGAGAGGTAGCCGGGCAGCAGCGGCACCACGCACGGCGAGAAGAAGGAGACCGCGCCGGCGATCAGCGCGACGGGGATCGCGAGCAGGAGAGAGCCGTCGTACGCGGTGTGCGCGAACCACGACCCGATCGAGGCGACCGGGAGCAGCATCTCGCCGGTCACCGCTCGGCCTCCAGCTGGTGCACGAGGTCGACCAGGGTGATCTCCGTGACCGGGCCGCCGATGATCGCGGCCACCCGGCCGTGCTTGTCGATGAGCATCGTGGTCGGCAGTGCCTTTGGGTTGAGCACGCCGTAGAAGGCGAGCAGCGTGCTGCCGTCGGGGTCGGAGATGCTGCCGTACGGCACGTGGTACTGCCGGACGAACGCCTTGGCGGGCGCCGGGTCGTCGCGGGTGTCGATGCCGACGAAGACCGCACCGGGCAGCCGATGGGCGGCTCGGGCCAGCGCTGGCGCCTCGGCCCGGCACGGCCCGCACCAGGAGGACCACACGTTCAGCACCACCACCTTGCCGGGGTGGTTGATCGTCACGGTGCCCCCTCCGAGGGCGGGGCCGCTCACCTGTGGCGCCGGGTCGCGGTCGGCGGCATCGACCTGCACCACGGCGCCGTTGCCGGCGAGGTAGCCCTTGGTCCCGGTGGCGCTGGCCTTGCTCAGCGAGCAGCCTGCCGTCGGGGCGGTGAGCAGTACGGCGACCACCAACACCGCCAGCAGGCGGTGCGGACGGGCCTCGCGCACGGTCATGCGCCAGCGGAGAACCGCCCGGCGTCGCGGGGGACCAGGCCCGCCGCCGGCTCGGAATAGCAGATCGACACGACCCGGTCGCCCTCGTAGGTCAGGCTGGTCAGGCTGGCCAGGGCGCACTGGCGCTTGCGCGGGTCGTGGAAGAGACGACGGCCCTCGATCGCACAGCGCAGCACCCAGATCGACAGCTGATGCGAGACGAGCAGCGCCTCGTGACCCGCCGCGGTGCGGCGAGCGTCGTCGACCGCCGAGCGCATTCGGGCCACGATGGCGCGGTACGGCTCCCCCCAGGACGGACGCAGCGGGTTGTAGAGGTGCCGCCAGGTCGCCGGGCGCCGGAGGGCACCATCGCCGACGCCGAACCGCAGCCCCTCGAAGACGTTGGCCGGTTCGACCAGCCGCTCGTCCACTGCGACCTCCAGCCCGAGCTTGGCGGCGGCAGGGGAGGCCGTCTCCAGCGCTCGCTCCAGGGGCGACGAGGCGAGGTAGGTGATGTCACGATCGGCGAGCGCGGAGGCAGCGCGCTCGGACATCTCCCGGCCGCGGTCGGACAGGTGGTACCCCGGCAGTCTCCCGTAGAGGATCCCGGTGGGGTTGTGGACCTCGCCGTGCCGAAGCAGGTGTACGACGGTCCGGTCGCGCTGCCGCTCGCCGCTCACCCCCCACGGCCCCCCGCCGCAACGCCGGCAGCCGCGGCCGCGGCGGGGAGCGCGTCGACGACCCGGTCCAGGGCTCGCTGGTCGTGGGCCGCGCTGACGAACCAGGTCTCGAAGCCGCTGGGCGGCAGGTACACCCCCGCCTCGAGCATGGCGTGGAAGAAGGCGGCGTACCGCTCGGTTGCCTGCCGCCGCGCGCCGGCGAAGTCGCGGACCGCTCCGGCCTCGGCCTCGGTCGGCATGAGGAAGACGCTGAACATGCTGCCGGCGCTCGACACGAGATGCGGGACGCCGGCGTGGGCGAGTGCCGCGCCCACCTCCTCCTGGAGCACCGCGGCGGCCGCGTCTACGCGCCGGTAGACCTCCTCGTCGGCCAGCCGCAGCGTGGTCAGCCCGGCGGTCGCCGCGACCGGGTTCCCCGACAGCGTGCCCGCCTGGTAGACCTCACCCACCGGCGCTAGGTGCGCCATCACGTCGGCCCGGCCGCCAAACGCCGCGGCCGGGAAGCCGCCGCCCATCACCTTGCCGAAGGTCATCAGGTCCGGGGCCCAGCCCTCGGCGGCGCCGTCGCGGCCCCACTGGCCCGACGGGCCCACCCGGAATCCGGTCATGACCTCGTCGCTAACGAACAACGCGCCGTGCTGGGAGCAGATCGCGGCCAGCGCGGCGTTGAAGCCGGGGTCGGGCGGCACCACGCCCATGTTGCCGGGGACCGCCTCGGTGATGACGCAGGCGATCCGGTCGCCGTGCGCCGCGAACGCCTCGTCCAGCGCAGCGCGGTCGTTGTACGGCAGCACCACCGTCGAGGCGATGGCGCCGGCGGGCACTCCCGGCGTGCCTGGGAGGGCGAGGGTCGCCACCCCGGACCCGGCCTCGGCGAGCAGGGCGTCGACGTGGCCGTGGTAGCAGCCGGCGAACTTGACCACGAGGTCGCGACCGGTGAACCCCCGCGCCAACCGGATGGCCGACATGGTCGCCTCGGTCCCCGAGGAGACCAGGCGCACCTGGGCGACCGGGGTGCGGGCGACGATCTCGGCCGCCAGCTCGACCTCGGGCTCGGTCGGGGTGCCGTACGAGGTGCCCAGCTCCGCCGCTGCCGCCACCGCGGCCACCACCTCCGGGTGGGCGTGGCCCAACAGCAGCGGGCCCCACGAGCACACCAGGTCGACGTACTCGTTGCCGTCGACGTCGTAGAGGTAGGGCCCGGCACCGCGGGCCATGAAGCGCGGGGTGCCGCCGACGGCGCCGAACGCGCGCACCGGGCTGTTTACCCCGCCCGGAGTCACCTGGAGGGCCCGGGCGAACAGGCCTGCCGACCTCCGCGGCTGCGCCCGCCCGGCGGGGTCGAGCGGGGCCGGTGAGGGAGCCGAGTTCACCGAGTCATCCTGCCATCAGCGCCCGGCGAGCAGGTGGGCAGCCTCGACCGCCCAGTAGGTCAGCACGATGTCCGCACCGGCCCGGCGGATCGAGGTCAGGACCTCGAGGATCGCGGCCTCACGGTCCAGCCAGCCGGCGGCGGCGGCGGCCTCCACCATCGCGTACTCGCCGGAGACGTTATAGGCCGCAACCGGGACCTCCGAGACCGCCGCCACGTCGGCCAGTACGTCGAGGTACCCGAGCGCGGGCTTGACCATCACCGCGTCGGCGCCCTCGGCGATGTCCAGCGCCACCTCACGGCGGGCCTCGCGGCGGTTGGCCGGGTCCTGTTGGTAGCTGCGCCGGTCGCCGTGCAGCGTCGAGGACACCGCCTCCCGGAACGGCCCGTAGAACGCCGAGGAGTATTTGGCCGAGTACGCGAGGATCGCCACCTCGGCATGCCCGGCGGCGTCCAGCGCCCCCCGCACGGCCCCGACCTGGCCGTCCATCATGCCGCTCGGTCCGACCACGTGGACACCCGCGGCCGCCTGCGCGACCGCCATCTCGGCATACCGCGCCAGCGTCGCGTCGTTGTCCACGCTGCCGTCGGCGGCGAGCACTCCGCAGTGCCCGTGGTCGGTGAACTCGTCGAGACACAGGTCGGCCATGACCACCGTGTCCTTCCCAACCTCGCCAACCACCTCGGCAATGGCCCGGTTGAGGACGCCATCGGGGTCGAGCGCCCCGGTGCCCGTGGCGTCGCGGCTGGCGGGGACGCCGAATAGCATGAGGCCCCCGACCCCCACGGAGACCGCCTCCGCAACGGCCTTGCGCAGCGACTCGCGCGAGTGCTGCACGACGCCTGGCATCGAAGCGATGGGCCGAGGTGTCCGCAGCCCTTCGCCGACGAACAGCGGCAGCACAAGGTGGCGCGGCTCGACGGTCGCCTCAGCGACCAGCCTGCGGATGGCACGGCCGCTGCGCAGCCGCCGTGGTCTGACTGCTGGGAAACCCATCGTGGCCGGCTCCTCTTCTAGTGGCGCCGCCGGCCGTGCAGCCGGCGCTCCGACGGTCTGAGCACCGGCTGTCCGTCGGCCAGCAGGGCCGCGCGACGGTACTCCGCGAACTCGGCGAGACCCTCCGCCAGCGCGTCCATCGACGGCGTGGCCGCGACCAGGTCGACCCGGAGCCCGTGCTCCTCGCAGGTCTTGGCAGTCGCCGGACCGATGGCGGCGATGACCGTGGCCGAGTGCGGCTTGCCGGCGATCCCGACGAGGTTGCGCACCGTCGACGAGGAGGTGAAGGCGACCGCGTCGAACAGCCCGGCCTTGATGGCGTCGCGGGTCGGGGCGGGCGGCGGTGCGGCCCGGACCGTCCGGTACGCGGTCACGTCGTCGACCTCCCAACCGAGCTCGTGCAGGCCGGCGACCAGGCTCTCGGTGGCAATGTCGGCGCGCGGCAGGAAGACCCGGTTGATCGGGTCGAGCAGGTCGTCGTACGGCGGCCAGTCCTCGAGCAGTCCACGGGCCGACTGCTCCCCCGACGGCACCAGGTCCGCGCGGATCCCCCAGGTGGCGATCTGCTGCGCGGTGCGTTCCCCGACCGCCGCGACTTTCAGCCCGCTGAACGCGCGGGCGTCGAGTCCGTACTCGTCGAACTTCTCGCGCACCGCGCGTACCGCATTGACCGACGTGAACGCGACCCACTCGTACCGACCCTCCACCAGACCGCGGATCGCCTTGTCCATCTGCTGGGGGTTGCGAGGCGGCTCGACGCAGATCGTCGGCACCTGCTCGGGTACGGCGCCGTAGTCGGACAGCCGCTCCGTCAGCGCTCCGGCCTGCTCCTTCGTGCGCGGCACCAGCACGCGCCAGCCGAACAGGGGCTTGGTCTCGAACCACGAGAGCTCCTGACGCAGTCGCACGACCTCGCCGACCACGGCGACGGCCGGAGCGGTGATGCCGGCGGCCTTCAGGTCCCGCTCGACCGCCGCAAGGGTCGAGACCACCGTGTGCTGCCCCGTGGTCGTCCCCGTCGACGTCATCGAGACGGGGGTCTGCGGGTCGCGCCCGGCTTCGACCAGCGCACGGGCGACGCGGCCGATGTTGGCTGCCGCCGACAGCAGCACCAGGGTCTCGCTGTCGGCGTACCGGCTCCAGTCGAGGTCGGCTTCGGCCGCATCGAGCACCGTGACCTCGCGCAGGACGCGGGTCGTCAGCGGCACCCCGGCGTACGCCGGCACGGCCGTCAGCGAGCTAACCCCCGGAACGACCTCGAACTGCACCCGGGCCTTTACACAGGCAGTCGCCTCCTCGGGCGCGGTCGAGTAGACCCATGGGTCGCCCGCCACCAGTCGCACCACCCGCCCGCCGGCCTTCGCGTACCGGACCACCAGCCGGGCTCGGGCCGCGTGGGTCAGCGGTCGGCCGTTCTCGGCCCGGCCCGCGTCGACCACGCTCACCTTGTCCAGCCGGCCGTCGAGCAGCGTCTGCAGCAACGCCTGGTGCTCGGGGCCCTCGGTCAGCACCACGTCGGCCGCTCGGATCAGCTCCACCGCCCGCACCGTCAGGAGGCCGGGGTCACCCGGTCCGGTGCCCACGAACGTGACGGCGCCCGCGGGGCGCGGGACGGCGACCGCGTCGCGGACGCGGGCGGCCGAGGTTCGGCTGCGGGAACTGGTCTTGGCGGCGGCGGACTTCGCCATCGACATCCTCTCCACCTTCTCCGCGACTGCGCGGCTGGTCTGTCGGGTCATCGCAGGCTCTCCCCTCGTACTCCGACCGCGGCGTCCGCGCACAGCAGGTCGGCCAGCCGGTGGGCCAGGGCGACCCCTTCGCCCGGCCAGCCTTCGGCTGACTTGCGCACCACTAGGGTGCCGTCGGGCTCTGCGCGGAGCGCCTCCAGGCGTAGTCGCCGGCGCTCCAGCGGGCCGTGCAGGGTCCCCAGGGCACCGACCGGCGCGCTGCAGCCGACCCCGAGGGCTGCCAGCAGCTCCCGCTCGGCGGTGACGGCTAGGCGAGTGGCTGGCTCGTCCAGTACGGCGGCAACCTCGCCGGCCAGCTCGACGTTCGCCGCGGCGACCTCGACCGCAAGGGCGCCCTGCCCGGGTGCGGGCAGCATGGTCGAGGGGTCCAGCAGGTCCGTCACTGCGTCCTCCCGGCCGAGCCGGAGGAGGCCCGCCATCGCCAGCACGACCGCGCCGACCTCACCGCGCTCGACCAATGCCAGCCGGGTGTCGACGTTGCCCCGCACCGGTACGACGCTCAGGTCGGGGCGAGCGGCGAGGAGCTGGGCCGCCCGCCGGGCGGACCCGGTGCCAACCCGGGCGCCGGGGTCGAGCGTGGCCAGCGTGCGGCCTCGAGCGGCCACCAGGGCATCGCGCGGGTCGGCCCGCTCCGGCACGGCGGCGAGCACGACGCGGTCGTCGCCCTCGGTCGGCAGGTCCTTCAGCGAGTGGACGGCAATGTCTACCTGCCCGGCCGCCAAGGACCCCCGGACGGCGCCGACGAAGACACCCTGGCCGCCGATATCCGCCAGTGGGGACCGATCCCGGTCGCCACGGGTCCGGATGTCCACGATCCGCACCTCTGCCCCCAGCGCACCGGCCAGTCGGTCGGCGACTAGCTGTGCCTGGGCGCGGGCCAGCGCGCTGGCCCGACTCCCCAGCCGAAGTGTCGTCATGGCTGCTCACCGGCCGCGGTGACCGCCTCGACGGCGGCTGGGTCGAGGGCGAAGAGCTGAGCCAGTGCCTCCGCATAGGAAGCGTCGGGCACCTGGCCGACGAGCTGCTGGACTCGCACGGTGGGCTCGTGCAGCACCTTCTCGACGACCCGCTGCAACGTGTTCGCGATCTCGTCCCGTTGATCGTCGGTCAGCTCTGCGCGCCGGGCCCAGAGCCGGCCGAGCTCGGCGGCGACCACCGACGTGGCCATGGAGCGCAACGCGAGCACGGTCGGCAGCACCGCGGTGGCGCCCCGGGCCGCCTGGAAGGCAGCGACCTCCTCGGCCACTATCCGCTGGGCCGCGTCGACGTCGTCCTGCACCGCGCTGGCGGCAGCCCGCTCGGTCACCGTGCCTAGTGGGATCAGCCGTACGGTCGGCAGGTCCGCTACGGCCGGCTCGACATCATGGGGCATCGCCAGGTCGACGATGGTCAGTGGCCGGCCGGCCCGGCGACCCACCGCGCTCGCCACCTCCGCGGCCCGTACCACGACGCCGGTGGCCCCGGTGCACGAGAGCACCAGGTCGGCGCCGACGAGCTGGTCGGACAGCGCGGCCAGCTGGGCGCTCCGGGCGTGGTGGGTGGCCGCGAGCCGCTCGGCATGCGCGGGCGTCCGAGACGCGACTACCAGGTCTTCGGCGCCGGCCCGTCGCACGGTGGCCGCACACAGGCCGGCGATCGAGCCCGCACCGACGACGCAGACCGACTTGCCGGCCAGGCCTCCCATGGCCTCGGCCGCCGCCTCGACCGCCAGGCTGACTACGGACTGCCCGGCCCGGTCGAGCCCTGTCTCGGTGTGCACGCGCTTGCCGACGCGGAGCGCCTGCTGGAACAGCGAGTTCAGGACGGGGCCCGCGGACTGGTCGTCCTGGGCACCACGGAGCGCCCGTCGTACCTGCCCTAGCACCTGGCCCTCGCCCACCACCATCGACCGCAGCCCGCACGCCACGGCGTACAGGTGCCCCACCGCACCGTCATCGTAGTGCACGTACAGCGCTGACGTCAGCGCGTCGATGCCGAGGCCGGCCCGGTCGGAGAGCAGGGTGGTGATCTCGTCGACGCCACCGTGGAAGCGATCGACCTCGGCGTACACCTCGACCCGGTTGCAGGTGGACAGGAGGACGGCTTCGGAGACGTGCGGAAGCGCCAGTGCGGCAGCCCTCATCTTCGACTCCGCTGCCACCTCGACCGACAATCGCTCCAGCACGTCGACCGGGGCGGAGAGGTGCGAGGCACCTACGACGAGGATGCTCATAGTGGGGTCAGCTCGCTCGCCAGGGCCCGGTCCGGCCCAGCCCGCCGCTGGGCGTGGTAGGCGAGGATCTGCAGCTCGATCGACAGGTCTACCTTGCGGACGTCGACGCCGTCAGGGACGGCGAGCACCACCGGAGCGAAGTTGAGGATGCTGGTGACCCCGGCGGCAACCAGCCGGTCGCACACGGACTGTGCGTTGCCCGCCGGCGTGGCGATGACCGCGATCGAGACGGGGCTGTCGGCCAGCGCTTCGTCCAGGTCGTCGAGGTGCCGGATCCGCAGGCCGCCCAGCGGCTCGCCGATCCGCGAGCGATCGGCGTCGAAGAGCGCCGTGACCCGGAACCCCCGCGACCCGAAGCCGGCGTAGTTGGCCAGCGCGTGGCCCAGATTGCCGATGCCGACGATCGCGACCGGCCAGTCCTGGGTCAGGCCGATCTGGCGCGCGATCTGGTAGCGAAGGTAGTCGACGTCGTAGCCGACGCCGCGGGTTCCGTAGGTGCCGAGGTAGGAGAGGTCCTTGCGCAACTTGGCGGAGTTGACCCCGGCCGCCCCGGCCAGGGCCTCGCTGCTGACCGTGCAGACCTCGCGCTCGCCGAGAGCGGTTAGCACGCGGAGGTAGATGGGCAGTCGGGCGACGGTGGCTTCGGGAATCCCCCGATCCGCCCGCGGCTCGTGAGCGGCCCCCGGCGGTCGGCGTCGATCGACTGTCACGGCTCTCCTGGCTGTCCTTCGGGGCCCCTGTCCCGCGCCGGGCCCGGTGTGTTGCGTCCTGCGAGGCCACTTTAGGAGTTTGTGAACGGGAGAACAAAATCGTCCCGTCGGGCGAGCAGGAGCGGGCGCGGAAGGCCGGCTCGGACAGCCGACGAGGATCAGCGGTGCCCGGCTGCGAGCGCGTTGCGCAGTCCCACCGCGTCGATCCGCCAGAAGTCGTGCAGCCGGTCGTCGACGAAGACCACGGGTACCTGCTCGCCGAATCGCGCGGTCAGCTCGGGGTCGGCATCGACGTCCACCTCGTCGTACGACTCGCCGAGGTCGGCACAGACCGAGGTCACCACCTGCCGGGCGTCGTCGCACAGGTGGCAGCCGGCCCGGGACAGCAGCCGCACGCGGCTCACGCGAGTCCCATCTGGCGCCGCGCCTGGCCGGCCCGCAGTCTCCCCTTCGCCACCTTGCCGGACGCTGAGTGCGGCAGCCGGTCCACCACCTCCACGGCGGCCGGCTGCTTGAACCGGGCCAGCCGAGTGGCGCAGTGGGCCTGGACACGATCAGCGAGGTCGGTGGACTCGGCCGAGCTCGGTACGACGTACGCGACGACCACCTGGCCGCTCGCCTCGTCCGGAAGGCCGATCACGGCGCACTCCCGGACCCCGTCGACCTCGGAGATGACGTCCTCGATCTCCGACGGGTAGACGTTGAAACCCGAGACGATGACGAGCTCCTTCAAGCGGTCCACCATGAACAGGTCACCGTCGGGGTCGAGGAACCCGATGTCGCCGGTCTGCAGCCAGCCACCCTCGCCGGGCGCGCCCTCCCCGTCGGGCCAGTAGCCGCTGAACAGGTTGTCGCCACGCACCCAGACCTCACCGGGGTCGCCCGCCTCGACGTCCTCCCCGGCGTTGTTGACGATTCGCAGCTCGATTCCCGGCAGGGCGCGACCGCACGAGCCGGGCTTGTGGACCGGGGTGCCGATCGTCGAGGTCACGACCGGTGCCGCCTCGGTCAGACCGTAGCCCTGCTCGACCGCCACTCCGGTCCGCTCCTCGAAGGCCCGCACCACCTCCGCCGGCAAGGTGGCGGCCCCACTGAGCAGGGTGCGGACGGTTGTGAGCTTCGCCGCGACCTCGGCCGCCCGGGCTGACCAGGCGACGATCACGGGCGGCGCGATGGGCACCAACGTCACCCCGCTCGCCTCGATGAGTGACAGCGCCTCCGCGGGGTCGAACCGGCGGCCGAGCACGAGCGTCGCCCCCTGCATCAGCACCTGGCCAAGCACGGCGTTGAGGCCGTACACGTGGAACAGCGGGAGCACGCCCAGCACCACGTCGTCGCCGCGCATCGGCGGCGGCACCGTCTGCGAGCACTGCTCGACGTTGGCCAGGAGCGCACGGTGGCTGAGCATCGCCGCCCGCGGGCGCCCACTGGTGCCGGACGGGTAAAGCAGCACGGCGAGGGACTCCGGGTCCTGTGGGGACAGGACCGGCCGGCCCGACCGGGGTAGGTCGGCGTACGCCAGCTCGCCCTGGGCGGTCTGTCCGGAGACCACGATCGTCGGCACCCCAACCTGCCGCTCCCCCGTCGGTCGGGTAGCCAGCGAGGCCAGTGTCGCCCGAACGGTCGGCGCGCCGGCGTCGTCAGTGACGCAGACCCGGGCCCCGGCGTCGGCCAGGACCCGTTCGACCTCACCCGGCGCGTACTGAGGGTTAACCGGTACGGCGACCAGCCCAGCCCGCAGGGCCGCCAGGTAGGTGGTCACCATCTCAACGCCGTTGGGCAGCACGATGCCGACCCGGTTGCCGGCCACGAGCCCGAGCCCGGAGAGTCCACGTGCCAGGTCGTCGACGTTCGCCTCGAGGGACCGCCAGGTTACTGCGCGCTCGCCGTCCACCAGGGCTATCCCGTCCCCGTCACGCTGCGCCGACGTGGTCAGCAGTTCGGCCACGTTCGCTGGCGGAACGCGAATCTTCACGCCGTCGAGTCTGGCACAGGGGGGCGTGGTCGCCCGCCGGATCAGCGGACCGCCCAACTACCCCACCGGCCCGGTCGCTGTCCATGCCCGCCCGCGACCGGGGTGGGCCCTCCCGGCCGACCGTGCGCCGGACGCTCAGTAGTGTGCAGAGGTGGGTCTTGAGGTGCCTAGGCGCGACCCGAGTGGTCATGGCCAGTAGCCCCCGGTCGCGCTCCCGGCTGGCCGGCCAAGCCGCCGCGGCGGTGGCGGAGGTCGAACAGGCGCTGGCCCCGCCCGCCGACCACGCTGCCGCGGCCTTCTTCGACGTCGACAACACCATGATGCAAGGGGCCGCACTCTTCCACCTGGCTCGCGGCATGTATCGCCGCAAGTTCCTCCGCACCAGGGAGATCGTCGAGTTCGCCTGGGACCAGGCGCGGTTCAGACTGATCGGTGCTGAGAGCCCGGTGGCGATGTCGCAGGCTCGGGAGACCGCCCTGTCCTTCATCGCCGGGCACCAGGTCGGCGAGCTGCAGACGCTCGGCCAGGAGATCTTCGACGAGTCGATGGTGGGCCGCATCTGGCCGGGGACCCGAGCCCTCGCACAGCAGCACATCGACCGCGGCGAGCGAGTGTGGCTGGTCACCGCCGCTCCGGTCGAGCTAGCGATGATCATGGCCGATCGGCTCGGGTTGACCGGCGCCCTCGGGACGGTGGCTGAGCAGGTCGACGGCGTCTACACCGGACGGCTGGTGGGCGAGCTGCTCCACGGCTCGGCGAAGGCGGAGGCGGTCCGCGCGCTCGCCGAGCAGGAGGGGCTCGACCTCGGCCGGTGCTCGGCGTACTCCGACTCCGTCAACGACTTGCCGATGCTGTCGCTGGTGGGCCATCCCTGCGCGGTGAACCCGGACGCGAAGCTACGCGACGCGGCCCGGGAGCACGGCTGGGGGATGCACGACTACCGGACCGGCCGGAAGGCGGCGCGAGTCGGGCTGCTGGGCGCCGCCGCCGCCGGAGCGTTGGGTGGCGCCCTCGCCGCCGGTACGGCGGTCCGGCGGTCGATGCGCCCGAGGTCCTGAGCGCGGCCCCGCGGTTCAGCCGAAGGCGCTACCGCGCCGCTCCAGCAGCGAGTGCAGCGTCGCCTGAATGGTCTCGCGGATCTGGTCGGTCACGTTCAGGACGAGCATCGGGTCATCCGCCGCCGCGGCACCGTAGCTGTCGGTGCGCACCGGCTCGCCGAACTCGATCAGCCACTTCGACGGAAGCGGCACCAACCCGAGCAGCCCAAGCCAGGGGAACAGCGGAGTCACCGGTATGTACGGCACCCCGAGGAGGCGAGCCAACCACGGCAGGTCACCGATCAGCGGATAGATCTCCTCGGCGCCGACCACCGAGCACGGCAAGATCGGCACTCCCGCCCGCAGCGCCGCGGACACGAACCCGCCGCGGCCGAACCGCTGCAGCTGGTAGCGCTCCGCGAACGGCTTGCCGATGCCCTTGAAGCCCTCCGGCCAGACGCCGACGAGGTCACCCCTGCGCAGCATCCGTTCCGCGTCCTCGGTGCAGGCCAGCGTGGCTCCCCCCTTGCGGGCGAGCTCGCCGACGAAGGGAGTCCGGAAGACGAGGTCCGCGCCGAGCATGCGCAAGAACCTGCCGGTGTGGTCGTGCAGCACCAGACCGGTCATCAGGCCGTCCAGCGGAAGGGTGCCGGAGTGGTTCGACACGACCAGGCCGCCGCCGAGAGCCGGGATGTTCTGCGCCCCGGACACCTCGATGCGAAACCAGCGCTCGGCCAAGGGGCGCAGGACGGCGAGTAGGTAGCGCTCGGTGAGCTCCGGGTCGAAGCCGAACTCGTCGACCTCGTACTCGCCGGCTAGCCGGTGGCGGACGAAGGCGACCAGTTCGGCGGCGGCGGGCTCCCAGCTGGGCGGCGGGGCCATCGGCGGGGAATGCCCATCCGTCGGCCGGAGCGGTACTGCCTCAGCCATGCCGAGCCGCCGCGGTGTCGTCGGTTGCCGCCACCGCAGCCGGCGAGCCGAGGCGCGCCACCTGTTCTCCGGCGGCGCGGCTCGTCCGGTGGGCGGCACCGAAGTCGGCAAGTGCAGCCGCAGTCGAGAAGCGCGGATGGAACCGCAGCCGCTCCCGCATGGCCGAGGTGTCCAGGCCGCGACCGTAGGTGAGCAGCGCCAGGTGCTCCGGGCGCAGGTCCACCGCGCGAAGCTGCGGAAACGCCTGCGCGAGCACCTCGAGGCCGCGGGCCGTCACGGGCAGGCTCGGCCGGCCGAGCCGGCGTACCGCCTGGGAGAGGAGTAGGACGCCATCGCCCGCGATGTTGAACGTTCCGTGCACCCCGGTCACGGTGGCCTGCTCGATCGCCGCGAGCGCGTCCTCCTCGTGGCAGAACTGCAGCCGCGGGTCGAACCCCAGCACCGTGGGCACCAGCTGAAGCGACAGGTAGCGGGTCAGTGAGGTGTCGATGCGCGGTCCGAGGAGGTTGGCGCAGCGCAGGATCGTGACCGCAACGTCCGGCCGGCGCCGGGCGAAGCCGCGCACGTAACCTTCGACCTCCACCGAGTCCTTGCCGAAGCCCGACGGTGGCATGCGTCGGGGGTCCATCTCCTCGGTGAACATGGCGGGGTCGCGGGGGGAGGCACCGTAGACCGCCGCCGAGGACTTGACGACCAGCCGCTCGACGCCGGCGGCGCGCTGACAAGCCGCCAGCAGCTGCATGGTGCCGATGACGTTGATCTCCTTCATCACCGTGCGACCGCCGGCGCCCCGTGGAGTGGCGATGACGCCGAGGTGTACGACGGTGTCCACCGCCTCTCGGGCGATGACCTTGGAGATGACCGGGTTGCGGATGTCGGCACGCACGAACCTGACGGCGCCGAGATCGCGGCGGGGGGCAACGAGGTCCACCCCGACGACCGCGTCCACGTCCGGGTGGGCGGCCAGCCGCCGGGCGAACCGCCCCCCGACGTCCCGACAGACGCCGGTGACCATGACGACGCGACCCATAGAAGTGTCCAGGCGATGGGTTCCGGGCCGGTGGCTACTTGCCCTGTCGACGGCGTTGGATGCGGGTCTTCTTGAGCAGCTTGCGGTGCTTCTTCTTGGCCATCCGCTTGCGACGCTTCTTGATTACCGAGCCCACGGTCCACCTTCCGGCAATGGTTGCCGCCACGCTGACGGGGCCCTCGCGGACGCGCCCGCACCTGACCGGCTCAGCCTACCGGTAGCACTCGGGGCCCTCGTCGGCCAGTCGGCGGGCAGCCGCAGGGGCCTTGGTCGGGTGTCCGCCCCAATTCAGCCCTGTTCCACCGATGATCCTTTCGCCAGGGGCGATTCGTCGCGGGGATGATGCGGCTTCGTGTCGGGCGTCTTGGGGCTGCCGGCCCGTGCCGGTACCAGGCGTGGGGGCTGGTCGCGTTGCGGCGCCGCCAGCGGTGTGCTGATCGTAGCCAGCTGCTGCACGTTGCCGTGGGTGAAGCACCGCAGGAAGCTGCCAGATGTCGACGGTGCACGCACTCCCGCGCCAACGCGGCCCGTGCCGCCACGGCGCACCACGTCGAGGGCGTCGATGCGGTCCGCCCCAGCCAGCATCCCCGCCAGCACGCTCGTCGCCTTCGCCGCCGGGTTCGGCGACGGCACCGACAACCCCTGCCAGCAGTCCGTACCGCCCCGTCGACTCCGCCAGCCGGAACCGGGCCCGCATGCATCAGATCTAGTTCATCGAAGCTCGGACGAATTCAGGGCTCATTGAACCTCGATGGTGAGCACCGTCGACTCCGAGTCATAGATCTCCCCCGGGGATGGACTGCGGGGCGGGGGTGTCGAACAATAGAGCGCTTGGGCGTAGCCCACGACTGCAATGACCGGGTACGTTCCCGGAACAGTCGGGGTCCAACTCAGGGACAAATTTTGCTTGTCTGCGATGAAGCCACCAATCTCAGCCGAAACCGCCTCTTGGTTCGCGGCGCTCTCTGCTGGTCCTGGGGCAGCCGGTGCGACGCCTGGCATGGCCACGACCAGCATGGCCGACCTCACCCAGGTATACGGTTGGGCTTCGAGGGCGGCTTCGATCGACACCGTCTGCTGAAGACTGGCGTCCATGACAGAGCCTGATCCATTGTCTGAGACCTTGACCGGGGCAGGCGAGGAGTCGACGAGGGTCACCCCAGGGGGGCCGCCACAGCCGGGGTACAGGTCGCCCCTGGGGGCCGCGTTCCCGCGGTCGGCTGTGGCCTTTCCAGAGCCGCACGCGGCGACCATGAGCACCATCGTGACCGTGAGCACCACCCACAATGCCCGCGAATGCCTGTTCATGGCATGAACTTTCAACATGACGTGCTCCTCACCTGATGAGGCGAACCTAAACCGTACGCGGCAACCGGGCACCCCCACTGGCGAACCTTCCCGACCTGGCACGGTGGACGGAACCTCCAGTTCGAGAAGACGGCCTGTGCGCCGGGCTCAGAGCCGCACGGGTGGCTGGCGTCAAGGTCCATAGGCATAGTCCGTGGCAATGTCAGAAACCGGGACGCTTTCAAAGCCAGCGCTGGCATACCGATGATCCAAAAAGTAGTTCCACTGGTAGCCGGAGGTGTTCTGTGTTCGGTACTGGAGCGTTCGATTCGGTGGTGACGGCTCAAATGCTCGGGCGGCCATCACTGTGCAGTCGTTGTCCACCTCACCGACTGCTCTGGCGTCGCCACTATTAAAATGCTTGTAGGTTGTTGAGAACCAATATGTGCCATTCAGATAGAAGCCGTAGTAACCTGGAGATCGTTCCTGAATTGAGAAAAGATTGTATGTGCCCCAGCCAACTCCCGCTTCGCCTTGAAGGGCCTCACCCGTGGTACCTGGTATGTTTTCGCCCACGAAGAGGTGCGGTGTGCTCACGGTAGGGAGACCAGAAGCTGAGCCAAGATACCAGCCGAACTGAACAAATCCGCCAGTTGAGGTGTCGATTAGGGTGATGTCGCCGGCGGAGGGCTTGTCGCTGCCCGCCCCAGTGATCTCGCCCGAAAAAGGAGTCCGCAGTCTTCCCCGCACCCCTGACGCCACGTCGACCTTGGCCCTATCTCCAGCTCGAAACCTATCCGTGACGCACGCCGTGACAGTTGAAGGACCTGCGGCAATCCGCGTGTACGTCTGCGAGACGGGCGGGAACAAGATCAGGACGGTTAGGGCCGACATGACTGACCGTCCAACGCCACCCCTCACCGCGCCCGCGGCTAGCATGGGGGTACCATTATCATGAATGCGGGTAGTTGTCGAGCGATCGAGTTGACTCACCAAGGATGCCCGCGGAACCGCAGCCGCTGCGTCAACCTCCGCCACCGCCGCCACAGAGGCGCTCACGCTTCGATCCGCGCGCGCCCCCGTGACCGACGCGGCTCAGAGGCCAAGGTGGAGGTCGTTCTTGACGTTGACCTCGTCTTCAACCTCGGGACGATAGTGTCGGAGTTCCGCAATGGCTGCTGAGTCTCAACCGGCCTGGAAGTACGACTTCCGCAGGTAGTCCGACACCGCCGACTCCGGGACCCGGAAGGATCGCCCGACCCGTACGGCCGGCAGCTCGCCGGAGTGCACCAGTCGGTAGACCGTCATCTTGGAGACGCGCATGGCCGAGGCAACTTCGGCCACGGTGAGGAACCGGACGTCGGACACCCGGTCCGCCCGCCCATCGTCTTGGGCCATCCGCGCACCCGCTCTCCCCACACGTGACGGTCCCGCGGCTTCTGCGCCTGGGAGCACCATCGTCCGTGCTATGCGTGAGAGTAGTGGTAAATGTGGCTGCTGGGGAAGGGGAGTAGCCAAACAAACTGTCGAAATTTGAGCGTAGAAGCCGACTTATCGGCGTGTCGCGTTGACTGGGTCACTCGAAGTCGCCCAGCTGAGCCACCCGAAGGTGCGCCGTCGCCGGCTGCCGACCGGGCCGTTCGGCCGCCAATTTTGGCCGCCCAGCCGCTGGCGGGCGGCGGCGGTCAGTAGCCGACGTGGACCCCGTGCCACGGGAGGATCTCGTGCCGGACCTCGTGGATGCAGCGGTCCAGCCAGGCCTCCGGGGTGTACCCCTGGGCCCACGGGACGTACGACGCATCGCAGCCGTCGGTCATCGTCGCAGGCGGCTGTCGCCCGCCCGCGTGGGCCGCGTAGGCGCGCCAGCTCGCGGGGATGTCCGCGCCGGCCGGGATCGCCTCCCCGGTCACCACCGCCAGCAGGTGCGTCCAGCTGCGCGGCACGACGTCGACGATCGCGTAGCCGCCACCGCCGGTGGCCACCCAGCGCCCATTGCAGACCGAGTGGGCGAGGTCGTGCACGGCCTGGTGCGCGGCTCGCTGGCCGTCGACGCTCAGCATCAGGTGGGTGAGCGGATCGTCGCGATGCGAGTCGCAGCCGTGCTGGCTCACCACCAGGTCCGGCTCGAACGCCGCCACCAGCTCCGGCACGATCGCGTGGAAGGCGCGGAGCCAGCCGGCGTCGTCGGTAACGGGCGGCAGCGGCACGTTGACCGCGGTCCCGGGCGCCGCCGGCCCCCCGCTCTCGCGCGTCTCACCGGTCCCCGGGAACAGGGTGCGCGGCGACTCGTGCAGGCTGATCGTAAGCACCCGCGGGTCGTCGTAGAAGGCCGCCTGGACACCATCGCCGTGGTGGGCGTCGACGTCGATGTACGCGACCCGACCGGCGCCTTGCCCGAGCAACCACCTGATGGCCACTGCGAGGTCGTTGTAGATGCAGAATCCGCTGGCGCTGCCGGCCATGGCGTGGTGGAGGCCGCCGCTGATGTTGACGGCGTGCACCGCGGCGCCGGACCAGACCCGGCGGGCGCACTCCAGAGTGGCCCCGACGACGTACGCCGACGACTCGTGCATGCCGGGGAACGTCGGGTTGTCGTCGGTGCCCAGCCCGAACGCCGGCTCGGGCCGACCGGGGTCGGCCCCGCCGCGCTTCACCGCCGCCACATATGCCGGAGTGTGCACGAGCGCCAGCTCCTCGTCGGTCGCTGCCTGGGGGTGGACCACGTCCACGCCGGGGCGGCCGAGCAGGCCGAACGACTCGGCTAACCGCCAGGTCAGGTCGATGCGCAGCGGCGACATCGGATGGCCCGCACCGAAGTCGTAGCGCAGCCGCTCATCTGGCGCCGCGACGCACGTGTGGCCAGCCATGCGGCGACTTTACGCTGGCCGCACGCTCCGCTTCGGGCAGTCGAGAGGGGCGGGCCGCCCATGGTCAGGAGGCGTCGTACCCGCCGGCCAGCTGGCGCGACCGGTCGCGCGCGCTCTCCAGGGCCCGCATGAACGCGGCGCGCACCTTGTGCTCCTCGAGCTCGCGCACCGCGGCAGCGGTCGTGCCGCCCGGCGAGGTGACCCGCTCCCGGAGCACGGTGGGGTGCTCACCCGTCTCGCGGAGCAGCTTCGCCGACCCGACCATCGTCTGGACCACCAGCTCGGTCGCCGTGGCTCGCGGGAGGCCTAGATGCACGCCGGCCTCGATCATCGCCTCGACCACGAAGAACAGGTAGGCGGGTCCGGTGCCGGAGATGGCCGTGACGGCATCCTGCTGGCCCTCCGGGACCCGGATGACCCGGCCGGTCGCCCGCAGCAGCTCCTCCACCTGCGCGAGGTGGCTCTCGTCGCAGTGGCTGCCGGGCGAGATGGCCGCCATCCCCTCGTCGACCAGCGCCGGCGTGTTGGGCATCACGCGGACCACCGGCACTTCGGCGGCGAGCCGGGCCTCGACGAAACCGGTCGTGATCCCGGCGGCCAGGCTCACCACGAGCTGGCGCGGGGCGACCACGGGTGCGATCTGCTCCAGCAGCCGGGTCATGTCTTGTGGCTTGACGACCAGCATGAGGATGTCGGCCTCCGCGGCCGCCTCCACGTTCGTCACGATCCGCACCGCGTAGCGGTCGGCCAGCTCACCGGCCCGCTCGGCCCGTGGCTCCGAGATCAGCAGCTCGGCGGCCGGGCGGCCGGCCCGGAGCAGGCCGGAGACGACGGTCTCCCCCATCACCCCCGCGCCAAGCACGGCGATCGTCACGGCTCCTCCATCGGCCCGGTCATCCCTTCGTCAGCAGCGACCGCACGAAGAATGCCAGGTTGGCTGGCCGCTCCGCGAGACGTCTCATCAGGTATCCGTACCACTGGTCGCCGTACGGCACGTAGACGCGCACCGTGGCGCCGGTGCGGGCCAGGCGACGCTGCTCGTCGGGCCGGATGCCATAAAGCATCTGGTACTCGTAATCGCCTAGCGGCCGCTGCTGACGCCGGGCCAGCGAGCCGGCGATCTCGACCAGCCTCGGGTCATGGGTCGCCACCATCGGATAGCCCTGCCCCGCCATCAGGACCTTGAGGCAGCGAACGTAGGAGAGGTCGACCTCGCGACGGGACTGGAAGGCCACCGACTCCGGCTCGCGGTACGCCCCCTTGCACAACCGGACGCGGGAGCCGGCGTACGCGAGGTCCTTGCAGTCCGCCTCCGTCCGGCGCAGGTAGGCCTGTAGCACGGCGCCGGTTGCCGGGAAGTCCCGGCGCAGCTCCGTCAGGATCTCCAGCGTGGCGTCGGTGGTGGTGTGATCCTCCATGTCGAGCGTCGCCGTGGTGCCGACCTCGGCGGCCGCCGCGCAGACTCGCCGCGCGTTGTCCAGGGCGACCTGCCGGCCGTCCGCGGGCAGGGCCCGCCCCAAAGCGGAGAGCTTGATGGAGACCTCGGCCCGGCCGGCCAACCCGGCGGCCGACAGCCGGCGCAGCAGGTCCAGGTACGCCGTGGTCGTGACCTCCGCC
The DNA here is from genome assembly GCA_035692425.1 of Nocardioidaceae bacterium. GTDB lineage: Bacteria > Actinomycetota > Actinomycetes > Propionibacteriales > Nocardioidaceae > DASSHZ01. The sequence goes on from DASSHZ010000015.1 coordinate 113,861, forward strand.
TGCCCGACGTCGGTGGTGTCCTCGCCGAGATAGTCGAGACTCGCGGACAGGCCCGCGGCCGCCAGCGCCTCGGTTGCCGCCACTGCGCTGCCAGCCGTCTCACCAGGCACGTAGCGGGCCACGATCCCGCTCGACACCGGCAGCGAGGTGGCGAGCCGCTGGACGGCCTCGCTCCGCGACATCCTGAGCAGGGCGCCACGCAGCACGGGGCCTCCTCGACGGGCAGGTTTGCGGCGCCCCCACTCCCGAGGGCTGCCCACAGGCTACGCCGTGACCGACGGACCGATTAGGATCACCGGCGGTGCCGCCCGTCGGCGACCCCGCGACCTCACTCGGGCACAGGATGGACATGGCGCATCTCGTCTACGCAGAGCTCGTCGCGAACGTGTGGAAGGTCGTCGCCCAGGCTGGTGACCGGGTCCGGCCCGACGACCCGCTGGTGATCCTGGAGTCGATGAAGATGGAGATCCCGGTTCCCGCCGAGGTGTCGGGCACCGTGACCGAGCTCAGCGTCAAGGAGGGCGAGGTCGTCCACGAGGGCGACCAGATCGCCGAGATCGCCGAGGACTGAGACGCTCGATCCGCCGATGGCGAGTCAGGTCGCGGCGAGCCCGGGCGAGGCCGCGGCCAGGTGCAGCCGGGTGAACGCCAGCGACTCGGCCAGGTCCGCTTCGCGGTCGGCCGGCGTCGCGGCGCGACGGGTGTTGATCTCGACGACCACGTCGCCGGCGTACGCGCCGCCCGCCAGCATCTCCAGGAACTCCGCGCATGGCTGGTCGCCCCGGCCAGGCACCAGGTGCTCATCCTTGGCCGAGCCGGTGCCGTCGGTCATGTGCACGTGCCGCAGTCGGTCACCAAGCTCGGCCGCCATGCGCAGCGGGTCGCTGCCCGAGGTCGAGCTGTGCGAGAGGTCCAGCGTCACGTTGGCGTAACCACGGCCGACCGGGTCCCAGCCCGGCAGATAAGCCTGCAGCTCCCGCCGGGAGGCCCGCCACGGGAACATGTTCTCCACCGCGAACGCGACCCCGGTACGCCGTTCCAGGGCCGCGATCCCGGCGCTGAAGCCGCGGGCGTACTCCCGCTGCCAGAAGAACGGCGGGTGTACGACGACGGTGGCCGCGCCCAGCTCGGCGGCCATCTCGGCGCTGCGGCGGAGCTTGCCCCATGGGTCGGTGCCCCAGACCCGCTGGGTGATCAGCAGGCAGGGCGCGTGTATGGAGCAGACGGGCAGGCCGTAGTAGCGGGCCAGCTGCGACACCGCGGCAACGTGCTGGCTGACCGGGTCGATGCCCACCATGATCTCCACCGCGTCGTACCCCAGTTCCGCGGCCAGCTCGAACCCACGCGCGGTCGACTCCGGGTAGACGGAGGCGGTGGACAGCCCGACGAGCGACTCCGGCACCCTGACGGGGTTGCCGGGCGCTCTGCTCACCATGCCAGCGTAAGGGGGCCGCCCGCCAGCCCCGCACTACGCTGGGCGCCGTGCCCGAGGTGCCGCTCGACTTTCCCCGCGCCTGGGTCGAGTTCGACGACCCGGCGGACCCCGAGCAGCGGTTCCGCTGCGATCTCACCTGGCTGTGCTCGCGCTGGTCGTGCATCTTCGGGTCGGGGTGCCGCGGGGTGTACGCCGACCGGCCGTACGACGGCTGCTGCACGCTGGGCGCCCACTTCGCGGACCGGGCGGACGAGACGCGGGTGGCCAGAGCGGTCCGGCTGCTGACGAGCAGCGACTGGCAGTTCCACGCGGCGGGACACGCCGGCCGGCGGGCCTGGGTCGAGACCGACGCGGACGGCGAGCGCAAGACCGCCGTGCATGACGGCGCGTGCATCTTCCTCAACCGGCCCGGATTCGCCGGCGGTGCGGGCTGCGCGCTGCACCGCCTGGCCGAGCGCACCGGCCGGCACCCGCTGGAGACCAAGCCCGACGTCTGCTGGCAGCTGCCGGTGCGGCGCCTCTACCGAGACGTCGAGCGGACCGACGGCTCGACGTACACCGAAGTCACCATCACCGAGTACAGCCGGCGAGAGTGGGGGCCGGGGGGCCATGACCTCGACTGGTACTGCTCGGCGAACACCGAGGCGCACATCGCGCGCGAGCCCCTCTACCGGTCCTACGAGGCGGAGCTGACGGCCATGATGGGACGACCGGCGTACGACGCACTGGTCCCGCTGTGCGAACAGTTCCTCTCGAGCCCCGCTGGGCTGCCGCGTCACCCGGCCGACTCACTCGATCCGCTTGGCGTGCACGATCGCGAAGATCATGCCGCTGATCCCGGCGCTGCCCGCTAGCACCACGGCGGCGGCGCTATAGACGGCTGCCGGGTTGTACGCCCCCAGGATCGCGCAGACCACGGCGGCCACGCCGCCGGTGACGATGAACACCAGCAGGACGATCTCCACGATCCGCATGGATGCCTCCCTGGCTTGCGGGGCAGGTGCCGCTCCTGGGCACGGGCCGGCTCCATTGTCTCTCTCCCGACTGTCGCACCCCGAGCGAGTACCCCGATCGGGGATGGGGACAATGGCACGCATGCGCCTCGACCATGTCTCGTACGCCGTGGGTCCCGAAGGCATGGAAGCGACGAGCGAGCGCCTGGCGGAGCTGCTCGGCGAGAAGCCCGTCGAAGGTGGCATCCACCCGCGGTTCGGGACCACGAACATGGTCCTCCCGTTGGCACACGGCCAGTACGTCGAGATTGTCCAGGTGCTGGACCACCCAGCCTCCGACAAGGCACCGTTCGGGCAGGCCGTGCGGGAGCGCTCCGCGGCCGGCGGCGGGTGGCTCGGCTGGGTGGTGGCGGTTGATGACATCACCGCGCTCGAGGAGCGGCTCGAGCGCAGCGCAGTGGCCGGCAACCGCCACCGGCCGGATGGGAGCGAGCTGCGCTGGCGGCAGGTCGGCGTGGTAGGGCTGCGGGCTGATCCGCAGCTGCCGTTCTTCATCCAGTGGGAGAGCGGCCCCGACCTGCACCCATCGGCGGACGCCACCGGGGCGGTTGGGCTGACCGGGCTCGAGATCGCCGGCGACCGCGCCCGGGTCGCTGACTGGCTGGGAGTCGACCTGGGCCGGGCCACCTGGGGTCTCGACCTCAGCTGGGTGCCGGCCGAGGCCGCGGGCGGCATCCGGTCCGTCACGTTCTCGACCCCGGACGGCCCGGTCCGCATCTGACCTGACTTGGGCCCGGACCTGGCCGCGCATCGGCCCGAATGTCGGGAGGTCGTCGTACGGTCCTGCGCATGACGACGAGCCGAGCCGCCCAAACCGCTTTCCGCTGCCGCCAGTGCGGCTGGGCGAGCGTGAAATGGGTCGGCCGGTGCGGAGAGTGCCGGTCGTGGGGGTCGGTCGAGGAGGCCCTCCCCTCCACATCGCAGCGCGGCGCCAGCCGGCCCTGCCCACCGGCGCGACCCATCACCTCGGTCGCGGCCGAGGCGGCCGTCAGCAAACCGAGCGGCGTCGCCGAGCTAGACCGGGTGCTTGGCGGGGGCGTAGTGCCGGGATCGGTGCTGCTGCTCGCCGGCGAGCCCGGGGTGGGCAAGTCCACGCTGCTGCTCAAGGTCGCCGCGCGGGCCGCCCGGCGCGGGGTACGGGCGCTGTACGTCTCCGCCGAGGAGTCCGCGGCGCAGGTGCGCCGACGGGCCGAGCGCGTCGGCGCGCTGGAGGACCGGCTGTTGCTGGCCGCCGAGACCGACCTCGGCTCGGTGCTCGCCCAGGTCGAGCAGGCCGACCCGGGCCTGCTGGTCGTCGACTCCGTCCAGACCGTGACCGCCCCGGAGATCGCGGGTGTACCCGGCGGGGTGACCCAGGTGCGGGCGGTGGCGGCTGCCCTGGTGCGGGTGGCCAAGGCTCGACAGCTGCCGACCCTGCTCGTGGGCCACGTCACCAAGGACGGTGCGCTCGCTGGGCCCCGGTCCCTCGAGCACCTGGTCGACGTCGTGCTGGCCTTCGAGGGCGATCCGGCGTCCCGGCTCCGGTTGCTCCGCGCAGTCAAGAACCGGTTCGGTCCGGTCGACGAGATCGGCTGCTTCGACCTGACCGAGGACGGCATCGTGGAGGTTTCCGATGTCAGCGGCCTGTTCGTGTCACACCACCGGGAGCCCATCCCCGGCACCTGCCTGACAGTGACCGTCGACGGCCGGCGTGCCATGGTGGCCGAGGTCCAGTCGCTGGTGGACACGGCCTCGGCCCCGACCGCGCGTCGCGCAGTGAGCGGGCTGGATCCCGCGCGGGTGGCGATGCTGTTGGCGGTCCTACAACGTCGGGCCGGGCTACGGCTCGCCGGTACCGATGTCTACGCCGCGACGGTCGGCGGCGCGGCCCTGCGCAGCCCTGCCATCGACCTTGCGGTGGCACTTTCGCTGGCGAGCGCGGCGACCGGCCGTCCGGTGCCCGCGAAGGTCGTGGCCGTCGGCGAGGTGGGCCTGGCCGGGGAGCTGCGCAAGGTGCCTGCGCTGCCGGAGCGGCTGGCGGAGGCGGACCGGCTCGGCTTCAGCCACGCCCTCGTGCCGGCCGGGAGCGGCGACGGCCGGGTGCGAGCCGGAAGCCTGCTGCGGGTGGAGTGCGCGGACCTCGCGAGCGCCCTGTCGAACCTGCGGCTGATACCGCGGACCGCACGGCCGACGACTCCGGGCGAGGCTCCGGCCCTCCGCGTCCTCCGGTCGCAGTAGCACCCGCTGTCGCCGGCAGGCTGCGGATCCGACAACTAACCAACTTCCCATCGACGACACTAGACTGACCGCGCACCAGGTGGGGGCTCGACCAGAAGGGGAGCGGTGGCCGACCGGCAATCCGAGGACGCCCGGATGCGCGCCACGCTCGCCGCGGTGGCCCCCGGCACCGAGCTGAGGGAGGGCCTGGAGCGCATTCTCCGGGCCCGGACCGGCGCTCTGGTGGTGCTGGGCTCAGACCGGACTGTCGAGTCGATCTGCACCGGGGGCTTCGAGCTAGACGTGGAGTTCGCCGCAACCGGCCTGCGCGAGCTGGCCAAGATGGACGGCGCCATCGTGTGCGACCGCGACGCGACCCGCATCCTGCGAGCCGGAGTGCACTTGATGCCGGACCCGGCCGTGCCCACCACCGAGACGGGCACCCGTCACCGCACTGCCGAGCGGGTCGCGCGGCAGACCGGGTTCCCGGTGATCTCGGTCTCTCAGTCGATGCATCTGATCGCCCTGTACGTCGATGACCAGCGCCACGTGCTCGAGGACTCCGCCACCATCCTCAGCCGGGCCAACCAGGCGCTGGCGACCCTGGAGCGATACAAGAACCGCCTCGACGAGGTGTCGGGCACCCTGTCCGCCCTGGAGATCGAGGACCTGGTGACCGCCCGCGACGTCGCAGCGGTCTGCCAACGGCTGGAGATGGTGCTCCGCATCGCGCGCGAGATCGACGACTACGTCCTCGAACTCGGCAGTGACGGGCGGCTGTTGTCGCTGCAGCTCGACGAGCTGGTGTCCGGGGTCCACCTGGAGCGCCAGCTCGCGGTGCGCGACTATCACCCGCGCGGGCGCTCGGCGCGCTCGGTCACCGAAGCGCTCGCCGCCATCGACCGGCTCGACCCGGTCGAGCTGGTCGACCTGGCGGCGGTTGCCCAGGCCCTGGGGCTCGGCACCGAGGAGAGCCTCGATGCCACCGTCAGTCCCCGCGGCTACCGACTGCTTGCCAAGGTGCCCCGGCTCCCGGGCACCGTGGTAGAGCGGCTCGTGGACCACTTCGGCCACCTGCAGAAACTGCTCGCGGCCAGCATCGACGACCTCCAGGCCGTGGACGGGGTCGGCGACACGCGGGCGCGGTCGGTGCGCGAGGGATTGTCCCGGCTGGCCGAGTCCAGCATCGTCGACCGCTATGTCTAGCCGGCGAACGTCTCCTACGGGCGGTTGAGGATCAGCCGGGCCGTGGCCAGTGGCCCGCCGATGAAGGCCGCCCGCACCACGTAGCGACCTCTCGGCAGGCTGCCCGTCGACCGACAGCCGGACTCGTTGCCGCGGCCGTCCCACTGGAATGTGTATCTGCCCGACACCCCCGGTCGCAGCACAACGTTGCGTGCCGGCATCTCGTTCGGGCAGTTCTGGCTGGACCAGACGGCCCCCGCCGCGTTCGCGACCTGCATGGCCAGGACCCGAGGCGTAACCGCCAGGACACAGCCAGAGTCCTGACCGGGGGTGAGCTCCAGGGAGAGGCTGGCGCCCGGACTGCTGTTCGACGCCTTCGCGGTCACGCTGATGTTCACCCCAGACGGGCTGCACTCCCGGGACGGCACCGGCTGCGTCTCCGTAGGGGTTCCGGCGGTGCCAACCCTTCCGCGGCTCGGCTCCGAGTCGACGGGGCCGGCCTTGCTCACCCCGCGATGGGTTGCCGACCAGGTGCTGGTCGCGACGGTCGGCCCGGCCGCGGGCGCACCGCTCCCGAACGCGGCGTCTCGGCCGGCCTTCCCACCCGGCACCACCCACCAGGTGAGCAGGCCGACAGCGACCACCGGTACGACGAGCACCGCCCGACGTACCCAGTAGACCCGGGCCGGATGCCGACGGCGCCGGCGGCTGCCACCACTCATCAGCGTCACGCTATCGGCCGCGGTCGCCGAACCCCGGTAACCCGGCCCGCACCGGACTAACTCGGGGGTCGGGCGCCCTCCAGCGGCGGTGCGTCAGGCAGCTCGGACCGCTGCGTACCGTGGAAGGTGAAGTGGGCCTCGGGGCCCTCACCCTCGACGTCCACGAGCACGATCTGGCCCGGCCCCACCTCGCCGTACAGCATCTTCTCGGCAAGCACGTCCTCGATGTCCCGCTGCACCGTCCGCCGCAGCGGGCGCGCTCCGAGCACCGGGTCGAAGCCGCGCCGGGCCAGCAACTCCTTGGCCGCCTGGGTCAGCTCTAGCGCCATGTCGCGGTCCTTCATACGCAGCTCGACCGCGTCGATCATGTAGTCGACCATGGCGATGATCTCGTCCTGCGTCAACGGCGGGAAGACGATGATCTCGTCGACCCGGTTGAGGAACTCCGGCCGGAAGTGCTGCTTTAGCTCCTCGGTGACCTTCGCCTTCATCCGGTCGTAGGACCCGGCGATGTCGCCGGCCTGCTGGAAGCCGATGTTCACGCCCTTCGCGATGTCGCGAGTCCCGAGGTTGGTCGTCATGATGATCACGGTGTTCTTGAAGTCGACGACCCGGCCCTGTGAGTCCGTCAGCCGCCCCTCCTCGAGGATCTGCAGCAGCGAGTTGAAGATGTCTGGGTGGGCCTTCTCGACCTCGTCGAAAAGGACCACCGAGAACGGCTTGCGTCGGACCTTCTCGGTGAGCTGGCCGCCCTCCTCGTAGCCGACATACCCCGGCGGCGAGCCGAACAGCCGCGAGATCGTGTGCTTCTCCGAGAACTCGCTCATGTCGAGCTGGATCAGGGAGTCCTCGTCGCCGAAGAGGAACTCCGCGAGAGTCTTGGAGAGCCAGGTCTTGCCGACCCCCGACGGCCCGGCGAAGATGAACGACCCGCCCGGCCGCTTGGGATCCTTGAGCCCCGCCCGGGTACGGCGGATGGCGCGGGACAGCGCCTTCACGGCCTCGTCCTGGCCGATCACGCGCTTGTGCAGCTCGTCTTCCATCTTGAGCAGCCGAGTGGACTCCGCCTCGGAAAGCTTGACGATCGGGATGCCGGTTGCGGTGGCGAGCACCTCGGCGATGAGCTCCTCGTCAACCTCCGCTACCACATCCATATCGCCGGCGCGCCACTGCTTCTCGCGCTCGGCCTTGGCCAGGATGAGCTTCTTCTCCTCGTCGCGGAGCGAGGCCGCCACCTCGAAGTCCTGGGCGTCGATGGCACCCTCCTTGCGCCGACGCACCTCGGAGATCTTCTCGTCGTACTCGCGTAGGTCTGGTGGCGCCGTCATCCGCCGGATGCGCAGCCGGGAGCCCGCCTCGTCGATCAGGTCGATCGCCTTGTCGGGCAGGAACCGGTCCGAGATGTAGCGGTCGGCGAGGGTGGCCGCCGACACGAGTGCCTCGTCGGTGATCGTGACCCGGTGGTGGGCCTCGTAGCGGTCGCGCAGGCCCTTCAGCATCTCGATCGTGTGCGCAATCGAGGGCTCGGCCACCTGGATCGGCTGGAACCGCCGCTCCAGCGCGGCATCCTTCTCGAGGTGCTTGCGGTACTCGTCCAGCGTGGTGGCACCGATCGTCTGAAGCTCGCCGCGCGCGAGCATCGGCTTCAGGATGCTCGCTGCGTCAATGGCACCCTCCGCCGCCCCGGCACCCACCAGGGTATGGATCTCATCGATGAACAAGATGATGTCGCCGCGGGTGCGGATCTCCTTGAGCACCTTCTTGAGCCGCTCCTCGAAGTCGCCGCGGTAGCGCGAACCGGCGACCAGGGCACCCAGGTCGAGCGTGTAGATCTGCTTGTCCTTGAGGGTCTCCGGCACGTCTCCCCGGACGATGTCCTGCGCCAGCCCCTCCACGATCGTGGTCTTGCCAACGCCGGGCTCGCCGATGAGCACCGGGTTGTTCTTGGTGCGACGGGACAGGATCTGCATGACCCGCTCGATCTCTTTACCGCGTCCGATGACGGGGTCGAGCTTCCCCTCGCGGGCTGCCTGCGTCAGGTTGCGCCCGAACTGGTCGAGCACCAGGGAGGACTGCGGGGAACCCTCCGCCGGCCCGCCGGCAGTGGCGGTCTCCTTGCCCTGGTAGCCGCTGAGCAGCTGGATAACCTGCTGGCGGACCCGGTTGAGGTCCGCGCCCAGCTTCACGAGGACCTGGGCGGCGACTCCCTCACCCTCGCGGATCAACCCAAGGAGGATGTGCTCGGTGCCGATGTAGTTGTGCCCGAGCTGCAGCGCCTCACGCAGGCTCAGCTCGAGCACCTTCTTGGCGCGCGGAGTGAAGGGGATGTGTCCGCTGGGCGCCTGCTGTCCCTGGCCGATGATCTCCTCGACCTGGGCCCGGACCGCCTCCAGCGAGATCCCAAGGCTCTCCAAGGCCTTGGCCGCCACGCCCTCGCCCTCGTGGATCAGCCCCAGCAGGATGTGCTCAGTCCCGATGTAGTTGTGGCTGAGCATCCGCGCCTCTTCCTGCGCCAGGACGACTACCCGGCGGGCACGGTCGGTGAACCTCTCGAACATCAGACTCATCGCTCCTCAGATTGCGCGTCAGCCCCATCCTAGTGTCGCGCGAAGGAGGCGACCTCGACGTCGTTGAACCGCCTACCCGGGACGCTCGCGTCGCGCTGTGCACGACCCGTCCCGGCTACGCAGGGCGGCACCTGGCCGACTGGGTGCACCGAGGGCAAACCGGGTCCGGCGCGCAGATGTTCCGGACCCCAACCCGGACCGGCTCCGGGCGGCGGGCGGAGTCCCGGTGTCAGTGGGCGGCGTCGTACGCCGCGCGAACCTCCGCCGAGACTCGGCCGCGGTCTGACACGTCGTAGCCGTTCGACCGGGCCCAGGCCCGGATGTCCGAGGTACGCGGACCGCCCTGTCGGGACCGACTCCGCCCTCGTCGCGGCGAGACGCGACGGCCGGCCACCGCGTAGCGCTCGATGGCGCTGCGCAGCTTGGCCGCATTCTTGGCGGAAAGGTCTATCTCGTAGCTGGTTCCGTCCAGCGCAAAACGGATGGTCTCGTCGGCCGGCGAACCGTCCAAGTCATCCTCGAGCTGGATCTGAACACGCTGGGCCATGGTGACTTCCTCTCCAAAGGGTGCCTAGGCGTTCCGGCGGTGCAAATCACCACTGGGACGATACAGGCTATCAGCAGATCATGATTTTGGCATAGCCGCGCGATTAGGACTCTGTTTGCTGCTCATTCCGGTCGAAGTAGCGGGAACAGCATGGCCTCACGAATGCCGGTGCCTGTCAGCAACATGACCAGTCGGTCGATGCCCATGCCCAGACCGCCAGCGGGAGGCATTCCGAACTCCAGCGCACGGAGGAAGTCCTCGTCGACGTCCATAGCCGCCGGGTCCCCTTGGGCGGCCAGCAGGGACTGGGCAACCAGCCGCTCCCGCTGGATGACCGGGTCATTCAGCTCCGAGTACGCCGCAGCCAGCTCGACGCCGTTGACTACCAGGTCGAACGCCTCCACCAAACCGGGGACCCGCCTATGCGCCTTTGCCAATGGTTTGACCGACTCGGGGAAGTCCCGGACAAAGGTTGGTCGAATCAAAGTGTGCTCGACGAGCTTTTCATACAGCTCCAGGGCGATGCCTCCGCTATGCCACCCGGGCAGCAGCGCCACCTGGTGCCTCGCCGCGAGGGCACGCAAGACTTCCGCCGGAGTGTCGACGGCTATCTCAGCGCCGACCGCGTCCGACACCAGCCCGTACAGAGTTGCCTCGCGCCACGGCTCGGCCAGGTCTATGGTTGATCCGTCGCGGGCCGCCACGACGGTGGTGCCGACCGCTTCCGCCGCTGCCAGCACCAGATCGTGCACCAGCGACGCCATCGAGTCGTAGTCGCCGTACGCCTCGTAGGCCTCCAGCATCGAGAACTCCGCGGCGTGGGACGAGTCGACCCCCTCGTTGCGGAATATCGGCCCGATCTCGTACACCCGTTCTATCCCCCCGACGACGGCCCGTTTGAGTGGGAGCTCGAGCGCTATGCGCAGCAGCATGTCCTGGTCGAAGGCGTTCAGGTGTGTCCGGAACGGACGGGCGGCGGCACCCCCGTTGGTCAGCTGCAGGACGGGCGTCTCCACCTCCAGGTAGCCCCGGCCGTCGAGCGCGGCGCGCAGCGAGCGCAGCGCCGCCGCCCTGGCCCGAACCGTCTCCCGGGCCCGCGGCCGCACGATGAGGTCCAGGTAGCGCATCCGGGTGCGCGCCTCGTCCGACAGCCGGTGGTACGCGTTAGGCAGCGGGCGCAGGGCCTTCGCGGCCATCCGCCAACCGGCCGCCAGCACGGACAGCTCGCCCCGGCGGCTGGTGACCACTTCGCCCTGCACGGCGAGGTGGTCGCCGAGGTCCACCAGGGTCTTGAGCTCCTCAAGCACCCCGTCGCCCAGCTCCTTGGCACTGAACATGGCCTGCAGCTCGGCGCCGCCTTCGCGCAGCGTGACAAAGACAAGGCGGCCGGTGTCGCGCAGATGCACGACCCGGCCTGCGACCGCTACCTGGGCGCCGGTGCGGTGGTCGGGCCCGAGTGCCGCCGGGTCGTACGCCGCCCGGACCTCGGCCAGCGAGTGCGTGCGCGGAACCCCAAGCGGGTACGGCGACGTGCCCGACTCGAGCAGCCGGCGCCGCTTCGCCCGCCGCACCCGCATCTGCTCCGGGACATCGTCCGCGACACCGCGGGCGTCGGGATCGGAAGCGGCGGACATGGCTGACAGGCTACGACATGGGCCCGAGAGCGGCGGCCGTCGACGGATCAGCGGTTTCGCTCGTAGATGATCTGCAGGCCGTGCAGCGTCAGGTGGGGCTCGTGCCGGGTGACCGTGGCGCATTCGTCGACGAGGTCGGGGGCGTGCACACCGGTTGCCACCACCTCCAGCGCCGGCGGGCTGCCCAGCTCGGCGGCGATGCGCCGCACGATGCCGTCCACCTGGCCGGCGAACCCGTAGACCGCCCCGGACTGCAGCGCCTCGATGGTGTTCTTGGCGATCACCGAGCGCGGCCGCATCAGCTCGACCTGCCGCAACTGGGCGCCGCGGGCGCCGAGGGCCGCGAGCGAGCTCTCAACCCCGGCGGCGATGACTCCCCCGACGAAGCGCCCCGCGGCGTCCACCACGTCGATCGTGGTGGCGGTGCCGAGGCCGACGACCACGACCGGCCCACCGAACCGGTCCGCGGCCGCCACCGCGTTGGCGATGCGGTCGGTGCCAACCTCTCTGGGGTTGTCGACGAGGACCGGGAGCCCGGTTCGCACTCCGGCACCCACCAGCAGGTGGCGAGCGGCTGGATAGTAGCCGGCCAGCATGGCTCGCAGCTCGTGCAGTACCGCGGGCACCGCCGACGATACGCACAGCCCCGTCAGCGGCTCCAGCGGCCCGGCGTCGGCCAGCAGGCCGCGGACGAGCAGTCCCCACTCGTCAGCGGTCCGGCCGGTGGCGCTGGACACCCGCCAGTGTGCGACGAGCTCATCGCCGGTGAACAGGCCAAGTCCGGTCACCGAGTTGCCCACGTCGAGGCACAGGACGCTCACCGCAGCACCAGGGCCGTGTTGTCGAGGAGGCGCGTGCTACCCACCCTGGCGGCGACGAGCAGTCGAGCCGGGCCGGTGGAGGGCGGCGGGCCGAGCTCCGGCGAGCACAGCTCCAGGTAGTCGGGCTCGACGTCGGGCACCTCAGCGAGCACAGCTGCCGCGGCAGCCAGGACGGCCGCCCGGCCGGTCGGGGCCGCCGCCACCCCGGCCCGCAGCGCCCGGTGCAGCGCGGTCGCGGCCACCCGCTGTCCGGCCGAGAGGTAGCGGTTGCGAGAGCTCAGCGCGACTCCGTCGGGCGCACGGACGGTGGCCACCGCGACCACCTCGACGCCCAGGCATAGGTCCGCCACCATCCGCCGGACCAGCACCAGCTGCTGGTAGTCCTTCTCGCCGAAGACCACCGACTGCGGACGGACCAGCCCTAGCAGGACCGCTACCACGGTGAGCACGCCGCGGAAGTGGCCCGGGCGCAGCGCCCCCTCCAGGACGCCACCAAGCGGACCTGGGGCTACCCACACCCGGGGTTCCCGGTGGGGATAGATCTCCTCGACCTCAGGGGCGAAGACCACGTCGACGCCGTGCGCGGCGCACACCGCCACGTCCTGGTCGAGGTCGCGGGGGTAGCGCGCGAGGTCCTCGCCGGGGCCGAACTGGACGGGGTTGACGAACACAGACACGACGCGGACCACCTCGTCGCCAACGGCGTCCAGCAGCGCCTCATGGCCGGCGTGCAGCGCACCCATCGTCGGTACCAGCGACGCTGGCGCCCCACCGGCCCGCGTCACGGCGAGCGCCGCCTCGAGCTCTGCCCGGGTGCGGGCGACCCTCACGCCGGCAGGCCGGCGACGGCCACGTCGAGCGCGTCCTGGATGGCCGCCGCGCGGCGGCGGTCCAGCCGGCCGTCCGCGACCGCCCGGACCGAGGTGGCCCGGGCCAGCGCAACATACGTCTCCAGCGTCTCGCGGGACGTAGCCGCCAGCGTCCCGAGGTGCGCCCGCACGGTCTCGACGTCACCGCGCACGATCGGGCCGGTGAGCGCCGCATCGCCGTACGTCAGCACGTTGTCCAGGGCGGCCGAGAGCAGCGGGCGCAGGACCGCGGACGGGTCGTCGGAGCCGGCGTCGCGCAGTAGATCCATGACCTGCGCCACCAGCGTCACCAGGTGGTTGGCGCCGTGCGCCAGCGCCGCGTGGTAGACGCCGCGCTGTTCCTCCGGAATCCAGGCGACGCGGGCCCGGAGGTCGGCCGCGAGCGCGCTGGCCAGCCAGCGGTCCTCGACGGCGCAGGTAACGCCCAGCACGCAACCGGCCAGGCGGTCGAGGTCGACGTCGGTGCCGGTGAAGGTCATCGCCGGATGCATCGCCAGGCCGCGGGCCCCGACCGCTTCGGCCGGGCCGAGCACGGCCACCCCGTGCCGACCGGAGGTGTGTACGACGAACTGTCCAGCGTGCAGGGCACCGGAGGCCGCCAACATGCTCACCACGTTGGCGAGCGCGTCGTCCGGCACGGCCACCAGCAACAGTTCGCAGGACCGGGCCACCGCCGTAGGCTTGGCCACCGGCACCCCGGGCAGCAGGGTCGCGATGCGCGTGCGCGACGCGTCCGACTCGGCCGCGACGGCCACGATGTCGCGACCAGCCGCACGGAGCGCGGCGGAAAGTGGGGCGCCCACCCGGCCGGCGCCGATCGCGCCGATCGTCAGGGACGGTGAAGTCATCGCGTTCGCCTCTCGGTTCCGGTCCCGGCGGGGATCCAGACTTCTTTGCGACTCGCCCATCGCTGGGCTCCATCAACGATAGCCCAGCGCAGGGGACCCGAACTCCGGTGCGCCCGTGGCCCGGGTCACAGTGTGCGGTCGTGCCGACCCCGACGCGTCCGCGATACTGCCCTCATGCGAGGGATCATCCTGGCCGGTGGCACGGGCAGCCGGCTGCACCCGATCACCATCGGTGTCAGCAAGCAGCTGATGCCGGTCTACGACAAGCCGATGATCTACTACCCGCTGTCAACGCTGCTCCTGGCGGGCGTCCGGGACATCTTGGTGATCACGACCCCACACGAGGCCGACGGCTTCGAGCGCCTGCTCGGCGACGGCTCCCGGTTCGGCATCTCGATCAGCTACGCACGTCAACCGACACCGGGAGGCCTCGCCCAGGCCTTCGTCATCGGCGCGGACTTCATCGGCGCCGACCGCTGCGCGCTGGTGCTCGGCGATAACATCTTCTACGGGCAGGGGTTGGGCACCCAGTTGCAGCGGTACGCCACGCAAGACGGTGCAGTCCTGTTCGCGTACTGGGTGAACGACCCGCAGTCGTACGGCGTCGTGGAGCTCGACGGCACCGGGCACGCGGTATCGCTGGAGGAGAAGCCGGCGCGGCCCCGCAGCAACTACGCCGTCCCCGGCCTGTACTTCTACGACAGCGACGTGGTGGAAGTCGCGCGAAGCCTGACGCCATCGGCACGCGGCGAGTACGAGATCACGGACGTCAACCGCCATTACCTGGCGCAGGGCCGGCTGCATGTGCAGGTCCTGCCGCGGGGCACCGCCTGGCTGGACACCGGGACGTTCGACTCGCTCAACGACGCCAGCAACTTCATCCGCACCGTGGAGAAGCGCCAGGGGCTCAAGATCTCCGCGCCCGAGGAGATCGCCTGGCGGCAGGGCTTCCTGACCGACGAGGAGCTCGTCCAAAGGGCTCGGGACATGCTGGCGAGCGGGTACGGCGACTACCTCCTCGGCCTGGTCGAGCGTCGGTCGGCGAGCGGTCAGCGACCGAGCCGGTCGTAGGTGCGCTCGGTGGCCGCCTTGGCCGGGCGCCACCAGGCCTCGTTCGCTCGGTACCAGTCCACGGTGGCCGCGAGGCCGGCCCGGATGTCGGAGTACGTGGGGCGCCAACCGGTCTCGGTACGCAGCTTGGTCGAGTTGATCGCGTAGCGGAGGTCGTGCCCGGGCCGGTCGTCGACGTAGTCGAAGAAGTCGGCCGGACGCCCGAAGATCTCGAGCAGCATTGCAATGATCTCCTGGTTGCTCCGCTCACCGTCGGCGCCGATCAGGTAGGTCTCTCCGAGCCGGCCCCGTTCGAGGATCGTGATCACCGCGTCGTTGTGGTCGTCGACATGGATCCAGTCGCGCACGTTGCGACCGGCCCCGTAGAGCTTCGGCCGTACGCCGTCGATCAGGTTGGTGACCTGCCGAGGGATGAACTTCTCCACGTGCTGGAACGGGCCGTAGTTGTTGGAGCAGTTGCTGAGCGTGGCGGCCACGCCGAAGCTGCGAACCCATGCCCGCACCAGCAGGTCGGCGGCTGCCTTGCTCGACGAGTAGGGGCTGGATGGGTTCACCGGCGTCTCCTCGGTGAACCGCCGCCCATCGTCGAGCGCGAGCTCGCCGTACACCTCGTCGGTCGACACGTGGTGCAGTCGTACACCGTGGCTGCGCACCGCCTCGAGGATCCGGAACGTGCCGACGATGTTCGACTCGATGAACGGCCACGGTGCGTCCAGCGAATTGTCGTTGTGGGACTCGGCCGCGAAATGCACGACGACGTCGACGTCGCGCACCAGCCGGTCGACCAGCGAGGCATCGGTGACGGAGCCTTCGATGAGCTCGATCTCGTCCGCCACCTCCGCCAGGTTGTCGAGGTTCGCGGCGTAGGTCATCGCATCGATGACCGTGATCCGCCAGTCGGGTCGCGTCCGGCGCGCTCGCAGCACGAAGTTCGACCCGATGAACCCGGCGCCGCCGGTCACCAGCAGCCTCACCGGGCCCCCCTCGGCTGCTTCCTGGCAGCCAGGAAGACGGACGACCCGAAGGGGAGGTCCTGGCGGCGCACCAGGGCGGACTCGGCCCGGCAGAGGCCCCTGAACGTGGCCGCCACCCGCCTCGAGACCGCAGGCAACCGGTTGTGGCCGGCGCGAGGGCTCTGCCGCGACGGGCCGGCGAGCCGGCGGACCAAGCGTTCGGCGGCGAAGAAGGGGAAGACCGACGCGAACGCGTAGGTGGCCCGGTCCACGGTGAGCGACGCGCGCTCGACGGCTGACAGGAGCCGCCGCCGGGTGTAGCGACGGTAGTGGCCGGCCGCTACATCGTGCGACGACCAGGCCCACTGGTAGGCGGGGACTGACATGAGCAGTCGACCATCCGCCGTCAGGACTCGGCTCAGCTCCTGCAGGGCCCGAGCCTCATCGTCGCAGTGCTCCACCACGTCGAACGCCCCGACAACGTCGAACGAGCCGTCCGCGAATGGGAGGGCAAGCAGGGAGCCACAGACCCCGAGCCCCTTGGGGAGCCCACGCGGGTCGATGTCGACGGAGATGCTCACATGGTCGCCGCGGGTCCATCCGACGCTCGGTGCGTCCGCGCTGCCGACGTCGAGCAGGCGCCGCGGTGTCCCCAGGTAGCCGCCGAGGGCGGCCTCGAGAAGTCCCGCCCTGGCCTGGTACCACCAGTAGTCGGGCTGCTCGATCGACGCGGAGCTGGTGGGCCGCGGCCCGCTCTCGGCGTCAGCCATCGGCGCCCGACAATGCCCTCACCAACGACTGGACCACCCGCTCGGCGTCGGCGTCGCCGAGGTTGTTGTGGAAGGGCAGCCGTAGCAGCCGGCCACTGACGTCGGCCGAGATGGGGCAGTGCGGAGGACGCGCAGCGAACCGGCGCCCGGCGTCGGAGTCGTGCAGCGGGACATAGTGGAAGGTCGCCTGCACGCCGGCCGCCCGCATCTTGGCGAGCACCTCGTCGCGGCTGGCCCGGTCCGGCAGCAGCAGGTGGAACAGGTGATACGCCGGGTCGCACCCGTCCGGGACGACGGGGAGCCGGAAGCCGAGCCGGTCGGCGTACGGGGTCAGCAGCTCGACATACCGCTCGAAGACGCGGCGGCGCTTCGTCTGGATCGACTGCCGCCGCTCCAGCTGGCCCCACAGGAAGGCGGCGAGCAGCTCCGACAGTCCGAAGGACGAGCCGGTGTCCTTCCAGGAGTACTTGTCCACCTGACCAAGGAAGAAGGCGCGCCGGTTGGTGCCCTTGTCGTAGAGCACGCGGGCCCGGTCGACGTACGACGCGTCGTTGATGACCAGCGCGCCGCCCTCGCCGCAGACGACGTTCTTGGTCTCGTGGAAGGAGAGGGACGCGAACGTCCCGAAGCTGCCGAGCGGGGCGTCGCGGTACCGCCCGAAGAGCCCGTGGGCGTTGTCCTCGACGATGGTCACGTCGGGCCTGGCCGCAAGCACTTCCCGGACTCCGTCCAGGTCGCAGGCGATGCCCGCGTAGTGGACCGGCACCACTGCGCGAACGCTGTCGTCAAGCAGCTTGGCCAGGTGTACCGGATCCAGCCCGAGTGTCACCGGCTCGATGTCGCAGAAGAGCAGCCGGGCACCTTGGCGAGCGAACGCGAGGGCGGTCGTGGTGAACGTGAAGGACGGAACGATCACGGTGTCGCGCGGCCCCAGGTCGAGCAGCATGGCCGCCAGTTCCAGCGCCGTCGTGCACGACGTGGTGAGCAGGACCTCCTCGGCCCCGGTCAACTCTGTCAGCGCGTCGGCGCAGCGGTGCGAGAACTCGCCCCCCGACGAGGTGTGCCCGGATGCGGCGGCTGCGCGGACGTACTCCAGCTCTGCCCCCTCGACCGAGGGAATGTTGAAGCGCACCTCCGGCTGACCCACCCGACAACCCTTCCTGCTCGGCGCCGCCCCACGGCTCGACACTAGTGTGCCCGGCCGGTGGCGGCGCGGGCAGTGGGCCAGGGCAGGGCGCGCCCGAGCCGCTTCTCCAGGGCCACGTCGCTGTCGCGGAAGTAGGCACGCAGCTCGCCCTCGAGCCGGGTCGGCAGCGACGGTACGTCATGGTGGCTTCGGTTCACCGGCGTCCCAGCGGCTGCCGGGCGGAACGCCGGGTCCACACCCAGATCCGCGTAGAGCCCGGCGAGCGCCTCCGGCCCAGCGAGCAGGTCGGCCAGGAAGAGCACGTGGGCGGTGTCGGGGAACTGGTCGAGCCAGGGCGAGAGCAGGTCGGCGAAGCGGCCCCGTTCGAGGTAGGCGTACGGCGACACCGACGTCTCGCCGCGATCCCAGTCGGGCTCGCAGCCACCGGTCAGGTTGGCCCGCAGCGCGGCTTCGAGCGGGCGGGTCTCCGGGCCGTGGTCGGTGCTGAACCGCCAGTTCGACACCGCCCGCTCTACGGGGTCTCGCAGGACCGCCACGATGTCCGGCCGGCCGAGCACCGCGGCCGCCCGGGCCGGCGCCCTCGGATCCTCCAGGTAGCTGGTGCTCTTCTCGCCGAGGACCGACTCCGCGGAGGCGTGTGCGAAGTAGGTCGAGCGGTACCACTGCGCCCCTCGAGCGGTCAGCTCAGCGGACAGGAAGACCTTGGGCTCCGGCCGGGCGGGACGGGCCATCGTGATGTCCGGATGGGCGTCCAGCAGGCCGGTCAGGTACGTGCTCCCGGATCTCTGCGCGCCCACCACCAGGAGGTGGCGCGTCACGACGTGACCCGGGCCACGACGTGGTAGGTGTCGGTGGCACTGACGGCGTTGAGGGTCCGGACGACGTACTCGCCGAGCATCGAGAGCAGTGCGATCGTCACCCCGTTGAAGAAGGCCAGCAGCACGATCAGCGTGGTCCAGCCAGGAACGTTGGTATGCACGAACGGGGCGCGGATCAGGTAGGCCAGCCCGATCAGGAACGCGCCCACCGCGATGACGAACCCACCGAGCGCGGCCGCGCGCAGCGGGAAGACCGAGTAGCTGAACAGGATGGAGAGGACCAGCCGGAGGATGCGGCTCAGGCTGTAGTGGCTCTTTCCGACGGCTCGTGGGGCATGCTCGACGGTCACGTTGCCCCGCCGGCTCGAGTAGATGAGCGCCTGTCCGGTGATGTAGGGGTAGGCGGTCCGCGACGAGCAGATCCGGTCCACGACGTCGCGCCGGAGAATGCGGAAGTTCGAGACCACGAGGTCGGTCGGCTGGTGGAAGATGCGCCGGTTGAGCAGCTCCACCAGCTTGCTGCCCAGCCGCCGGTACCCGGGAGCACGCTTGCGGTCGAACCGACCGAAGACGACGTCGTAGCCTCGCATGGCCTCGTCGATCAGGATCAACGCCTGGTCGGGGGGGTTCTGCATGTCGTCGTCGAGCGTGATGACGTAGTCGCCGGTGGACTCGCGGAGCCCAGCGAGGTTGGCGCTGTGCTGGCCGTAGTTGCGCAGGAGGTTCAGCGCGATGACATGCGGCCGACTGGCCGCGCGGGCAGAGACTACCTCCCAGCTGCGGTCGGTGCTGCCGTCGTTGACCAAGATCAGCTCGTAGGCGAGGCCGGCGGTCTCGAAGACCTCGATGATCGAGTCGATCGTCGTCGCCACCACGCCCTCGCTGTTGTAGACGGGTACGACGAGGGAGTACAGGAATGCCTTGCGGTCCAGGGTCTCGTGCTCGGGCTCGCCAGCCCCGCTACGCCCGGGCCACCGGGGCCCGGCGGGCTCTTCGGTCATGCAGTGCGCCCGATCTTCCCATGCGGCCTTAGAGGTCACCTCTTACTCTGAGCGGCTGATCCGCTGTCCCCGAGGATAGAGCAACGCCCGCGCGGGACCGGCGCGGACCGCCTCGGCGCGCCCATTGGACCCGGTCGGTGACGTCGCGGGCGTAGGGTCGGGCCGCGCCCCCGATGGCGTCTCGGGAGGGCGGTGGTGGATGCGACTTCGCGGCGGGACTCGTCGCCGCCTCGACACCTGGGCGCTGGCGGCGGGCTCGGCGATGAGCGGGCTGCTGGCGTACGTCTTCTTCGCCCTGGTCACCCGTACGCTCGGCCCGGTCCTCGCGGCTCCGGTGTCGGTGCTGTGGACCTACTGGAGCTTTGCCGCCGCAGCGGTCACGTTCCCGGTCCAGCACTGGATAGCGAGGTCGGTCGCCGCGCACCGCGGCGAGGGTGCCGTACGCCGGGCGCTCCCCGCCGTGATCGCCGCCAGCGTCGTCTTGTCGGCGGTCACCTTCGGGGTCGCATGGGCGATCCGCGGACCGCTCTTCAACCGGACGACGATCTGGTTCCCCGCCATCCTCAGCCTGGTCACACTTGGGTCCGGGCTGGTCGGGGTCGTGCGCGGCGGGCTAACCGCGAGACTGCGCTTCTACTCCCTCGGGGCGGAGCTCACGGCAGAGAATGCCCTCCGGTGCGCGACCGCGTTCGCACTAGTGGCGGCCGGCGTGCGCAGCCCCGTCGCGTTCGGCCTGTGCCTGGCGGTCGGGCCGCTCGTCGCGCTCTCCTGGCCGTCGACGCTGCGGTACGCCGCCGGGCCGCGCGGGACCGCCGGCGACTCTCCACTCACGTTCCTTGGCGGCGCGGCCGGCGGGCAGCTGATCGGTCAGTCCGTGCTCACCGGCGGACCGGTCGTGCTGGCGCTGGCCGGCGGCGGTCCAGCGGACGTGACTGCGCTGTTCACGGCGCTGGCGCTCTTCCGGTCGCCGTACACGTTGATGCTCGGGCTGGTGTCACAACTCACCGGCCGGCTGACCCGGCTCGTCGTCGAGGGTCGGCAAGAGGTGCTGCAGCGCCTGCGCCTGGCGCTGCTGGCCGGCACCGTGCTCACCGTCGGCGCCGCCACCGCGATCGGCGGCACGGTCGGGCCGCGGCTGCTCCAGCTGGTGTTCGGTCACCAGGTGGAGCTGTCTCGGCTGCTGACCATGGTCGTCGGGATCGGTAGTGCACTCGCGTTGGCGAACCTCATAATGACCGTTGCCCTGCTTGCGCACAACAGAGGGTTCGCAGTGACCCGCGTCTGGCTGGCTGCGCTGGCGGCCGGCGGCGCGGTGTTCGTGGCTGGTTGGGCCGTGAGTGCTCCGGCGCTCGACCGCACCTGCCTGGCGTTCCTGGCCGCCGAGCTGGTCGGGCTTGCGGCGGCCGTCGTCGAGGAACGCCGGGCCGGCGTCAGAGCAGACCCTTCGAGGTCAGGTAGTCCTTCGCTACCGTCGCCGGGTCGGCCCGGTTGACGTCCACCTTGGTGTTCATCGCCGCCAGGTCTCCCGTGGTCAAGGTCGACGACAGCTTGTTGAGCACGGTGGCGATGTCGGGGTGGGCCTTGAGGAATTTCGCGTTCACGGCCGGGACCAGGTTCTGGGCGGGCTGGATCCCCTTGTCGTCGGCCAGCGCCACGAGCCCCTCCGAGGTGAGCGCGCCGTCGGTGGTCGCCACCTCGCCCAGCTGGGACTCGCCCTTCTGCAGTGAGTTCTTGACCTGGGGCGAGTCGTAGCCGAGCGGCAGGATCTTCGTGATGTGCAGGCCGTAGACCTTGGTCAGGCCGCCGCCGCAGTCCGGTCGGCCCTTGCAGTCGGGAGCCGCCGCCAGCACGATCGGCATCTTGAGCGCGGCCAGCTGCGACAGGGTGCTGAGGTTCCCGTGTGCGGCAGCGAACTTCTTGGTCACCGCGAACGCGTTCTGGTCGGTGGCCTTGGCCGGCTGGAGCATCGTGACGCCGATCTTTCCGGCCAGTGGCTTGAGGGCGCTCATGGCCGCCGAGACGCCGTGTGCCGTGATCGGATTGGCGCTGGCGCCGTTCTCCGAGGTGTTGAGATAGTCGGCCAGCGCCCCGACGTACTCCGGCACCACGTCCACCTGGCCGGACTCGAGCTGCCTTATATAGACATCGCGGGTCTGGACAAGCTTGACGTCGACGGTGTAGCCGGCGTGCTCCAGGAGCTGCTGGTACATCTGCGCCATGATCTGCATCTCGGTGAAGTTCTGGCCGGAGAGGTTCACCGTGCCCTTGCTCCCGGCGCTCGGCGAGCCGCCGCCGCATGCTGCGGTGGTTCCTACCAGCGCCGCCGCCGCCAGGACTGCTACCGCCACTCGACGCAGCGTCATCCCGATCACCGCCTTCTGTGTCCCGCACGCCGTCGAGGCGACGCGCGCGTGTCCGGGGGTACCGGGTGGCACCCGCACCTTCACCGAACCACCCGCGGCGCGGCTAGGCAAGAGCGGGCGCGGCTTCGTTACGTTCCCGACGCCTGATGGGTCGCGCCAACCACTCCACCAGCGCACTCAGACCCTCGAGGACCAGCGCGACTGCCGCGACGACCACTGCGCCCGCGAACCCCTGGCCGACGTTGTTGCGATAGAAGCCAGCCGTTATCACGTTCCCAAGGCCCGGGCCGGCGACGAGTGCTGCAATTGTCGCGGTCGCCCACACCTGGACCAGCGCGAGCCGAAGCCCGGTCACGGTCAGCGGCAGCGCCAGCCGCAGCTCCACCCGCCAGAAGACCTGCCAGCCGGTCATTCCCATCCCCTTGGCGGCATCGACGACGGCGTGGTCCACCTCCCGGACACCGACGTAGCTGTTGGTCACGATCGGCGGCAGCGCGAACAGCGCGAGGGCCACCAAGGTCGCGAGCCCCGCACGGCCGTAAGGCCCCAGGACCTGGGTCCCCAGCGGGCCGATCGACAGCAGGATGAGCACGGCGAAGGTGGGCACCGCGCGACCGATGTTCGAGATGTTGATGGCCAGGAATCCGCCCCGGCCGAGGTGTCCCAGCCACAGCGCGATCGGCAGCGCAACAGCCAGGACCGCGACGAGTGCGGTGACCGTGAGCAGCAGCTGCTGCAGCAACAGCACCAGCATGCCGGCGCTGCCGGTCCAGTTGGCCGGATCGGTCAGGTAGGTGAGCGCGTCTCGGATCACTCCGCCACCTGACCTCGACGCCAAGGCATCAGCAGCCGCTGCAGCCCCAGCAGGATCCCGTCCAGGACCAGTGCCAGCGCAACGCACAAGACGCTCGCCGCCAGGATCTCGGCTTTGAAGTCGTTCTGCACCCCGTCGTACAGGAGGTTGCCCAGACCGCCGTAGTCGAGGATCGAGCCGATGGTCGTCAGCGCAACGGTCGACACCGTCGCCACCCGCAGGCCGGCCATGATCACCGGGGTGGCCAACGGCAGCTCGACGGCCCACAGCAGCCGGCCACGGCCGTACCCCATGCCGACCGCCGCCTCCCGTACCTCGGCCGGCACCGCCCGTAGGCCGGCCAGGATGTTCCGGACGAGGATCGTCAGGGTGTAGAGCGCGAGCCCGATCACGATGGTCTTCGCGCTTATCCCGGTCAGGGGGACGAGCAGGGGGAACAGCGCGAGGGAAGGGATGGTGTAGACCATGGTGGACAGGCCCAGGATCCCGGTTTCCAGCCGGCCGATGCGTCTTGCGAGCAGCGACAGCGGGAAGGCGACGGCCAGCCCGAGTAGCACCGACACGACCGTGATCTCGAGGTGCTGCACCGTCGCCGCACGCAGGTCGCCGGCCCGGTCCACCCAGTAGGACCCACACAACCAGTGGTTGACGGTCAGGCTGTAGCAGGACGCATGCGCCGAAAGCCCGAGTAGGGTCACTCTGTGGACCCTACCCAGCCACCGCGGATCCGCTTGGTGGGCGTCGGGAAGACCTATCCGGGCGGCACGGTCGCGGTCCACGCGCTCGACCTTGAAGTCACCCGCGGTGAGGTTCTGACGCTGGTCGGGCCGTCGGGGTGCGGGAAGTCCACCACGCTCAAGATGATCAACCGACTGGTCGAGCCGACCACCGGGAGCATCGAGCTCGACGGCGAGGACGTCACCCACATGAACGCCGTACATCTGCGGCGCCGGATCGGTTACGTGATCCAGCAGGTCGGGCTCTTCCCACACCAGAC
Organism: Nocardioidaceae bacterium; assembly: GCA_035692425.1. Taxonomy (GTDB): domain Bacteria; phylum Actinomycetota; class Actinomycetes; order Propionibacteriales; family Nocardioidaceae; genus DASSHZ01. The sequence goes on from DASSHZ010000015.1 coordinate 137,632, forward strand.
GGTGCGCGACAACGTCGCCACCCTGCCCCGGCTGCTCGGCTGGCCCCGGGTCCGCACCCGGGCCCGAGTGGACGAGCTGCTGACCATGGTCGACCTCGACCCGGCGGCGCTCGGCGACCGCTACCCGCACCAGCTCTCGGGCGGTCAGCAGCAGCGCGTGGGCGTCGCCCGGGCGCTGGCCGCCGACCCCGAGGTACTGCTCATGGACGAGCCGTTCGGCGCGGTGGACCCGATTGTGCGGTCCCGACTGCAGGAGATGTTCCTGGAGCTGCAGGAGCAGCTGGCGACCACCGTGGTGTTCGTCACCCACGACATCGAAGAGGCGGTCCGACTCGGTGACCGGGTCGCGGTCTTCGCACCAGGTGGCCACCTGGCCCAGGTGGACACGCCGGCGCGAGTCCTGGGCCAGCCCGCGGACGACTTCGTCGCCGAGTTCGTCGGCGCCGACCGAGGCTTGCGCAGGCTGGCGGTCACGCCGATCGACATGCTGGACCTCGAGCAGCCTCCCGTGGTGCACGCCGACGACAGCCTCAAGCAGGCGGCCGCCGCCATGTCGGCAGCCCACGCGAGGTGGGCGGTGGTGATCGACCGGGACGAGCGGCTTCGTGGCTGGGTCGGCGCCCGCCGGGCCGCCGCCAGGGACGGCAAGGTGCGCGACGGCGCCCGGCGGATGGACGCCTGGGTCGACCAGACCGCGTCGCTCAAGGACGCCCTGGCCGCCATGCTGCAGTGGGACGCAGGGTGGGTGGCGGTCCTCGACGGCGACCACTTCCTCGGCGTACTCACACCGAGCACGCTGCACGAGGCGCTGCGCCGGTCGGTCGAGGCCGACGTACGCGGCGTCGACCCGGCACAGGTGACCGTCGGTTCAGCCGGCCCGCTGCATTAGCGGCGGGGAACTCGATTGGTCAGCGCGGGGGAACACCTGGGGCGTGCTGGTCGTCCTTGTCCTTGGGGACGCGGCAGGCACGCTCGAGCAGCAGGCCGGCGATTACGATCACGACCCCCATCACCGCTGCCGCCAGCGAGCGGATCAGGCGCTGCTGCGGCAGTGGAGCGCTCAGCTGATCGACGAACTGCAGCCCGAAGCCGAGGTATCCGCCGGCGATGACGGCACCGACCAGCGCACTCGCCTTGGCCAGCAGCAGGTAGCTCACCGCGCGCCTGGGCTCCATCTGTCGGCCCTCGCGGTGGATGGCCCGGTACGTCGAGTTGGCGAGCACCAGCAAGACGACGGCCACCACCAGCAGGGCCCCAACCGAGGTCCACGGCACCTGCGGGGCGGCGGAGCCGGCCCGGTCGGTGAGGGCGACCACACCCCAGCCGACCAGGCCGCCGATCACGAACAGCGCGATCAGGGGCGCGATCCTGGTCGGATGCACCGTCCCCTGGTCCGGGGGTGGCTTGGCCACGGAGCGTGGAACCTTGACCGTGGACCTACAGGTGCAGTGCCAGGTCGGTCCGTCGGACCCCGCTGACGTCCATCCCGGTGAGCAGGTCGGCGACCCGGCCCCTACCGGGGATCGTCGCCTCGGCGTCGACCTCTTGCCACGGGACCAGGACGAACGCCCGCTCGTGTGCTCCCGGATGGGGTAGCCGCAGGTGGTCGCTGTCGGACAACCGGTCCCCGACCACCACCAGGTCCACGTCCAGCGTGCGAGGGGCGTTGGGCACCGTGCGTTCGCGTCCAAAGGCCGCCTCGACCGCCTGCACGCGGTCGAGCAGGGTCGAGACCGAGAGAGTGCTGTCCGCAAGGACGATGACGTTGAGGAAGTCCTCGGACCCTGGCGGGGCGCCGACCGGAGTCGTCTCGTACACCGACGACACCTGGACGATGTGCACCTCGGGGGTGTCCGAGAGGGCATCCAGAGCGCCCTGCAGGTTGCCGAGCCGATCACCTAGGTTGCTGCCCAGCGACAGCACCGCCGGCCGGATCGGACGCATGTCACCGGTCAAAGTGTCCGGATCGACTATGTGCGGGTTGGGCGTCTCAGTCATCACGGCTCCGATGGATGGTGAGGGCGACGTCGTCGAACGGCACCTCAATGGGCGCCGACGGCTTATGCACGGTCACGTCGACCCAGGCTACGGGAGGCTCGGACAGGCAGATGCCCGCGAGTCGCTCTGCCAGCGTCTCGATCAGGTTGACCGGGTCCGCCGACACCGCATCGTGCAGCCGGCGGGCAAGCTCCCCGTAGTGCACCGTGGCGGACAGCTCGTCGGTCCGGGCGGCGGGGCGGGCGTCCAGCCCCAGCTCGACGTCCACGACGAACTCCTGGCCGATGCGACGCTCGTTCGCGTAGACCCCGTGGTGGCCCTTCGCGCGCAGCCCACGCAGCACGAGGCGGTCGCCATCGGGTCCGCTCACGTCGCCTCCTGCCCGTCGTCTGGGGTCGACAGTACCGGTGCGACCCATTCCTGCGCATAGCGCGCCGCGACGCGCACGGCGTCGAGCGACCGCCGTACCTCGTGCACCCGCACACACCACACGCCGGTCAGCGCCGCGAGCGCGGACAGGGCCGCCGTCGCGTCGTCACGATCAGGCGCTGGCCGAGGCTGGCCGTCCTCCCCTGCCAGCAGGGCCCCGAGGAAGGCCTTCCTGGATGGCCCGACGAGGATCGGCAGACCGAGGGTGTGCAGCTCGTCCAACCGCCGCAGGATCGTCCAGTTGTGCTCGCCGGTCTTGGCAAAGCCGAGGCCCGGGTCGATCGCCAGCTGGTCGGGCGCGATGCCGGCGGTCAGCGCCGCCTGGATGCGCGGCCCAAGCTCACGCACCACGTCGGCCACCACATCGCCGTACGACGCCCTCTCCTGCATGGCCGCCGCGTGCCCACGCCAGTGCATGCAGAAGTAGGGCAGGCTCTCGCCCGCGACCGTCGCCAGCATCCGGGGGTCGGCCAGACCGCCGGATACGTCGTTCACCGCGGCGGCGCCGGCGGCCGCCGCCGACCGGACCACCTCAGCGCGCATCGTGTCGATGGTCACGACGGCACCGGCCGACGCCAGCGCGGAGATGACCGGCAGGACGCGCCGGAGCTCTTCTTCCGTGCTGGGCCGGGATGCTCCCGGGCGGGTCGACTCGCCGCCCACATCGATCAGGTCGGCCCCGGCCTCCAGCAGGGCCATCCCGTGCGCGACGGCGGCCGCCGGCTCGAACCACATCCCGCCGTCGGAGAACGAGTCGGGCGTGACGTTGACGACGCCCATGATCAGGGTGCGCGGTGGAGCCGGAAGGCCGGCGACGTATCGCGGCGGTGCAGCGAACACCCTCGGGCGCCCTGCGCCGGACGTGACCACTAGCCGAGGATCAGGCCCATGGCCTCGGCGCGCGTCGCCGGGTCCCGCAGCTGCCCCCGGACCGCACTGGTCACGGTCTTGGCGCCAGGCTTGCGAACGCCGCGCATGGCCATGCAGAGATGCTCGCACTCGAGCACCGTGATCACTCCGCGCGGGTGGAGGACCTTCACGAGCGAGTCGGCGATCTGGGTGGTCAGCCGCTCCTGGACCTGCGGGCGGCGGGCGAAGACGTCGACGAGCCGGGCCAGCTTCGACAGACCGGTGATCCGGCCGTCGGCGTCGGGGATGTAGCCGATGTGCGCCACCCCCGTGAACGGCACCAGGTGATGCTCGCAGGTGGACCAGACCTCGATGTCCTTGACCACCACAAGCTCGTCGTGCCCGATATCGAAGCTCGTGGTCAGCACATCCTCCGGCCGGAGCCGCAACCCCGAGAACGTCTCTGCACAGGCGCGGGCGACCCGCTCCGGGGTGTCGCGCAGGCCATCACGGTCCGGGTCCTCCCCGATCGCGATGAGGAACTCCCGTACGGCGGCCACCGCCCGGTCGTGGTCGAACGGGGCGAGGGTGCGGTGGCTCGGCGTGGGCAGCGAGGGTGCCGCCATGTCAGTCGTCGGGCCCGGGGGACTGCCGCCTGGGGGCTCCGGGCGAGGGCGGGGCGCCGCCCGGCGGCGTGCTCGGGGGCAAGGCCGCCGGCCCGGAGTGCTCCGAGCCCGGGCTGACCGTTATCTCGCCCTGCGGCTGGTGCCGCCCGTTCACGGCGGCCGGCACGTCCACCGGCGGGATGGTCGACGGCACCCGGGTGTCCGAGCCGGTCCACGCCGGCCGACGCGGGCGCATCACAACCGTGGCGAAGACCTCGGCCAGCCCGTGGCGGTCGATGGTCTCCTTCTCGAGCAGCTCGGTCACCAGCCGGTCGAGCACGCCGCGGTTCTGGACGAGGATGTCGAACGCCTCCTGGTGGGCGTTGGTCAGCAGCCGGTTGATCTCCTCGTCGATGATCGCCGCAATCTCCTCCGAGTAGTTACGGGTGTGCCCGAAGTCCCTGCCCAGAAACGGCTCGCTGTTGTCCTCGCCGAGCTTGATGGCACCCAGCCGCTCGCTCATGCCGAACGAGGTCACCATGTTGCGGGCGATCTTCGTCGCCTTCTCGATGTCGTTGGACGAGCCCGTCGTCGGGTCGTGGAAGATCAGCTGCTCGGCGGCCAGGCCACCGAGCGCGTAAGCAAGCTGGTTGAGCAGCTCGTTGCGCGAGATCGACGACTTGTCGGACTCCGGGAGCACCTGGGTGAAGCCGAGCGCCCGACCGCGCGGCAGGATCGTGATCTTGGTCACCGGGTCCGTGCCAGGCAGCGCGGCCGCGACCAGGGCGTGCCCGGACTCGTGGTAGGCCGTCATGAGCTTCTCCTGCTCGGTCATCAGGTGCGAATGCCGCTGCGGCCCCATGCTGACCCGGTCGATGGCCTCGTCGAGCGACCGGTTGTCGATCAGCTTCTTGTCCTGGCGGGCAGTGAGCAGCGCCGCCTCATTGAGGACGTTGGCCAGGTCCGCACCGGTGAAGCCCGGCGTACGGCGGGCCACGGCCAACAGGTCCACGCCGGCAGCGATCGGCTTGCCCCTCGAGTGGACCTGAAGGATCTTGTGCCGGCCCTCCATGTTCGGCGCATCCACGCCGATCATCCGGTCGAACCGGCCCGGCCGGAGCAGCGCCGGGTCGAGATCCTGCAGGCGGTTCGAGGCGCCCATGACCACCACCTGGTCGCGAGGGCCGAAGCCGTCGAGCTCCACGAGCAGCTGGTTCAGCGTCTGGTCCTGCTCGCGG
>DASSHZ010000016.1:0-30332 GCA_035692425.1 Nocardioidaceae bacterium
CGCGACCAAGGGGAGCGCCAATCTGTCGGAGGATTAGCCGGATAACCCGAGCACAAGGGCATCATCGAGCGCGCCCACGACTACCTGGAGAAGTCGTTCCTGCCAGGTCGCATCTTCACCGGTCCGGACGACTTCAACACCCAGCTCGACGGGTCGGGATCATCTGCCCGTTCATGAACCGCGAGTGCGCGGCGGTGATCACCAGCACCGGCAACAGCTTCGCGGTGCCGTCCTCCAGCGGGATCCTCCGCGGCGGGAACCATAGGTCGCACTGCGCGGCGTCCCCGGGCTGCCAGGTGATCCGGTCGGAGGGGTCGATCGGCCGATGCGCGGGCCGCAACCGCTTCACGTTCTCGCTGAATCACCGGAGCGAACCCGTCCAGCCCACCCGCTCGACCAGCACCGTGGCCGGCATGTCCGGCACCTCGTCCAACAACGCACGCACCGCCGGTTCGAACGCGGTGAACGACGTCGGCCCCGGCTTCCGCTCATAGCGTGGGGGAGCATCGGAGGTCACCGCCTTGATGACCGTGGTCCTCGAGATCCCCAACTCAGCTGCGATACGAGCCTTCGGCACCCCGTCAGCAGCAAGCCTCCTGATCAGCGCCCAGTCCTCCAAAGTGATCACTCTCCAATCGTCGAGTGTTCACTTTTCACCACCGAAACTGTTCAGTTTTCGAGCGCCGCCGACATGTCGAATGGCGGTAGCTTCCCGGAAGCTACCGCCATGACTACGCGTGCCATGCGCCCGGCCCGGTGCCGGGCGCATGGTGCGCATATAGCACCGCGACTCGATGGGCCCCGCTGGGTCGCAGCGGCGCAGTAGGGGATCCCGGCAGCTCCACCGGCGACTGAGGCGAGCGGAGCGCGATGGGCGGAGGGTCGAGGCGCTCAGTATTCAACCGAGAGGTTGACAGCGAGGCGATCGTCGTTCATCGTATTCAACCGAACGGTTTCAGACGGGAAGGAGGTAAGTATGCCGGCGGATGCGCTGTCGAGGGTCTTCGCCGCCCTGTCGGATCCGATCCGGCTGGACATGGTGGCCCGTCTCGCCGATGGCGACGCCACAGTGAAGGAGCTCGCCGAGCCGTACGACGTGACCGTCCAGGCGGTCTCGAAGCACCTCAGGGTCCTCGAGGGCGCCGGCGTGGTCAGTCGCAGCCGCGACGCGCAGCGCCGCCCGGCCCATCTCGAAGCGCAGGTTTTCGACGTGATGACCGGGTGGATCGAGCGATACCGCCGCCAAGCGGAAGACCGCTACCGCCGCCTCGACAGCTTGCTCCGCTCGATGCCCGACGACGAGGAACAAGCAGTAGCAGCACCAGCGGCCGACAGGCCAAGGAAGGAAGAGACACCATGACGACCATCACGCACGAGACCGAGATCACCGCGGACGACAAGGTCCCGGTCATCCGGATCACCCGAGAGTTCGACGCACCCCCGGCGAAGGTGTTCAGGGCCCACACCGACCCCCACCTACTCGCGCAGTGGCTGGGACCCCGCGATCTGGAGATGACAATCGATTACTTCGACTGCCGCACCGGCGGTGCCTACCGCTACCTGCACCGCCGGGGTGAGGACGAGTTCGGTTTCCACGGCAGCTTCCACGAGGTGCGGCCGAACGAGGTGATCGTCCAGACCTTCACCTTCGAAGGCGTCCCCGATGGCGTGGCCCTGGAGCGGGCCCAGTTCGACGCCCTGGCCGACGGCCGGACCCGGCTTACGGTGACGTCGCTGGTCGGCTCGTTCGAGGAGCGCGCCGCCATCCTCGCCAGTGGGATGGAACGTGGCGTGCGCGAGGGCTACGAGAAGCTCGACCAACTGCTCCAGACGCAGCGCTAGGCGTGACACCGCCGGGACGGCAGCAGCCGACCAAGCCAAGCCATCTCGGCGTAGACGTCGCGCACGGTGAACACCTCACTGCCTGACTCGCGGCCAGGGTCCGAATCGCCGCTGCACTCCTCCCGGCAGCTGCAGGTGGCTCAGTCCGTGCCGGTGCGCTCGGCGAGCCCGCGCACGTACGCGGCCTGACCGACGTGCTGGAGGTCATCGGAGACCACGCTCACGAGCCGTACGCCGAGGGTCACCGGGGGGTCCCAGCGCCGGTCGACCACGCGGGCCAGGTCGTCCTCGCCGAGCCCGGCGAGGCACTGCATGGTCTGGGCATGGACGGCGTCGTGGTAGTCGGCCAGCAGCTCCGGTCCGCTGACGCGGACGGCTGCCACCTGGTCCGCGGAGTGGCTGTATCCCGTGTCCGCGGCGTCGAAAGGGAGCGCGAAGCGCTCCTGCCAGCCCGATGCCGTCCAGACCTGCGCGCGGTCGAAGGCACTCGCGACGTGGTCGTCCTGGATCCGACTCAGGTGCCAGACGAGCCATCCGATGGAGTTGGCCTCGTCAGCGGGCCGGAACGCGAGTTGGCTGGCGGACAGCCCCGCCAGCACGTTCGAGACCGTCTCCCGGACCCGCCCGAAGCAGTCGGTCAGAAGTTCGGCACTGGTCATCGGCAGGCTCCTTCGGCACGATCGGAGGGTCCCGCTGGGCCCCCGACGCCTAGGTGGGGCCCCGGTTGGCCCCACCTAGGCACGCTACGCCGGGCGCGCGCAGATCAGGTGTGCCACCAGTGCGGTCCAGCCAGTCTGGTGCGAGGCGCCGAGGCCTGCCCCGGTGTCACCGTGGAAGTACTCGCTGAACGTGGGATGCGCGGTCCACAGCGGGCCGGCGCCGTGGTCGCGCGGGTCGCCCGGGCGACGGCCGTCGGCACCGGGCCGGAACAGCGCCACGAGGCGCTCGCGCAGCGCCACCGCGACTTTGTGCAGCGCCACCACCTCGCCGGAGCCGGCGGGGAACTCGACCCGCACGTCGGCTCCGGCGCCCTCGCAGTAGGTCTCGATCGCATCCACCAGCAGCACGTTGATCGGGAACCAGACCGGACCCCGCCAGTTGGAGTTGCCGCCGAACAGCCCGGTGTCGGACTCGCCCGGGTTGTACTGGATGGACATCTGCCTGCCATCGACGCCGGCGGTGAGCGGCTCCCGATAGGCGGCGGAGAGCGACCGGATCCCGTACGGCGACAGGAACTCGGCCTGGTCCACCAGCCGAGCGAGCACTCGGGTGAGCTGCTCGCCGGTCACCAAGGCGAGCGTGTGGTGCGTGCCGTCCGCGCCGCGCGAGGTGACCAGGGCGTCCGTCAAGTCCGGCCGGTGACTGCGCAGCCAGGCCAACCGGGCGGTGAAGTCCGGCACCTCGCGTGCCACCCACTCCGGTGAGACCGCCACCGCCAGCAGGGGCAGCAGCCCCACCGCCGACCGGACCCGCAAGGGCTCATAGCTGCCATCCGGCGCGACCAGCACGTCGTAGAAGAACCCGTCCTGCTCATCCCACAGCGAGACCTGCTGGCTGCCGAACGTCCGCATCGCCTCGGCGATTGAGAGGAAGTGCTCGAGGAACTTCGTCGCGAGGCCGTCCCAGGCTGGGTCCCGCCGCGCCAGCTCGAGGGCGATCCGGAGCATGCCGAGGCAGTAGAACGCCATCCAGCTGGTGGCGTCGGACTGCTCCAGCCGGAGCCCGTTCGCCAACGGTGCCGAGCGGTCGAAGAAGCCGATGTTGTCCATGCCCAAAAAGCCGCCCTCGAAAAGGTCGGAGCCGTCGGGATCTTTGCGGTTCACCCACCAGGCGAAGTTGCCGATGAGCTTGGTAAAGACCCTGATGAGGAAGTCGGTGTCTCGGCAGCCGTCGGCGACATAGACCTGCCAGGCGGCCCAGGCGTGGACCGGCGGGTTGACGTCGGAGAAGTTCCACTCGTACGCCGGGAGCTGGCCGTCGGGGTTCATCGCCCACTCGCGACACATCAGGACAAGCTGCTCCTTCGCGAAGTCTGGGTCGACGTGGGCCAGGGTCACGCAGTGGAAGGCGAGGTCCCAGCAGGCGAACCACGGGTACTCCCACTCGTCGGGCATCGAGATCACGTCGGCCAGGGACAGGTGCGTCCAGGCCGTGTTTCGCCCCGTGGGCTCGGCGGCGCACCGCTGCGCCGGGGGCGCCGGCTGGGCCGGGTCGCCGTCGAGCCACTCCCGCACGTCGTACCGATAGACCTGCTTGCCCCAGAGGAGGCCGGCGAATGCCCGGCGGGCGACCAGGCGGTCGTCATCGGAGGCCGCTGCCGGGATCACGCTCGCGTAGAACTCGTCCGCGTCCGCCCGCCGCCGCTCGAACGTGGCCGCGAAGTCGGCACCGAACGGGTCGTCGGGCAGTCCGCCGGCCCGCAGCCGCAGCTCGACGCTGACGGACTGACCGCTCGGGACCGCCTCGAAGCGGTACCACAGGGCAGCCTTGGTGCCGATGCCGGCCGGGTTGCACGCTCCGGCGACCCCGTGCACGACCGTGCGGCCGACGGCGTCCTTCGGGTACGGCGACGGGTTGGCCGCCGTACCGAACAGTGCGATCGAGTTCGTCTCGTTGTCACAGACCAGCACCTCCGGTGGCTCCCCGGTGGCGGCGACCGACGCCGCCAGCACGTACCGGCCGAGGTAGCTGTGCACGGCCTGCAGGACGGCCGCGGGCGCATTGGCCGACTCGGTGGCCGGCCGCACGGTGATCAGCGGGTGTCGGTCGTCGCGCCCCCACGACCAGGTGTTGCGGAACCACAGCTGGGGGACCAGGTGCAGCGGCGCCGCCTCGGGACCGCGGTTGGTGGCGGTCACCCTGATGCAGATGTCGTCGGGTGCCCGCTTCGCGTAGATGGTCTCCACGTCGAAGAACCGGTCGCCGTCGAAGATGCCGGTGTCGGCGAGCTCGAACTCGGTGACGTCGCGGCCGCGGGCGGCGCTCGCCGCGACCAGCTCGTCGTACGGGAACGCCGCCTGGGGATAACGGTAGAGGTGGCTGGCCCAGGAGTGGGTGGGAGTCGCGTCGAGTGGCCACCAGTACTCCTTGGCGTCCTCCCCGTGGTTGCCCTGGGCATTGGTGAGGCCGAAGTAGCGCTCCTTGAGCCGGTCGTCGTGGCCGTTCCACATGGCCACCCCGAAGTTGAGGAAGCCGAAGCGGTCGCAGAGGCCGGCGATCCCGTCCTCCCCCCAGCGGTAGGCGCGCGCATGCGACTGCTCGAAGGACAGGTAGCTCCAGGCGTCGCCGTCGGCCGAGTAGTCCTCGCGGACCGTCCCCCACTGTCGTCCGGCCAGGTAGGGGCCCCAGAGCCGCCACGGGGCAGCCGCGCCAGCGGACTCCGCCAGCCGCCGGTGCTCCGCGGTGGTCGGCCCGGCCGGGCGGCTCCCCGGCGCAACGGGACGGTCCTCGCCCGGTGCGGCAGGGCTGGGAGGCACGGGGCCAGCGTGCCACGCCCGCCCGGCACCCACCCGGCAGGCGCGCGGTCCGACGTCAGCTACCGTGCGACCTCTAAGTCACGAAAGTGCTGAGAAGGTGAGTCTGGCGTCGGCCGGTCCGGCGCCATCAGGGACACTAGGGGCCATGTCGCGCTCACGTGTTCTCGCCTGCCTGTCCTGCGCAGCCCTGGTGGCGGCGGCTCTCGCCGGCTGCAGCGGAGGCTCGACCCCCTCGACCAAGCCGAGCACCTCGACGACGTCCTCCTCGCCGCCGGTCAGCTCCACCCGGGTGGCCGCGCTCACCAGGCTCAACGGCGCCTGGCCGCTGACGGGGGAGAAGGTCACCGGCAGCCTGCCGAACCGCCCGGTCTACGTGGTCAAGGTCGACAACACCGCCAACTCGGTGCCGCAGGTCGGGCTCAAGGGCGCGGACATGGTGGTCGAGGAGTTGGTCGAGGGCGGCCTCACCCGGCTGGCGGCGTTCTACTACTCGCACACGCCGAAGCTGGTGGGGCCGGTGCGGTCGATGCGGGCCTCGGATGTCGGGGTGGTGAAGCCCGCCCGGGCCTACCTGGCGGCCTCCGGCGCCGCCCCCAAGACGGTCCGAGTCATCGCCTCCGCGGGCATCCGCACCTTCACCGAGGGGGCGCCGGGCTTCTTCCGCTCCATCCACCGCCCGGCGCCGTACAACCTCATGCTCGACCTGGCGAGACTGGCGCGGCACCCGGCGAAGGGCTGGCACCCGCCGCGGGCGCCGTACCTGCCGTTCGGGACGTCGCAGGCATTCCACGGCCAGCTCAAGGTGCACTCGATGGCGGTTGCCTTCTCCGGTGCGCATACCACGATGTGGGCCCTGCGGCGGGGCCACTGGGTGCGGACGGACTCGTACGCCCAGAAGCGGGACGACTTCCGGGTCAACAACGTGCTGATCCTGCGGGTCCGGGAGGGCAACGCCGGCTACCTCGACCCGGCCGGCAACCCTGTCCCCGAGACGCTGTTCTGGGGCAAGGGCTCCGGTCTGCTGGTGCACGGGGGGCACGCGCTGAGACTGACCTGGCACAAGCGGGGTAAGGCGTCCCCCGTCCGGCTGACTGGGCCGGCCGGAGGGAAGGTGACCGTGCCTCCGGGCCATACGTTCATCGAGCTGGTCCCGCGGACCGGCGCGCACGTCTCGCTGCGGCGCTAGTGGCCCTGACCACTAGGTCGGTTTCCACCACTCGCCGTCCTGGTCGCCCGCCGGCCGTGCCGGGCGACGTACCGTCGTAACCCTGCGATGATGTGGGAGTGTCGGTCCTCCCCAGCGTCTCGTACTCCATCACGGTCCGACTGGTGGTCCCCTCCAGCGGGACCGCAGTCAGCCAGCTGACGGCGGCGGTCGAGGGCTCCGGCGGGATCGTCACGGCACTGGACGTCTCGGCGTCGGGCGCCGACTCCCTCCAGATCGACTTGACCTGTGCCGCTCGGGACACCACCCACGCCGACCAGATCGTGCAGGGCTTGCGCTGGGTGGAGGGGGTCGACGTACGGAAGGTCTCGGACCGGACGTTCCTGATGCACCTGGGCGGCACCATCGAGATGGCGTCGCGCCATCCGATCCGGACCCGCGACGAGCTCTCCATGGTGTACACCCCCGGGGTGGCCAGGATCTCGCTGGCCATCGCCGAGCGACCCGAGGACGCCCGCCGCCTGACCGTCAAGCGCAACGCGATCGCCGTCGTCACCGACGGGTCGGCCGTGCTCGGCCTTGGCAACCTGGGGCCGTACGCCGCGTTGCCGGTGATGGAGGGCAAGGCCGCGCTGTTCAAGCGCTTCGCCGGAATCGATGCTTGGCCGATCTGCCTCGCCACCCAGGACGTCGACGAGATCGTCCGCACCGTCGAGCTGATCTCGCCTGTGTTCGCGGGGATCAACCTCGAGGACATCTCGGCGCCGCGCTGCTTCGAAGTCGAAGCTCGGCTCCGGGACATGCTGGACATCCCCGTCTTCCACGACGACCAGCACGGCACCGCGATCGTCGTACTGGCGGCGCTGACCAACGCCCTCCGGGTCGTGGCAAAGCCGATCTCCGACGTACGCATCGTCATGGCTGGTGCGGGGGCGGCCGGTTCGGCCATCCTGCGGCTGATTCTGCTCAGCGGTGGGCGCGACGTCGTGGTCGCCGACATCGATGGGGTGATCCACCGCGATCGACCGGGGATGTCCCCGTCGCTGCAGTGGATCGCCGAGCACACGAACCCCGACGGCTTCTGCGGCACGCTGCGGCAGGCGGTGAAGGGCGCCGACGTCTTCATCGGCGTCTCGGCGCCCGGCCTCCTCGACGGGGGCGACATCGCGGGGATGGCGGATGGCGCCGTGGTCTTCGCGCTGGCCAACCCCGACCCTGAGGTGGATCCCGCGGAGGCGCGGGCGCATGCTGCGGTCGTGGCTACCGGGCGCTCGGACTACCCCAACCAGATCAACAACGTGCTGGCGTTCCCAGGGGTGTTCCGCGGTCTGCTCGACGCCTCGGCCACGACCATCGATGACTCCATGCTCATGGCCGCCGCCCATGCGCTGGCCGCGACCGTGTCCGACGAGGAGCTGAACCGCAACTACATCATTCCCAGCGTCTTCCAGGAGGCGGTCCACACGGCCGTTGCCGGGGCTGTCCGCGAGGCGGCGAAGGCGTCGCCGGAGGCCGTCGCGAGCCCGGACGGCTGACCGTGCTCTCGCTCACCGGTCGGCTGCTGCTGGCCACGCCACGGCTCGTTGACCCGAACTTCGCCCGAGCGGTCATCTTCATGCTCAACCACGACGACGACGGTGCGTTGGGGGTGGTGATCAACCGCCCGACCGGCCGGCCGCTCGCCGACGTACTGCCCAGCTGGTCGGGCGTGGTCACCGTGCCCCAGCTGCTGTTCACCGGGGGACCGGTGGCGCAGGACTCCGCGCTGGCCGTCGGCGTCTCCGCGGCGGACGGGCCGGTCACCGGGTTCCGCCGCGTCACCGGCGACTACGGGCTGGTCGACCTCGAAGCCGCCCCCGACGAGCTGGCCGGCCTGCTGGTCGGGTTCCGGGTGTTCTCCGGGTACGCCGGGTGGTCGCCGGGCCAGCTGGAGGCGGAGCTCCGGGAGGGCTCCTGGTACGTCGTGGAGGCGCTGCCCACCGACGTCCTGCATCCCGACCCGGAGCACCTGTGGCGGAGCGTGCTGCGGCGCCAGCCCGGTGAGCTCCGCTACGTCTCGCTCTACCCCGACGACCCCACCCTCAACTGAGCTGACCTTGTCCCCTGCGCGGGGCGTTGTCCGCCGGGTGGGGGTTTCGCGCCCGGTTCGCCCCCCCGCGGGCGCGCAATGCCACCCGCGGGGGACAAGGCACGGAGCGCGGTAGCAGCGGAGGGTGGGCACGTAGACTCGGTGGGCGTGAGCACGCAGCTGGGGCCGGCTACGGAGACGGTGGTCGACCGCCGTACCGAGGAGTCGCTGGATGAGGGCGACCACGACCGGTTCAGCCACTACGCCCGCAAGGACAAGCTCACCGACGCAATGGTGATGGGTACGCCGGTGGTGGCCCTGTGCGGCAAGGTGTGGGTGCCGAGCCGGGACCCGCAGAAGTACCCGGTGTGCCCCACCTGCAAGGAGATCTGGGAGACGCTCAAGGCTGGCGATCCCGAGGTCTGACGACAGCGCCCGGCGGCTCGGCACAGCCCCTCAACCCGCCAGGCGCCGGCCATCGAACCGATCCGGATAGAGACCAGAGTCGACCGAAGTACGGCCCCCCGGGATTCCCGGGGGGCCGTACTGTCGGCTGCCTTCGCCGGGCGTTACGCGGTGACCGGCTCGGGCTCCTCGTCGTCGCGGTGCGCCAGGATCTGCTTGACCCGCTCGCCGGGTAGCTGGCTGTACCAGGCCAGCGCCAGAACGAGCGCGGTCAGGACGATGTTGCCGATGACGCCGCCGCCGAACCCCATGATGTTCAGCTGGCCCGAGTCGGCACTCGACGTGCCCGAGTAGCTGCCGACGTAACTAGTGATCGTGATGCCGGCGAACCATGCCAGCACCCACCACCCGTGCCGGAAGTCCAGCTGGGGGAGCGAGGTGCCGCGCATCCCGGCGTACAACTGGTGGATCACCAACAAGATGTAGCCGAGCACGATGGCCAGCATCATCTTCCAGACCTGGTTCCAGCCCGCCCAGTAGATGATCAGGTTGGTGGACAGCAGGGCCAGGAACGCGATCACCCACACGCCCTTCAGCCGGTATGGCCGCTCCTGGTCGGGGATCTGCTTGCGGAACGTCACGAGCGCGATCGGGCCGCTGCCGAACGACAGCACGGTCATTGACGTCACGATGCCGACCAGCGCCTGCCAGCTCGGGAAGGGGAGGAAGAACAAGCAGCCGACGACGAAGGCCAGGAACAGGCTGACCCACGGGACGCCGTTGTTGTTGACCTTCGCCAGCGCGGCCGGGGCGTTGCGGTTGCGACCCATGGCGTACGACATGCGGGAGGTGACCCCGAAGTAGAGCATGCCCGTGTCGCTCGGCGAGATGATCGCGTCGGCGTACAGCAGGACCGCCAGCCAGCCTAGGCCGATGAAGCTGGCGAGCACCGCCAGTGGCGCGAAGGCCTCGGCCGCGCTGCCCGAGAACGTCGGGAAGTGGCTGTCGGCGTGGGCCCAGCCACCGGCCTGCAGGGCTGAGGTGGGGACGGCGCCCAGGTAGGCGAGCTGCAGCAGGAAGTAGAGGATCCCGCAGATCACGACCGACCCGACGACGGTGAGGGGGACGTTTCGCCGTGGGTTGGAGGTCTCCCCGGCCATCTCGATCCCCTGCCGGAAGCCGAAGAACGAGAACGCGATGGCGGCCGCCGGGATCGCGGCGAATGCACCGTGCAGGCCGTACGGCGTGAAGCCGCCGAAGTCGCTGAGGTGAGAGCCGTGGAAGCCGAGGATCAGCAGGGCCGCGATGACCATCGAGATCATCAGGAGCTTCCACCAAACCAGCACCTGGTTGATACGGGAGAACCATCGCACACCGAGGAAGTTGATGATGACGAAGACCGCCATCAGGCCGACCGCGACTCCGATCCCCGAGGGCGTCAGCGTCTGGTCCGAGTGCTCGAGCCAGGGCAGGTACGCCGTGGCGTAGGTAAGCACTGCCGACACCTCGACGGCGGCAACCGCCGCGCAGGCCAGCCAGGTCACCCAGCCCATCGAGTAGCTCACGAACGAGCCGAACGCGTAGTGGGGGTACCGGGCCACGCCGCCGGTGTGGGGGAACATCACGCCGAGCTCGGAGTAGGCGAGCCCGATGAAGACGAACATGATGCCGCCCACGACCCAGGAGATGAGGGAGGCGGGCCCGGCCTGCTGCGATGCGTGCAGCGAGCTGAACAGCCAGCCGGAGCCGATGATCGACCCGATGGCGGTGAACAGCAGGCCGATGAGGCTGAAGTCCTTCTTGAGTCGCCGGTCGTCACCGGCGAGTGCGCCGGTGCCGCCCGAGGGCTCCTGCAACACGGTTGCCATGAACTGACTCCTCTCAGTCGGGCGCCGACCCACGAGGCCAGGCGATGCCTCGCACCCCGCTGCGGCCAGGCGGGCACCCGTGGGCCTGGCCCCGAAACACCGTAGACCCACTCGTGCGAGTCCGCACGCAACCGCCCGTCCAGACTGCGCGTGTCGCAACAACCACTCTGACCACTTTGACATCATCCGTAACGCATCTCGCGGAGACGCTAAAGTGCTCCGCGGCGATGGAGCTCGCCGGGGCGCGGGTCGCCCGCTTTGCCGCCGCGCGGCTGATGGTTCCTGTGCAGCCGGTCCGCTCGGCACGGGAGACCGTGGTGCTGCTCGAGGACGGTTCCACCTTGGAGGCCGCGGCCAACGTCGTGGTCAGCCTCATCGTCGCCCTCGGCGCGACCGCCGGCGGCTACGTGCTGGGCGGGCTCGCGGGCTGAGCGGGCGGCGGGTCTCCCGGCGCGGCTGCGTCGACAAGCGGCAGGGTGCGCCACGCGACCTCGGTGGCCAGTGAGATCACGCTGGTGGAGCGCTCCACACCCGGGTGCGCCACCAGCGCGTCGATGACCCGCTGCAGGTCGGCGTTGGACGTGGCCACCACCCGGCACCAGATGTCTCCCGGGCCGGTCACGGTGTGGGCCTCGACCACCTCCGGGATGGCGGCCAGATGACGGCCGACCGGATCGTGCCCCCGGCCTTGGCTGATCTCGAGCGTGACGAACGCGGTCACCGCGTAGCCCAGGGCGGCCGGGTCGACCTGCGGGCCCCAGCCCACCACAACGCCCACCTGCTCGAGCTTGTCCAGCCTGGCCGCCACGGTGCCGCGGGCGACACCCAGCCGGCGGGACGCCTGCAGGACGCCGATTCGCGGCTCGCGGGCGAAGAGCTCGAGCAGCCGGGCGTCCAGCCGGTCGATCGACATGACTGGTGTCTCCCTTCGTGCCGGGTAGGCCGTTCGGTTGGCCGGCCCATCCACTGAGCAGATTGCCCAGTCGCCTCCTGCACCCTTGCACAACCTGCCTCACCCAGCAAGGATCAAGACATGACCGAGACGCTGACCCCGGAAGAGCGCGACGCGGACCTCACCCTCGAGCAGCTCAAGCAGCTCGTCGGGTTGGTGGAGTACGACGAGGACAAGGACCCGTTCCCGGTGACGGGGTGGGATGCCGCCGTGTTCGTCGTCGGGAACGCTACCCAGGCGGCCCACTACTACCACTCCGCCTGGGGAATGGAGCTGATCGCCTACAGCGGGCCGGAGACCGGCAACCGCGACCACCGGGCGTTCGTCCTCAAGAGCGGGTCCATCCGGTTCGTCCTCAAGGGCGGCGTGGACCCGGCCAGCCCGCTCCTCGACCATCACCGCCGGCACGGCGACGGGGTGAGCGACATCGCCCTCGAGGTGCCTGATGTCGACAAGTGCGTGGCGCAGGCCCGGCGGATGGGCGCCACCATCCTGGCGGAGCCGCACGACGAGGCCGACCAGCACGGAACCGTCCGGCTGGCGGCGATCGCGGCGTACGGCGACACCCGGCACTCGCTGGTCGACCGCTCGCGCTACGACGGCTCCTACCTGCCCGGGTACGTGGCCGCTGCATCGACGTACGCCGACCCGGCCGGTCAGTCGCCTGCTGGGTCGGTTCGCGAGGGCTCGCCCGGTCGGCCGCGGCGGCTGTTCCAGGCGCTCGACCACGTCGTCGGCAACGTCGAGCTCGGCAAGATGGACGAGTGGGTCACCTTCTACAACAAGGTGATGGGCTTCGTGAACATGGCCGAGTTCATCGGCGACGACATCGCGACCGACTACTCGGCACTGATGAGCAAGGTGGTGGCCAATGGAAACCACCGGGTGAAGTTCCCGCTCAACGAGCCTGCGGTCGGCAAGCGCAAGAGCCAGATCGACGAGTTCCTCGAGTTCTACGGCGGGCCGGGCGCGCAGCACCTAGCGCTGGCGACCGGCGACATCCTGGCCAGCGTCGACGCGCTGCGCGCCAACGGGGTCGAGTTCCTCGAGACTCCCGACTCGTACTACGACGACCCAGAGCTGCGTGCCCGCATCGGCCACGTCCGGGTGCCGATCGAGGAGCTGAAGTCCCGCAAGATCCTCGTTGACCGCGACGAGGACGGCTACCTGCTGCAGATCTTCACCAAGCCGCTGGGCGACCGGCCGACGGTCTTCTTCGAGCTCATCGAGCGGCATGGCTCCCTGGGCTTCGGGAAGGGCAACTTCAAGGCGCTATTCGAGGCGATCGAGCGGGAGCAGGAGCGCAGGGGCAACCTCTGACGCTTGGGCTCAGTCAGCCCACACTCAGCCCACCGTGAGCCCGGGTAACCAGTCAGCCCAGCCCGCCGAGTGGTCAAGTGCAACAGGGCGCAGCGACCGCGGGTGGTTGCATTTGACCACCCGCGTCGTCGTGGAGTCGGTACGCCGAGTGTTGGCCTGGGTCGGAGGCGTTGCAACGGGGTGTGCCAAGAATGTCACAATTGCCGTAATTGCGTAATAGTTGACCCCCTCGGGCGTCATTTTCGGCGGGGGGAGTGAGGTGGCGGGCCCGGCGGCTTCGTCGGTGCCCGCTGCCTCCTTAACGCTTTCGAATGCGTACCGCCTACGGTTGCCGGCCGGTTTGTTCCTTGCGCTTCCGGTCCAACTGTGAGGCTCTTACCGGCCAGCTGTGGGCAGACTTGCAGCGGCCGATTTGTGGGCCGCGCGGCGCCCACGCAAGCGCGTGCTTGGCGGCGCGAAGAGCGGTCGGCATCGGCGTTCTCGGCCGCGCACGCAGGGATGCCGCGCACCAGGCACGAATAGAGTGAGGGTGTGAGCCCAACCACGGCTGAGCTGATCTGGGCGCTCGCGGCCGGCCTGCCGGAGGGGTGCCTGGTGACCGACCCGGACGTTGTCGGTTCTTACAGCACAGATCGCGCGATGTTCTGCCTGCCCGGTCGGGCGGTCGCGCTGGTGCGGCCGCTGGAGACGGCGCACGTCCAGCACGTCATGCGGGTCGCGAGCCGGCTCCAGGTCCCGGTCGTGCCACAGGGCGCCCGCAGCGGTCTGTCTGGCGCGGCGGTGGCCATCGACGGTTGCATACTGCTCAACCTGGAGCGGATGAACCGGGTGCTCGAGATCGATGCGGCAAACCGGATAGTGGTGACCCAGCCCGGGATCTTCAACGCCGCCCTGTCGCGGGCCGTCGCCGAGCACGGCCTGTTCTACCCGCCCGACCCGTCGAGCTGGGAATTCTGCTCGATCGGCGGCAACATCTCCACGAACTCCGGCGGGTTGTGCTGTGTCAAGTACGGCGTGACCACCGACTACGTGCTCGGCCTGGAGGTGGTGCTGGCCGACGGGCAAGTGCTGCGCACCGGCCGACGTACCGTCAAGGGCGTCGCCGGCTACGACCTCACGAAGCTGTTCGTCGGCAGCGAGGGCACGCTCGGCGTGGTCACCGAGATCACGTTGCTGCTGCGGCCGGCCACGCACGAGCCGCGCACCGTGGCGGCCGTGTTCTCGTCCGCACAGAGCGCGTGCCGCGCGATCAGCGCAGTCGTCGCCGCAGGCCTGGTTCCGTCACTCCTGGAGTTCATGGACCGGGTAAGCGTGCAGGCCGTCAACGACGCGTTCCACCTGGACATCTCGCCGGACGCGGGCGCGCTGGTGCTCGCCCAGTCGGACGCGGGTGCGGAGCGCGCGGACGCCGAGATCAGCCGGATGGCCGGGATCTTCGCGGACGCCGAAGCGTTCGAGGTGGCGGTTGCGGCCGACGCGGCGGAGGGAGAGCTGCTGCTGGCGGGGCGCCGCGAGGTGCTCACTGCCTTCGAGCGCCTGGGTACGACGATGATCGATGACGTGTGCGTGCCACGGTCCCGGCTCGCCGACCTGGTCGAGCGCATCGAGAAGGTGAGCGAGTCGGTCGGGCTGACGATCGGGGTGGTCGGACATGCCGGGGACGGGAACTTCCACCCCACCGTGGTCTTCGACGGGCAGGACCCCGAGCAGGTGGCTCGCGCGAAGCGGGCGTTCGACGAGATCATGGAGATCAGCCTCGAGCTCGGCGGCACGATCACTGGCGAGCACGGCGTCGGCATGCTGAAGATGTCGCTGCTCGAGCGCGAGCTCGGCGAGCTGTCCCTCGATGTCCATCGGCGGATCAAGCACGCTCTCGACCCGCAGGGCATCTTCAACCCGGGGAAGGTCTTCGCTAGCTGACTCTCGGCGGCGCCGTTTGGCAGCTGCCCGGGCTGGCCGGGGGCATGCCGACCCGGCGGAGATCACGACCTCAGGACCTCAGGTGAGCGTGACTCCGGCGGAGCGCATCTCGGCCAGCGCCTGTTCGGTCGTCTCTGGCGCGACCCCGGCGCACAGGTCGGTCAGCAGCCGGGTGCGAAAGCCAAGACCGGCGGCGTCGAGGGCGGTCTGCCGTACGCAGTAGTCGGTCGCGAGGCCGCAGATGTCGGTGTCGGTCACGTCGTGTGCCTGCAGCCACTCGGCCAGCCCGCGGCCGTCCTCCGCTCGGCCCTCGAAGCCGGAGTACGCCGCGGCATGCTCGCCCTTGAGGAACACCGCCGCGAAGGGCTGCGGGTCGAGGTTCGGGTGGAACGCGGCGCCCTCGGTGCCGACGACGCAGTGCGGTGGCCACGAGCGGACGAAGTCCGGGTTCGCCGAGAAGTGCGCACCGGGGTCCACATGGTGGTCGCGGGTGGCCACCACGACTGTGTACTCGCGCTCGTCGGCCGGCGCGTCCTGCCAGCGGTGCAGCAACTGGCTGATCCGGAAGGCCACGTCGGCACCGCCCAGCACCGGCAGGCTGCCACCCTCACAGAAGTCGTTCTGTACGTCGACCACGACCAGCGCGCGGCTCATGCGCGCCCACCCAGGTACTCGGTGTCTATCGCGGGCTCGCCGTGCGACAGCTTGCGCGCCTCCACCGGGAGTTCCGCGAGCGCGGCCCGGTGGCGCTCACGGGCGGCCGCCAGTGTCTCCCGGCCGACGATCTCCCCACCGCGCACCAGCGGCAGCAGCAGCGGGCGGTCGTCGCCGTCGTTGGCGGGCGGCTCGCCGATCCCGAGCACCTCGGCCTCGGCCACTCCGTCCGCCGACCGCCGCCGCAGGGCCCACTTGCGCCCGCCGATCGACCGCTTCCGGGTGCTGCGCTTCGCGACCGGCAATAGCTCGGCATCGGGGGAGCTCGACGCGGCCCTGGCCACGAGCTTGTACACGAAGCCGCAGGTGGGGTGGCCGGAGCCGGTGACCAGCGAGGTGCCAACGCCGTACCCGTCGACCGGCGCGGCCGCCAGCGCGGCGATCGAGAACTCGTCCAGGTCGCCGGTCACGACGATCCGGGTCTTGGGTGCCCCCAGCTCATCGAGCTGGGTGCGAACGCGGCGGGCGAGTACCGCCAGGTCTCCGGAGTCGATGCGGACGGCACCGAGCTCCGGCCCGGCCACCTCGACCGCGGCCCGGACGGCCTCCCGGATGTCATAGGTGTCGACCAGCAGCGTGGTCCCGCGGCCGAGCGAGTCGACCTGCGCCTGGAAGGCCTCGCGCTCGGTGTCGTGCACCAGCGTGAACGAGTGGGCGGACGTGCCCGCGGTCGGGACGCCGTACTCGAGGCCAGCTCTGAGGTTCGAGGTGGTCGCGAAGCCGGCAATGTACGCCGCCCGAGCCGCGGCCACCGCGGCGCGCTCATGGGTACGCCGCGACCCCATCTCGATACACGGCCGGTCGGCGGCGGCGGAGGTCATCCGTGCGGCCGCCGAGGCGACGGCCGAGTCGTGGTTGAGGATCGAGAGCAGCAGCGTCTCGAGGAGCACCCCTTCCGCGAACGACGACTCCACCACCAGCACGGGTGAGCCTGGGAAGTAGACGTCCCCCTCGCCGTACCCCCAGATGTCGCCGGTGAACCGGTAGCCGGAGAGCCAGGTGATCGTCTCCTCGTCGACGACGCCGTGGTCGCGCAGGTAGGCGATGTCGCCGGGTTCGAACCGGAAGGAGGCGAGGGCGTCCAGCATCCGGCCGGCGCCGGCGACCACGCCGTACCGGCGGCCGGGCGGCAACCCCCGGGCGAACAGCTCGAACGTGCTGCGCCGGTCAGCGGTCCCCGAGCGCAGTGCGGCCTCTACCATCGTGAGCTCGTAGTGGTCGGTGAGCATCCCCGTGGCTGGCACGAGCCAACCCTAGCCACGGCCCGCGCGGGCACACCAGGACGACGAACCGCGGTCGCCCACCTGGTCCAACGGCGGCGGTCCGCCGTGCGGCCGGACGTGGAGCGCCGGGGCGCCGATACGCAACAATGGGCGGCGATGACAGCGTCTCCTGAGTCCTCGACTATCGAACGGGAGGAGACCGAGCACGTCGTTCTCCCGGACGTGCCGTGGGTGACTATCGTCTGGGACGACCCGGTCAACCTGATGTCATATGTGACGTTCGTGTTTGTGGAGTACTTCCACTACCCGCGCACGAAGGCGCACCGCTTGATGATGATGGTGCACACCGAAGGCAGGGCGGTCGTCTCCACGGGCAGTCGCGAGGAGATGGAGCGCGACGTGCAGGCGATGCACTCGTACGGACTATGGGCAACCTTCCAGAAGGCGGACACTTGAGCCGGCCGTTCCGCGCCGGGCGGCACGGCGTCGTCCACGTCGACATCCCGCAGTACGGCGCGGGGCTGCTCGCCAGCCTCGCCCGCCAGCTGGTGGAGTTGCTGAGCGACGGCGAGGCGGTGCGGGATGGTGAGGGGGACCCGCTGGAGGAGATCCTCACCATCGACGAGCCCAGGGAGACGCCCGAGGACCCCGCCTTGCGGCGGCTGCTGCCAGACGCCCATCGCGATGACGTCGAGGCGGCTGCGGAGTTCCGCCGCTACACCGAGCGCGGCCTCCGCGACGCCAAGGTCACCGATGCGCTGGTCGTGGTGGATGCCATCGGCGCCTCGGACGGCGAGGCAACGGGTGGCCTGGAGCTCGACCTGGACGCTCAGCAGGCCCGGTCGTGGATGCGCTGCCTGACCGATATGCGGCTCACGCTGGCGGCGCGACTCGAGGTCAAGGCTGGTGACGAGGACTACTGGGCCGGGCTGCCCGAGACCGACGATCGGCTCCCGGTGTACGAGATCTACACCTGGCTGGGCTACCTGCTCGAGACGCTGATAGCGGCAGCCAGCCATTGACCAACCGGTGGCCGCCTGCACCGGCCCGGGTTTCGACTCGGCTCCTCCGGAGCCGGCTCAACCACCGGGCAGCCGCCGCCCTCGCCGCCGGCTGAGGAGGCCGCCCTCGCCGCGGTTTGAGGAGGCCGCGCAGCGGCCGTCTCGAAGCCAGCGGCGCCAATGCACGGCTCAACCGTGGGCAGGTGCCGAACTTAGTCGACCGGCTCCGCGACGAGGACCAGCGGGAGCCCGGGGAGGGAGTAGCCGCTGCCGTCGGCGTACCTCGCGGCCCTCCTCTCGACCTCCGCTCGGACGCTCGCGCGCTCGCTCTCCGACGCCTCGCGGATAGCCCGGGAGACCGGCCCCGCGAACTCACTGACAAAGGCCCACAGCTCATCCCGACTGCCGAAGCCGTATCGGATCGGGACCTCGCGGTGGGAGAGCAGGCGGAGACCGGCGGACTCGACAACGCTGGCGGCGCCGTCGGCGAGGGCGAACATGCTGGGCTCGCCTTCCCCAGCGGGCGACAGCAGCCCCCGCTCGATTAGGACGGTCGCCGGAAGGATGAAGAACGGGTTCTGCTCCGGCGAGCCGAACACCGCGAAGACCAGCCGGCCGCGCGGCCGCAGCGCTCGGCGGGCCTCCGCCAGGCCGGCCGCCGGGCTGTCGAGGAGCATGTAGACCCAGCGAGCGAAGATCCGGTCGACAGACCCGTCCGCTAGGTCCAGCGCCATCACGTCGAGAACCCTGAGCTCGATGTCGGCACCGTCCTGCTCGACTCGTCGGCGCGCGGCGTCGACCATGGCCGGCGAGCGGTCGGAGGCGATCACGCGGCACTGGCCGGGCAGCCGGCGTGCCACCTCGCGGCAGCAGTCCGCGGTCGGCCCGCAGGCAACCTCCACCACCTGCTGGCCGGCCCGGACGTCGGCAACATCGACCATCGCGGTGGTGAGTGGGCCAGTGGTGCGAGCGTGCCAGTCGCCGTAACGGTCCCACGCGGAGGCCAATGAATCCCACATCTGCGCGGAGCCGATCTCCGGACTGGCCTGCCCTCGTTCGTCGCTCATCCCGTCCTCCATCGTTCGGTGACCCAGAATCTTCAGGGTTCTAGACTCTAGGACGACATCAGGGAGGAGCTCCACCGCCCGATAGGCTGTAGGCGTGTTGCGGCTGCCGGCGGAGGTGTACGACGAGATCGTCGACCACGCCCGTCGCGACCATCCCGACGAGGCATGCGGAGTGGTCGCCGGCCCGGCCGGCTCAGACCGCCCGACCCGCTTCATCCCGATGGTCAACGCGGCTCGCTCGCCGACGTTCTTCGAGTTCGCGCCGATGGACCTGCTAGCGCTTTACCGTGAGCTCGACGAGCGAGACGAAGAGCCGGTGGTCGTCTATCACTCGCACACGTCGACCGAGGCTTACCCCTCGCGCACGGACATAGCCCTCGCCCAGGAGCCTGGTGCCCACTATGTGCTCGTGTCGACCCGGGACGGGGCGGCGGAGAGCGGGCCGGTCGAGCTTCGCTCGTTCCGCATCGTCGACGGTGAGGTAACCGAGGAGGAAGTCGAGGTCGTCAGCCGTGTCGGTTGAGGTCCAGGTGCCCACGATCCTGCGCGGTTTCACCGGCGGCTCGAGGGCCGTCGAGAGCGACGGGGCCACCCTGGCCGCGCTGCTAGACAACCTCGACCGCGAGCATCCGGGCATCAAGGAGCGGATCGTGGACACCGCCGAGCTGCGGCGCTTCATCAACGTCTACGTGAACGACGAGGACGTCCGCTTCACTGGCGGGCTGCAGACGCCGCTTTCCGACGGCGACGTGGTCGTCGTACTGCCCGCCGTCGCTGGCGGCCAGGACGGCGCTCCCCGGCGCGGTTGATGCGCTACGACTCACTGCTCGACGCCGTCGGTGGGACGCCCCTGGTGGGCCTGCCGCGGCTGTCGCCAGCGCCAGACGTCCGGCTCTGGGTAAAGCTCGAGGAGCGCAACCCGACTGGCTCGGTGAAGGACCGGGCGGCGCTGGCGATGCTAGTCGCCGCGGAGCGGGAGGGCCGGTTGCGACCCGGGGCGACCATCCTCGAACCCACCTCGGGCAACACCGGGATCTCGCTGGCCATGGCCGCCCGAGTGCGCGGCTACCGGCTGGTCTGCGTCATGCCGGCGAACACCTCGGCCGAGCGGGCTCGGCTGCTGGCGGTCTGGGGGGCCGAGATCGTCACGTCGCCGGCCGCCGGGGGCTCCAACGAGGCGGTGCGGGTGGCCAAGCAGCTCGCGGCCGACCACCCGGACTGGGTCCTGCTCTACCAGTACGGGAACGCCGCGAACTCGCTCGCCCACTACGAGGGCACCGGCCCGGAGATCCTCGCCGACCTGCCGTCGGTAACCCACGTGGTGGCGGGGCTCGGTACCACCGGCACGCTGATGGGAGTCGGGCGGTTCTTCCGCGAGCGCAAGCCGGCCGTCCGGATCGTGGCGGCCGAGCCTCGGTACGGCGAGGTCGTGTACGGGCTGCGTAACCTCGACGAGGGCTTCGTGCCGGAGCTGTACGACGAGTCGCTGGTCGACTCGCGCTTCTCGGTCGCACCGGAGGATGCGCTGCGCCGTACGAGAGAGCTGCTGGCCGAAGAAGGGATCTTCGCCGGGATCTCGACCGGGGCGGTGCTGCACGCCGCGCTGGCGGTGGCCGGGAGGTGCGTCTCCGCGGGGACGCCAGCCGACATTGCCCTGGTGTCCGCCGACGGGGGCTGGAAGTACCTCTCGACCGGCGCCTACGACGGCACGCTCGACGAGGCGTTGGTCGCCCTCGAGGGCCAGCTCTGGGCCTGAGCCGGATCAGCGGCGGCCATCGGTGAATCCAGGCTGAGCCCGGACTGCCGGCCGCCATCGGTGGCTCCGGCTCGGGCCCGGACCCCGGGTCGGCGGCCGATGGCGAGGCGCGACGGCTGTTCCCCCGGCGGCCGGGGCCGGGTTAAGGTGAGCGCAGACCTGGCCGCCGCATCCGTAGGGGCGAACCGTGCGCGAGATCGTCGTCTTCAGTGGTAGCGCCCATCGTCAGTTGGCCCGGGCCATCTGCCGGTCCCTCGGCGTACCCCTCTCGCCGGTCGAGATCCTGCGCTTCAGCAACGACTGCATGCAGGCTCAGCTGCAGGCCAACTGCCGACAGCGCGACGTCTATATCGTGCAGCCGCTGGTGCCACCGACGCAGGAGCACCTGATGGAGCTGCTGCTCATGATCGATGCGGCCCGGGGAGCCTCGGCCGCCCAGATCACCGCGGTGATCCCGCACTACTCCTACGCCCGCTCCGACAAGAAGGACTCCTCGCGAATCTCGCTCGGCGGGCGGCTGGTGGCCGACCTGCTGGTGACCGCCGGAGCAGACCGGATCCTGACCATGACGCTGCACGCCCCGCAGGTGCACGGCTTCTTCTCGGTGCCGGTCGACCACCTATCGGCGCTCGGGATCTTGGCCGAGCACTTCCGGTACGGCGACCTGACCGACGGCGTCGTCGTGTCGCCCGACCTCGGCAACGCCAAGAGCGCCACCCTGTTCTCGCGGCTGCTCGGCCTGCCGGTCGCCGCCGGGAGCAAGCAGCGGCTGTCGGACGACACGGTGGTCATCGACGCGATCGTCGGCGACGTCGGCGGTCGGCGCGCCATCGTCCTCGACGACGAGATCGCCACTGGCGGGTCGATCGTGGAGCTGCTGGACAAGCTGCGGGCGGAGGGCTGCACGGAGGCCGCGGTGGCCTGTACCCACGGCCTCTTCGTCGGCAAAGCTGTCGAGCGGCTACGCGACCATCCGATGATCACCGAGGTGGTCACCACGGACACGGTCCCGGCGCCCGACGGCTGGCCGGAGCTGAAAGTCCGCTCGGTCGCGGGACTTTTCGCCGAGGCCATCTCGCGGGTGCACGCCGGCGAGTCGGTCAGCAGTCTCTTCGACGGGGTCGACCCGACCCTGGGCCCGCCGCAGCCGGTGCTGCCGTTCGACGAGGCATAGCCTGCAGGCTAGGGCCGGCGCATCGGGGCGGAACGCCGGGCCGTGCGGCCGCAAAACCCTCGACGGCCCGCCTCGTCGGAACGGTTCCCCGCGCTGTCCGCACGTCGTACGCTTTGCGCGTGACGGACGCCCCCATCGGGATCTTCGACTCCGGCTTCGGCGGTCTGACCGTCGCCAGAGCAGTGCTCGACCAGCTGCCGCGCGAGCCGATCCTCTACCTGGGCGACACCGCCCGGCAGCCCTACGGCACCAAGTCGATCGGCGAGGTCCGCGAGTACGCCCTGGAGTGCCTCGACCACCTGGTGGGCCAGGGTGTGAAGGCTCTGGTGATCGCCTGCAACTCGGCTAGTGCCGCGATGCTTCGCGACGCCCGGGAGCGCTACGAGGTGCCGGTCGTCGAGGTCATCCTCCCGGCCACCCGGCGGGCGGTAGCCGCCACGCGCAACAGCCGGGTCGGCGTCATCTGCACACCCGCGACCGAGGCTTCCATGGCCTACGACGACGCGTTCGCGGCCGCCCCGCAGGTGACGTTGGTCACCCGGGCCTGTCCGCGGTTCGTGGAGTTCGTCGAGCGCGGGGTCACCGCCGGCCCGGAGCTGAACGCGGTGGCCCACGAGTACCTCGATCCGCTGGTCGACGCCGAGGTGGACACACTGATCCTGGGCTGCACCCACTACCCGCTGCTCACCGGGGTCATCTCTTATGTGCTCGGCGACGGCGTGACGCTCGTCTCCAGCGCCGAGGAGACCGCAAAGGACGTCTACGCGCTGCTGGTCCGTGACGGGCTGCAGCGGTCCGAGCAGCTGCCGCCCCCTAGGCATCGGTTCCTCACCACCGGGCGGCCGGATGAGTTCCGCGAGATCGGGGCCCGCTTCCTCGGTCCAGAGCTCGTATCCGTCGACCAGTTCGCGTGGGTGGGCGTATGAAGCTAACGATCGTCGGCTGCTCAGGCTCGTACGCCGGCCCGCACTCCGCGGCGAGCAGCTACCTCGTCGAGTCCGCGGACGTCGAGGGGCGGCTCTGGCGCCTGGTGCTGGACATGGGTAACGGCGCCCTGGGGCCGCTGCAGTTGTACGCCGACCCGCTGGAGCTCGATGCGATCTTCCTGTCGCACCTGCACTCCGACCACTGCATGGACGTCTGCGGACTCTACGTGGTCCGCAAGTT
This sequence comes from Nocardioidaceae bacterium, assembly GCA_035692425.1. Classification (GTDB taxonomy): domain Bacteria; phylum Actinomycetota; class Actinomycetes; order Propionibacteriales; family Nocardioidaceae; genus DASSHZ01. Next base: position 23,119 of record DASSHZ010000016.1, read on the forward strand.
CCACCCGGCCGGGCCGGCGCCGCGCATCCCCGTCTACGGCCCGGAGGACAGCGCCGCCCGGATGGCCCGTGCCTACGATCTGCCGCCCGACGTAGGCATGACCGGCGAGTTCAAGTTCATCGAGTACGACGAGGTGTCCGCGGCCGGCGGGTTCCCCATCCAGGTCGGCCCGTTCGCCTGCTATGCGGTGGAGGTCGCGCACCCGGTGCCCGGCTACGCAATCCGCCTCGAGGCGGACGGCCGGGTGCTGGTCTACTCGGGCGACACCGGGCCGTGCGACGCGCTGGTGGAGATCGCCGACGGCGCCGACCTGTTCCTCTGCGAGGCGTCCAACCTGGAGGTCGGCGACAACCCGCCTAACCTGCACCTGACCGGCCGGGAGGCCGCCGAGCACGCCACCAAGGCCGGCGCAAAGCGCCTGGTGCTGACCCATATCCCGCCGTGGTACGACGCGCAACAGGTGCTCGCCGAGGCGGCCCCGCACTTCCAGGGCGAGACCGTCCTGGCCGAACCCGGGCAGACCTTCACCGTGTGAGGAGGCCACCGGGGCGCCCCGGGATAGGGTCAGCCCATGCCCCGCGCCGACGGCCGCCGTCCAGACGAGCTTCGCCCAGTCACGTTGACGCGTCACTGGCTCGACCACGCGGCCGGCTCCGTACTCGTGGAGTTCGGCCGGACCCGGGTGCTGTGCGCAGCCAGTGCGAGCATCGGCGTACCCCGCTGGCGCCGCGACAGCGGGCTCGGCTGGGTGACCGCTGAGTATGCGATGCTGCCCAGCTCCACGCACACCCGCTCGGAGCGGGAGTCGGTCAAGGGCCGGGTCGGCGGCCGGACCCACGAGATCTCCCGGCTGGTCGGCCGGTCCCTTCGAGCGGTCGTCGACTACAAGGCGCTCGGCGAGAACACGATCGTGCTCGACTGCGACGTCCTGCAGGCCGACGGCGGCACCCGTACGGCCGCGATCACCGGCGCCTACGTGGCCCTCGTTGACGCCGTCGCGCACCTGCGCGAGCAGGGGGCGCTGGGCGGAGACCCGCTGACCGGGTCGGTGGCGGCGGTGTCGGTCGGGGTCATCGACGGCGAGGCGCGGCTCGACCTCCCGTACGACGAGGACGTCCGGGCGGAGACCGACATGAACGTGGTGATGACCGGCGACGGCCGGTTCGTCGAGGTGCAGGGAACCGCCGAGGCCAGCCCGTTCGACCGGGCGATGCTCGACGAGCTACTCGCGCTCGGCGCACAAGGTTGCGCCGAGCTGGCCGGGCTGCAGCGGGCGGCCCTGGCAGAATGACCACCCCGGGTAGCGCCCCCCTCTCCACCGCGAACGATCCGACGTACAGGTTGTTGGGGTGACCTCGAGGTCGGATCCTTGGGGGATGGGGCATGGGGGAGCATGAGCTCGGTGCTCGTCGCGTCGCGGAATCCGAAGAAGGTCGAGGAGCTGCACCGGATCCTCGCACCGCTGGTCCCCGGGATCGAGGTCCTCGGGTTGGCCGACGTGCCGGCGTACGACGAGCCCGCCGAGACGGAGGCGACCTTCGAGGGCAACGCGCTGCTCAAGGCCCGGGCGGCGGTCGTCGCCACCGGCCTGCCTAGCGTGGCCGACGACAGCGGCCTGTGCGTCGACGCCCTCAACGGCATGCCCGGCGTACTGTCGGCGCGCTGGGCCGGCCCCGCGCGCGACGACCTGGCCAACAACCGGCTGGTGCTGGACCAGCTGGCGGACGTGCCCGAAGACCGCCGCGGAGCCCGCTTCCGGTGTGCCATGGCGCTATGCCTGCCGGACGGGACGGAGACGGTCGAGTTCGGGGAGATGGCTGGCGCGGTGATCCGGGAGATGCGCGGGGCCGGCGGCTTCGGCTACGACGCGATCTTCGTACCCGATGGGGAGCCGCGGACGAGCGCCGAGATGACCGCCGCGGAGAAGGACTCCATCAGCCACCGGGGCCGCGCCCTGCGGGCAATCGCTCCCGCCATCGCCGCCGCGCTTCAGGGGCGCTAGGCCGAATCTGGCCAACGCATGGGGGACGCGACAGGCGGGCCCTTATTAGAGGATCGCGCGTCATGGCCAACTCCGCGAAGTCCGACGACCGCCGCGGCGCGGGTTTTCGCGGTCAGGCCCGGCAGCTGAGGGCGCCGGGTAGAAGTCGATGACCTGGGGCAGCTTCAGCCGGCGACCGCGCGTCTGCATCTGTGCACCCTTGCGGCGCCCACGATGCTTGACAAGACTCACTGGTGTGCCTTCGCCTGTCGTCTTGCCATCGCACCTTTCTGGTGCCTCTGGCGACAGCGGCCATCGGTCGACCGAGGCTCAGGTCCCCAGGGCGCGGACGGAGCGCGACGTGGCGCTTCTCGCTCCAGGCGCCGTGCGCCCCCACCCACGAGCTCTAGTGGCTGGTGGTCGCTGCTTGGCCAGAGCACCAGGGCGGCGCATGCGATGAAGATGACTTCGAAGGCGAGGGAGGGGATGCCGAGCGCGTCGTCGGCTAGCCATCCCTCGCGGTAGCCCATGGGCAAGCCGATAGTCCGGCTGGCGACGAAACCACCGAACATCACGCTACACACGACCACCCCGATGCCGTAGCTGGCCGACCGCGCGGCTCCCGCGGCGTTGAGCCCCACCAGGACGGCAGAGATGATGACTGCGCTGGCGACGAAGAGCCAGCCCATGTAGGGCATCGCACGCAAGTGGTCAGGTAGCAGGAACAGGTGTATGCCGAGTTCGGCGACAAGGGAGAACACCGCCAGTAGCCGGGCGGTGAGCAAGGCTCGTGCGGACATCGAGTTTCCTTTCGGGTGGTGCCTGCGGTGGTCGGCGCGGAATTCCGTTGACCCAGGGAGGCAAGGGGACGCCCTGCCTCCCTTCGGTCGGTCAGTTCTCGACCTTCTTCGGGAACTGCAGGACGATGCCGCGACTGAGCATGTCGGCCATCTGCATCATGTGGGCCTCGGCCTGGTCGTACTGCTCGATGTTGGCAGTCCAGTCCCCCTTCAGCGCATCGACGGAGTAGTCGATGGTCTGCGTGATGTGGGTCTGCATCATCGCCTCCAGGTCCGTCCTCGACCAGTAGGGGTTCGCCGCGGCCAGGAAATCCGCGATCTCCTTGGCGTTGGCGTACCAAGCGGCAACGGCCGCTTGGAGCGCCGCCTGGTCGCCGGCCTTGGCGTCTTCGAGGACCGGCACCGCGTCGAGGATGTGCTGCTTGAGCAGCGCGGTCAGCCGGTCACCCGCCTGGTCGCCGTAGAACGGCTTGATCGCGTTGCCGATGTCAGCCTGGTCCTGCAGCAGCCGGTGGAGGAACGGCATGGTCGAACCAGACCCGTCCGCGAACGCATCGACGGTGGCATGGGTCCACTCCATGTGCTGCTCCCACAGCGACCGCATGACCGTGTAGAGAGCTGCCTGCTTGCTGTTCTGCGGCACGTTGGCCGTGCTCATCGTGACGACCTGTGAATCAGCCGGGCTACCGGCCTGGGCGTGGGCGGGCAGCGCGGGTACCAGCCCGACGCTCAGCGCGACCCCGAAGCTCAGCGCGGCCCCGACGGCGGCGCCGACCGACCGGCGGACAGCACGTTGACGGCTACTGCTCATGGCGGACATCTCCTTGGTACGTCGGCACGGCTGGGCTGCCGCGCATCTACCGCCATGTGTGACGGCGAGCCCACGGCTCTTACCGACGTACGGGAAAGTCCTCGGTGGCCGGTAAGAACGACCCGGCCGCGCGACACTAACGTCATGTGAGTGCGGTCCAGCCGCGATCGGGGCTATCTGGTGCGACACCCTGGTCGGCGACAACGTCGGGCCGTGGCGGCGACAGCCTTGCGCCCTCGCGTTGTCAGGGAACGGCGATGGGGTGATGACGACGGTGAAGGCGGAACACGTGGCCGACTACGAGGTGACCAGTGCGTCGCATCCAGCGCCGACCGACGACTGGGTCACGCTGCTCACCACACCCGGGCCCGCCCGCGAGCAAGCCATCCGCCGCCTGCATGAGCTGATGGTCCGGGCCGCCGCCCGTCAGGTCAGCCGGATGAGCGAAGCGCGGACCCTGGGCTGGACCCGGCGCGAGGAGATCGTTCAGGCCAGCGCAGACGAGGCCACCATGGCGATACTCGACCGGCTGGGGTCGTTCCAAGGACGCAGCCGGTTCACCACGTGGGCCTACAAGTTCGCGATCCTGCAGGTCGCGGTCGAGCTACGGCGGGCGGCCTGGCGGCCCCGAGTCATCGACCTGGACCTGCTGCCCGAGCTGGCGTCCACCGACGAGTCCCCCGAGTCCCACGCTGACACGGCCGCCCTCGTGGACGAGGTACGGCGCGCCATAGCTCAGGATCTGAGCCCCCACCAACGGCGGGTCCTGACGGCCCTGGTCGTCAGCGAGATACCCATCGACGTTCTCGCCGACCAGATGGCCACCACCCGCAACGCGCTGTACAAGACCCTGTCGGACGCGCGCCGGCAACTTCGCCAGAGCCTCTCCGCCCGGGGCTTACTACCCGCCGCTGCACCGAAGAAGGCGAGACCATGACCGACCGCTGGTCGCTGACCCGACACACGATCAAGCAGCTCACCGCCACCAGCGAGCCGTGGATGTCCTGCGCCGACTGCTTCGACCGGGTCGACACAGAAGTCGACAGGCTCCTGTCCGCCCGGGCGCCCATGCCCGACGACTTCAAGTCACACCTGCGTACCTGCCAAGCCTGCCGAGAAGAGGCTCGCACCCTCCTGGAGCTGGCCGCAGAGGAATCCGGCCTCGATCCAGCGCCGCCGCTGGCACGCTTCGACACAGAGCTGGATGTGCATGCCTGACCGGCTGCCGCCGCCAGCAGTCAGCCCAACGGTGCGGCCGGTGAGACTCGAACTCACACTGGCAGGTACCTAAAACCTGTGCCTCTGCCGGTTGGGCTACGGCCGCGTCTGGCCAGCCTATCCGGCGGCGAGGCTCAGATCCCGAGGTCGGAACGGCTCAGATCCCGAGGTCGCGGCGGAGCATGGCGACGTGGCCCGTCGCCTTCACGTTGTACAGCGCGCGCTCGATCTTGCCCTCGCCGTCGACCACGAAGGTCGAGCGGATCACGCCGGTCACGGCCTTGCCGTACGACTGCTTCTCGCCCCAGGCGCCGTACGCCTCGAGAACGCGATGCTCGGGGTCGGACAGCAGCGGGAAGGTGAGCGCGTCATGACGGCGGAACTCGGCCAGCTTCGCGGGTGAGTCTGGCGACAGTCCGAGCACGACGTAGCCGGCAGTCGCGATCGGCTCGAGCGCGTCACGGAAGTCGCACGCCTGGGTGGTGCAGCCCGGCGTCATCGCCGCCGGGTACGCGTACAGGATGACCTGCTTGCCCTGGAAGTCGGAGAGGCTGACCTTCTCTTCCTTGTCGTCGAGCAACGTGAATGCGGGGGCGGTGTCCCCGGCGGACAGTCTCGGCACGTCGACCTCCCTGGCTCCGGTTTTCCTCCCATCCTCGCACGCGCCCAGCTGCGCACCCCGCGGTGTCCCGACTGCACAAGCACATCGGCGTGACTGCAGCAAATCGCCGCCATTCGCCCGTCCGGGCGCTCGGCGCCACCGTCAAGGCGGGGTTGGCCGCCGTACGACGACTCGTGCAACACTTGCAGGCGGGGCTCCGCGGACTCCGCGTTCCCGGTCGGCGGCCGGGGAGGCCCGCCGTCGACCGACGCAGGAGGAACGGTGAGCACGCCAGCACGCAGCCCGGAGCAGATCGCGGCCGAGATCGCAGTGACCCGCAACCGGCTCGCGGGGACTATCGACCAGCTGGTCTACCGGGCGCAGCCGAAGACGATCGTCCGCCGACAGCTTCAGGACCTGAAGTCCCGGTTCGTGGCCGAGGACGGTTCGGTGCGCACTGACGTGGTCGCGAAGGTGGCGGGGGTGACCGTGGGCTTGCTTGCCACCTTGGTGCTGGTGCGGAAGCTGGTGCGCTGAAGTGCTTCCACCGGCTGCCCCGGCTGGGCCTGAGCCGCGGCGCCTGCGGGTACCGGATGGGCCGGTGGCGAAGAAGGTGGAGCGGCCCGAGGACAAGCTGCCGATCCGCATGCTGCACGACCGGGTCCTGGTCGAGCTCGATGCCGAGGCCGGCGAGCGCAAGTCCGCCGCCGGCATCGTCATACCCGCTACTGCCGTGATGGGCCGGCGGCTGGCCTGGGCTCGAGTCGCCGGCGTGGGCAGCAACGTTCGCACTGTCGAGGTCGGGGACCGGGTGCTGTTCGACCCCGAAGACAAGGCCGAGGTCGAGGTACGAGGGGAGTCCTACGTGCTGCTGCGGGAGCGGGACCTGCACGCGGTCGCATCCGAGCGTATCCACGACGGCCAGACCGGGCTCTACCTCTAACGGCGCCGCGCCGAGCCGTTGCGTCCGGCAGGTCGCGCGCTGTTGCCCGTGCTATTGCCCGCACTCTGCAGGACGCTGCGCCGCCCCACTCCGTACCTCCTGCCGATGGTGCGCTGTTGCCCGCTGCGCTGTTGCCCGCACTTTGCCGGACGCTGCCCGGGAGCGTCAGGGGAGCAGCCGGGCCATCCAGTCCTCAACGTCGGCCGCGGCGCGGGGCAGGGCGCCGGACAGGTTCCGGCAGCCGTCGTCGGTGACCAGTACGTCGTCCTCGAGTCGGATCCCGGTGCCTCGCAGCCGGGCCGGGACCAGCAGGTCGTCGGGCTGCAAGTAGAGCCCGGGCTCGACGGTGAGCACCATGCCGGGCTCGAGCTTGCCGTCGTGGTAAGCCTCCCGGCGGGCCCTGGCGCAGTCGTGCACGTCGAGGCCAAGCATGTGGCCGCTGCGGTGGAGAGTCCAGCGCCAGTACACGGTGCTGACCGGGTCCAGCGCCTCCTCTGCCGTGCAGGGGAGCAGGCCGAGGTCCGCGAGGCCGTGTGCTAGGACCCCGGACGCGGCCGCGTGGTAGTCCGCGAAGGCGGCGCCCGGGCGGACCGCCGCCAGGCCGGCCTCCTGTGCGGCGAGCACAAGCCCGTAGAGGTCGCGCTGTTCGGGGGTGAACGTGCCGTCGACCGGCAGCGTGCGGGTCACGTCGGCCGTGTAGAGGGAGCGGTTCTCCACGCCCATGTCGAGCAGTAGCAGCTGCCCGGGCTCTACCGGCCCGTCGTTGTCCACCCAGTGCAAGGTGGCCGCATGGGGCCCGCAGCCGACGATGCTCGAGTACCCGACCTCGTTCCCGTCGGTGCGCGCGCGACGGCGGAAGG
>DASSHZ010000017.1:0-3708 GCA_035692425.1 Nocardioidaceae bacterium
GGCCGCGGCTAGAAGGTTCCATATGTCAAACCCCACAATCGCCCCTGCCAATCCCAACGCCTGCCGATCTGCTCCTCGGCGCCCCCGCCACCCCGCCAACCCGGAAAGTGGTCAGCAACAACGCCCGCCCGGGCGCGGTGAGCCTGTTGCCCGCGACCACCCCGCCAAGCCGCCAACCCGGAAAGTGGTCAGCAACAACAGCCGCCGGCGCGCCGGGGTTGTTGTCCGCGACCACCCTGCGTTGCCTCCACCCGAAGTTGGTCAGCAACAACAGCCCCCAACGCGGGGAGCCTGTTGTCCGCGACCACCCCGCCAAGCTGCCAACCCGGAAAGTGGTCAGCAACAACAGCCGCCGGCGCGGTGAGCCCGTTGTCTACGACCACCTTGCGTTGCTTCCACCCGAGGCTGGTCAGCAACAACGCCCGCCGGCGCGGTGAGCCTGTTGTATGCGACCACCCGGCCAGCCCGCCAGCCCGGAAAGTGGTCAGCAACAACAAACCCCAACGCCGCGAGCCTGTTGTCCGCGACCACCCTGCCACCCGCCAGCCCGGAAAGTGGTCAGCAACAACGCCCGCCCGGGCGCGGTGAGCCTGTTGTATGCGACCACCCTGCGATGGGCGAGCCGGACGGGCCGGCGAGCGCGCGGCCCCGGGCACTCGGGGCGGCATAGTCTCGACTGGTGACCGACTCGCTGCCACCCGCGGATCGGGCGGGCCTGCTCGCCACGGCAGCTCAAGAACCTCCAGACGAGCTCGGCGCGGGAGCAGGCGCCGAGCTGGCTCACTTCTACGAGACCGTGCCGGCGGAGTTTCGGGAGGCAGTGGAGGCGACCCTCGGGCGGTTCGTCGATGAGCAAGGCGAGCTGCTGGCGCCATTGGGTCCCGATGTCCAGCCGCTGGTGTCGGCGTCGCGGCGGGCGATGCACGGCGGCAAGGGGCTCCGGCCGGCGTTCACCTACTGGGGTTGGCGAGCAGCCGGCGGCGCCCCCGACCCGTACCCGATCGCCACCGTCGCCGCAGCGATCGAGCTCGTCCACGGTGCGGCGCTGGTTCACGACGACGTGATGGACGGCTCCGACACCCGTCGGGGGCGGCCGTCCGCGCATCGGGAGTTCGCCAGGTTGGCGGACGTCAGCGCGTCGCCGGCCGCGGCGGGCCGCTTCGGCCCGGGCGCGGCCATCCTGCTGGGCGACCTGCTGCTCACCTGGTCCGACCAGCTACTCCGCTCTGCCGACCTCCGCGCGGCCGACCTCGCGCGCGCTCACGGCTACTTCGACCGGCTGCGCACGGAGGTGATGGCCGGCCAGTACCTCGACATGCTGGCGCAGAGCTCTGGGCGGGTCACCGCCGCCGAGGCGATGCGGGTGGTGCGCTACAAGGCCGCCAAGTACACCGTCGAGCGGCCGCTGCAGATCGGGGCTGCCTGCGCCGACGCGTCGCCGGCGCTGCTCGCGGCGTTGTCGTCGTACGGCGTGCCGCTCGGCGAGGCGTTCCAGCTCCGCGACGACGTGCTCGGGGTGTTCGGCGAGCCCGCCGAGACCGGGAAGCCGGCTGGTGACGACATCCGCGGGGGCAAGCCCACGCTGCTCGTTGCTCGCGCTCTCGACGGTGCCAGCGCCGGGCAGCGGCAGGCCCTTGCCCGCCTGCTGGGGGACCCGGCGATCGACCCGGCCGGGGTGGCCGCCGTACGGCGGGTGATCCGGGAGACCGGAGCCCTGGCCGCCGTCGAGACCGTGATCGCCGAGCTGACCTCGGCCGCGCTGTCGGCGGTCAGCGCAACCCGGTTCGCCGACCGCGAGACCCGGCACGCACTCCGCCGACTGGCCGATCAGGCGACCCGGCGCCGCCGCTGAGCCTGGCGCTCGCCGCCGCCGACCCGCAGTGGCAAGGAGTCCGGGGCGCAGCGTTTCGGTCCGGCACGTCCTCGCCCGGCCTCAGCCTGGATCCGTGGCGGGGCAGCGTAGCGAGCCACCCCAGAGGGATGCGGTGGCGAGGCGCCGGCGCGATGGCGGTCCGGTTGCACCGTCGAGCGTGGGCAAAGCAGCCGGCGGGCCGCTCTGGGGCCGCGCAGCAGGTGGCTTCCACGGGTGCAGGCTTAGCCCCGGTCAACCGGCTGGCGGTGGCTTGAGCTCCGGAAGCAAGACGCCGTCCGGCCCCGGCCCGCGCAGCAGCACGGCGAACCGTCCCCCATCGACGTACCGAACCCGCTCGGTGAAGGCCGCGATCACGGCGTCGAATGCTGGACGGTCCGCCCGGGCGAGCGGCCCCCAGCCGTCCCAGAGCACCAGCACCCCGCCGCCGGTGCCGCGCACCTCCCGCAGACACTCGCCCAGCGAGTCCAGGCGGCGCCCTGAGCCTGCCGGCGGGGCGAACGCCTGCCAGCAGACGTCGAGGAAGCCCGTTTCGTCCTCGATGCGCCAAGTGTCCAGGGGTACGACGACCCAGCCGGCTAGACCGGCCGCGTGGGAGACGTCGGCGGCCCGCTCGACCGAGGTCCAGTGGTAAACCCCGGGGGCGGTGCGACCCGCCAGCAGCGGGGCGAGTCCACTCATGGACGAAACCCTACGAAGCCACCGCGGTTACCGCCCGCCTCACCGGCCCTTGTCCCCCCTGCGGGGCATTGTCCGCCCAGTGGGGATCCCACGCCCGGTTTGCCCCACTTCGAAAAGGACAACGCACGGATTAGTCCGCGACTTGGGCACGCCGACGTACCTCGCGGCCGCGGTCCTCCCGCAGCGCGTCGATCGGCCGACCTACCAGGGAGTCATCGGAGGTGAAGAGCCACTCCACGGATTCCGCCGGACCGAAGCCGTGGTCGGCGAGCAGGGTCAGCGTCCCCGCGAGACCTTTCAGCAGCTCGGAGCCGTCGAGAAACGCGGCCGGGACCGCCGGGTCGGGATCGGCTGCTCGGCGTACCAGGGACAGCGCGTGTTCGCGGGCAAGCTGGCGAACCCGGTTAGCGCTGACGCCCAGGCGTCCGGCGACCTCGGCGACGCTGAGCCAGCCGTCGACGAGTGCCTCCAGCCGGGCCGGGTCTGGTTCGGGCATGACGCCAAGCCTCGCACGAGCTCGCTGCGCTGGACGTCGCCGCCAGTTGACAGTGGGTTCGGCGGTGTCCGGTTCGGATGGTTTAAGGATGGTTTAGTGATCACAGCACGGTAACTGCTGCAACTTTTGCCTCTCCAGCCCCTGGCGTGTCGCCTTGCTTTTGCGATAGGCAACCACAATGGCCATGCCGGGATCGCCGGGATCCGGCGCGCTGCCGACCTGGTTGCGCGCCCGGACGACGACCTTAGGAATCGCCGCACTCGCCCCGCTCGCTCTCGGCCTCTCCCAGGGTGCGTACGTCGTCCACCCCGGCGACACCGTCTCCGAAATCGCCGCCGCGCACCACCTGTCCGCGACCTCGATCGTCCGGGCCAACCACCTGACCTACAGCGGCGACCTCATCTACCCCGGGGAGGTGCTCCGCCTCCCCCACCAGCGGCCGTCACGGTCGACATCGCGCGCCCACCACCACCAGCACCACGCCCACCGGGGGCACAAAGACCTACGCGCCCACCGGGGGCACAAGGACCATCGCACCCACCGCGACCACCGGCGGCACAGCGCGCACCGCTCCCATGGCCGGCACTTCGTCTGGGTGCACGTACGGCCAGGCGACACCGTCTCGGGCATCGCGGCCCGGCACCACACCCGGACAGCTGCG
>DASSHZ010000018.1:0-3341 GCA_035692425.1 Nocardioidaceae bacterium
TCGGCGTCGTGACCGTCGGCAGCTTCCAGTCCGGCAGCAAGAGCAACGTGATCCCGGAGAGCACCACCCTGCTCCTCAACCTGAGGTCGTACGACGACCGCACCCGTCAGCAGCTGCGCGACGCGGTCGAGCGGATCGTCAAGGCCGAGTGCGAGGCCTCCGGATCGCCCGCGCCCCCGGAGTTCGAGTACACCGACCCCTTCCCGGTCACCGAGAACACCCAGCAGGTCTATGACAAGGTCTCCGCGGCGTTCAGCGCCCACTTCGGCGACAAGGCGGTCCTGATGGAGCCGTCCACCGGCAGCGAGGACTTCAGCGACATCCCGAACGGCCTCGGCGTCCCCTACCTCTACTGGATCTGGGGCGGCTTCGACCCCGACACGTACCACCGCGCCGAGGCCGACGGCACGCTGGCCAAGGTGATCCCGGGCAACCACGCCAGCACCTTCGCGCCGGTGATGGAGCCCACCTTCCGCACCGGCGCCTCCGCGATGACCGTCGCGCTGATGAGCTACCTGGCAGGCGACGGCTGAGCCCTGCCGGCAGGTCAGCGTCGAACGGCTGACACCGCCACGGTCGTGTACGGCATGAGGAAGTGGCCGCCGACCGCGTCGATCGCCGCGCCGATGCCGGCCAGCAGCTCGTCGAGCTGTGAGCGCGGAAGCTTGCTGTGGTCGCCCGTCGAGGGCACCTGGTCCAGCCACTCGTCCCTGGTGTAGTCCCGCTCCCAGTCGAAGCGCCACTCCTCCGGTGCGGCGAAGGCGCCGGACTCGCGGACCGCCTCTGCCGGCCCGCGCGCCAGTCCGGAGATGCCGTCCAGCGCGGTGGTCGAGCGGCCGCTCACCCACCGCCGGGCGACCAGCGAGTCCGGCGCCACCCGGCGATAGACCTCGCCGAACGCCGCCGCCAGGCCGGCAGGCGGCAGGTCGGCGTTCCAGAACAACGCCAACCGTCCCGCGGGGCGCAGCAGCGTTGCGGCTCTCGCGGCTCCAGCGACCGGCTCGATCCAGTGCCAGGTCTGCCCGGCCACCACCGCGTCGAAGAGCCGGCCACCGGCGTCCCAGTCCTCGAACTTCGACACCGCCACGTCGAGCCCGCTGCGCCGCGCGAACTCGGCCATCCGGGGGTCGGCGTCGATCCCGACCACCCGGCAGCCGGCGTCCCGGAAGAGGCGCGCCACGATGCCGGTGCCGACCCCGACGTCGAGCACGTCCCGGCCGGGCGAGCCAGCAAGGATCCTGTCGACCAGCGCCTGCGGATAGCTCGGCCGGGAACGGTCGTAGCGTGCAGCGTCGGTCCCGAACGACTCAGCGACGTCGCGGCGCTGGTGCAGCTGATCCTCGGTCGGCATCGGCTCGGGGGGCATCAGTGGGAGCGGTGGTGACCCTTCTCGGTGATCAGCTGCTCCATCTCGCTGGTGTGGGCGGCCTTGACCTTCTTGTCCCTCCGCTTCTCCTTGAGGGACTTGCCGCTCTTCTTCGACATCGTGTGACGGGGTGACTTGTCGGCCATGTCGGCGCTCCTCTGGAGCCACGATGGCTCCGTGTTCCCACGCTACCCCCAGCCCCGCCCCGCTGGCTTCCCCGCCGATTTCCCCGCCCGATTTCCCGCCCGATTTCCCTGCCGATTTCCGCACCGGCAGCCACATCGGCGCCCTAGGCTTCCCGGGGGACAAGGGGGACAACCATGGCCGTCAGGCTCCGCTCCGTCTCGGCCATCGCTGCGCTCGCCCTGACCGCCGCCGTCGCACCGGTCGCGTCGACTCCTGCCGAGGCGGCCGCTGTCGTCGGAGTGGGCTCCGCGGGCGCAACCGTCACCGTGTCGGTGCACGGTCGCCTGGTCGTGGTGCCGGCCGAGACCCCAGGCGGCCGGACTGCGTACGGCGTGGCACTGTCGGGCGGCGACATCGTCCCGGTTCGCGGCCACTTCGACCCGGATGCTCGGACCGGAGACCACGTGCAGGCACGGCTGGCGCTGCCGTCGAGCATCGCCAGCTCGCTGCCAGGCACCGCCGGAACCGCGGTGACAGCCGGGTCGGACGCTGGCCGCACCGCCCTGCGCCTCGTCGACCGCAGGGAAGAGACCCTCCGGCTCGCGGGCGAGCCTTCTGTGACGGCACCGACGGCGGCGGCCGTGACCCCCGTCCAGCACCAGCAGTACGTCGCAGCCGTGGACAACCTCGGAGCACTCGGCCAGACCGATGCCGAGCTCCTCGGGCACGTGAGCACCGTCGGCTCCTACTGGAAGGGCGAGTCCGAGGGTGCCATCAGCATCAGCGTTCCCGGAGCGGTGCGCCACTACCGCACCTCTCTGCCGACGACGGACTGCGGCCTCGGCGACGACTTCTTCAACGTGGTGGACGACGCCGAGGCGCAGTTCCCCGGCATCGATCCCTTCAGCGGCACCGACCAGCTGGTCCTGTTCGTACCGCCCACGTGCGCCAGCGGCAGCACAGTGGGCATGGGATCGATCGGGGTCAGCTTCGCCAGCGGTGGCGTCCTCGTGGTCAAGGCGGGGAGTGCGATCAACGGCACCTACGCCCACGAGACCGGCCACAACTACGGCTTCGGCCACGCGAACGCCCGCATCGGCGCCGACTCGCTCGAGTACTACGGCGTCTATGACGTGATGGGTTTCGCCATCGGCGGGTTCAACCAGCTGACCGCCCTCAGCACGCCGTACCGGGTCTTTCAGGGCATCACCCAGCCCGGGGAGGTCCAGGCCGTGCCCCTCGGGGACGGCTCCGCCCCCATGCAGGACACGGTGACGATCAAGCCGCGCAGCGACGACACCGGCGTGCGGAGTGTCCGCGTCACTGACCCGGACACCGGCGAAGCCCTCTACCTCGACTACCGCACCGGCACCGGTCAGGACGCCGGCTCGTTCTACGCCACGCCCGGGTACTTCCTGGACTCGTCCGACGGGCCACTCCACTACGCCCCGGGGGTCGTCGTCACGGCCGCGCACGACATCAGCGGCGTCGACGACTTCGTCACCTCGGACACGGGAGACACCTCGACCCCCGCCGGCGGCACCTGGAGCAACGAGTCCGGATCCTTGCTGGTGCGCGTCACCGCCGCGTCGTCCACCAGCGCGACGGTCACCATCTCCTACGTGCCCTCCGGCGACTGGGTCACAGTCGGGACGCCGACGATCGCCGGTGACCTCGAGGTGGGTGGCTCGGCCACCCTCGACATCGGCACCTGGAGCCCGACGCCGGCAGCCGTCCAGGTCCGCTGGGCCGCGGACGGGCAACCGGTGCCGGGCACCGACGACCAGCAGGTGATCGCCCTGGGCCCGGACCTGGCCGGCAAGAGCCTGTCCGCGGCCGTGACCGCCTT
>DASSHZ010000019.1:0-53360 GCA_035692425.1 Nocardioidaceae bacterium
GACGCGCTTCCCGCCCAGCTCGACGGTGGCGCCGATGTGGGAGGTGAACGGGTTGGTGTGGGCGACCTCGCTGGCGTACAGCGGGGCGAGCAGAGCCCCAAGCACGATTACCGCAAGCAGCACCAGGGCTATTAGTGCAGCCCGGTTCGCGAGGACCTCGCGAATGGCGTCCCTCCAGAGGCGGGTCGGCGACCCGGAGACCTCCTCAGCCGGACCGCCGACCGTCTGCACTACGGTCACGCCACCTCACTTCACCCACAACTGGTCGAGGCAGACGAAGAACTGCCGGCTGAAGTGGAAGTTGCCAACCCGCTTGGAGGTGAAGTCGACCTCGTGGGGGGTGAACATCGGCACCACCGGCGACTGACGCATCATCTCCTGGTCGATCTTCGCCCACATCTGGTTGCCCTTCGCCGGGTTGCTGAGCATCAGACTCTCTGCCTGGTTCATCTGGGCGTCAATGCTCTTGTTGCAGAACCCGGAGATGTTGACGCTGGCGTCGCTGTGCGGGTGGAAGTTCTCGCACGACAGCAGCACCTGCAGGAAGTCCGAGGCGGCCGGGTAGTCGGCGTACCACTGCGTGACCGAGATCTGCACCTTGTTGTTCGTGTTCTGGATGTAGGTGAACTCCACGTTCTGCGAGAGCAGCTTAAGGCTCGCCTTGTAGCCAAGACTGTTGAGCAGGCTCTGCAGGTACTCGCCCATGGCCTTGGCCGTCGAGTAGCTCTCCGCGATCACCGTCACCGGTTGCCCGGCGGTACCTGACTCCTGGACGAGCTTGCGTGCCTTGGCAAGGTCTGGAGCCTTCCACGTCGTGCCGCCGCCCTTGGTGTACTGGCAGTTGTCGACGTGTCCGGGGAATCCCGGCGGCAGGATCGTGCAGACCGGTGTCGCGACCTCGGTCCCGCCGAAGAGGCGGACGGTGTCGGCGCGGTCGATGCCCCAGTTGATGGCCTGGCGCGCCTTGAGGTTGTTGAACGGCGGGATGTTCACGTTGAGTGCTGCGTACCAGAACGCCGACAGTGCGTGGACGTGCACTCGGTCGGCGTACTTGGTCCCGATCTCGTTGAGCCGGTCGGCCGGCGGCGGAGTGAACATCCAGTCCGCCTGCCCGTTCTCGATCGCGGAGACCTGGGACTCGGCGTCCAGGGTGAACTTGTAGATGATCTTGTCGGGGTAGCCCTGGGGCTGAGCCGCCTGGGACCACACATGGAAGTACGGGTTGCGCACCATCACCAGCTGGCGCGACGGGTTGTACGAGGCGAACTTGTACGGCCCCGTGCTCGGGAGGGGCGTGTCGCCGGCATCCTTGTCCGGTGAGCCCTTCGGCAGGATGACGGCGAACGGTGTCGCCAGCTGGTAGTTGAACTCCGGGTCGGGCTGGGTGAGCTTGAACGTGATCTGGTTGGTCTTGGGGTTGACGATGAGCCCGCCCTTGAGAGTGCAGGTCGCCGGCGTCTTCAGGCACTTGGACGCCCCGACGATGTACTGGTACCAGGACCCCGCGTTCGGGCTCGAGATCTTGAACATCCGCTGGAAGCTGGCGAGGACGGCGGCGACGGTCACCTCCTGTCCGTTGGAGAACTTGATGCCCCGACGCAACGTGAACGTGTAGGACTTCCCGCCGTCGCTGACCTTGGGCATCCCCGTCGCCAGGTCGGGGACGACCTGCTGCGAAGCGGCGCCATCGACTCCCCAGCGGAACTTGAGGAGGCCGTCATAGACGTTCTGGTAGAGGTTCCAGTACTGGTTGGTGTAGTTGATCTGCGGATCGAGCGTGCCGGACGCGCCGTCGGAGAGGAGGGTCAGCGTGCCACCCTTGTGCTCCGACTGGAAGCCGGCCGACGTCGCGCCCGAGGTCGCCGACGTGGAGTTGCCACCTCCGGCCGATGGGCTTCCCTCGCCTGACGGCGACCCGCTGCCGCTCGAGCAGGCAGCGGTTGCCAGAACCGTCACCAGTGCCAATGCGGACAGCGCCGTTGTGTGCCTGGCCATTCGTCTGACTCCGTTCACTCGTTGGCATCCAGAAACGCGTTGACGACGTCGAGGAACTTGTCCTCCTCCTCGACGTGCGGCATGTGGCTCGACTCGCCGAACACTTCCCAGCGGACGTCCCTGATTCCCTCGTAGTACGGCCGCACCACGGCTTCCGTGGCCTCGTCGTGGCGGCCGTTGACGAGGAGCGTCGGCACATCAATCCGGTCCAGCCGGTCGATGATGGTCCAGTCGCGAAGGCTGCCCACGACATGGAACTCGGTCGGACCGTTCATCGCGTGGTAGACCGTCGGGTCCGCCTCGATGATCCGGAAGCTCTCGGCGACCTCCGGCGGGTTCGGTACGACCCGGCAGACGTGCCGGCGGTAGAACTCCGCTGTCGCAGCGACGTAGTCCGGGTGGTCGAGGCTGCCGTCGGCCTCGTGTAGATCCAGGGCCTCCTGACTGGCGGGCGGCAGCAGTCGCCGTAGCCGCTGCGCCTCGGAGACCCAGAGCTCCATCGACGCGGGCGAGTTCGCGATCACCAGGCTGCGCAGTCCGGGAGGTCCAGTGGCGGCGTGCTCGGCGGCCAGCATTCCTCCCCACGACTGACCCAAGAGGTGGTACCCGCCGGCCAGCCCGAGGCGGCGCAAGAGGTTGTCCAGCTCGTCGAGGAAGGTGCTGACAGACCAGAACCCAGGTGACTGGTCGGGCAGATGGGTGGAGCGGCCGGTGCCGAGCTGGTCATAGTGCACGACGGGTCGCCCCGTCTCGGCGACCCGAGCCATCCGCAAGGTGTAGTTGTGCGCCGCGCCAGGCCCACCGTGGAGTACGACGAGTGGGGCCCGCCGCGAGTCGAGAGAGCCCGTCACCCTGAACCAGGTGTACCAATCGTGGAACCGGCAGGTGCCCTCAAGGTCAGCGGACGGGATGGCCACGCCAGGGACCATAGGCCCAGCACATGGTCTAAGGCAAGACCTTTGCCATATAGATCGCCGATTGAGACGGGGGGCGGTCGCGGACCTGAGGGTGGTCACGGGCAGCGCCCGAACCTGCCACCCGGATGTGGTTGGTGACCACCTGCGGCTGTCCCGGGCTGGGTGTCCTCTCCGGCCGTGGCCGTGCGTCCCTCTGGTGACCGAACAACTTCGCCGCCGCGGCCAGGCAGCGGCGCGAGACCACCGAGACGAGGGATCGGAAATGAACGACATGATGATCGAGGCTCAGGTTCACTACCTCATCGAGGAGCGCACCGCCGGTTCGCGCAAGCCGCACCTGGCCGACGTACGCCGTCGACGCCGAGTCCACCCGCGGCAGTGGCTCAGCCGACGCTGACCGGAGCGGTCTACAGTGCACGACGCTCGGTCAGAGCCGGTCCGGATGCGCGTGTCCTGCCAACGCGATCTCGTTCGTCCTCTGGTTGGCGGGCCCGACCGGAGCCGTGTTGGGATGAGACCCAAATGAGGAGTGACCCATGAAGTTCATGCTGATGCACGTGTTGGAGGAGCTGCCGGAGCGGGCGAGCTCACCAGACCAGGGCCCGCTCGGGGACTGGATCACCGAGATGTCCGCACGCGGTGTGATCCTCGACGGTGCGCAGCTGCGCGGCGTCGAGGACGCCACCTCGGTCCGAAGCACCGATGGCGATGGCGTAGTGCTCGACGGGCCGTTCGCGGAGACCAAGGAGCAGATCGCGGGCTTCGACCTGATCGAGGCTGCCGACCTGGCGGAGGCGATCTCGGTCGCCGCGGCGCATCCCACGCTCCGCACCGGCGCTATCGAGGTGCGGCCGCTCGCGCCCGGCATGCCTACACCGGCGGTGACCGACCCGAAACCTGGCAAGCAGCGCTACCTGATGTTCGTGTGCTGGGACCAGACCGGCGACCCGGAGATCGCCGACGCAGGCGAGGACGAGGACGAGGACGAGTGGATTGAGCGCTGGATAGCGGAGACCGGTGAGCGTCGCCTGCACGGCTGGCAGCTACAGCCGCCGTCGCTCGCCCATGTCGTGCGCAATGTCAATGGCGAGGTCGTGGTGACCGACGGGCCGTTCGCCGAGACCAAGGAGCAGATCGGGGGGTACGACCTGCTCGAGTGCGCGGACCTGGACGAGGCGATCGGCATCGCCACCGCCCACGGGGACGGTCTGCTCGAGCTGAGGCCGGTCCGGACCACGTGAGCAAGGGGCAAGTCGGTGCGGACCTCGTGAGCGAGGCGCGGCCCGGTCGACATGACGTGATGGCGGACGAGCTCGACCCCGATGACGCCATCGCAGGCGTCTTCAGGGCGGAGTGGGGCCGCCTGGTCGCCGGGCTGATCGGCTGGTGCGGCGACTGGGACCTGGCCGAGGAGTGCGCGCAGGAGGCGTTCGCCGCGGCCGTCCGGTCCTGGCCCAGCGACGGTACGCCGGACCGTCCACTCGCCTGGCTGACCACGGTGGCCCGCAACCGCGCCCGCGACCGGATCCGGCGCCGTACCACCGAAGCGGCCAAGTTGGCATTGCTCGTCGCGACGCCGGAGGAAGAACCCATGGTGCTGCCCGAGATCACCGACGACCGGCTCCGGCTGATCTTCACCTGCTGCCACCCAGCGCTGCCGATGCCAGCCCGGATCGCGCTCACGCTGCGGACCTTGTGCGGGCTGACCAGCGCCGAGATCGCCCGGGCGTTCCTGGTCACCGAGCCGACGATGGAGAAGCGGCTCGTCCGGGCCAGGGCCAAGATCCGCAACGCCGGCATCCCCTATCGGGTACCCCCGCCGGAGCTGCTGCCCGAGCGTCTCAGCGGCGTGCTGGCGGTCCTGTACCTGCTCTTCAACGAGGGGTACGCCCCCTCGTCCGGCGACTCGGTTGTACGGGTCGACGTGACCCTCGAGTCGATCCGGTTGACCCGGATGCTGCGCGAGCTGATGCCTGACGAGGACGAGGTCGTCGGACTGCTGGCGCTGATGCTGCTCACCGACGCCCGGCGACCGGCCCGAGTGCGCGACGGGCAGGTCGTCCTGCTCGGTGAGCAGGACCGGAGCCGGTGGTCGACCGCGGCCATCGACGAGGGGGCCGCCCTGTTGTCTGGCCTGACCGACGCGGTCGGGCCCTACCAGGTGCAGGCCCGGGTCGCGCTGATCCACGACCGGGCCAGCAGCTCAGAGGACACCGACTGGGCCGCCATCGCCAACCTTTACCGGCTGCTGCCCAGTACCCCGATCACCGAGCTCAATCGAGCGGTCGCGGTGGCGATGGTGGATGGGCCGCGCGCCGGGCTGGACCTGATCGAGCCCCTGGCCGCCGACCTCGCGGCGTACTACCTCTACTTCGCCACCCGGGCCGACTTCGAGGCCCGGCTCGGGCTGGCCGAGGCGGCCGGCGCCGACCTGGACCGCGCGATCGAGCTCGCGCCCACCTCGCCGGAGCGGCATCTCCTGCAAGAGCGGCGGGCCGCCCTGGCGTGAGCGATCCCGAACGATCACAACGCCTTCGCGAGGTCGAACTCGTTGCCCTCCGGGTCAGCCATGAGCGTCCAGGTGTATCCGTACTCCTCCCGGTCAGCCATCCGAGTGCCTCCGAGGTCTACCAACCGGGCGATCTCGGCCTCTAGGTCAGTGGCGATCATGTCCAGGTGGAGTCGGTTCTTCACCGTCTTCGCCTCGGGTACCTGGGCGAACATCCAGGTGGGATCGGCGTCCCGCTCGACACGGCGCCAGCCCCCTCGGTCACGGCGTCGGTGGAAGCCGATGCTGGCGAACTCGCTGGTGGACTCCGGGTCAAGCGGGCGGTTGATGGCTGCGGACCAGAAACGACCCACGGCGAGAGCGTCGGCGCAGTCGAACACCACGCAGGCGATTTGGATGGTCATCAGACCTCCGGGCTGGTCGATGCCGTCCAGTCTGAACGGCGAAGACGCCACCGTCTACTGATGGCGGTCCGCGCCCGGGCGGAGCGTCACCCGCGCCAGAGGTAGGGCGTCGTGGTGGTCACCGCCATCCGTCCGCTGCGTTCGAGGATCGGGAGTCTACCTGCCCGCCTACCTGAAGACCGCGTACGAGCTGGGGCAGCAGGACGCCGCCAACCGGATGGCGGGATTCGTCGCCTTCGCCGTAGTCGCCCGCCACCTCGGGGGCTGGCTGTCGGACCGGTACGACCCCACCCGCGTGTTGGCCGTGGTGTTCGGGATCGTGGCGGTATGTGCGCTCGTGCAGTCTGCGACGCCGGTGCTGATCCCCATCGCGACCGTCGCGTTCCTCGTGATGGCCGGCGCACTGGGCACCGGCGCGGGCGCGGTCTTCGCCCCTCGTCGCCCGGCGCGCCCCGGCTGACCAGGTCGGCTCGGTCACCGGCGTGGTGGGCGCCGCGGTGGCCTAGGCGGCTTTCTGCCACCACTTGTCATGGGCGGCGTCTACCGCGGCCTGCACAACTACGCCGGCGGGCTCATCGCGCTCTCCCTCGTCGCCGCCGCGAGCATCCTCCTCAGCCGGAGCTCTCGGGAGCCGGCGACGAACCCGGCACGCGCCGATGCCGACGCACGAGCTGGGTCGCGGGCACCTATCGAAGGATGATCTTGGCGCAGTACGTCGAGTCGGCACCGAACGGTCCGCCGCACTTCATCGTGGTGGCGAACTGGGACGCCTGGCCGAAGTCGCGGGTCGTGCCCGGGTAGTCGCCTCCGTACGTGAACGTCCCGCCGTTGAGCGCATACCACGGGTACTCGCAGTACGGTCCGCCGTACGACCCACAGTCCTGCTCGACCTCGGCCGCACCGCCGAGGTCACTGACCGTGGCCCAGGTCTGGGCGGTCGTCCCGCCCCCGAAGGTCACCGACTCGATGCGGAGCGGGGTGAAGCCCAGCCAGTGCGCGATGTCGTAGGAGTCGCAGAAGGTCTGTC
Source organism: Nocardioidaceae bacterium (assembly GCA_035692425.1). Classification (GTDB taxonomy): domain Bacteria; phylum Actinomycetota; class Actinomycetes; order Propionibacteriales; family Nocardioidaceae; genus DASSHZ01. The sequence goes on from DASSHZ010000019.1 coordinate 6,853, forward strand.
CGGGAACGCAGTACTCACTCGCCGGGTGCGTGTACGGCGAGGTGTGCCCGATCTCCCAGACGAACGCGTTGGGTGTGTCGTGGACCAGTCCCCAACCGAGCGAGTTCCCGATCCGCTGGCGGGAGAAGAGCGGCAGCAGCGGGCCGTATTTGCTGTCGAGGACGACGGTCCCGGCGTGCCCCGTCGACTGGTCGGTGATCGTGATGTTCCAGCCGTGGCCAGCGGCGCCGGGGTGGAAGTGCACGGTGACGGTGTCGCCGCCGTGCATGACCAGGGCGCCACCCGTCTTGGAGTCGGTCAGCATGGCGTTGAACGCGGCGGTCTCGGCGAAGCTCTTCTGCCCGACCTGCCAGACCGGGGTGCAAACGCTGAAGGCGTTCGCGACCTGGGTGACGCTGAAGCCGCCGGTCGGCGTACAGCCGGTCACCACGCTGTCCGGGTAGAACTGCACCTCCAGGAAGGCCTGGCCGAAGAGCGCGTGCGGGTTCGGATCGCTGACGGCCCCGCCGAACCAGAAGGTCGGGCCCACCGCGGAGACGGGTACCGACCCGTCGCTCGGCAGCACCACCTTCCAGGTGAGGTTGCGGGCCGACCCCGGAGCCGACGAGACCGGGTCCAGCTCGGGCTCGTCGTGGCCGGTACAGCTCGCCACGTACCATACTGCGGGCTGCGGATGATGGCCGATGCAGCTGCCAGCACCGCTCGGCGTGCTGGCCGACGCAGCGGCCGCCGGGCTGGCCTGCCTAGCCGGGCCGAGTACGCCGAGGCCCACCGACAGCGTGGCGGCTCCGATCAGCACCATCCCCCAGCGAAGACGACCCCCACCCGATGCACCACGGTGGTCGAGAAACATGGTCCACCTCCCGGGCCCGCCGGCAGCCGAACCGGCATCAGCCCTTCCCCATCCTGCTCCGATCCGCGCACGCGCGCACCCGATCAAGCTGGTGACAGCGGAGCAGTCGAGCGGTACGCCGCGCAGCCTCAGCGGCGGCGGGCCAGCACCACCGTGTCGAGCAGGACGGCCGGCTCCCCGTCCGGGCCGGTCGACTCGCGCCGGCGGACCTCGCTGACGACGACCTCCCACGCCGCCTCGTCCAGTTGCAGGGCAGCCCGCTCCTCCGCCGGGCCGAGGAAGTCATGGTCGCCGCGATGATGCCCGTGCTGGCTGCCGTCGGCCTCATCCCGCCCCTCGTGGGCGGCGAACCACGGCGGCGGCTCGGCGTGGCCGACGACCAGCAGGTGGCCGGCGCGTGCGACGGCCCCGGCCGCTCGCCGCAGGATGTCGGTGCGCGGGAACTCCACGGTCGAGTGCAGGAAGCAGGCCGACGCCAGCTCGTACTCGCCAGCCGGCCGCCAGTCGGCCAGGTCCTCGACGGCCCAGGTCACCTGTCCGGCGGGGATGCCGCTCGCCGCGGCACGTTCCCGGGCTCGGTCAACCGCCGTGGTCGAGATGTCGACGGCGGTCACCTCCCAACCCTGGGCCGCGAGCCACACCGTGTCCCCACCCTCGCCACAGCCGAGGTCGAGCGCTCGCCCCGGCGGCAGGCCGCCCACGGTGTCCACGAGGGCGTCGTTGGGCCGCCCGGACCAGATCTGCTCGCGCTCGCCGTACCTCGCCTCCCAGTAGTCGGCAGCCGACTCGGTCTCGCTCATGGCGTCCAGGATGGCGCACCGTCCCGGCCCGTGCATCAGAGGTCCCGAGACCTCCGGGCAGCACGGGACTACGCTGCTGGCGTGCCGCAACGGGTCGCCTCGTCGGGTCGGGAGGGACCGATTGTCCGGCCAGTGGGGGGCAATTCGGTCGCGCACCCCCCCATGACGAGGACAAGGCCCCCGGGGCGGGACAAGGGCACCGGGTCCTGGTGAGCGTGGCAGCGGGAGCGGCTGCGGGCGGCGCGGAGATGCCCGCCGCGGAGTTGACCGCCGAGCTGCAGGCGGCTGGCGTGCCGGTCGACGTGTCGGCCCGCCGCCGCGCGGAGTACTCGTCCGACGCCTCGAACTACCGCGTCGTGCCGCAGGCGGTCGCGTTCCCCCGCCACGCGGCCGACGTGCTCGCCGCGCTGGCGGTATGTCGGGCGCTCGATGTCCCGCTTACCGCCCGTGGTGGCGGAACCTCGATCGCCGGCAACTCCATCGGTCCCGGATTGGTGCTCGACTTCTCTCGCGGTCTCAACCGGGTCCTCTCGGTCGACCCCGAGGCGCGTACGGCCGTCGTACAGCCGGGTGCGGTCCTCGACGACATCTCGACGGCGGCCGCGCCCTACGGCCTGCGCTTCGGCCCCAACCCAGCGACCCATGCCCGCGCGACCGTCGGCGGCGCCATCGGCAACAACGCCTGCGGCTCGCGGACGCTCGCCTACGGCCGGACGGCGGAGAACGTCGTCGACCTGGATGTGGTGACCGCCGCGGGTGGGCGCTTCACGGCAACTCGGCTCGCGGGGCCAGCAGACCCCAAGAGGACGCACCTAGCTACGTCGGGCGAAGGTGCCGGGCCCGGGGTGGCCAGGCCGAAGCGCGTGGGGTCCGAGGCGGCCGGGTCAGAGCGTGCCGGGCCCGAGGTGGTTGCGCTCGAGGCCGCCGTGCGCGGCAGCCTCGGAGTGATCCGCACCGAGTTCGGCCGGTTCCCCAGACAGATCTCCGGATACTCCCTGGAGCACCTGCTGCCCGAGCGTGGCGCGGACCTCGCCCGGTTCCTGGTCGGCACCGAGGGAACGCTCGCCATCGTCGTCGGGGCGACCGTCTCCCTGGTCCCGGCCCCGGCCGCGACCGCACTCGTCGTGCTCGGCTATCCCGACCTGGCGGATGCGGCGGATGCCGTGCCGGCGCTGCTGCCGCTGGGTCCGGCGGCCCTGGAGGGCATGGACGCCCGGCTCGTCGACGGGGTACGGCGCCGGCGCGGGCCGGGTGCCGTCCCAGACCTGCCGCCGGGCGCCGGGTGGCTACTGGCGGAGACCGCCGGCGACACCGATGCGGCGGCCCGCGCGTCCGCCGAGCGCGTACGCCGTGCCGCCGGGACCGCGGACGCGACGATCCTCACGGGAGCGGCGGCGAGGGCCTTCTGGGCGATCCGCGAGGACGGCGCCGGGCTCGGCGGTCGTACGCCGGCGAACCGGCCCGCCTGGGCCGGCTGGGAGGACTCCGCCGTGCCGCCGCATGTTCTGGGCGCATACCTGCGCGAGCTCGGGGCGCTGCTGGCCGCCCATCGGCTGGACGGGCTGCTGTATGGGCACTTTGGCGACGGATGCGTGCACGGGCGCCTCGACTTCCCGCTCCGCGCGGACCCGTCGAGCCTGCGGTCCTTCGTCACGGAGGCGGCCGACCTGGCGGCCTCGTACGGCGGGTCTTTCTCCGGCGAGCACGGCGACGGGCGGGCGCGTGGCGAGCTGCTGCCGCGGATGTACTCCCCGGCGGCCATCCGGCTCTTCGCCGCCGTCAAGCACGCCTTCGACCCCGACAACCTGCTGAACCCGGGCGTCGTCGTAGACCCGGCCCCTCTCGACGCAGACCTTCGGGTGCCACGGGCCCGCGGGTTCAGCCGGGGCCTCGGGTTCGCCTACCCCGACGACGACGGCGACTTCACGACCGCCGTACACCGCTGCATCGGAGTGGGGCGCTGTCGGGCCGACAACACCGCCGCGCACGACGTGATGTGCCCCTCGTTCCTGGCCACCCGCGACGAGAAGGACTCAACCCGCGGTCGCGCCCGGGTCCTCCAGGAGATGGCGAACGGCAGCCTCGTGACCCGGGGCTGGCGGTCGCCGGAGCTGGCGGAGTCGCTCGACCTCTGCCTGGCGTGCAAGGGCTGCGCCAGCGACTGCCCGACCGGCGTGGACATGGCGACATACAAGGCCGAGGTGCTGTACCACCGGTACCGTCGCCGGCCGCGGCCACGCAGCCACTACGCGCTGGGCTGGCTGCCCCGGTGGGCTCGGCTCGCCGAGCGCGCGCCGCGGGCGGCCAATGCACTCCTGGCCGGCCCCCTCGCCGCCGTCGCCAGGTCGGCCGCCGGAGTGGACCGCCGCCGCCCGCTGCCCCGTGTCGCCGCCCAAACGTTCCGGCAGTGGTTCGGGGCCGAACCCCACCCGGCCGACCGGCAGCCGGTGCTGCTGTGGGCGGACACGTTCACCAACCACTTCAGCCCGGAGGTGGGCCGGGCCGCCGTCCGGGTCCTCGCGGCGGCCGGCTACTCGGTCCGGGTCACCGACCACCCGGTCTGCTGCGGGCTGACCTGGCTGACAACCGGACAGCTCGACGCCGCGCGGCGTGAGCTCCGCCGGTCCCTCGACGCACTAGGCCCGGCCCTCGCTGCCGGCCTAGCAGTGGTCGGACTCGAACCCTCCTGTACGGCGGTACTCCGCCGCGAGGTCACCCGGTTGCTGCCCGACGACCCGCGATCCGGGCAGTTGGCCGCGGCCACCCGCACCCTCGCGGAGACCCTGCGAGCAACCGCGGGCTGGCAGCCGCCGGACCTTCGCGGTGTGCACGGCGTGGCCCAGCCGCACTGCCACCAGCACGCCGTACTCGGCTGGGACGAGGACGCTGCGCTCCTGCGCTCCGCCGCTGCGGACGTAACCGCGGTCGGGGGCTGCTGCGGGCTCGCCGGCGACTTCGGCTTCGAGCGCGGGCACTACGGCGTCTCGGTCGCGGTCGCGGAGACCGCACTGCTCCCAGCGGTCCGCGCGGCCGGCCCCGGGGCCGTCGTACTCGCCGACGGGTTCTCCTGCCGTACCCAGCTCGACCACCTGGCCGGCAAGCACGCCCTGCACCTGGCCGAGCTGCTGGCCGCCCACCTGCCCCCCGCCTAGCCGCCAACTCCCACCGCCCCGCCCGATCCCCTTGTCTGCCGGCGGCGGCGTTGTCACCCTTGAGGTGTAAGGCGGCCCCGAGGGATCCCCCTCACGTCGGACAACCAACCGGCCAGTCTGGCGTCACGAAAGTCGGCGTAGGGTGTCTTGTTCCTCAGGGGCCAGAAGGCACGACCGAAGATCCGAGGTGTGGCCATGAGTCAGGCATCAGCCCTGGCGGCATCTATCGCCAACGAGGCATTGCATCACTCCGGTGCGCGGGAGACCGCCACCGCCCTCGAGGCGGCAGACGGCCACATCGAGGTTCACTTCAGCGTGCCGGGGGCCCCGGCCACCGAGTGGTGCTACTGGGAGTACCAGGTCCGCACCGAGCTCAGGCTGATGGCGCCGTACAGCCCGGTGCTGCGCGACCACCCGCTCACCGTCGTCATGGAGCACGACCGAGCCGCCTGACACCCGCCAGCTCGGCGTCCAGCGGCGGTGGCCGGCCGTACGCCGGCTGGCCCGGGAGGTTCGCCCGGCGGAACCGCCGGAGCCGGGCCTGTGCGAGGCTGGTCGCATGTGCCGCAACATCCACGTTCTGTTCAACCTCGAGCCCACCGCCACCGACGAGGAGGTGCGGGCGGCGGCGCTGCAGTACGTGCGGAAGGTCAGTGGTATGTCCAAGCCGTCGACGCGCAACACCGAGGCGGTGGACGCGGCCGTTAGGGCCGTCGCCGCGGCGACCCGGACGCTGCTGGACGCCCTAGTGACCAGCGCCGCGCCCCGCGACCGCGAGGTCGAGGCCGCCAAGGCGCGCGAGCGCTATCACCGCCGGTTCGCCTCCGCCGGCTAGCCCCCGGCCCACCGGGGTCAGAGCACCTTGGAGAGGAAGTCCTGGGTCCGCGGGTGCTGGGGGTTCGCGATCATCTCCCGCGGCACTCCGCGCTCGACGATCACGCCGCCGTCCATGAAGAGCAGCACATCACCGACCTCCCGGGCGAAGCCGATCTCATGGGTGACCACGACCATGGTCATCCCCTCGCGAGCCAGCTGCTTCATCACGTCGAGCACCTCGCCGACCAACTCCGGGTCGAGGGCGGAGGTCGGCTCGTCGAACAGCATCAGCTTGGGCTGCATGCAGAGGGCCCGGGCGATCGCGACCCGCTGCTGCTGGCCACCGGACAGCTGCGCCGGGTAGCCCTTCACCTTCTCCCTGAGGCCCACTCGGTCGAGCAGGCTCAGGGCACGCTCCCGGACGACGCCCTTGTCCTCGCCCTTGACCTGGACCGGAGCCAGCATGACGTTCTCCAGCGCGGTCATGTTCGGGAAGAGGTTGAAGCGCTGGAAGACCATCCCGATCTCCGCGCGCCGAGCCGACACCTGTCGCTCGTGCAGCTCGTGGAGCTTGTCACCACGCTGTTCGTACCCGACCAGATGGCCATCGACGCTGAGCCGGCCCGAGTCGATCTTCTCCAGGTGGTTGATGCAGCGCAGGAAGGTCGACTTCCCCGACCCAGATGGGCCGATTATGACGACGACCTGGTTCTGCGCCACCTCCAAGTCGATGCCCCTGAGGACCTCCAGCCGGGCAAAGCGCTTGCGGACCCCGTCCGCGCGGACCATGACGCTCATCGGTTCGGGCCTGTCGGCGGTGTCGGCACCTCGGGCGGGGTGGCGTGGAACGCGGTGAGGTTCCTGACCCACATCGCCCTGAGTCGTTGGAGCGGCGTCGGCGGCAGCTGCCGGGACGAGCCCCGCGCGTAGTAGCGCTCGACGTAGAACTGGCCGAGGGTGAGCACCGACGTCAACACGAGGTACCAGACGCTGGCCACAATCAGCAGCGGGATCACCTTGTAGTTCACCGAGTAGATCAGCTGGGCGCTGTAGAGGAGCTCGGTGTAGCCGACGACGCTCAGCAGCGAGCTGTTCTTGAGCATCGAGATCGTCTCGTTCCCGGTCGGCGGCACGATCACCCTCATCGCCTGCGGGAGGACGATGAACCGGATGGTCTGGAGCCGGCTCATCCCCAACGAGGCGGCCGCCTCGGTCTGGCCCTCGTCCACGGACAGGAAGCCGGCCCGGACGATCTCGGCCATGTAGGCACCCTCGTTGAGGCCGAGCGCAAGGATCCCCGCAGTGAAGCCGGCGATCAGCTGGTTGGCGTTCACGTGGAACAGCGCGAGCCCGGTGAACGGCAGCGTGACGGTCGCGTTCTGCCCGATCAGGGCCTGCACGTTGAACCAGAAGATGATCTGCACCAGCAGCGGCGTCCCGCGGAAGAGCCAGATGTAGATCCACGCGACGCCGGAGACGATCGGTGCCGGCGACAGGCGCATCACCGCAAGGATGATCCCGAGGACGATGCCGATCGCCATCGAGACGATCGTCAGCAGGACGGTCTGCCCAAGCCCCCTGATGATCGAGTTGAAGACGAAGAACTGGTGGAAGATCCCCCATTGGAAGTTCGGGCTGGTCGCAACGAAGTGGATGATGCCCGCGACGATGTAGAGGATGACGATCGTCGCGACCCAGCGTCGCGGGTGCCGCGCCGGGACCGCCCGGATGTCCTCCGGTGCGATGCCTCCGTCAGACGGGGCTCGCTCGCTCACCGCCATCGAACATCTGCGACGCTAGCTCGTCGCACCGTTGATGGTCGGGTTGGTGATGGCGCCGCCCTGCACGCCCCACTTCGCCAGGATCTTCTGGTAGACGCCGTCGCTGATCAGCTTGTTCAACGCGTCGAGCACGGGCTTGTCCATCGGGGCCTGGCCCGCCGGCGTGCCAGCGGGCCGCGGGATCGCGATCCCGTACGGCGCGGTGCCGTACGTCTGGCCCACCAGCTTGAACTTGCCGTTGGACTGCTTGACCGCGTACGCCGCCACCGGCGAGTCCGCCATGACGACCTGGACGCGACCCGCCGACAGGGCGACGTTCGCACCGTTCTGGTCGGGGAACACCACGACGTTGACGGCCTTCTTGCCCGCGTTCGTGCACTTCTTGCTCTGCGCCGTGGAGTCATCCTGCTGGGTTGTGCCCTTCTCCACTCCCACCGAGAGCCCGCACAGGCTGCTGAGGCCGGTCACCTTGGGCCCGCCGCTGGCTGCCGTGTAGAACGAGGTACCGGCGCTGAAATAGGTGACGAAGTCGACGGTCTTCTGCCGCTCCTTGGTGTCAGTGAAGGACGACATCCCTATGTCGTACTTGCCGGAGGCGAGGCCGGGGATGATGGTGTCGAAGCTCGCGTTCATGAACTTCCACTTCAGGCCCATCACCGTGCCGAGCGCCGTACCGAGGTCGACATCCATGCCCTCGATCGCACCGGTCTTGATGTTCTTGAACTCGTTGGGAGCGTAGGTCGCGTCGGTCGCGACGACGAGGGTGCCCTTGGACGCGATGCTGGACGGCACCTCGGACGCGATCGTCGAGTCCTTGCTCACGCTGAACCCGCCGCTTCCCCCGTTGCCGCCCGAGCCCGAGCCGCAGGCGGCGGTGAGCAGCAGGGTGGACAGCGCGGTCGCCAGCACTGCCCCGGTCTTGACCAGTCTTGGTCCGCGCGTTCGCGCCATGGAACTCCTCCAAAGGAAACGGTTGACCGCATCCTATGGGCACCCCGGCTTCCCTCGCATGGCGACCCATCCCGGCCCCCTGGCCGGGCCCGAGATCCTGGCCCGTCAGCCGGCGCCGGTGATCGCCACGGCCAGCAGGGCCGCACAGACAGCTGCGATGAAGCAGCCCAGTGCGAGCGCGAGCCGCACCGGATCCGGCCAGCCGGCCCAGCTGGGCCGCCACCGACGTACGGCGCGCAAACCCGAGATGCCTGCGCTCACTGTCACGCTCCTGCCAGCACCCATAGCGGGTGCCTCGCCGAACCTGTGGATGCGCCTGGCGGGACGGAGACTGTCTCTCGAGATGACCCCCGCACACGACGAGCCGCCCCGCCAGACGCGTCCAATGAGCAGATATTGGCACCCCTGACACCGGCAGCGCCCGATACGCGCGCGGGATGACCAGACGAGGTCGAAACCGTGTCCGATCGGCTGATGCCGATGGACCGATCCGGTCACGTTCGCCCGCCAGCACTAGGTACGACGACGGGCGCGAACGTCACATGCGCCGCACGAAGAGGTGGCTGGCGGCCTCCAGGCCCAGCTCGGCCCGCTGACCGGCCCCCTCGATCGTCACCACATCGCCCGTCCGGGCGACCGTGACGACCCGCCCCGGCTCGGCGCCCACCCGATGCAGCACCGCGAGCAGCTCCTCGTGGGTCTGCAACGTCTCCGCGATCCGCCCAATCGTCACCGGGCAGGCGTCCTCACTGGCGACCGACGTCAGCTCGGCCATCCCGTCGAGGAACGACTCGACCGGCACCCGGCCGCCCAGCTCCGCGAGGCCCGGGATCGGGTTCCCGTACGGCGACTGCGTCGGGTGGTCGAGCAGGTCCACCAGCCGGCGCTCGACTGTCTCCGACATCACGTGCTCCCAGCGGCAGGCCTCGATGTGCACCTGCTCCCACTCCATACCAATGACGTCGGTGAGCAGCCGCTCGGCCAGCCGGTGCTTGCGCATCACTCGGGTGGCGTGCTGCCGGCCGTGGTCGGTCAGCTCGAGGTGCCGGTCCCCCTCCACGCGCACCAGGCCGTCCCGCTCCATGCGACCCACCGTCTGGCTGACTGTCGGGCCGGACTGGTGCAGCCGCTCGGCGATGCGGGCGCGCAGCGGGACGATGCCCTCCTCCTCCAGCTCGTAGATCGTCCGGAGGTACATCTCGGTGGTGTCGATCAGGTCCGTCACGCCGCCTGGCCCCTGCTCCTGTCCGCCCGCCGCCGCGGGCAACCAGCCCCATTGTGGCCGACTGCCTGGGGATCACCAACTGTCGCCGACCGGTAGCCTCGCTCCTGATGAGCGCCTCCACCCTGACCATCGCCACCAGGTTCCGCGGGCCGGTGCGCTCGGGCAACGGCGGCTACACCTGCGGCCGCGTCGTGGGGGCGCTGCTTGACGGCGGGCCGGCCGGTGCGTTTGCCGGCGGGTCGGCTGCCGGCACCGGTCGCCGTACGACGGCACCGCCACCGGTCGTCACGGTGACGCTGCGCCGGCCCCCGCCACTCGAGGCACCGATGGCGTTCCTGCCGGACGCCGAGGCAAACGAGCTGGTGCTGCTCGACGGTGACCAGACGGTGGCGGTCGCCACGACCGGCGAGTTCGCCGGCGACCCAGTCCCCGCCGTCTCCGTGCGAGACGCCGGGGCGGCGGAGTCGTCGTACCGGGGCCTGCACGAACACCCGTTCCCGACCTGCTTCGTGTGCGGCACGGCGCGGGCTCCCGGCGATGGCCTCTGCCTGTCCCCCGGTCTCTACGCGCCCGGACGAACCGCGTGCGTCTGGACCCCGGATCCATCGCTGGCGGACGCCCGCGACGGCCAGACGGCCGCGGTCGAGTTCGTCTGGGCCGCACTCGACTGCCCCGGTGGCTGGTGCTCCGACCTCGACTCCCGCCCGCTCGTGCTCGGCCGGATGACCGCCACCTGTCAGGGCCGCGTCCGCCTCGGCCGGCCGTACGTCGTGGTCGGCCGGCTGGTGGCCGAGCAGGCCCGCAAGACCACCACGGCGACGAGCCTGTACGACGAGGGGGGCCGTCTGGTGGCCCGGGCCGAGCACGTCTGGATCGCGGTCGACCCTGCCGACTTCGGCGAGTGAGCGTGGCGCCCGAGCGCGGCCAGCTTTCCGAGGCGAGCGCTCCCTGGTGGCGCGACGCGGTCTGCTACGAGGTCTACGTCCGCAGCTTCGCCGACTCCGACGGCGACGGCGTCGGCGACCTCCCCGGCGTCACGAGCCGGCTGCCCTACCTGCACGACCTGGGCGTCGACGCGGTCTGGCTCACCCCGTTCTACCCGTCCCCGCTGCGAGACGCCGGCTACGACGTCACCGACCACCGCGATGTCGACCGGCGGCTGGGCACGCTGGCCGACTTCGACGGCCTCCTCGCGGCGGCGCACCGGCTCGGCCTGCGGGTGATCGTGGACGTGGTGCCCAACCACACGTCCAGCGAGCATCCGTGGTTCCAGGCGGCGCTGGCCGACCGGGCGGGCGGGCCGGCGCGCGCCCGGTACCACTTCCGCGACGGCCGCGGCCGGGGCGGCGCCCGGCCGCCGAACAACTGGCAGTCCCGGTTCGGCGGTCCGGCCTGGACCCGGGTGGGCGACGGCCAGTGGTACCTCCATCTTTTCGACGCCGCCCAGCCCGACCTCGACTGGCAGCATCCCGACGTACGCGCAGACTTCGAGCGCACCCTGCGCTGGTGGCTCGACCGCGGCGTCGACGGCTTCCGGATCGACGTCGCCCACGGGCTTTGCAAGGCCGCCGGGCTGCCGGACTGGCGCCCGGGTGCGGCGGACCACCCCGCCTGGGACCAGCCCGAGGTGCACGAGATCTACCGGGACTGGCACCGCACCCTGGGCGGCTATGCGGGCGACCGGATGGCGGTGGCCGAGGCGTGGGTCCGCCCGCCCGCGCGGATGGCACGCTACCTGCGCCCGGACGAGCTGCAGCAGGCCTTCAACTTCGCCTGGCTGCAGGCGCCGTGGTCGGCGACCGCGTTCCGCGGCGTGATCGAGGCCACCTACGACGCCGTCGACCCCGCCGGCGCCTCCCCCACCTGGGTCCTCTCCAACCACGACGTGGTCCGCACCGTCACCCGGTACGGCGACGGGGCCGTCGGCCCGGCCCGGGCCCGCGCGGCGCTGCTGGTCATGCTCATGCTGCCCGGCTCGGCGTACCTCTACCAGGGCGAGGAGCTCGGCCTCCCGCAGGCCTACGTGGCGCCGGGAGCGCGCCGGGACCCAACCTGGCTGCGCGGCGGCGGCGTGGGCCGGGACGGCTGCCGGGTGCCGGTCCCGTGGGCGGGCGGCGAGCCGCCGTACGGCTTCAGCCCTCCCGGCGCGGCCGAGCCCTGGCTGCCCCAGCCGCCCGACTGGGCCAGGCTGACCGTGGCCGCAGAATTGGGCGAACCCGGCTCGATGCTGTCCTTCGTGCGCGCCGCCCTCGCCGCCCGGCGGGAGCACTGCCGGCGGCTGGGCAGCCGGGTCGCGCTCGGGCGCTCGCGTCCCGGCCTGCTCGTGGTCGACCGGGCGCCGGGCCTGACCTGCGTGCTCAACTCCGGCAGCCGGGCCCGGCCACTGCCCCGGTACGCCGACCCGGCCGGTCTGCTGATCTGCTCCAGCAACGCCGCCGCCGTCGCCGGCGGGCGCATCCCGCCGAACACGGCCGCCTGGTTCCAAGCCGCCGGCTGAGGGGCCCCGAGAACCCGCGTTTGGAACGCTGTTGCCGCTAACCGGCCGCGAACGCCGCAAGAGCGTTCCAACCGAGGGAGGGAGGTCGCCGTGGTGCCGGTCGGGCCGCGCCTTCCGTCAGGGCTGCGGGTGCGCGGCGTCGTACCCGAGGAACCGACGCTCCTTGACGCCGAGCGCTAGCACGCCGAGCACACAGGCCACTCCGCCGCCTGCCAGCGCCAGCGTCGGCGTGAACAGCGAGGCCGCAGACCCCATGAGGAAGTCACCGGTCCGGGGCCCGCCAGCCACGACCACCGTGAACACGCCCTGCAGCCGCCCGCGCAGGCTGTCGGGCGTGGCCACCTGCAGGATCGTCGAGCGGTAGGCGGCGCTCACCATGTCCGCGGCGCCGCTCAGCGCGAGGAGCACGATGCCGACCCCGAGGATCCGGGAGAAACCGAAGGCAGCCACCGCACTGCCGTACAACCCGACGGCCACCGCGATCGCGAGACCTTGTCGGCGGATGCGGCCGACCCAGCCGGACAGCAGGAACGCGATGAGCGACCCGATCGCCGGGGACGCCTGCAGCACCCCGACGGTGCGGACGCCGCCGGCGAAGAAGATGCCGGCCACCGCGGGGAAGAGTGACCGCGGCTGGGCCAGCACCATAGCGCACATGTCGAGCAGGAAGGTCATCCGGATGTTCGGGGCGGCCCGGAGGAACCGAATGCCCTCGAGCACCGAGCGCAGCCCGGGCCGCCCCGCCACCTCGCCCTCCGCCACTATCGGGGGGATGGGCGGTAGCCGGAACAGCGAGTACAGCGCCGCGGTGAACGTGACCACGTCGGTTCCGTAGGCCAGCTGGTAGCCGCCGACCGTGATGGCGACCGCGCCGAGCAGCGGGCCGGCGGTGAAGCCGAGGTTGAACGCCGCCATGTTGAGCGCGTTCGCCGACGGCAGCAACTCGCCGGGGACCAGCCGCGGGAGGATGGCCGACCGGGTCGGGCTGTTGACCGCGTAGCAGGAGGACTGCAGCGCCACCACGCCGTACAGCACCCACACGCTCCGCACGTCGAGCAGGGCCTGCGCTGCCAGCGCTATCGAGAGCACCCACAGGCCGCCAGACGACACGAGGGCGAGCTTGCGCCGGTCGAGAGCGTCGGCGAAGGCGCCGCCGTACAGGCCGAACGCGATCAGCGGAAACAGCGCGAACAGCCCGACGAGCCCGACCGAGAAGGTGGACCGGGTGAGCGCGTAGACCTGGATCGCGATCGTCACCTGGGTCATCTGCTGGCCGAGCTGGGACACCGTGCTGCCGAACCACAGCCGCCGGTAGTCCGCGGAGACCTGCAACGGGCGTACGTCGGTGAGCAGCCCCAATAGTCCACGACGCACGCGCTCACCCTAGTGACGGGTGTCGCAACTCCCCGTCAGGACGGTGCCACGGGCGAGCGTCCACCCGCGGGCGTCTCGGACGTTCGGCCGGCGGGAAAGTCCTTGCCTGCCGGGAGGCGCCGTCGTACCGTGAACGCACACAGGAAGGAGGTGGTCCGTCGATGAGTTTTGATCGGACATGTGAGGTGGCTCGCCGCTAGGCGGTCACAGTCGCGGCCACCTTCTGGTCCGCCGGATGCCGGTGACCATGGCCCGACAACATTGGACGGCGTAGCGAATCCAACCGAGCTACCCGAGCCCGCGGGTGCTGGAGAGTCCGCCCAGCTTCGGCTCCGGCCGTGCCAGCCCGCGGGCTTCGCCATGCCTGGCCGGCTTCGAGGGCCCGATGGGCTACGCAGGGGTCGGCAAGCCTCGCTGGGTAGATTGCCTCCCATGATGCTGCCTCCCCAGGCCGAGCTCGCGGCGAAGCGACGGGAGTACGGCGACCGCGGCCTGACCGAGGCCGACCTAGGCCCGGACCCGCTCGCTGCCGTCCAGCGCTGGCTGGCCGACGCCGAGGACGCCGGGCTCTACGAGCCCAACGCCATGCTGCTCGCCACCGCCGCCGACACCCGCCCCTCCGCCCGGATGGTGCTGCTCAAGACGCTCGACCACCGGGGCTTCGTGTTCTTCACCAACTACCGCTCCCGCAAGGCGGTGGAGTTGGCGGCCAACCCAGCCTGCGCGCTGGTGCTCCCCTGGCATCCGCTGGAGCGGCAGGTGCGGGCCGAGGGCGCCGCCGAGCGGGTGGACCCGGCCGAGTCCGACGCCTACTTCGCGGCCCGCCCGCGCGCCGCCCAGCTGGGCGCCTGGGCCTCGCCGCAGTCGGAGGTCGTGGACTCCCGCGAGGCCCTCGAGGGGCGCTATGCGCGCGAGACCGACCGGTTCGCGTCGTACGACGAGGTCCCCCGCCCGCCGCACTGGGGCGGCATCCTGGTACGGCCGCGTCGCGTGGAGTTCTGGCAGGGCCGCGCCGGGCGGATGCACGACCGAGTCGCCTTCGACCGCATCGCCGAGGGCGCGTGGGCCGTCACCCGTCTCGCCCCCTGAGCCCCGCACAACCCGGCCACCGAACAGGGAGGTCCGCAGATGACCGCCGCCACGAGCCTGACGATCCCGGCCGCGCTCAAGCCGGGGGACGGCCGGTTCGGGTGCGGGCCGAGCAAGGTCCGCCCCGAGGCGCTCGCGGCGCTCGCCGCGACCGAGGCGCGCTACCTGGGCACCTCGCACCGCCAGGCCGGCGTCCGCGACGTCGTGGGCCGGGTCCGCCACGGCCTGGCCGAGTTCTTCGGCCTACCGGACGGCTACGAGGTGGTGCTGGGCAACGGCGGCGCGACAGCGTTCTGGGACATCGCCACCTGCTGCCTGATCCGTCATCGCAGCCAGCACCTCTCGTACGGCGAGTTCTCGGCCAGGTTCGCGGCCGCCGCCGAGGCTGCGCCGCACCTGGGCGAGCCGACCGTCATCACCGCCGAACCTGGCTCGCGTTCAGACCCCGTCGCCGAGGCGGGGGTGGACGCCTACTGCTGGCCCCAGAACGAGACGTCCACCGGGGTGATGGCACCGGTGCGGCGCGTGCCCGACGCAGACCCCGACGCGCTGGTGCTCATCGACGCGACCTCCGGGGCCGGCGGGCTGCCGGTCGACCTCGGTGCGGCCGACGCCTACTACTTCGCCCCGCAGAAGTCGTTCGCGGCCGACGGCGGGCTGTGGCTGGCCCTGCTCTCGCCGCGGGCCATCGAGCGCGTCGACGAGATCCGGGCCTCCGGTCGCTGGATTCCTCCGTTCCTCGACCTCCGGACGGCCATCGACAACTCGGCCCTGAACCAGACCTACAACACGCCCTCCCTCGCCACGCTCTTCCTCCTGGCCGATCAGGTCGACTGGCTCAACGGACTGGGCGGGCTGGCCGGCGCGGTCGCCCGCACGACGGACTCGTCGTCGCGGCTGTACGCGTGGGCCGAGGAGTCGGCGTACGCAACACCGTTCGTGCGCGAGCCGGCGGACCGCTCGCTCGTCGTTGGGACGATCGATCTGGACGCGGCGGTCGACGGCGCCACCGTCGCCAGGACCTTGCGGGCCAACGGGATCGTCGACGTCGAGCCCTACCGCAAGCTCGGCCGCAACCAGCTCCGGATCGGCATGTTCCCGGCCATCGAGCCAGCCGACATCGACGCCCTCACGCACTGCATCGACTACGTAGTCGAGCGAATCTAACCCTCGGCTATCGGTCGCCACTCAAGGCGTCAAGGCGTTCCCGCAACGATGTCGACCGCGCCTCCGGTCTCCAACATGGTGCCCGGAATAGTCCAACCAAACTTCGCGGTCCCAGTGATCGATGGGACGGCGATCTGCATGGAGAACGTCACGGATGGATTGGCCGGGATGCTCGAGGTGGCCCCGCAGTTGAGCACACCGGTCGAAGTACCTGCACCTGGTGCGACTCCGAGCGGCACCATAAATTCGCCATAACTCGGGCATGGATCGAGGCTAATCGCTTGAGAGGTGGGATTGCCTAGAGTGGCAGTGACGTTTGCAAGAGTGCCCGCAGCCAGCGTTGGCGGGATTGCGCGGGTCACGGTAAGTGCATCCAGCGGCGACACCGGGGCCTCGCCTCCGTTCGGCGATTCAATGCGGAAGGTACCGACCTCGATGCCGCAGATACCGTCGAGTGCATGTCTCATCGGCAGATCTACGCGCACTCGCCCGCTGTCCCCCAACCCGACAATGAATGCCTTGAACTTCTCGGCCGCACCACCAACGGCGGCAGGGCAAGCCGTAGCCGCACCGATCGCCAACTGAGCTCGCTGGCCTGGTTGGAGATTGATACTCGCCAACCCGACCACGCGCTCCCCGCCGGCACCGCCGCCGCCGGGCTGAGCAGCGGCGACTGGCCGTGTGCCCAGGTTTTCTACACCGACGCCCGCGGCTACCAGACCAACACCGCGGCCTACGGGGCCGGCCGCTGTAGGTCTGGGTGAGGCCGCCGCCGAGGGTCTCCTCGGTGAGGTTCCCGGCGGCGTCGTAGGCGGCGGTGATGTCCTCGCTGGCGCCGCTGTTGGTGGCGGTGACCTCGGTGACCAGCCCCCGGTGCTCGCCGGCCCCGGTGGCGTCGGTGCCGTCGTAGCCGTAGCTAATTTCGAGCGCGGGCGTGCAGATTGGCTTCGCCATCTTACGGGCGGCTTACCGACCCGGGTCCCATGGTGCTATTCTCACCATTGGTTTCTGGCACGGCGAACACTGGTGGGATTGGCTGGCAGTTTGGCCAGCCTACCATGTCGAGACCCGATACTAAGGGGTTGAAGAATGTCGCCCACAGATGAGCAAGATTTCAACCAATACTACGATCGAGACCTTATTCGCGCTTGCGCAGACGCTTACAAACGGGCATGGCGCATCCGGCAAGCTACTGGAAGCGCTAGTACCCTTGCCTTGACTCATGAGCTGCGGAAGGTTGGCTCCCTATGGCACGGAGAGCCGCTAGAACGCTCCCGCCTCGTTGCGGTACTTTACGATCAGTGGGAGCGAGACATCCCGCCCCCGAGAAGTCTTTTGCCGTCAGCTCAGTACCTCTTGAAGGGTCTTCGCGCCATAATAAGTGATCTGCGACGGCACAGCATACCCCGTGCCCTAGAGCCTCCAAGCGGGCTGAAGCTGTTGACGTTCACAATGGCGCGCGAGGCATGGGAGTTTGAGCGGGTAGAACTTTTGGAACCGCCGGCTGCACAATTACTCACGGAATGCCTCAAGTGGCCCACCGACTCAGAGAATTATCCACTGTCTCGAGACATAAGGCTCTGGGTCAAGAGCACGTCTGGTAGCAGGCTGGAACTCTATGTGGGCCAGTTCTACTTTGGTTCGGTGGAGGTCCCGGACGCCGTGATCGGGGTTGCCGAGGCCCTGCGGCGGAAGAAAATCGCCCTCGATGGGCGGTTCAGCCTGGAAGAGGCAGCCGACGGTTCCCTGACGGTGGAAGAGGTCCTGGTAGGGCTCCCCCGCAACTGAGGACCGCCGCACCATGGGGTCATGAGGCGGGTGGGTCAGCGCCAGATGGCCGCTACCACCACGATGACCAGCAGCACGACCAGGGCCCCGGGGATCAGCGCCCGCCGATAGCGGGGGTGCATACCGCGACGCTACCCCGCCGCCCGGGCCGAGGCGGCGGCCGCGCGTCTGGACCAGGTCAGGCGGTGGCCTTGGCGTGGCGCAGGCCGATGCGGTGAACGTCGATCCGCTCGGCCCTCACCAGCCAGCTGGTCGCCCCGGCCACCGCGGCGAACGTGGCCAGCCCGCCGACGACGAGCGTCCACCGAGCGCCGAAGGTCTGGCCGATCCAGCCGATCACCGGGGCCCCGAAGGGGGTGCCACCCATGAAGATCATCATGTACAGCGCCATCACGCGCCCGCGCAGCGCAGGCTCGACCTTGAGCTGGACGACCATCTGCAGCGAATTGAGCAGCGTGATCGCGCTGATGCCGACAAGCGGCAGCCAGAGGGCGAACGTCAGGTACGACGGCATCAGGCCCGCCGTCACCTCCGCCACCGAGAACGCCACCCCGGACAGGACCAGGACCACGCGTCGCGGGTTGCCCCGCCGGGCCGCCCACAGCGCGCCGCATAGCGACCCGATCGCCATGACCGAGCCGAGTACGCCGTACTCGCCGGCGCCCTTGTGGAACGTCGCAGTCGCCATCAGCGCCGTCGTCATCTGGAAGTTCATCCCGAACGTCCCGGTGAAGAACGCGACGACGAACACGAACACCAGGTCCGGGTTGCCGCGCACGTAGCGCAGACCCTGCCGGAGCGCCCCGGGAGCGCGCGCCAGCGGCGCGACCGTCTCCAGCTCGGCCGGCCGCATGGCCCGCAGCGAGGCGATCACCGCCAGGTAGCTCACGGCGTTGAGCACGATGACCCAGCCGGTCGCCTGCGCGCCCGACCCGAAGAGCGCGATGAGCAGGCCGGCCAGCCCGGGGCCGGCGATGCGGCCGAGGTTGAAGGACGCCGAGTTGAGGCCTATCGCATTGGAGAGTCGGTCCCGGCCGACCATCTCGACGACGAACGCCTGGCGGGCCGGTGAGTCGAAGGACGTGCCCACCCCGAAGAGGAAGGCGAGCACGAAAACCTCCCACAGCCGGGCGTGGCCGCTGACCGCCAGCGCGCCAAGCAGGCCGGCCGACAGCGCGAGCGAGCTCTGGGTCATCATCAGCAGCCGCCGCTTGGGCATCCGGTCGGCCACGAGGCCCGCGAACGGCGTGACGAGGAGGAAGGGCAGGAACTGCAGCCCGGTGGTGAAGCCGAGCGCCGTGCCCTGGTGTGGATGGGCGAGCTGGATCACCAGCCAGTCCTGGGCCACCCGCTGCATCCACGTACCGGTATTGCTGACCACTCCGCCGAACCAGTAGAGGCGGTAGTTGCGGATGGAGAGCGCCTGGAACGTCGGGCTCATGCGCGGGACAGCCGGTCGAGGATCGGGGCGGCATCCCGGAGGATCTGCCGCTCCGCCGCAGTGAGGTCGCGCAGCTGCCGGCTCAGCCACGCCTCCTTGCGGCGCCGCGACTCGGCGAGCACCTCGTGTGCGGCGTCGGTCAGCTCGACCATGACCAGGCGCCGGTCGCTCTCGTGCTCGCTGCGCTTCAGCAGGCCGCGCTCGCTCAGACAGTTGACCGTGCGGGTCATGGACGGCGGCTGCACCTTCTCCACGTCCGCGAGCTCGCCGATCGTCATCCGCCCGTGCCGCGAGAGGGAGCCGAGTACGGCGATCTGGCTGGCACTCAGGTCGTCGTCCGGGCTGCGCTCGCTGCGCAGCCGGCGCGCCAGCCGCATCACGGAGACCCTGAGCACGCTGGACAGGCCGGCTCCGGTCCGCGCCAGCCGGGCGGTCTCGCTTACTTGCGCGGTCATGTCCTTAGCCTATCTCATTAGCAAGGCTAAGGACTTGGTTACCCGTCGATTTGAGGGTGGATCGCTCGCCGGTTGAGCCGGCGCCGGGCGCCGAGTCGAAACCCGGGGCCGCGTATTGGCGCCGCCGGTGTCGAGACGGCCGCTGCGCGGCCTCCTCAACCGGCGGCTCAGGGCGGGCTCCTCGACCGCCGGGTGGTGGCGCTGCTCGACCGCTGGCACAGGCAGCATTAGCCTTAGGCCGTGGGGAAGACAGGTGAGCACTGGCGCGACCCCGACCCACTCGGTGGGCGCCCCCCGATCGACCACCTTGACATCGGGCGCCGCCACTACGTGGTAGCCAATGTCGAGCCTCTCGACGTGAGCGGCGTGCGGACCGTCGCCATCGGGTCCAGCGTCTGGCTGGTCGCGTTCGTCGTCCTGCTCGCGTTCGCGGGCTCCCTAAAGGCGCACGGCGAGCTCTGGTGGATGTGGACCTGCCTCGCCGGCGGCGGCTTCGGCCTCGTCGGTCTGGAGTACTGCCGCCGGCGTCGCGATCGACTCGCGCGCCGCCCCGAGCAGCCCGACTAGCGCCGCCCGCGGACGTCAGGAGATCGGCTCGAGGTCGCTGTCGGACCAGGCGTCCCAGTTGACCGTGTCCAGGACCGGCTCGTCCGCGGCCAGCTGGATCTGCGGCGGCTCAACATGCACATCGGAGTGGGCACCGCACCCGTGGTCGAGGGACACCGCCTGGCCGTCGCTGGGCGAGGCGGCGTTCGCGCAGACCCCGAACGCGGAGCCGAGCGGCCCGCCGATGCGGACCAGGAAGCCGCAGGTGCCGCAGTGCCCGGGCGCAGCTTGGGCGATCGGCGCGGTCGGGCCCTGTGCACCGGCGTACCAGCGATCGGCGGCCTCATCCCGGCCCGCCACCGAAAGCACCCTGCGACGCCCGAGACCAACCTCGCAGGCGACCTCCCGCTCCTCCCGGAGGTCCGAGGGGGTCAGGGGCTGGTCACCCACCAGGTATCCGGGCACCAGCCGGGGATCGTCGTCGGCCGCGGGCACGAGGTCGCCGGGGCCGAGATCGCTCGGGCGCACCCGCTCCTTCCACGGCACCCATTCCGGGGCCTGGAGAGCGCCCTCCCCGGGCAGCATGACCACCTCATCGACGGTGACGGTCTTGCTCCGCGGCGCCCTCGTGATGGTGACCGCCCAGCGCCAGCCGCGGTAGCCAGCCAACTCAGCCTCGAAGTAGTGGGTGACCAGCCGCTCGCCCTCGGCGACGCTGCCCAGGTGCTCGCCGTAAGAGTCTCCGGCGGAATCGGCCAGGACGGCGCGCGCCTCCTCGACCGCCGCCGCCAGTTGGGCGTCGGCCTTCGGCGGCTTGCTGCTGAGTGGCGCGGCGGGCTGCGCAGACACGGTCACGGCGACATTCTCCCTTACCGTGCTGGCCGGACCAACCCGACCTCGCGCGGTTGCAGCCAACACGGGTCGCCAGCGAGGGAGGATGGGTCCGTGAACCCCGACCAGCCGGGCTCGAGCGCCACCGACACCGGCCGCGCTGCCGGAGCGGGTCACAAGGTCGCCGCCGTGGGGCGCCAGGCGGGCAAGGCCGGTCGGGTCGCCGCGGTCGCCTCGGGTCGAGCCGCCGAGAGTGCCTTCCACCTGGCCCGCCGGGCGAGCCACGCCAGCGGCGCGGGCGAGAGCGGGCTCTACCGCCTGATCGAGCTGCACGCGTTCAACGCCGCCGGCGACGCCGCGCTCGCCATCTCGCTGGCAGGCACGCTGTTCTTCCAGGTCCCGAGCAGCCAGGCCCGCGACCAGATCGCACTCTTCCTGGGGATAACGATGCTCCCGTTCGCGGTCATCGCCCCCTTGATCGGGCCGTTTCTCGACCGGTTCCGCCGCGGCCGGCGCTGGGCGATCGGCGCCACGATGGGGGTTCGGGCCTTTGGCGCGTGGGCGCTCGCCGGCTCGGCGGTCACCCAGTCCGCATGGATGTTCCCCGCCGCGCTCGCCTGCCTGATCGCCTCCAAGGCGTACGGCGTGACCCGCGCCTCCGCGGTGCCCCGGCTGCTGCCGCCGCAGCTGACCCTGGTGAAGGCGAACTCCCGGATCTCCCTGGCAGGCACCGCCGGGGCCTCGATCGCGGCGCCGATCGCCACCTTGACCGCCATTGCGGGGGCACAGTGGTCGCTCCGCTTCGCTGCCGTCGTCTATATCGGCGGCACCGTCCTCGCCGTACTGCTGCCCCGCCGGGTCGACTCCGCGGAAGGCGAGGAGCAGGTCGGCGTAGTGGACGCGAAGACGCGGCGGCGCCGGCGGATCGCGCTCCGGCCGGCCGTCGTGATGGCGCTGCGCTGCAACGCCGGCCTGCGGGTGCTGTCGGGCTTCCTCACCATGTTCATGGCGTTCCTGCTCCGCGCGGAGCCGATTGCGGGCTGGGGCCAGCACAAGACGCTGCTGATCGCGATCGTGATCGGCTCAGCCGGCGCCGGCAGCCTGGTCGGCACGTTCGCCGGCAACCTGCTCCGGGAGCGAAGACCGGAGTCGATCGTGCTGGTCACGCTGGCCGCGGACGCGGTGGCGGCGGTCTACGCCGCGTCGTTCTTCGGGCTCGTCGCAGCGGTGGTGCTCGGGCTGGTCGCCGGCTTCTCGCAGCAGCTCGGGAAGCTCTCGCTCGACTCGCTGATCCAGCGCGAGGTGCCCGAGAACGTCCGGACGAGCGTCTTCGCCCGGTCCGAGACGCTGCTGCAGCTCTCCTGGGTGATCGGCGGCTTCCTCGGCGTCTTCATGCCGTTGATAGCCCAGCTCGGACTGGCCATCGTGGCCGCCGTGCTCGTCGGCTGGCTCGTTGTCGTGCTGCGGGCCAAGGTCGTGAGCGCCCGCCGACATGCATTGGCAGCATCGAAGTCGGAGGCGGCCGCGCAGTAGCCGGCCTCGCGGCGCAGTCCTGCCTCAGAGCTCCAGCTCGGCCGCGAGCGCATGCAGCAGCGCGGCGATCTGGCCGGCGGCCCGCGACTCGGGGTGCCGGCCGCGACGGTAGGTGCGTTCGAGGTTCTCCAGGAGCTTGATCAGGTCCTCGACGATGTTGACCATGTCCTCGGGCTTCTTGCGCAGGGCGCGCGAGACCGACGGCGTCGGCTCCAGCACGCTGACCTGGATGGCCTGGTCGCCCTTGCGCCCCTGCACCAGCCCGAACTCGACCCGCGTCCCCGCCCGCAGGCTGGTGACCGTGCTCGGCAGCGCCTCCTGCCGGACGAACACGTCACCGCCGCCGTCCAGCGCGATGAAGCCGAAGCCCTTGTCAGCGTCGTACCACTTGACCTTGCCGGTAGGCACTTTGCCGCCCTCACCTCGTCGCCGAATCCACCACGCCCCCGCGAGGCGGCGGTACTCAGAGTCTAGCCCGCAAAGCCCCGGCCCTCGTAGCCGTTTCGACCCGGCGGTCAGCGGTAGCGCGCGGGCTCCGCGAGCAGCTCGTTCATCGAGCCGGACCGGAAGCCCCGGGGATCCACCTCGGCCTCGTCGAAGCCGGACCGCCGTACGGCGACCAACGCGGCGGCGCGAACCGCCGGGTCAGCGCTCACCGCAGCGAGAGCGGCCTGGTCGAGCTCCACCCGCCCCCGCTCACCCAGGTCGCGGACCCGCAGGTCTCGGACCTGCACTCCATATCCCCCGAGCGCGGCGCGCAGCGCGACCTCTGCGCGCTGGACCCGAGCCAGCCGCCCCGGCGTCACCTCGAGCCCGTAGGCGATCCGCGAGGACAGGCACGCTGCCGCCGGCTTGTCCCAGGTGGCCAACCCCCAAGCACGCGAGGCAGCTCGGATCTGCGCCTTGGTCAGCCCGGCGTCGCGCAGCGGGGTGACCGCGCCGCGCTCCGCGGCCGCCAGGATCCCGGGTCGGAAGCCCGCCATCGCGTCTTCCGCGTTGGTCCCGGTGGCGATGGCAGCGAGTCCCAGCGACGCGGCTAGCGGCTCCAGTACGTCGAGCAGCTCCGCCTTGCAGAAATAGCACCGGTCGCCCGCGTTGGCACGGTAGCCCTGCCGACGCAGCTCGTGGGTCGCCGGGGTCAGGTGCCGTACGCCGAGGGCCGCGCAGAACTCGCCGGCCGGACCGCGCTCGGCACGCGGCAGCGACGCCGAGACGGCAGTGGCCGCGGCCACGTTGTCGACACCGAGAGCGCGGACCGCGGCCGCCAATAGGAAGGCGGAGTCGGCACCGCCGCTGAACGCGACGAGGAGGCTGCCGAGGCTGCGCAACCGGACGTCGAGGGCGTCGAGCCGTCGGGCGAGTTCTCTCCGGCTTCCCCCTTCACCCGCGGCGCGCACGTCCTAGACTGTACAGACATGTCTTCCGGCGCCGCGCCCGCGCCGGAGCACGAGGGGGTGGTGGCCCGAAGGCCTCCGACGGTCAAGCGTTGAAGGAGACCTCGTTGTGGGACGTGTCCTCGCGGCGCTGACCGCTACCGGCGCGCTCATTGCGACCACGCTCCTCGGCACCGTCCCCGCACTCGGTGCCCAGAGCGCGCTGGGCACCGGCCCGGCCCCCACGCCGGATCCCGGCACCCGGCTCTACGTCGTGGTGCTGGCCAACGCTCCCGCCGCCACGTACGACGGCGGGATCCCGGGTTTCGCCGCGACGGCGCCGCAGGCCGGGCACCGGTTCGACGCCGACCGCCCCGCCGTCGGTCGCTACCGCGCACACCTGCGCAGCCAGCAGCAGGAGCTGCTCGACCTGCTCGGTCACCCGGCACTCCTCTACTCGTACACGACGGCACTCAACGGTTTTGCGGCGCGCCTGTCCCCGCGCCAGGTGGACACGCTGCAACGGCTGCCGGGCGTACTCGAGGTTGCGCCGAGTCGGCTGCTGGCCCTCGACGACTTCCACCGCGGTCGAACGGCGTCCGTCCCCCGGGTGCCGACCCCCGAGGCCGCCCAACCCTCCGTCCACCGGGCCCGGAAGCCGCGACCAAGCGTCGTGGTGGGCGTCATCGACTCGGGAGTCTGGCCGGAGAACCCGTCCTTCGCCGGCCTCCCGATCGACCGGACCTGGTTGTCTCACAACGTGCCGGGATTCACCGGCACCTGCGAGCCTGGCACCGCCTGGACCGCCACAGACTGCAACACCAAGGTGATCGCCGCCCGCTACTTTGTCCGCGCCTTCGGCGCCGAGAACCTCGCCAGCTCCGACTACCTGTCCGCCCGCGACGGCACCGGGCACGGCTCCATGACGGCCGCGATCGCGGCCGGGGAGCGAGGGGTCGACGTACACATCGCCGGGCAGGACTTCGGCCTGACGTCCGGCACCGACCCGACCGCCAAGCTCAGCATCTACAAGGCCTGCTGGACGGCGCCCAACCCGTCTGGCGACGGCTGCCAGACCGCCGACGTACTGAAGGCCATCGACCGCGCGGTCTCCGACGGGGTGCAGGTCATCAGCTACTCGATCGGCGGCAGCCGCACGTCGACGACCTCGCCCATCGGCATTGCGTTCCTGAACGCCGCGGCGGCGGGCGTGTTCGTCTCGGCCGCGGCCGGCAACGGCGGCCCAGGTGCCGGCACTGTGACGCACCCGGCCCCCTGGCTGGCCACCGTCGGAGCCAGCGACCCCGGCTGGCACCGAGGCTCCGTCCGGCTCGGCGACGGCCGCACGTACGACGGCGCGATGCTCTGGGACCGCCCAGTCGGACCGGCGCGGTTGGTCCTGGCCGGCGACGCTGCGGCACCCGGGGTCGACCAGGCGCAGGCCAGCCTGTGCTACCCCGGCTCGCTGGCCGCCGACCGCGTCGAGGGCGCGATCGTCGTCTGCGAACGAGGAGTCATCGCCCGGGTAAGCAAGAGCGCTGCGGTCAGCCGCGCTGGTGGCCGGGCCATGGTGCTGGTCAACATGCGGCCCGGCGCGCTGGCGGCCGACGCGCATGCGGTGCCGACGGTGCACGTAGGAGTGGCGGCCGGTCGGGCCATTCGCCAGTACGTCCGCTCCGCGGGGCCGAGCGCCCGCGCCAGCCTGGCCCCCGAGCCGGCCAGCCGGGGAGCAACGCCGCGGCTCGCGCGGTTCTCCGGACGCGGACCGGCGCGGGCAGCCGATGCCGACCTGCTGAAGCCGGACCTCGTCGCACCCGGCGTCAACGTCATCGCCGCCGGGTCGCCGCCGGCAGACGGCGGGCAGCTGTGGACGCCCGACTCGGGCACCTCGATGGCGGCACCGTTCGCCGCCGGCGTGGCCGCCGTGGTCATGGCGCGGCACCCGACCTGGACGCCGGCTATGGTCAAGTCGGCGTTGATGACCACGGCGCTGCCGCTGCTCGGGCGGGCTGGACCGCTCCTGGCGGGGGCGGGCGAGGTGGACCCGCGGGCTGCGGTCGACCCCGGCCTCGTCTACAACGCGACCCTCGCAGACTGGTTCGGCTTCCTGCACGGACAGGGTTTCGCGTCCACCTCGGGGCGCTCGCTGGCTCAGCAGACCATCACCGCCAGCAACCTCAACCTGCCGTCGATCTCGGTGGGCGACCTGCTCGGCACCCGGTCGATCACCCGGACCGTCACCAACGTCTCCGGCCACACCGAGCGGTACGTCGCCCGGCTGCGGGGCCTGCGCGGCATCGCCCGCACGATAGTTCCCGACAGCCTGACGCTGTCGCCCGGTGAGTCCGCGACCTACCGGGTGGACTTCTCCGCCACCCGCCACGCCCGCTACGGAACGTTCGCGGTCGGCTCCCTGACCTGGACCGGCTCTCGCGGTCACCTGGTGACGAGCCCGGTCGCCGTACGGCCCGAGCTGGTGGAGGTGCCAGACGAGCTTCGCGGCCGCGGCTCCGGCGGGACCCTGCTGCTCAACGCCACGGCCGGGGTCACCGGCACCATCCGTCCGCGGGTCCTCGGACTGGCAGGGAGCCGGAGCGTAAACCTCCACCTCGGCGCCGGCCCGTTCGACCGGGGCCGCCCGCAGCCGGGCACCAGCACCGCGCTGCGAGCGCTGCACGTCCCGCGCGGCACGGCGATCGCCCGCTTCGCCACCGAGGCGGCCTCGGCTGGGGACGGCTTCGAGCTCTTCGTGTACCGGGGCCGGACCCTGGTGGCGCGTTCCACGGCGCCGAGCGCCCGCGAGGTGGTCGTGCTGCACTCCCCGCGCGCCGGTGAGTACCGCGTCTTCGTGCATCGGTCCGGTCAGCCGGGCAGCCGGCCGGCCTCGGTTGCCTACACCGCCTGGCTGCTGTCCCGCGCCGACCGGGGCAACCTGCGCCTGCAGCCGGTGCAGGTGACCGGCGGCCAGCCGTTCCTGCTGCGTGCCCGCTGGCACGGCCTCGACCCCGCACTCAAGTGGTTCGGCGTGATCCGCTACCCCGGCTCGCCGTACCACACCGACGTCATCATCGACTGATCTTGCCGCCGGTTGGAACGCTCTTGTTGGGTTTAGGCGGGCGGACTCAAGCGGTCTAGGCAACGGGGGCGACGGAGGGGGAACGGGCAGGGTGCAGGGGACCCGGCTCAGGCGTCGCGGTGTGCGAACAGGATCGTGCCGGCGGCGACGAGCAGCGCGATGGCTACCCAGAAGATCACCGTGCTCTCGCCTAGTCCCCAGGTGTCGACCCCACCGGTGGCGCTGCTGAGCAGGGTGTACGGCGAGTACATCGACCGCCGGCCGGCAGTTGCGGGGAGCAGGCTGTACGGGACGCTGAGGTCCGCGTGGGTGGTCACGTTGATCACCCGCATGATGCCGCCCGCGACCGGCTCGATGAGCAAGGGCCACAACAGCACGGTGACGATCGCGCCGACCTGGCTGCGCAGGACGGCCGCGATGCTCATCCCGGCCAGCGCGAACCCGACGCAGTAGCCGAGGTACTCCGCCGCCGGCCGCCACAGGCTCGAGTCGATGCCGACCCCCGGCAGCATCAACGCCACGATGGCAGCGTCGACGGCCAGCGTCACGACCGCGACGCAGATGACCCAGGCCGACAGCACAGCCGCCTTGGCGCCGACGACCGCCAGCCGGCCCGGCACGGCCGCCAGCGTCGCCTTGTTGGTGCCGTAGCGGAACTCGTGTCCCATCGTCATCGCACCCATGACGGCGTAGAACAAGGCTCCGAGCACCGGGACCACGGGGGCCGAGGCCCCGCCGGTCACCATCCAGGTGGAGGCCTCGCCGATCGTGAGGTCCGAGACCTTGGCCACGTCGATCCGCCAGGCCAGGACCGCGCATACCCCCGCGGTCAGCACGATGGCGAGCCCCGACATCCAGAAAGTCGACGCGATGGTGCGGATCCGCACCCACTCGTAGCGCAGCGCCGCCGTCATCGGGGGCCACCCGGTCCTATCCCGAGCGACGCCCGGAATTCCTCCGATGCCCCGGTCGCCTCTAGGAAGACCTCCTCCAGCGTCGGCTCGCGGTTGGTCAGCTCGAGGATCCGCAGCCCCAGGTCGAAGGCGAGTCGGCCGACCGCGTCGGAGTCGAGACCCGCGCCACGCACCTCGAGCGCACCGCCGTCGAGCCGGCGGACCTCCGCCTCCCGCCTGCCCAGCTCGGCGACTAGCCGGTCCGGCTCGTCGCTGCGAACGACCACCGACCGATGGCCGCTGACCGCGATGAAGTCGGCGATCTTCCCACTCGCGATCAGCGCGCCGCGGCCGATGACCACGATGCTGTCGGCGAGGAGTGCCATCTCGGAGAGCAGGTGGCTGGACACGAGCACGGAGCGACCCTCGCCGGCCAGCAGCTTGAGGAAGCCGCGCAGCCAGTAGACCCCCTGCGGGTCCAGCCCGTTGGCCGGCTCGTCGAGCACGAGGGTGTCGGGATCACCGAGCAGCGCCGCGGCCAGACCCAGCCGCTGGCCCATGCCGAGCGAGAAGGTCTTCGGCTTGGCGTCGGCGACGTCGGCCAGGCCGACGAGGCCGATCACCTCATCGACGCGGGTACGCGGGATGCGGTTCGAGGCGGCCAGCATGCGCAGGTGGTTGGCGGCACGCCGGGTGGGATGGAAGGGCTTCGCCTCGAGCAGAGCCCCGACGTGGCGCAGCGGCGCGGCGAGCTCGCGGTAAGGGACCCCGTCGTACGTCGTGACGCCGCCGCCGTTGTCGAGGCCCAGCATCAGTCGCATCGTAGTGGACTTGCCGGCGCCGTTCGGGCCCAGAAACCCCGTCACCGTGCCGGGCAGCACGTCGAAGGACAGGTCGCGTACGGCGGGCTTGCCGCGGAAGGACTTCGACAGCCCACGGGCCTGCACGAGTGCCACGACCACTCCCTCCGTGCAGCCCGCAACACCCGGCCATGGCGTCCCGGCTCCTCGGAACAAACTACCGTGGCAGTGATGGCCGAACCGGCAGCCACTCCTCGCTCGCTCACCCAGATGCTCCGCGAGTGGGACGACCGTGCGCTGGCTCGGCTCCTGGTGGAGCGGCCCGATCTCGCCGACCCGCCGCCGGAGCGCATCGAGGATCTGGCCTCGCGAGCGACCACCCGGCAGTCGGTCCTGCTCGCAACGCAGTGGCTTAGCTCGCTCGATCTCTGGGTCGCTCGGCGCGCACTGGCCGCCGACCCGCCGTTCTCCGCCACCGACCTGGCCGCACCTGGCATTGCTGCGGATGACGTGGCGGCCTCCGTGCG
This sequence comes from Nocardioidaceae bacterium, assembly GCA_035692425.1. Lineage (GTDB taxonomy): Bacteria > Actinomycetota > Actinomycetes > Propionibacteriales > Nocardioidaceae > DASSHZ01. Next base: position 35,821 of record DASSHZ010000019.1, read on the forward strand.
GCGCCTGCTCGAGCTGGCGCTGGCCTGGGGGTCGGAGGGCCACCTCCGCCTCGTCCGTGCACTGCGCCCGGCCCTGGGCGACCACCCAGCCGGGGAGGCCCCGCCGCTGGCCGCTCCGAACCTCTCCGCCGGCCCCCGGCAGTCTCCGGACCGCGTCGACCGGGTGGCTGCCGGCTCCGCGTTCGCCGTCCTTCGCCACCTCGAGGTCCTGGTAGAGCACGCCGGCCGTGCGCCCCTCCGGCTCGGCCCCGGTGACGCGCCGACGAACCGGGAGGTCCGCGCCACGGCAGCCGTGCTCGACGTACCCGTCGGGCAGGCAGCAGCGCTGGTCTCGCTGGCAGCCGCCGCCGGGCTCTTGGGCGCGGTCCAGTCGCGAGCCGGGCCGGCGCTGGCACCCGGAGCTGGGTACGACGAGTGGCGGGCCCGGCCGCTGGCCGACCAGTGGTGGCTGCTGGTGGATACCTGGCTGCACCGACACCCGGTCAGCGGGTCCGCCCGACTGAAGCGCTTGCTGATGGGCACGTTCGGGGACCCGGCGGACGGTCGGGTTATCGACTGGACCGACCTCCGGGAGTGGCTGCGCTGGCGGCTGCCGCTGCGCCCCCACGCAGTCGATGCCCAGGCGCGGGCGATGCTCGAGGAGGCGGCGTGGCTCGGGATCAGCGGCCTGGGCGCCCTGGCTTCCTACGCACCCTGGCGCGGGGACCCCGCCGGACTGGCCGGGCTGCTGCCGGACCGGGTAGACCACGTCGTCGTCCAGGCCGACCTGACCGCGGTCGCGCCCGGGCCGTTGACGCTGGAGGCGGCCCGCGAGCTGGGGGCGCTGGCGGAGGTCGAGTCACGTGGCGGGGCAACCGTGTTCCGGTTCACCGTCGAGGCGCTGGAGCGCGCGCACGACCTCGGCTGGGAGCCGGCTCGGATGGCCGCCACCCTGCAGCGTCGCTCGGCCACCCCGCTGCCGCAGCCGCTGCGCTACCTGATCGACGACCTGGCCCGACGTACGCCGGTCAGAGTTGCGCCGCCCGGTTCCGTTCCGCCGGGTTCCGTTCCGCCGGTTCCGCCCGGTCCCTTTCCGCCGGTTGAGTTTGTCGAAACCAGGGAACGGCCCCGCGATGGGAAGCTGGAGGCGGCGGCCGCCAGGCGGCTGGTCGCCGCGCTCCGCTCGACGACGGGCGATGACGGCGTGGCCGTCCCAGCCGGACCCGCGTCGATCGGTCTAGGCAAACCGCTGGTCACCCTGCGCGAGGCGGTGGAGACCGGCGAGGTCGTGTGGTTCGGCTACGTCGACTCGGCCGGCGGCTCGGGCGAACGGCTGGTCCGAGCCCTGTCGGTAGACGATGGTCGGCTCCGCGCCGTCGACGCCAGGTCGGGTGCAGTGCTGTCCGTGCCGGTGCACCGGATCACGGCAGCGCACATCCTCCGCGCCTGACCCGGCGCGCTGCCGCCTGTGCGTAATGGACACATCCACATCCAGCCATTACAGATCCGGCGACCTCTCCCGTACCATGTCCCCATGGACTTCGTTCGGTACGCCGATATCGCGGCCGAGCTGGTCAACGCCCCGCTGTCGTCCCGGGACGACGTCGTCGCCTTCCTAGCCAGCCGACGCTGGTTGGTGCCGCGACTCGAGGATCGCGACCTGCCCGCCTTGCGGCGACTGCAGCGCGAGCTGAGGCCGGTCTTCGAAGCCTCCGCGGCGGGCGCCGACACCGAGGTCGTGTCGCTGCTGAACGGGCTGCTCGCCAAGCACCCGGTGTCGCCACACATCGCCGGCCACGACCACGAGACCTGGCACCTGCACGTCGCCGAGCGCGGCTCGACGGTGGCGGCGCTGGTCATCGCCGAGAGCATCATGGGGCTGGCGATGCTGGCCGTCGACTACGGTCCCACCAGACTCGGGGTGTGCTCGGCCGAGCGGTGTGACCGCGTCTTCGTCGACACCTCGCCCAACCACTCCCGGCGCTACTGCTCCGAGCGCTGCTCTTCGCGCGCCAACGTCGCCGCCTACCGGGCCCGGCGCAAGGCAGGCGTGCTCACATGACGGCCGGCGGGCCGCTGATCGTCCAGTCCGACAAGACCCTCCTGCTCGAGGTCGACCATCCGCAGGCGGTCGAGTGCCGCCGCGCGATCGGCGCATTCGCGGAGCTGGAGCGCTCGCCCGAGCACATTCACACCTACCGGCTGACCCCGCTCGGACTGTGGAACGCCAGCGCCGCCGGCCACGACGCGGAGCAGGTCGTGGACACCCTGCTCACCTACTCCCGCTATCCGGTCCCCCACAGCCTGCTCGTCGACCTTGCTGAGACGATGAGCCGCTACGGCAGGCTCCGGCTCGACAAGCACCCCACCCACGGGCTCCTGCTCACCGCCACCGACCGGGCGGTCCTGGAGGAGGTGCTGCGCAGCAAGCGCGTGCGCCCCCTGCTCGGCGCGCGGCTCGACGAGGACACGGTCGTCGTGCACCCGTCCGAGCGCGGCAACCTCAAGCAGGTGCTGCTCCGGCTCGGCTGGCCGGCCGAGGACCTGGCCGGGTACGTCGACGGGGAGGCGCACCACCTGGCGCTCATCGAGGAGGGCTGGTCGCTGCGGCGCTACCAGCGAGAGGCAATCGAGGCGCTCTGGACCGGGGGCTCGGGGGTCGCCGTGCTGCCCTGCGGAGCGGGGAAGACGCTGGTCGGCACCGGGCTGATGGCCCAAGCGCAGGTCACCACGCTCATCCTGGTGACCAGCACGGTGGCTGCCCGGCAGTGGAAGGACGAGCTGGTACGGCGTACCTCGCTGACCCACGACGAGATCGGCGAGTACTCGGGCTCGCGCAAGGAGGTCCGTCCGGTCACCATCGCGACGTACCAGGTCATGACGACGCGCCGCAAGGGCGTCTTCACCCACCTCGAGCTCTTCGAGGCGCGCGACTGGGGCCTGATCCTGTACGACGAGGTGCACCTGCTGCCTGCGCCGATCTTCCGCATGACCGCGAGCCTGCAGGCCCGCCGGCGCGTCGGGCTCACCGCCACCCTGGTCCGCGAGGACGGCCGGGAGGGCGATGTGTTCTCACTGATCGGGCCGAAGCGCTACGACGCACCTTGGCGCGACATCGAGGCTCAGGGCTACGTGGCCCCGGCCGAATGCGTAGAGGTCCGGGTCTCGCTGGCCGAGGGAGAGCGGATCGCATACGCCACCGCGGAGGCCGCCGACCGCTACCGGCTCGCGTCGTCGACCGAGCGGAAGCTCGGCGTGGTCGCCGAGCTGGTCCGCCGGCATGCCGCCGAGCCCACGCTGGTGATCGGGCAGTACCTCGACCAGCTGGACGCGCTCTCCGCGCTGCTCGGCGCGCCACTGGTCACGGGCCAGACGCCGATCGGCGAGCGCGAGCGGCTCTTCGCCGCCTTCCGGGCCGGGACGGTCGGGCTGCTGGTGGTGTCCAAGGTCGCGAACTTCTCCATCGACCTGCCCGAGGCGTCGGTCGCGGTGCAGGTTTCCGGGACGTTCGGGTCACGACAGGAGGAGGCGCAGCGGCTCGGGCGGCTGATGCGGCCGAAGGCCGACGGACGGAGCGCCCGCTTCTACACCGTGGTCACCCGCGACACGGTCGACGCTGAGCTTGCGCAGCACCGCCAGCGGTTCCTCGCCGAGCAGGGCTATGCGTACACGATCCTCGACGCCGAGGCGCTGCCGTCCTGACCGCCGACGCGAGGATTGCCGATCTGCCCTGCTTACTCGAGGAATACTCGCTCGTCGACGAGCCGCTCGGAGACCATCCCGGCGTGGCGCTCGAACCGACCGTGTTCGAACCGCTTCTGGAACTCCAGGTCGACATGGTCGAGACCGTTCCGATTCTTCTCGATCGACATGACCGCCCACTCGTGGAAGCGCTCCGCCCCGCCGATGTCGTAGATGAGGTGGTGGCGGGCGACCACGTCGTACTTCTCGTTGAGCACCAGCACGGTGTCCGCCTCGTATGCCAGCGCCGTGGAGCCGCGCATGTGGTGCATCCGCATCCGGCGGCCGGCCGCGACTCCCTCCTTGTCGGCGGCCACGATCGCGAGCACCGGCACGTCGAGCTCTAGCGAGACATCCTTGAGGCCCTCGACCACGGTGGTAATCCGCTCGTCCTCGATCGCGGGACCGCCGGGCACGTAGACCTTCTGCAGGTAGTCGACGACGACGAACGGCAGCTGCCCGGTCGCCTCGCGCGCCTTGTCGATCACCTCTCGGACGACTTCGATGCTCGTGGTCGCACCGCTGGACTGGAAGACGAGCACCCGCGATGCGTACTCCGACACCGTCTCTAGCGCCTCGCGGGCCCCCTTGCCGTCCTGGAGCCGCTCCACCAGACCACCCTCGCGGCCGTCCATCGCCTCGAAGGCGGCGCGCACCCGGTTGAGGCCGACGGCCTCGATGCCGTTGTTCTGTGCAGCTTCCATCGCGATCAACCGCTCGAGCAGGGTCTGGGCATCGTGCTCGAAGGAGAAGTAGACGACCGACCGGCCCGCGACGGCCATGTGGCTTGCGGTCTGCAAGGCCCAGGTGGTCTTGCCCATGCCCTGCGGTCCGGCGAGCAGCACGAGCTCACCCGACCGGAAGCCGCCGTTGAGGTAGCCGTCGAGCAACTCGAACCCGGTGGGCCAGACCCGCTTGGATGCGTGCGTCCCCTTCTTGAGGCGGTCGTCGACGTCCTCGAGGACCACCGAGAGGGGCTGAAGTGGTGAGGTCACCCCGCTATTGCAGCAGAGTCGGCCCCAAAACTTGGGCGATTCATGCAAGTCGCGGTCGTGCCGGCACAGGTGATGCCGTGTCGTGACCTGGTGAGGTCGCTGTGTTAACCGGTGGACGGAGGGCACGCGGTGCGGGAGAATGGCTCGATGCCCACCACGCCTGACCGGGCTCCCGCATGCCCTGAACCCAGCCCCCCTGAACCGACCGGCGAGCTGGTCGCCGAGCGCAGGCACCTGGCGGAGTCACGCGCCGCGCTCCACCGGATGCGGGAGCGAACGGCAGCGATGGAGGCCCTTAGCGGCGACCGGGTGAGCGGCGAGTACCTCAAGCTCACGCTCTACCGCCGGATGAAGGCGCTGGAGGACGACCCGGAGGTGCCGCTCTTCTTCGGCCGGCTGCAGTACGACGACCAGGACGAGCGGTTCTACATCGGCCGCCGACATGTCAGCGACGAGCGGGGGGACCCGCTGGTGGTGGACTGGCGCGCCCCGGTGTCCCGCGCGTTCTACCGCGCCACCGCGGCCGAGCCGATGGGTGTGCGGCAGCGCCGGCGGTTCGGCTTCCAGCACGGCGCGCTCTCGGCGTACGAGGACGAAGATCTCAAGCGGGGCGCGATGGCGGCTCGGGGCGCCGAGCGAACGATCCTGGAGGAGGAGATCGAACGGCCGCGCACCGGACCGATGCGCGACATCGTGGCCACCATCCAGCCCGAGCAGGACGACATCGTCCGGGCGGATCTGGCGACCAGCGTGTGCGTGCAGGGGGCGCCGGGTACCGGCAAGACCGCCGTGGGGCTGCACCGGGCGGCGTATCTGCTCTACGCGAACCGCGACCAGCTGGCCCGGCAGGGCGTACTGGTGGTCGGCCCCAACGCATCTTTCCTGCGCTACATCGCCGACGTGCTGCCGGCCCTGGGCGAGATCGACGCGAAGCAGACCACGATCGAGCAGCTGGTGCAGTCGGTGCCGGTGCGCGGGGTCGACGACGTCGCGGTGGCGCGGCTCAAGTCGGATGCCCGGATGGCCGAGGTGCTGCGGCGTGCCGTGTGGTCGTCGGTCGGCTCGGCGGTCGAGGCGCTGGTGGTGCCAATCGGTGCGCGGCGCTGGCGGGTGCCCGCCTTCGAGGCCGACGAGATCGTCGACGAGCTGCGGCACCGCGGGGTCCGCTACGACGCCGGGCGGGCCATGCTCCCCCAACGGCTTGCCCACGCCGTACTGGTGAAGATGGAGCTGGCCGGCGAGTCGCCCGACGACCGGGTGCAGGACTGGGTGGCACGCTGCCGCCCGGTGAAGGCCTTCGCGGCGGCGGTCTGGCCGCCGATCGAGCCACGGCGGCTGGTGTGGCGGCTGCTGAGCGACCCGGAGTTCCTGGCCGCGGCGGCCGAGGGCTTGCTGACCCCGGCGGAGCAGGCCACGCTGCGGTGGGCACCAGCGCCGCGCAGCCCGGGCGCGGCGCACTGGTCGATGCACGACGCCGTGTTGCTCGACGAGGCGGCCGACCTGGTCGAGCGGCTGCCGAGCCTGGGCCACGTCGTGCTCGACGAGGCGCAGGACCTGTCGCCGATGATGCTGCGCGCGGTCGGCCGCCGCTGCTCGACCGGGTCGGCGACGGTGCTCGGCGACCTGGCCCAGGCGACGACGCCGTGGGCGGTGCGGGACTGGCCGCGGGCGCTCGGTCATCTGGGCAAGGCGGGTGCGCACCTGGAGGAGCTCACCCTGGGCTTCCGGGTGCCCGCGGACGTGATCGACTTCGCCGCCCGGCTGCTGCCGGTCATCGCGCCGGCGCTCGCCGTCCCGACCTCGGTACGCCGGGCAGCCGGCGACCTGGTGGTCAGGCCCAGCGCCGACCCGGTGGCAGCCGCAGTAACAGCTGCGGCCGAACTCTCGCGGCGGGAGGGTTCGGTCGCCCTGATCGTCTCCGACTCACTGCTGGCGCAGACCGACCGAGCGCTCTCGACGGCCGGGCTGGCGCATGGCCGACTCTCGGCCGCTGCGGAGCCCGCGCCCTCCTCAGGTCCCGCCGCCGAGCCGGCGCCGGGTGCGGCGGGTGACGCCGACTGGCTCGAAGCCCGCGTGGACGTCGTACCCGCCTCGCTCGCGAAGGGCCTGGAGTTCGACCACGTGGTGGTGGTGGAACCGGAGGCGATCGTCGCCGCCGAGCCGGACCGGTTGACCGGCCTGCGGCGGCTTTACGTGTGCCTCACCCGCGCGGTCATGTCGCTGACCGTGCTGCACTCGGGCCCACTGCCGCCCGAGCTCTGACCGCCGCTCCTACGGCGCGACCTGGATCCGGAGAGTCGCGCCGGTGTGCGACGGCTCCGGTCCCGGCACTGTGCGACAACGCGGGCAGAGCAGTTTGCGATGACTCGGTGAAAATGGTGCCGTGGAGGATGCCGCTGAGCTGCCAGACGACGCCGCGTACCTGCTGGCCCGCTGGGATGAAGCCTTCCCGCGGCGGCGCGCGCTCGGCGCCGAGCTCGTCCACCGCTACGACGACCCGATGCGCATCTATCACGACCTGCGGCACCTCCGCACCGGCCTCGACGTCGTCGACACGCTGTTCGGCGAGATGGCTGGGGCCGTGGGCCGGTCGGCTGACGCTTTGGACCGGCGGGCCGTGACCCTCGCGGCGTGGTTCCACGACGCCGTTTACGAGATCCCGGCCGCCGACAACGAGGAGGCCTCGGCTCGGCTCGCCGAGTCCGTCCTGCCGGCCTACGACTTCGACGAGGAGACGACGACGGAGGTGGCTCGGCTGGTCCGGCTCACCCGAGACCACGCGGTTGCCGCCGGCGATGTCAACGGAGCGGTGCTGTCCGATGCCGACCTCTCGATCCTGGCCTCGCCTGCCGACCGGTACGACGACTACGCACTCGAGATCCGGGCGGAGTACCACCACCTGCGCGAGACCGTGTTCCGGCGCGGGCGCGCCGACGTGCTCGGCCGGCTGCTGGCCCGCCCGGCCCTGTTCCACACGCCGTACGGACGCGCCAACTGGGAGGCCCCCGCCCGCGCCAACATCGAGCGCGAGCTCGCCCTCATCCGCGGCTGAACCGCCTTTCCGGCCACGGCCAGCTATCCCAACACTTACCGCCCAGCTTCGGCTCCACCCTCCCCAGGCTCAAGTGGTCAGCAGCCACCGATTCGCCGAGCGGCTGGCTTCGTCGCCCGCTGGCTGGCTGCCCTGCCGGCGAGACAGCGCGCGGTCGTGGCGCTGCGGTTCCTCGACGACCTGTCGGTTCACGACGCACCCATCGCCTCGGCGCAGACGCGCGCCCGACGTACAACAGACCGCGCGCGACTGCACCCGCTCGGTCGGACGCAACGACCAGGGGTGCGCCACGCGGTCACGTCAGCGGAGGCGCACGCAGCACCAACGTGGTCCTGTCGGCGTCGAGCCGAGCCCGTACGCCGAGCGGCACCGCAATCGTCGAGTCCGTGTGCCCGAGGTCGACCCCTGTGACCATCGGTACGCCGAGTGGTACCAGCCGGTCGAACAAGGTGGCCGACACCGCGGCCGGGTCACCGCAGTCGACGAAGGCCCCGAGGACGACGCCTCGAACGCCTTCGAACCAACCCGACCGCAGCAGTTGGGTGAGCATCCGGTCGAGCCGGTAGGGCTCCTCACCCACGTCCTCCAGTACCACGATGGCGCCGTACGCCGACCGGCTCGACGGCGTGCCGACCTCGGCCGCCAGCAGCGCCAGGTTCCCACCGACCAACACGCCTTCGGCAGCACCGCCCACCACCGCCGCGACCGCCTGCCCGGCGAAGAGGTCGGTCACCATGTCCGGCTCCATCAGCAGCAGGCGGAGCGCCTCCGCGCTGGAGTCGGCCGCCGACCCGAGCGAGGTGACGACGTGTCCGTGGACGGTGACCAGCCCGAGCCACTGTGCGATGGCCTGATGCAGCGCGGTGACGTCGGAGAAGCCCACCACGACCTTTGGCTCCGCCTCGGCCAGCCGTCGCCAGTCGAGCCGGTCGAGCGCGCGGTCGGTGCCGTAGCCGCCTCGGGCCAGCACGACCGCGCGCACCTCGGGATCCAGCCAGGCAGCCGTGAAGTCGGCCGCCCTGGCCGCGTCGTCGGCGGCCAGGTAGTCGAGCCGGTCGTCGCGATCGAGCACGTGCGGAGCCGGCTGCACCCGCAGGCCCCAGCCGTGCAGCCGGGCTATGCCGGCTGCCAACCGGTCCGCGAGCACCGGACCGGCCATCGAGACGACGGCGACGAGGTCTCCGGCGCGCAGCCGCGGCGGACGAAGCAGCTCTCGCCCGGCCGCCCGCCGGCCCATCGAACCCTTCTTCGGCACCCGCAACCCGCTCGCTCTCAGCCGGCGGACGACCTCCCGGGCGCTCACCGGCACCGCACCGGCCGCCACCAGCGCGGCGTACGCCGTCTCCGGGACGTCGTAGTGGTCGCGCTCGAAGCCGCGGCGCGGGAGCCCGTGGTCGGCCGCGAAACCGTGCAGCTCGGCCAGGCTCACGTCGCTGACGAGGTGCGACCACAGCCGGCCGCGGGCCGGCCAGGCCGGCGGGTCGATCAGGATCACCGGCGGCTCAAGCCTCAACCGGCGGTACGGCGCCCGGTGCCGCGAGCCACCGCATCGTCCAGCAGCAGCCGCCATGAGCGGACGAACCCGGCGTCGACATGCGCCTTGGACCACGAGCCGCCGGGCCGGACCGCGGCACCGAGGTGCAGGCGGTATACGCCGGCCCGGACCAGCCAGGGCACGACCTCGGCGGGGATATCGCCGGCGGCGACCGCCACCGCGGCGAACTCGGGGTCGGCCCCCGCGAGCTGCACCACGTCGTCGTAACCGGTCGCCGTACCGGCCACCGAGCCGGCCGTGTGCACCGCGTCCAGGCCGGGCAGTCCAGCCAGCGCGCGCCAGGCCAGTCGCGGATCGAGAGACCGGTCGAAGGTGCTGTCGAAGGTCCACGGGACCCCCGGCAGCTCCGCCATGAGCGCCGCGCAGACCTCCGCGTCAACGTCGACGTCGGGGGTCAGGAAGCCGAGACAACAGCCCTCTGCGCCCAAGGACAGGTAGCTTTCCGCCAACCCCACCAGCCGGGTGAACTCACCGCCCTGGGTCGTGAAGCCGGCCGAGAGGCGCAGCGTCACCCGGACCGGCAGGTCCGTCGCGCGCACGATCGCACTCAGCTCGGCCGGCTCCGGCGAGGTGGCTTCGCCGCTGGTCATGACACAGGCATGCAGCCGATCGGCACCCCCAGCCTGGGCCTGCTCGGCGTCGCTGGGGTGCGTCGTCACCACCTCGAGCGACGCTGGTCGGTCGCCGTCCGCCTGCCGCTGCGTCATGACGTACACAAGGCTGCCACCATGGAGGGCGTGACCGCGGCAGACCCGCTGATGAATGCCCGCGCGCTCGTGCTGCGCGACCTAGTCACCCGGGGGCTCGACAACGCCCACGTCGTGTCCGTGCTGGAGGACTGCATCGCCCAACGCCGGTGGTGGGTGTCGCAGTGGGCCGAGGGAGCGCGGTACGTCGAGGGGCTGGTCGCCCAGGACGTGCAGGACACGCTCTTCGACGAGGCCACCCGCTGGCCGGTGTGCGCGTGCGCTGACCCGGCCGAGCACAGCCTAAGCATCCACCCCGAACTTGGCCCCGATCCACGCTGGGTCTGCTCGCAATCCGGGGAGGTGGTCGCCCCTCTCGGCGAGCTGCCGCCACCACCGGCCCCGCCGTCCCCGAGTTGACCTCGAGCCTGCTGGCCAGAGTCTCGGAGCGGGGTGCCAGCATGGGGACGCGCAGCAGCCGCGGAGCGGCGGCTCCAGGCGTTCAGTGCCGGCGGCGCACGAGGACGCGCAGGAGCACCAGCAGGAGCAGGGCGGCGCCGAGGAACGGCGCGTAGCGCCGGGCCAGGATCGGCAGCACGGTCGCGCCGAGGTCTAGCTCGGCCGGCTCCGCGAAGTCCTCGACCGGCGAGCCGCTCGGCACCCGGGCCGCCCGATGCTTGCCGCTCTCCTGGTCGGCGTCCCCGGGAGTCACCTCCGCTTGGCCTGGCGCACCGGTCGGCGCGGTGCCTGCGCTGGGCCGGTCGACGTGGGCCGCCTGCCCGGAGTCGGCGGCTAGCGCTGCCGCAGCCGGGGCGGCCGCACCGGCCATCCCGGAAGCGGCGGCCGAGGCCGTCACTGCGGCCGCGGCATCCGCGCTGGCACCGTCGGCGTTCGCGGCCGGCGCCGGGCCCGCTTCATCCGCTGCGGCCGCACCCACTCGCCCCTCGGCCGCGGCACCATCGGCCGGTTGCCCCTCGCCTGGCTGTCCCCCGGCATCGGCCTGACCGTTGGCGAGCTTGCGCTCGAGGCAGTTCGCGAACTGGCCGAGCAGCTTGTCTCCGACGTCCTGCATCACGCCGCGGCCGAACTGGGCCGGCTTGCCGGTGATCGCCAGGTCCGTCTGCACCGTCACCCGTGTCAGGTGCTCCTCGGCGGCCTCCAGCGAGGCGGTGACTTTCGCCGTGGCCGTGCCGTTGCCGCGGCGGTCCTTGCCCTTCGCCTCAACCACGGCTCGGTGGGCAGCCTCGTCGCGGGCGAGGAACTTGCCGGAGCCGGTGTACTGCAGGGAGATGGGCCCGACCTTGACCTTGCAAGCGCCGGTGAAGGACTCCCCGTCGTACGACGAGAGCGACGCGCCGGGGAAGCACGGCGCGATCCGGTCGAGGTCGTTGAAGGCCGCCCACGCGTTCTCGACCGACGCTGGAACGGTGAAGCTGTGCGTGAGCTCCATGGCGAACCTCCTCGTTAGGGCGCCCCGGGCCACGCTACCGGTCGCCTACTCGGCCTACCCGGTCCGATCGGCCCGGACTCGGCTCACTCGCCGACGGCTCGGCCCTCCGCTCCGCCGGCCGGTGCAGCCGCGGTCACGGCCCCGGGACGAGCGCGCCGGGCGCCCGAGGGCCCTCGTCAGCCGGCCGCGGCAAGCACGGCCCGACGAGTGAGCACGGCCGCCAGATGGCGGCGGTAGTCCGCGTCGCCGTTGGCGTCGCTTGGCGGGTGGGTACCGGCCGCGGCCTGCTCGGCCGCCTGCCGGACCGCGTCCTCGTTGGGGGGCCGCCCAACGAGCGCCTGCTCGACCGCGGACGCCCGGATGGGGGTGAGGCCCATATTGGTGAGCGCGATGCCGGCCTCGGCGATGGTACCGCCGTCCAGCCGCAGCGTCGCGGCGACGCCGACGATCGACCACTGCTGCGCCACCCGGTTGAACTTCTCGTAGTGGCTCCCCCAGCCGGTGTGCTTGGGCACCCGGATGCTGGTGAGGATCTCGTCCTCCCCGACCGCGGTCTCGAAGAGACCGACGAAGAAGTCCTTCGCCGCCACGGTCCGCTCCCCCTGGCTGCCGGTGATCATCATCTCGGCGTTAAGCGCCAGGGCGGCGGCCGGCATGTCGCCCGCGGGGTCGGCATGGGCCAGCGAGCCGCCGAACGTGCCGAGATGTCGCACCTGCGGGTCGGCCACGGTCTCGGCCGCCCTGGCCAGCAGCGCGGCATGCTCGGCGATCAGCGGGTCGTGCGTGACCTGGTCGTGCGTGGTCATCGCCCCGATCATGATCGCGTCGCCGTCGTCGCTGACCCCGCTAAGCTCGGGGATCCGGCCGAGGTCGACGATCAGGCTCGGCGCTGCCATCCGGAGGCGGAGGACCGGGATCAGGCTCTGCCCGCCGGCCAGCACTTTCACCTCGTCGGCGCCGGACGAGAGCGCGGCCAGCGCGTCGGCAACCGTGTCGGGCGCCTGGTAGTCGAACGCTGCGGGAATCATTGCGCACCTCCTGACGGCCGTGCCGCCGATCTCTCCCGGGCTTGGTCGATTGCCGCCCAGACCCGCTGCGGCGTACAGGGCATCGGCACGTCGTCGACACCCAGGTGACGAACGGCGTCGACTATCGCGTTGACGACGCACGGCGTCGCCGCGATCGTGCCGGCCTCGCCGACCCCCTTCACACCAAGCGGGTTACTGGTGGCCGGCGTCTCGGTCCGATCGGTCAGGTAAGACGGCAGGTCGGCCGCGCTTGGCAGCAGGTAGTCGACGAACGACCCGGTCACCAGCGTGCCGTTCTCGTCGTACAGCGCCTCCTCGAACAGCGCCTGCGAGATGCCCTGCGCCAGCCCGCCGTGCACCTGACCGTCGACCAGCATCGGGTTGACGACGACGCCGCAGTCGTCGACCGCGACGTAGCGGCGGATCGTGGTCCGGCCGGTCTCGGTGTCGACCTCTACCGCGCACAGATGGGTGCCGTGCGGGAACGAGAAGTTGGCCGGGTCGAACGTCGCCTCGGCGTCCAGCGAGGCCTCCACCCCGTCGGGAAGGTCGTGCGCCAGGAACACCGCGAGCGCCAACTCCGAGATGTGCTTGCCCTTGCCGGTGCCCTTGACCGTGAACGTGCCGTTGGCGAACTCCAGGTCGTCGGGGTCGGCCTCCAGCAGGTGCGCCGCGATCGGCCGCGCCTTCTCGATCACCTTGTCGATCGCCTTGACGACGGCGATGCCGCCGACGACGAGGGTCCGCGATCCGTAGGTGTCCAGGCCCCGGGCGGACACGCCGGTGTCGCCGTGCAGGATCTCGACGTCCTCGAACGGCACCCCGAGCCGGTCGGCCACGATCTGGCTCCACGACGTCTCATGCCCCTGACCGTGCGGGCTGACCCCGGCGACGACCTCGACCTTCCCGGTGGGGAGCATCCGGATGCTGGCGTGCTCCCAGCCGCCTGACCCGAAGCTCAGCGCCCCGAGCACCCGGGACGGCGCCAGCCCGCACATCTCCGTGTACGTCGAGATGCCGATCCCCAGCTGGACCGGGTCGCCGTCCGCGCGCCGCTTGGCCTGCTCGGCCCGCAGGTCGTCGTACCCGAACAGGTCGCGGGCCTTCGCGGTCGCGGCCTCGTAGTTGCCCGAGTCGTACTCCATGCCGGCGACCGTGGTGAACGGGAACTCCTCATGGCGGATCCAGTTCTTCTCCCGCAGGGCCAACGGCTCCAGGTCCAGCTCGGCCGCGAGCTCGTCCATCATCCGCTCGATCGCGAACGTCGCCTCGGGCCGGCCCGCGCCCCGGTAGGCGTCGGTCCAGACCGTGTTGGTGAACACGTTGTCGCAGGTGAACCGGTATGCGGGGAACTTGTAGATCGCGTTGTACATGAAGGCACCCAGGATCGGGATGCCCGGCGTCGTGAGCCCGAGGTAGGCGCCCATGTTCGCCGTGAGCTCGACCTTGAACGCCGTCACGGTGCCGTCCCTGGTCGCGGCCAGCGTCAGCTTCTGGATCTGGTCGCGGCCGTGGTGGGCGCCCATCAGCGACTCGCTGCGCGTCTCGGCGTAGGCGCATGGCTTGCCAAGCCGGCCGGCCACCACCAGCGTGATCATCTCCTCCGGCGTGACCTCGAGCTTGCCGCCGAAGCCGCCACCGACGTCCGGGGCGACCACGCGCAGCTTCGACTCCGGGAGCCCGGTGGTCATCGCCAGGATCAGCTTGAGGATGTGCGGGATCTGCGTGGACGACCAAACCGTGGTCTGCTCACCGGTCGGGTCGACCGCGACCGACCGGGGCTCCATGAAGGCGGGGATCACCCGTTGCTGGCGGTAGGTCCGCTCGACGACCACCCCGCTCTCGCGCGCGGCGGAGATCGCCGAGTCGACGTCGCCCCCGGTGCCCGCCGCAGCCGAATCGAACACCCAGTGCGCGGAACGGTTCGTGCCCAGGTCGGGATGGATCACCTCCTGGTCAGCGGCCGCCACGGCGAGGTCGGTGACGACCGGCAGCTCGCCGTACTCGACGTCGACCAGCTCGGCGGCGTCGCGGGCCTCGGTCGCGCTGCGCGCAGCCACGCAGGCGACGATCTCGCCTAGGAAGTTGACCGTCTCGACCGCCATCGCCGGGTGTGGCGGCGCCACCTGATCCGGTGTGACCGGCCAGACGCAGGGCAGGCTGGCGCCCTGGGCGTCCGCGATCTCCGTGCCGGTGAAGACGCCCGCGACGCCGGGTGCCCGCTTCGCCGCGGACGTGTCGATGCCGGTGATCCGCGCATGCGCGACCGTGCTACGGACCATGGCCAGGTGCAACATGCCGGGCAAGGTGATGTTGGCGGTCCACCGGGTGCGGCCGGTGAGGAGATGCCGGTCCTCCTTGCGAGTGCGCGGCGCGCCGATCTCGGCACTCCGGCGGTCCGCGGTCGTGGTCATGAGCTGCTCGCCTCCGCCACGCTGAGGACCGCTTTGACGATGTTCTGGTATCCGGTGCACCGGCAGAGGTTGCCCTCCAGGCCCTCGCGCACCTCCTGCTCGGTGGGGTGCGGGTTCTCCTTGAGCAGGTCGATGCTCTGCATGATCATGCCCGGGGTGCAGTATCCGCACTGCAGGGCGTGGTTCTCATGGAAGGCCTGCTGCATCGGATGAAGTACGCCGTCGCTCGCCAGGCCTTCGATGGTGTCGACCTCGTGACCGTCGGCCTGCACCGCCAGGACGCTGCACGATTTGACGCTGCGCCCGTCCAGGTGCACCGTGCAGGCCCCGCAGTTGCTGGTGTCGCAACCGACCACCGTGCCGGTCTTGCCCACCTGCTCGCGCAGGTAGTGCACGAGCAGCGTGCGCGGCTCGACGTCGTCGCTGTAGCGGACGCCGTCCACGACCATGCTGACCTTCATCGGAGTGCCACCTCTCGTCGCTGGATCGACCGTGCGCGCGCTCGTCGCGGTGCGCTCGGCGAGCCGACGGGCACCTTCTCACCCAACCGCGCCGGGCCGCTGTCCGCAACCCCGCCGGCGTGCGACTGAGACGTCGGGTCCGGAGGGATTCGTGCGGTACGTCCCCGCCCCGGATTCGTGGGCGCAGCCCCGCGCCGGGCACGCGCGCAGCGGCCCACGAATCTGGTCTCCAGGGCTCAGTCCGCGGGGGCGGCCAGCGGCGCGGCGTGGTGCATCGGCACGTCCAGCGCAGACAGCCGGTCGCCGCTTCCGCCCCAGCGCAGCGCGATGATCTCCGCCGCGATGCTGACCGCGGTCTCCTCGGGGGTGCGCGCGCCGAGGTCGAGCCCGACCGGGCTGGCCATCCGGGCCAGCTCGTCCTCGGTGAGGCCGGCCTCGCGCAGCCGGTCCAGCCGGTCCCGGTGGGTGCGCCGCGAGCCCATCGCCCCGACGTACGCGACGGCCGGCAGCCGCAGCGCGACCTCGAGCAGCGGCACGTCGAACTTCGGGTCGTGCGTCAGTACGCACAGCACGGTGCGGCCGTCGACGCGGCCGGCTTCGGCCTCCTCCCGGAGATAGCGGTGCGGCCACTTGACGACGACCTCGTCCGCGTCCGGGAACCGGCTGTGGGTGGCGAACACCGGGCGGGCGTCGCAGACCGTCACGTGGTAGCCGAGGAAGGAGCCGACGCGGGCGACCGCGGCCGCGAAGTCGATCGCGCCGAAGACGAGCATCCGGGGCTTCGGCGCGTACGACGTGACGAACACCGCCATGCCCTCGCCGCGACGCTGGCCGTCCGGTCCGTAGTGCAGCGTCTCGTTGCGCCCGCTGGCGAGCAGCCCGCGGGCGTCCGCGGTGACGGCGGCGTCGGCCCGTTCGGAGCCCAGCGAGCCGAGCACCGCCCGGCCGTCGTCCTCCGGGCGTACAACGAGCCGGCGGCCCACCCAGGGGACGTCCTCGTGCGCGACGACCGTAGCGACCGCGACCGGGCGGCCCGCGGCGATGTCGTCGGCCACCTCCCCGAGCTCGGGAAAAGACCCCTGATCGACCGCCTCGACGAACACGTCGAGGATCCCGCCGCAGGTCAGCCCGACCGCGAAGGCGTCCTCGTCGCTGACCCCGTAGCGCTGCAGCACCGGGTGTCGGTCGCGGAGCACCTGCTGGGAGAGCTCGTAGACCGCGCCCTCCACGCACCCGCCCGAAACCGACCCGACGGCTTCGCCGTCGGGTCCCACCAGCATGGCTGCCCCGGGCTCGCGCGGAGCCGACTTGAAGGTGGCGACGACGGTCCCAACCCCGACGGGCTGGCCGGTCCGCCACCACTCGAGCAGCTGCGGTAAGACGTCACGCACTCGCGATCACCTCCAGCGCCTCCTCGAAGGTCGCCATGCTGTGCCCGGCCAGCAGATCGTCCAGGAAGGGCAGGGCCGCCGAGATGCCGCTCTGCACCGGCTGGTAGCCCTCCTTGCCGGAGTGCGGGTTGATCCACACCACCCGGTGCGCCAGCCGACGCAGCCGCTGCATCTGCTCGCCGAGGAGTCCGGCGTCACCGCGCTCCCAGCCGTCGCTGAGCACCACCACGACCGCTCCACGCGCCACGCCCCGCTGCCCCCACCGGTCCAGGAAGACCTTCACGGACTCGCCGAGCCGGGTCCCTCCCGACCAGTCGGGCACCAGCCGGCCCGCGGCAGCGACCGCCGCCTCGCCGTCGCGCAGCCGCATGGCGGCGGTGACCCGGGTCAGCCGGGTGCCGACGGTGAAGACCTCGGTGCGCGGGCGGTTGGCGACGGCGACCACATGCGCCCACCGGAGCAGGCTGTCGGCGTACGGCGCCATCGAGCCGGAGACGTCGAGCAGGATGACGATCCGCCGACTGCGGCGGCCGCGGCCGCGAAAGCGGAGCCGGGCCGGTTCGCCGCCCCGGCGGATCTCGTCGCGGAGGGTACGGCGGCCATCGACCTCGCCCCGCCGGCGCGGTATCCGGCGGGAGGAGCGGCGCATCGGCGGTCGGGCGCGCAGCGCACCGAAGAGCCGGGCCAGCCGGATGCGCTCCGCGCTGCTCAGCTCGGCCAGGTCTCGATGACGCAGGATCTCGACGGCGCTGGCGCTGGCTCGCAGGGCGTTCTCGGTGTCCTCGCCG